>NZ_JBSFCK010000019.1:0-128727 GCF_053593435.1 Streptomyces sp. NPDC002306
GCCCGCGGACCGGCCGCCGGGCCGGCTGCGGGCTGCGGGCTGCGGGCTGCGGGCTGCGGGCTGCGGGCTGCGGGCTGCGGGGGCCTACAGCGGCACGATGTCCGGCGCACCCAGCCGTGCCGCGTCCGCCGTCAGGTCGTCCGGCTGGAGCTGCGACTCCCGCTCCGCCTCCACCCGCTTCTCGTAGTGCTCGACCTCGCGCTCGATCTGGTCCTTGTCCCAGCCGAGCACCGGCGCCATCAGCTCCGCGGCCTCGCGGGCGCTGCGCGTGCCCCGGTCGAAGGTCTCGATGGAGATGCGGGTGCGCCGGGTCAGCACGTCGTCCAGATGACGGGCGCCCTCGTGCGAGGCCGCGTAGACGATCTCGGCACGCAGGTAGTCGTCGGCCGCCTGCAGGGGCTCGCCCAGGGAGGGGTCGGCCGCGATGAGGTCGAGCACCTCCTGCGCCGCCGAGCCGAACCGGTTCAGCAGGTGCTCCACGCGCACCACGTGCAGCCCGGTCTTCGCGGCGATCCGCGCCCGCGCGTTCCACAGCGCCCGGTAGCCCTCCGCGCCCAGCAGCGGGACGTCCTCGGTGACGCACTCGGCGACCCGCATGTCGAGCCCGTGCACGGCCTCGTCCACCGCGTCCTTGGCCATCACGCGGTAGGTGGTGTACTTGCCGCCCGCCACGACCACGAGCCCCGGCACGGGATGCGCCACGGTGTGTTCGCGCGACAGTTTGCTGGTGGCGTCCGACTCGCCGGCCAGCAGCGGGCGCAGTCCCGCGTACACACCCTGGACGTCGTCACGGGTCAGCGGCACCGAGAGCACCGAGTTCACGTGCTCCAGCAGATAGTCGATGTCGGCGCTGGAGGCGGCCGGGTGGGCCTTGTCGAGGCTCCAGTCGGTATCGGTGGTCCCGATGATCCAGTGCCGGCCCCACGGGATGACGAACAGGACGGACTTCTCGGTACGCAGGATCAGTCCGGTCGCGGAGTTGATGCGGTCCTTGGGCACGACCAGGTGGATGCCCTTGGACGCCCGGACGTGGAACTGTCCGCGCTCCCCGACCATGGCCTGCGTGTCGTCGGTCCACACACCGGTGGCGTTGACGACCTGCTTGGCGCGGACCTCGTACTCCCCGCCCCCTTCGACGTCCTGGACCCGGGCGCCGACCACGCGTTCGCCCTCGCGCAGGAAGCCGGTCACCCGCGCGCGGTTGGCGACGAGCGCGCCGTACGAGGCGGCCGTGCGCACCAGCGTGGCCACGTACCGGGCGTCGTCCATCTGGGCGTCGTAGTACTGGAGGGCGCCGACGAGCGCGTCCTTCTTCAGGCACGGGGCGACACGCAGGGCGTGACGGTGGGACAGATGACGATGTGCGGGCAGTCCCCGGCCGTGGCCGCGGGCCATCGACATGGCGTCGTAGAGCGCGACGCCCGATCCGGCGTACAGCCGCTCCCAGCCGCGGTGCTGGAGCGGGTACAGGAACGCCACGGGCTTGACCAGGTGCGGCGCGAGCCGCTCCAGCAGCAGGCCGCGCTCCTTCAGCGCCTCCCGGACCAGCGCGAAGTCCAGCATCTCCAGATAGCGCAGTCCGCCGTGGATCAGCTTGCTGGACCTGCTCGACGTGCCCGACGCCCAGTCACGGGCCTCGACCAGCCCCGTGGACAGGCCGCGCGTCACGGCGTCGAGCGCGGTGCCCGCGCCGACGACACCGGCGCCGACGACCAGCACGTCCAGTTCCCGCTCGGCCATGGCCGCCAGTGACTCGGCGCGCTGCGCCGGTCCCAGTGTCGCTGTCCTCACCGCTGCCTCCCGCTCGTCGGTCGCGCCGGCCGCACCCGTGGGGCGCGTCCCGGCCCGTATGCCCCCATGCCCCAATCCTGACCGGGTTGCCCGACTTCAGCCACCAGTCGCCCCCAGCCTGTGGACAACATTCGCGGGACTACCGGAAAACGCAGCCGACCAATCCCACATAACGGTCATATTTACTCCTAGTCTGACATTGCGCTTCGCTCGTCCTGTCCACAGGGCTTGCGCACCTGTCCCGTTTCGGCTATTGGGAAGGACGGCCCACTCCATGCCCGCAGACCTCGCCGTCATCGGACTCGGTCCTCTCGGCCTGCCCCTCGCCCAGGCAGCCGTCGCCGCCGGCATCAACACGCTCGGTTACCGGACCGGGCCGGAGCCCGGTTCCCTCAGCCCCGCCGAACTGCGCCGGATGCTCTCGGGGGGCTTCCGGAACGCGACCGACCCGGCCGACCTCGGCCGGGTCCGCACCGCCGTCATCTGCGCGCCGACCCCACGCGCCGCCGACGGCGGGTTCGACCTGAACCAGGTGGAGTCGGCCGCCCGCACCCTGGCCGAACGCCTGCGACCGCACACCACCGTGATCCTGGAATCGCCCGTGTACCCCGGGACGACCGAGGAATTCCTGCGCCCGCTGCTGGAGGAGGTCTCCGGACTGCGGGCCGGCCGCGACTTCCATCTCGCCTACTCGCCCGGCCGGGTGGACCCCGGCAACCGGGACTTCACCCCCGCCAACACCCCCAAGGTGATCGGCGGCCTCACGCCCGCGTGCACCGAGTCGGCCGCCGCCTTCTACGGCCGGCTCACCGACAAGGTGGTACGCGCGCGTGGACCACGCGAAGCCGAGACGGTGCACCTCCTGGAGACCAACTACCGCCACGTCAACATCGCCCTCGTCAACGAGATGGCCGTTCTCTGCCACGACCTCGGCGTCGACCTCTGGGACGTCATCCGCTGCGCGGAGACCAAGCCCTTCGGCTTCCAGGCCTTCCGTCCCGGCCCCGGCGTCGGCGGCCACGCCGTCCCCCAGGACCTGAGCGCCCACGCGGGCCGCACCCTGCGGATGGTGGAACTGGCCCAGCAGGTCAACAGCCGGATGCCCCGGTACGTCGTCCAGCGCGCCGCGGCCCTGCTGAACGAGCACGGGAAGTCCGCCCGCGGCGCACGCGTGCTGCTGCTCGGCGTCACCTACAAGGCCGACCTGGCCGACCAGCAGGCCACACCCGCCCAGGAGATCGCGGTCCGGCTCATGGAACTCGGGGCCTCCGTCAGCTACCACGACCCGCACATCCCGTCGTGGAGCGTCCTTGACCGCCCGGTGCCGCGCGCGGACTCCCTCTACGAGGCCGCCGCCCACGCCGACCTGACGATCCTGCTCCAGCAGCACCGCACGTACGACATGCAGGGCCTGTCGGTGAAGGCCCAACTCCTGCTGGACACCCGGGGCGCCACGCCGACGGGGGCGGCGCACCGGTTGTGAGCCGGGGTGCACACCCGTCCGAACCGGGCCGCGGGCCCTCGACACAGAGCGCAGACACAGAACACAGAACACAGTGCACAGAGCACAGAGCACAGGGCACGGGGCACGGGGCACAGAGCACGACGAAGGGCCGGTCACCTCGACAGGTGGCCGGCCCTTTCGCATCCGTCGTACCTACGTACGCCCTACCGCTTGCGCTGCGCGTTCACATCCGTCGTACCGACGTACACGCCCTACCGCTTGTGCTGCGAGTCCGCCACCGTCACCTCGACGCGCTGGAACTCCTTGAGTTCGCTGTAGCCGGTGGTGGCCATGGCGCGGCGCAGGGCGCCGAAGAGGTTCATCGAGCCGTCGGGGGTGTGCGACGGGCCGGTGAGGACCTCCTCGATGGTGCCGACCGTGCCGAGGTCGACCTTCTTGCCGCGCGGCAGCTCCTCGTTTACCGCCTCCATGCCCCAGTGGTGGCCCTTGCCGGGCGCGTCCGTGGCACGGGCGAGCGGGGAGCCCATCATCACCGAGTCGGCGCCGCAGGCGATCGCCTTGGGCAGGTCGCCGGACCAGCCGACGCCGCCGTCCGCGATCACGTGCACGTACCGGCCGCCGGACTCGTCCATGTAGTCACGGCGGGCGGCGGCCACGTCGGCGACGGCCGTGGCCATCGGGACCTGGATGCCCAGGACGTTGCGCGTGGTGTGCGCGGCGCCGCCGCCGAAGCCGACCAGCACGCCGGCCGCGCCGGTGCGCATCAGGTGCAGGGCCGCGGTGTAGGTGGCGCAGCCGCCGACGATGACCGGGACGTCGAGTTCGTAGATGAACTGCTTCAGGTTCAGCGGCTCGTGCGAGCCGGAGACGTGCTCCGCCGACACCGTCGTACCGCGGATGACGAAGATGTCGACGCCCGCGTCGACGACCGCCTTGGAGAACTGGGCCGTGCGCTGCGGGGAGAGCGCGGCCGCCGTGACCACACCGGAGTCGCGCACCTCCTTGATGCGCTGCCCGATCAGCTCCTCCTTGATGGGAGCCGCGTAGATCTCCTGGAGGCGCCGGGTCGCGGTCTCGTCGTCCAGCCCGGTGATCTCGTCGAGCAGCGGCTGCGGGTCCTCGTACCGCGTCCACAGGCCCTCGAGGTTGAGCACGCCCAGACCGCCGAGCTCACCGATGCGGATCGCGGTGGCCGGGGAGACGACCGAGTCCATCGGGGCGGCCAGGAAGGGCAGCTCGAAGCGGTAGGCGTCGATCTGCCAGGCGATCGAGACCTCCTTCGGGTCCCGCGTACGGCGGCTGGGGACGACGGCGATGTCGTCGAAGGCGTACGCCCGGCGGCCGCGCTTGCCGCGCCCGATCTCGATCTCAGTCACGTCTGTGGCCTTTCCTCTGCGTTTCAGCGTCTTCCAGTATCGCCGACGGGTACGCCGAGGGCGGCCCCGGAGCGTTCCGGGGCCGCCCTCGGCGTACCTGACAGGCGCTTCACGCCTGCGTGCGCGTCACTTGTTGCGGCTGTAGTTCGGCGCTTCGACCGTCATCTGGATGTCGTGCGGGTGGCTCTCCTTGAGACCCGCCGACGTGATCCGTACGAACCGGCCGTTCTCCTGGAGGGCCGGGACCGTCCGGCCGCCGACGTAGAACATCGACTGGCGCAGACCGCCGACCAGCTGGTGGACGACCGAGGACAGCGGGCCGCGGTAGGGCACCTGGCCCTCGATGCCCTCGGGGATCAGCTGCTCGTCGGAGGCGACGCCCTCCTGGAAGTAGCGGTCCTTGGAGAACGACTTGCGGTCGCCGCGGGTCTGCATGGCGCCCAGGGAACCCATGCCGCGGTACGACTTGAACTGCTTGCCGTTGATGAACAGCAGCTCGCCCGGCGACTCCTCACAGCCCGCGAGCAGCGAGCCCAGCATTACCGTGTCGGCGCCCGCGACCAGGGCCTTGGCGATGTCGCCGGAGTACTGCAGGCCACCGTCGCCGATGACCGGGACACCGGCCGCGCGGGCGGCGAGCGCGGCCTCGTAGATCGCCGTGACCTGGGGGACGCCGACGCCGGCGACCACACGGGTCGTACAGATGGAACCGGGACCGACACCGACCTTGATGCCGTCGGCGCCCGCGTCGACGAGGGCCTGGGCGCCGTCACGCGTGGCGACGTTGCCGCCGATGACGTCGACGCCGGCGGAGTTCGACTTGATCTTGGCGATCATGTCGCCGACCAGCCGGGAGTGACCGTGCGCGGTGTCGACGACGATGAAGTCGGCGCCCGCCTCGACCAGCGCCTGGGCCCGCTCGAAGGCGTCACCGGCGACACCGACGGCGGCACCGACCAGCAGCCGGCCCTTGGCGTCCTTGGCCGCGTTCGGGTACTTCTCCGCCTTGACGAAGTCCTTGACCGTGATCAGGCCCTTGAGGACACCCTGGTCGTCGACCAGCGGAAGCTTCTCGATCTTGTGCCGGCGCAGCAGCTCCATGGCCTCGACGCCGGAGATACCGACCTTGCCGGTGACCAGCGGCATCGGGGTCATGACCTCGCGGACCCGGCGGGCGCGGTCGCTCTCGAAGGCCATGTCACGGTTGGTGACGATGCCCAGCAGCTTGCCGGCGCCCTCGGTGACCGGGACGCCGCTGATGCGGAACTTGGCGCACAGCGCGTCCGCCTCGGCGAGCGTGGCGTCCGGGTGGATGGTGATCGGGTTGGCCACCATGCCGGACTCGGAGCGCTTGACCAGGTCGACCTGGTTGGCCTGGTCCTCGATCGACAGGTTGCGGTGCAGCACGCCGACGCCGCCCTGGCGGGCCATCGCGATCGCCATGCGCGATTCGGTGACCTTGTCCATGGCCGCGGACAGCAGCGGGATGTTGACCCGCACGTTCTTGGAGACGTACGAGGCGGTGTCGATCTCGTCGGGTGCCATGTCCGACGAGCCCGGCAGCAGCAGCACGTCGTCGTAGGTCAGCCCGAGTGTCGCGAATTTACCGGGCACTCCGTCGACGTTGGCAGTCATGACACCTTCCCCAAATGGCCTTGATCGGTGCGGATGTCCATGCTAACGGGAAGCGGAGCTCCCTCATTCCACGGTTCCCGCCGACTCCTGGCTTCGTATGTTCGTACGGAAGCATCGGGGCGCCCGTTCAGAACGGGCCGCCGCCAGGGCTCGACACGGCGGCCGCTACTGCTCGGCGAGCGCCCGCAGCCGGCTCAGCGCCCGGTGCTGCGCCACCCGGACCGCGCCGGGTGACATTCCCAACATCTGGCCGGTTTCCTCCGCCGTCAGCCCCACCGCGATGCGCAGCAGCAACAGCTCACGCTGGTTCTCGGGCAGGTTGGCCAGCAGTTTCTTCGCCCACTCGGCGTCGCTGCTGAGCAGGGCGCGCTCCTCGGGACCCAGCGAGTCGTCGGGCCGTTCCGGCATCTCGTCGGACGGGACGGCCGTCGAGCCCGGGTGACGCATCGCGGCACGCTGGAGGTCCGCCACCTTGTGCGCGGCGATGGCGAAGACGAACGCCTCGAAGGGGCGTCCGGTGTCGCGATAGCGGGGCAGGGCGAGGAGGACGGCCACGCAGACCTCCTGCGCGAGGTCCTCCACGAAGTGGCGCGCGTCGCCGGGCAGCCGGGACAGCCTGGTGCGGCAGTACCGGATCGCCAGGGGGTGGACATGGGCGAGCAGGTCGTGCGTGGCCTGCTCGTCCCCGTCGACGGCGCGATGGACCAGTGCACCGATCGCCCCTGGGGCAGTGGCCACGTCGTCCTCGCGCATCGGACCATGGTGCCCTGCGGCCGACTGCTCCGTGGCACCACGTCCATCGTTGTGCACCGAAGCGTTATGAGCAGGTGCGCTGGAACTCATCCCGTGCGCCCTCCCCTTCCGCTTGACCGACTCGTCCCCGAGGAACTCCACACCTCAAGGATGCGGCATCCGCGGCGAAACGAGCAGCGGGCACCGGGCGAGCCCGGTTGCCACCCCCGCCCACCATGAGGTAGGCGGGGATTACCTGGGACTTCCTACGGGTCCTGCTGCCCCCGCGGCGACACACTGCGCTCACCCGGCACGCCTAGCGCACCAGGCCCCAGCGGAACCCGAGCGCCACCGCGTGCGCCCGGTCCGAGGCGCCGAGCTTCTTGAAGAGGCGTCGCGCGTGGGTCTTGACCGTGTCCTCGGAGAGGAAGAGCTCACGGCCGATCTCCGCGTTGGAGCGCCCGTGGCTCATGCCCTCCAGGACCTGGATCTCGCGCGCGGTGAGCGTGGGCGCGGCGCCCATCTCGGCCGAGCGCAGTCGGCGCGGGGCGAGGCGCCAGGTCGGGTCGGCGAGGGCCTGCGTGACCGTGGCACGCAGTTCGGCGCGCGAGGCGTCCTTGTGCAGATAGCCGCGGGCGCCGGCGGCCACCGCGAGGGCGACTCCGTCCAGGTCCTCGGCGACGGTGAGCATGATGATGCGCGCACCGGGGTCGGCGGACAGCAGCCGCCGGACGGTCTCGACGCCGCCCAGGCCGGGCATGCGTACGTCCATCAGAATCAGGTCCGAGCGGTCGGCACCCCAGCGGCGGAGGACTTCCTCGCCGTTGGCCGCCGTCGTCACACGCTCCACACCGGGTACGGTCGCGACCGCCCGGCGGAGCGCCTCTCGGGCAAGCGGGGAGTCGTCGCAGACGAGGACGGATGTCATGGCCGCCCTCCGCAGCTGATGCGCGTCACCTTGTGCCTCCAGGCTGGTACGAAATCGTCACCTGTGCGGTCGACCGTCTCGGACGCCTGCCCGAGCGTTTGCATTCTCAACCGCCTCCGCACTCTCAACGACGGTCACTCGAAAGAGTTACGGGGCCGTGTGCCATCTTCGGCACTCTACGTGAGGGGACGGACACGGCGCAGATGCGCGCGGCAGACCCTCGCCCTTTCACCACAACCCGCGCCCCATTTAGCCCTATTTCTTCCCTTCTGCTGGTGTCTGAGGCTAGATTCGCAATGAGTCATATTTTCATCTCCTTAGACCGTAGATGTACGGTCGTGAGCACCGTATCCGCTCAGAACGGCTGCAAGGGGTCACGTAATGGCAGATTTCTCCCGCCTTCCCGGACCGAACGCGGACCTGTGGGACTGGCAGCTCCTCGCCGCCTGCCGCGGGGTGGACAGCTCGCTGTTCTTCCACCCGGAGGGCGAGCGCGGGGCGGCCCGGAGCGCTCGTGAGAACTCGGCCAAGGAGGTCTGCATGAGGTGCCCGGTCCGCGCGCAGTGCGCGGCGCACGCGTTGGCAGTGCGCGAGCCGTACGGCGTGTGGGGCGGACTGACCGAGGACGAGCGCGAGGAGCTCATGGGCCGGGCGCGCAACCGACTGGTATCGGCGTCGGCCGCCGGCGGGGACGGCGGCTCGAACAACTGAAGGAACGTTTCTTCAAAGGTGTATGAACACGGATGTACTGCTGAACACAGCTATTCAGGTCGCAACAGATGTCCAGATGTCCGGATGTACGGATGACTCCAGATGTTCGGGTGACTCCAGATGTACGGATGAATACTGGGCACGCGTACGCGTGCCCGCCGCCATTTCCGCATTTCAGCGCGTGCTTCAGCTTTTCGGCGCGTCATTGAGCACGACGCAGGTCATCAGCGCGGGCCCTTCGACGCAGGTCTCCAGCGCGCGTCCTCGGAGTGCGCTTCAGCGCAGGGCCGCCCGCTCCAGCTGCTCCAGCGTCGCCGCCACCGCCGGCACCTGAGCCAGGTCGGGCAGTGTGAGTGCGACGATCCTCCGCCGTACCGGCGGCTCCACCGTCACGGTCCGTACTCCCCGGGGCCGCACGGACTCGACGGCGAGCTGGGGCAGGACGGCGACGCCGAGACCGGCGCCCACCAGCCCGACCACCGCCGGGTAGTCGTCGGTGGCGAAGTCGATGCGCGGGGCGAAGCCCGCCTTGGCGCACGCCTCCACCAGCTGACCTCGACAGCGCGGGCAGCCCGCGATCCAGGGTTCCTGGGCGAGTTCGCCGATCGCGACGGACTCGGCGCGCGCGAGCCGGTGGCGTTCGGGCACCAGGCCCACCAGCCGGTCGGTCAGCAGCGGCCGTACGACGAGGTCGTCCCACTCCTCCTCGCCCGCCGCGTCCTCGTAGCGGAAGGCGAGCGCCACGTCGCAGTCGCCGTCGCGGAGCTTCTCGACCGACTCGGGCGGCTCGGCCTCCTCCAGGGAGACCCGGGTGCCCGGGTGCGCGGCCCGCAGGGCGGCGAGGGCGGTCGGGACGAGCGTGGAGCTGCCGCTGGGGAAGGAGACCAGCCGGACCCGGCCCGCCCGCAGGCCGGCGATGGCGGCGACCTCCTCCTCGGCCGCGGTGAGGCCGGCGAGGATGCCGGCCGCGTGCCGGACCAGGGCCTCGCCCGCCTGGGTCAGCCGCATCTCGCGGCCGGTACGGACGAGCAGCGGGGTGCCGACCGACGACTCCAGTGCCTTCATCTGCTGGCTGACCGCGGGCTGGGTGCAGCCCAGCTCACGCCCGGCCGCCGAGAAGGAACCGGTGGCGGCGACGGCGCGCAGGACACGGAGATGACGGGCCTCGATCACCCTGCGAGCATAAGGGGACCTTGGATACTTTGCCCGATACCGCGTCGACGCTTTGGGTCACGGTCGTCTAACGTGCGGCCATGAAGCTTCTCTCGGTGAACCTGGGCCGTCCGCGGGCGGTGTCGTACGCGGACCATCCGCAGGGCCTGACCGGCATCGACAAACGGCCGACGGACGAGGCGGTACGGGTGAGCGCGCCCGGGCCGAAGGGGATCGGCGCGAGCGGGCTGGCCGGGGACGCGGTCTGCGACAAGCGCCATCACGGCGGCGACGACCAGGCCGTGTACGCGGTCGCGCGCGAGGACCTCGACGACTGGGAGCGCGAGCTCGGCCGGACGCTGGGCAACGGCGCGTTCGGGGAGAACCTCACCACCTCGGGGCTCGACGTGTCCGGCGCCCTGATCGGCGAGCGCTGGCGGGTCGGGCCCGCGCTGGTGCTGGAGGTGACCTGCGGACGGATCCCGTGCCGCACGTTCCAGGGCCATCTGGGCGAGCGGGGGTGGGTGAAACGGTTCACGCGGAAGGGTGCCCCGGGCGCCTACCTCCGGGTGATCGAGCCCGGTGAGATCCGGGCCGGTGATCCGGTCGAGATCGTGCACCGGCCGGACCACGACGTGACGGTGGCCCTTCAGTTCAGGGCGGGGACCACCGAGCGGGAGCTGCTGCCGCGGCTGCTCCCGGCGGGCGCCGCACTGCATCCGGAGGCGCTGGCGGCGGCGCGGAAGTACGTCGAGCGCCACGGAGCCTGAACCGCTGTCACACGTCCCGCGCGAGCGCGACCGCACCGTCCCCACGGCCCGGCGGACGGAGCGGACGCGAACGGTCCGGGTAACTACCCTTGGGCCATGACAACGGCTCTGATTACGGGATCGACCGCGGGCATCGGTGCCGCGTTCGCGCGGCGGCTCGCCTCGGACGGGCACAACCTCGTCCTGGTGGCGCGCGACACCAAGCGGCTTCGGGAGCAGGCGACCGAGCTGCACGACCGGCACGGCATCGAGGCGGAGGTGCTGACGGCCGACCTCGCGACGGACGACGGCATCGACACGGTGGCCGCCCGGCTCGCCGACCGCAGGAACCCCGTCGACCTGCTGGTCAACAACGCGGGCTTCGGCAACAAGGGCCGCTTCCTCGAGGTGTCGATGGCCGACGAGCTGAAGATGCTCAAGGTGCACTGCGAGGCGGTGCTGCGGCTGACGGCGGCGGCGACCGAGGGGATGCGGGAGCGTGGCCGCGGCGGAGTCGTCAACGTGGCCTCGGTCGCGGCCTTCGTGCCCCGGGGGACGTACGGGGCGTCCAAGGCGTGGGTCGTGCAGTTCACGCAGGGCGTCGCGCGGGATCTGACCGGCACCGGCGTTCGGCTGATGGCGCTGTGCCCCGGCTTCGTACGCACCGAGTTCCACGAGCGGGCCGGTATGGGCACGGACAACATCCCGGGCTGGATGTGGCTGGACGCCGACAAACTGGTCGCGGCGGCGCTGGACGATCTGGCGCGCGGGAAGTCGTTGTCCGTCCCGGATCCGCGCTACAAGGCGCTGATGGGACTGGTGAAGGTGACACCACGGGGGCTGCTGGGCGGCGTCACCTCCAGGACGGGGCGCAAGTACGGACCCCAGTGAACCCCGGTACGAAGGGGGTGACGTCGCCGCTCCGGTGGGAGAATGGGAGTGAGGGATCCCGGACCCAGGGGGGCCGGAGGCGGCGTCATGACGTTCGTACAGCTCATCGAGTGCAAGACGAGCCGGTTCGACGAGATGAACCGGCTGATGGACACCTGGGTCGAGCAGACCAGGGGGAAGCGCGGCGCGACGCACGATCTGGTCGCCAGGGACAGATCCGACGGCTCGCACTTCATAGAGATCGTGGAGTTCCCCTCGTACGAGGACGCCATGCGCACCTCGAACCTCCCCGAGACCGACAAGATCTTCCGGGAGATCGTCGCCCTCTGTGACGAGATGCCGACGTTCACGGATCTCGAGGTGGTACGCGACGAGCCGCTGTACGCGGCCAACGCGCGCAGGTTCTTCGACCTGATCGCCACCCGCGGTGAACTGCCGTCGCTGAACGAGGTGATGACGGAGAACTACCACGACCACGATCCCGCCAACGAGCAGGACATCCTCGGCCTGGACGGCCTGCGGCGCGAGTTGGAGATGTGGCGGGGCGCCTTCGACTTCACGTTCACCGTGCAGGACCAGATCGCCCAGGGCGAGCAGGTGTGCACGCGCTGGACGTGGCAGGGCACGCACCGCGGCGACTTCCTGGGGATCCCGGCCACCGGCAGGCAGGTCACGATGACCGGCACGACCGTCTTCGGGTGCGGGGCGGACGGGAAGATCGTCGAGGGGTGGTGGCAGTACGACAGGCTGGGGCTGATGGCGCAGCTGGGGGTGCTGGACGCACTGGAGAACTGAGCCGTCGCCGTTCCAAGGACCCGCGAGGGGCGAAGCCCTCGTTCCCGGACACCGGGAACGAGGGCTTTTCCGGACGCGGCGCCGACCTCCCCGTGACCACCTTCACGCTCCGCTCGACGACCCCGCGGCCCCGGCAGGACCGTCCGAGTGGTCGTGACCGGTGGGACGACGGCATCGAGTTCCGTGCCGCTCAACACTGACGATTCGTCACCATCCCTCAGATAAAGCTCAGCTGATGGCCAAGCCCAAGCCATGCAAAGGTCGAGCGAAGGCAAAGCCGACCACTCGGAAACCTGATCGAAAGTGGACAGAGTTGAATTGACCATGCCATTCACCCCCGTTCATGGCTGCTAGGTTCACGGCGGCTCCGGACCTGACCATCCGGCGCCATGCATGAACAACGGGAGGAAAACATACGCAAGTTGGCAGTCGGCGCGATAGCCGCAGGCCTGTTCGCCCTCAGCGCGGGGACGGCCGCAGCCGTCTCGTGGCACACCATTCCGACGCTGTCCACCGGCGGCGCTTCGTTCACCAGCGGCCAGTACGCCTTCTGGCCCGCGCACCAGAACCACGGCGCCTTCGAGTGGAAGGGCAAGCTGAAAGACACCGACAACGATGACGGTCACAACGTCTACGTGCAGGTCCGCGTCGAGGGCTACGACTGGAGCCGCTACAACGGCAAGCAGAAGCGGACCGTTCCGCTCGACCAGCTGAACTGGGACGGCGCCGCTCTGCACACCGACGACGCCTACATCCGCGTCTGCCGTGACAAGGGCTCGCTCAACCCTGACAACTGTTCGTCGACGAAGCACTACCAGAGGTAGGCGGAGCTCCGGCAGGACCGCGGGCCCAGGGACACATACCCCTGGGCCCGCTCGCTTCTTTGGGGGAAGCCATCAGTACGTCAGACATCATCTCGGCCGTAGGGATCGACCTCTCCTACGGCAACCAGCAGGCCGTCCGCGACGCCCACCTCTCGGTCGCCCCGGGTGAGGTCGTGGCCCTCACAGGGCAGAGCGGCTCCGGAAAGTCCTCGCTGCTCTACTGCCTCGCCGGCGTCCTGCCGACGACCCGCGGTCAGGTGCGCTTCGAAGGGCGCTCACTCGGTGACCTCTCCGACGACGAGATCAGCACCCTGCGCCGGGAACGTTTCGGGTTCGTCTTCCAGTACGGCGAACTGCTGCCGGAGCTGACCATCGAGGAGAACACCGCGCTGCCGCTGCGCCTGGCCGGACAGCGCAAGCGGCCCGCTCTCGCCAGAGCGGGCGAAGTGCTGGAGCGGCTCGGCCTCGGCGAGCTGCGTGAACGCCGGCCCGCACAGGTCTCGGGCGGACAGAGCCAGCGCGTCGCGGTGGCACGCGCCCTGGTCCACCGGCCCGCGGTCGTCTTCGCGGACGAGCCGACCGGCTCCCTGGACAGCGCCAACGCCTCCGCCGTGCTCAAGGAGTTCCTCGGACTGGCCCGCTCGCAGGGCACCGCCGTCCTCCTGGTGACGCACGATCACGGAGTGGCCGCACAGGCCGACACCCGTTACACCATGGCGGACGGGGTGCTCACGCCGCGAGGTGCGGCGTGACGGAATTCCTGCTCGGTCTGCGACTGCTCTTCGGTGCGGGGCGGGGCAACCGCACCCGCTTCTTCCTGATGGCGGCCGGCGGCTCCCTCGGTGTCTGCTGCCTGGCCCTCGTCCTCACCGTGCCGGCGATCCTGCACGCCCACGACGGCCGGGCCGCGGCACGGCAGCCCGTCACCTCCTCCGGAGGACCGGCGGACGGCACGCTCGTCGTGCAGCGCTCGGACGCGTACGGATCCAGGCCGTTCACCCGTGTGTTCATCGCCCGGGGCACCGAGGGAACGCGGTCGGCCCCGCCTGGTCTGACCCGGCTCCCCGGCCCCGGCGAGGTGTTCGTCTCGCCACGGGTCCACGACCTCCTGCGCGAGGCGCCCGCCGTCAAGGGGCTGCTGCCGGGACGGGAGAAGGGAACCATCGCGGGGGCCGGGCTCGCGCACCCGGACGAGCTGTACGCGTACGTCGGCACCACCCGCGACCGGATCGCCCACGAGGGCCGGACCCTGAAGGGGTTCGGGTACGACTACGCCCCGTCCCCCGCCGTGGAGCCGTCCACGTTGACGGACGTACGGTTCGCCCTGGCCACGCTGGTTCTGCTGCCCCTGGGGATCTTCCTCACCGTCTGCGCGCGGCTGTCCGCCGCCAGCCGCACGCGGCGCCTGGCGGCGTTGCGCCTGCTCGGCCTCAGCGTCAAGGGCACCCAGCGGGTGAACGCGGCGGAGACCGTGATGGCCGCACTGCTGGGCGCGGTGCTCGGCCTCGGTGAGTACGGGGTCCTCAACCAGGTGATGGCCAGGACGGGGCTGCCCGCGCTGCGGTGGTATCCCGGCGACGGCGCCCTGTCCGCGACGACCGTCGCCGTGTGTCTGATCGGCTGCCCGGCTCTGGCCTGGTTCGTCGGCCGCAGGAGCGCGCGGGAAGCCGCCGCCAACCCGCTGGCGGTACGCCGCACCGCGCTCCCGCGGCCGCCGTCCAAATGGGGCGCTCTCCTCCTGATCGCCGGCATGGGCATCGTGTCCGGCTTCTGCGTCAGCGGTGCGCTCGGGCACCCCGCGTCGAGTCTGGGCGTGAACGCGCTGCTCGTGGTCGGCGGCGTCGTACTGACCGGCGTCGGGCTCGTGCTCACGCTCCCGTTGATCTCGTACGTCCTCGCCCGCCGCCTGGCGGCGTCCACGCAGTCCCTCACGCTCAACCTGGCGATGCGCCGCAACGAGGCGGAGCCCGGGAGCACGATGAGGGTCGTCACCGGTCTCGTGCTCCTCGTCTACGCCGCCTCGCTCGCCCAGGGTGTGCTCATCCAGCTGGAGCAGGTCAGCCGGCCGTCCGGACCGGTGCAGGACTACTCCCTGGCCCTGTCCGCTCTCACGCCGGGCGAGCAGGGCGAGCTCCACGACCTGGCCGGGGTGCGCTCCCACGCGGTCATGATGAACTCCTGGGTCGACCTCACGAGAAACAGTCCCGAGGACGCGTTCGCGTCGTCGACCATCGCCCTGGTCGCCAGCTGCGCGCAACTGGAGCGCATGGTCCAGCGCTCCGAGGGCTGTGTGGACGGCAAGGTGATGCAGCTCGTCGACCCCAACTCCGGTTCCGGATCCGGGGTGAAGCCGGGCACACCGTTCCGGTTCCGCCTGTCGGGGAGCGAAACCGGGCACCTGGACATCGGCTTCCCCACCGACGAGATCGTCTACAGCGGGTACTCCGCGTCCGCCGTGATCAACGCCGAACTCCTCGTCCCTCCGTCGGCGCTGCCCGCACACGCCCGGCCCCGTGACGCCGACCTCGTACTCACCAGCAGCTCGGAGCCGGGGCAGGTCCGCCAGGTCCTCGACGGCATCGGGGCGATCGCGCCCGTCGCCGAGGTCGAGTTGGTCGGGCTGAACGTGCAGGGGCTCGAACAGATCGCGGTCGTCGAGACCCTGCTGGCCCTCGGCATGATCATGGGGCTGGTCATCGGCGTGGCCGCGTTCCTGGTGTCCGTGACCGACCGCGCGGTCGAACGCCGTGCGCAGGTCACCGCCATCACCCTGATCGGTGCCCGGGCCCGGACCATGCGGGCCGTGCAGTGCCTCCAGGTGGTGCTGCCGCTCGGTCTCGGCCTCGCCCTGGCGGTCGTCACCGGGAAGCTCGCGGAGTCCAGCTATCTGATCACCGGTGGCGGGGCGATCCGCTGGGATGTCGCCGGCCTCCCCCTGCTGGCGGTGGCGGCGGCGGGAGTGGTGGCGGCAGCGGCAGCGGGCTCACTGCCCCTGGCCGGGCGCCGGATCGATCCGGAGCTGATCCGCCGCGACTGACGGGGCGGTTCGGCATGACCTTCGACCTGGCCGAGGGCCTGTCCGGAGCCGGGACCGGTTTCGGACGGTCCCTCGGTGCCGAGCGAGGCTCACTGCGCCGGAGGTCGATGTCCAGGCCGCGGGACAGCACTTCGCCCCGCCGCGGTGCGACGGGGCGAAGCGACCGGGCCGGTGAGGGGTGCCTGGGCGGCACGGCCTACCGGTGTTGCTTGCCGGTGTGCGTCAGTGCGAGTGGCCGTGGCTGTGGCCGGCGGCCGGCTCTTCCTCTTCCTTCTTCTCGACGACCAGGGTCTCGGTCGTCAGGAGGAGGGAGGCGATGGAGGCCGCGTTCTCCAGGGCGGAGCGGGTGACCTTCACCGGGTCGATGACGCCGGCCTTGACCAGGTCGCCGTACTCGCCGGTGGCGGCGTTGAAGCCCTGGCCCTTGTCGAGCTCGGCGACCTTGGAGGTGATGACGTAGCCCTCCAGGCCGGCGTTCTCGGCGATCCAGCGCAGCGGCTCGACGACCGCGCGGCGGACGACGGCGACACCGGTGGCCTCGTCGCCGGTCTTGCCGAGGTTGCCCTCGAGGACCTTGGCGGCGTGGACCAGAGCGGAGCCACCACCGGAGACGATGCCCTCCTCGACCGCGGCGCGGGTCGCGGAGATGGCGTCCTCCAGACGGTGCTTCTTCTCCTTCAGCTCCACCTCGGTGGCGGCGCCGACCTTGATCACGCACACGCCGCCGGCCAGCTTCGCGAGGCGCTCCTGGAGCTTCTCGCGGTCCCAGTCGGAGTCCGTGTTCTCGATCTCGGCCTTGATCTGCGCGACGCGGCCGTGGACGTCCGCGGTGTTGCCCGCGCCGTCGACGATCGTGGTGTCGTCCTTGGTGATGGTGACGCGGCGGGCCGAGCCGAGCACGTCGATGCCGGCCTGGTCGAGCTTGAGGCCGACCTCCTCGGCGATGACCGTGGCGCCGGTCAGGATCGCCATGTCCTCCAGCATCGCCTTGCGGCGGTCGCCGAAGCCGGGGGCCTTGATGGCGACGGCGTTGAACGTGCCGCGGATCTTGTTGACCACCAGGGTCGACAGGGCCTCGCCCTCGACGTCCTCGGCGATGATCAGCAGCGGCTTCGAGGAGTTGGTCTGGATGACCTTCTCCAGCAGCGGCAGCAGGTCCTGGATGGAGGAGATCTTGCCCTGGTTGATGAGGATGTAGGGATCCTCCAGGACGGCCTCCATGCGCTCCTGGTCCGTCACGAAGTACGGCGACAGGTAGCCCTTGTCGAAGGCCATGCCCTCGGTGAAGTCCAGCTCCAGACCGAAGGTGTTGGACTCCTCGACGGTGATGACACCGTCCTTGCCGACCTTGTCCATCGCCTCGGCGATGAGCTCGCCGACCTGCTGGTCCTGGGCGGACAGCGCGGCGACGGCGGCGATGTCGGACTTCTCGTCGATCGGGCGGGCCGAGGCGAGCAGGTCCTCCGAGACGGCCTTGACGGCCGCGTCGATGCCCTTCTTCAGGGAGGCCGGGGAGGCGCCGGCGGCGACGTTCTTGAGGCCCTCGCGCACGAGCGCCTGGGCGAGCACGGTGGCGGTGGTGGTGCCGTCACCAGCGACGTCGTTGGTCTTGGTGGCCACCTCCTTCACCAGCTGGGCACCGAGGTTCTCGAACGGGTCCTCGATCTCGACCTCGCGGGCGATGGTGACGCCGTCGTTGGTGATGGTCGGGGCGCCGAACTTCTTGTCGATGACGACGTTGCGGCCGCGGGGGCCGATCGTCACCTTGACCGTGTCGGCAAGCTTGTTGACGCCGCGCTCGAGGGCGCGACGGGCGTCCTCGTCGAACTTCAGGATCTTCGCCATGGGAGCGTTGGCCCTCTCGGAAATCTCGAGGTGAATCTCAGGGTGAACGACGCTGCGCCCCCGACGCCCGGCTGATTAATGGTCGCGGGGGCCAGGGGCGCAGCTGAAAAGCAAAGTGCTTCGCGAAGAAGCGAGGTGACTACTTCTCGATGATCGCGAGAACGTCGCGAGCCGAGAGGACGAGGTACTCCTCGCCGTTGTACTTCACCTCGGTGCCGCCGTACTTGCTGTACAGCACGATGTCGCCGACGGCGACGTCGAGCGGAAGACGGTTACCGTCCTCGAAACGGCCCGGGCCCACGGCCAGGACGACGCCCTCCTGGGGCTTCTCCTTGGCGGTGTCCGGGATGACCAGGCCAGAGGCCGTGGTCTGCTCGGCGTCGAGCGGCTGGACCACAATGCGGTCCTCGAGCGGCTTGATGGCAACCTTGGAGCTGGTGGTCGTCACGATCCGACCTCCCCCTTCGGAGATCTCACGGGGTTAACTGTCTGAGGTGGCGACCAGGTGGATCCGTCGTCGCGGGTGCCGGACCTGCCCGTCGCTGTTGGCACTCTCCAGTGGGGAGTGCCAGGGCCGAGACTATGACCGCGATTAGCACTCGGTCAAGCGGAGTGCCAATTGATCGCGGCGCGGCGTCGGTATTCGGGTGCGTCGGGCCCCCTGGCCGGCCCTGAACCACCCCCGGGCTCGCGGAGGGGGAATCAGACGTAGTCCTCCAGTCGGGCCACCGTCAGGCCCTGTTCCTGGATGGCGCGCAGCAGGCGGGTCGTGCGCTCGCGCAGGGTCGGGGTCGGGGTCTCGTCCGGGCCGACGGCCACGATGTCGCCGGGCAGCAGCCGGTGGGCGCCGTCCCCGGTGTAGGTCAGGTCGTCGGTGCCCATCGACACCCGCCACAGCACCACCGTCGCGATCCCGCAGTCGGCCGCGGCCCGCAGGGTGGTGTCGTCGTACGTCCCGTACGGCGGCCGGAACAGGCGCGGGCGCACGCCGAAGCGGGACTTGAGCTTGTCCTGCTGGCCGCAGATCTCCGCGCGCTGGCCCGCGTAGGGCAGCCCCCGCAGGGAGGGGTGGTCGAGGGTGTGGTTCTGGAGGTTCGCGCCGACCGACCGCAGCCGCGCGAAGTGGCCGTACGCCGGTCCGACGACGCTGTCCGTGAGGAACATGCTGACCGGCAGCCGCAGTTCACGGACCATGTCGACGAACAGCGGATCGCGTTCGGCGCCGTCGTCGTAGGTGAGGAAGACGACCTTGTCCCGGGTCGCCACATGGTCGACCACCGGCGGAAGACCGCGGCCCTCGGTACCGGCGAGCGGCCGGGCCGCCGGGCTGGGCGCCGGGGCCAGCGGAGCGGTGAGGCCCCAGTGGCGGTAGCCCGGCCGGCCGGCCGGGCCGTGCGGCCGTACCCGCTGGGCCGCCTTCTTGCCCAGCCGTTCGATCGGGTCGACGGACTGGGCGCAGCCGGTGAGCAGTAGGGCCGACGCCAGCAGTCCCGTGGTGAGCGCTCCCGCGGTCAGCGCCCGCAGCCTCACAGGTAGTCCTCCAGGCGGGCCACCGCGTACCCCTCGCCGGTCACCTTCTTCATGAACCGGCGGATCATGTCGGGCATCGTGCCGTCCCAGTCGGACCGGCCCCGGAAGTGGGTGAGGATGATGTCCCCGGGGTGCAGGTCCTGGTCCCACTCGCGGTACTCCCAGTGGTCGACGAAGACTTCCTCGTCCCAGATCGGGGCGTACTTGATGCCGCAGGACTTCGCGGCGAGCAGGGTGTCCTGGTTGTAGTTGCCGTACGGCGGGCGGAAGAGGGTCGGGCGCTTGCCGTAGTGCCTCTCGATCACGTCCTGCATGGCGCAGATCTCGTGCCTCTGCTCGTCGTACGACAGCCCGGGCAGGTAGGGGTGGTGGAGGGTGTGGTTGTTCAGGACCACCCCCCTGCGCTGCATCTTCTTGAAGAACCCGTAGTCGTCCTTGATCAGGTAGTCGCTGAGGAAGGCGGTGTACGGGATCTTCAGGTCGCTCATCATGCGCAGGAACGTCGGGTCCTTGTCGGAGCCGTCGTCGATGGTGAGGAAGACGATCTTCTTCTTGGTGGGGATCGAGGTGAAGACCGGGGGCAGGTCCAGTTCCTCCTGGCCGTCGACCTCGAAGCCGTCGCGCGCGATGATCTTCGGTTTGCGCGCCGGGGGCCGCGGGGGCAGCAGGGGGACCTTCTTCAGACCCCAGTGCCTGGCCGCGGCGGCCCGGGTCGCGTAGTCGGCACGCAGCTTGCTCGCGTAGGAGTCGAGGGCGCGGGCCGGGGGTGCCAGGAGGGGCCGCGGCTGTCCGGGGGCCGGGCGGACCCCCTCGTCGTCGCCCTGCGCACAGCCCGAGGCGACGGCGACGACGGCGAGCACGGCGATGCCCCCACGGAACCGGGAGGGCCGGGAGAGCCGACGGACCCCGGAGAGCCGGGAGAGCCGGGAGAGCCGACGGAACCGGGCGGCCCGGCGAGCTCCGGAGCTCCTCGACATCCCTACAAAACTACTTTTGTCATCTTGTACGACCACTCGCATGGTGCCGGATCCTCCCAGGCCACAGCCCCGAACCCGCCCCGACACCGCCACCGGAGGCACACCGTCCACCGACTGGCCCACAATGAGCCGGTGAACGACCTGCACGCCCTCCTCACGCCCGAAGGCCGCGCCCTCCTCGACGAGGTGCGCGACACCGCCCCCGCCGACGAACTCGCCGTCGCCACCCGGATGCGCCGCGACCACCCCGCCGAGCTGGTGTCGGCGGCACTCGGCCAGGCGCGGTTGCGGCAGCGGGCGGCGGCGAAGTTCGCGGCCGAGGACGCGGAGCGGATGTTCTTCACCCCGAACGGAGTGGAGCAGTCCACCCGCGCGTCGGTGGCGACGTACCGCGCGCGAAGGTTCGCGGAGCTCGGCGTGACCTCGGTCGCCGACCTGTGCTGCGGTATCGGCGGCGACGCGATCGCGCTCGCCCGCGCGGGCATCCGCGTCCTCGCCGTGGACCGCGACCCGTCGACGGCGGCCGTGGCACGCGCGAACGCCGACGCGCTGGGGCTGGCCGGTCTGATCGAGGTGCGGGAGGCGGACGTCACGGAGGTGGACGCGTCGTCCTACGACGCCGTCTTCGTGGACCCGGCACGCCGGGGCGGCCGTGGCCGCATCTTCGACCCGGAGGCGTACTCGCCGCCGCTGTCGTGGGCGGTGGACGCGGCCCGCAAGGCCCCGCACGCCGCTCTGAAGGTCGCGCCCGGCATTCCGCACGAGGCGGTTCCCGCCGAGGCCGAGGCCGAGTGGATCTCGGACGGCGGGGACGTGAAGGAGGCGGTGCTGTGGTTCGGGACGGCCCCGGGGGCGGTGCGCGCCACCCTGCTGCCCGGCCCGCGCAGCCTGCTCTCCCGCGGCCTGCCGAACCCCGGGGTCCGTCCCGTCGGCCGCTATCTGTACGAGCCCGACGGCGCCGTCATCCGCGCCCATCTGGTCGCCGAGGTGGCCGAGGAGGTCGGCGGCGGACTCGTCGACGAGACCATCGCGTACGTCACGGCGGACGAACTGCGCCCGACGGTGTACGCCTCGGCGTACGAGATCACCGACCAGCTCCACTTCAACCTGAAGAAGCTGAGGGCGCTGCTGCGCGAGCGGGAGGTCGGCGTGCTGACGGTCAAGAAGCGCGGGTCGGCGGTGGAGCCGGAGGAACTGCGCCGCAAGGTCAAGCCGCAGGGGCCCCACGCGGCGACGGTGTTCCTCACCCGGGTCGCGGGCGCGCCGACGATGCTGATCGGCCGGCCCGCCCCGGTCGGTTAGGACAGCTCCGCCGCCCGGCGCAGGAGCAACTCCCGTTCCCGTTCGTTGCGCGCCAGCGCCGCCGCCCGTTCGAACTCCGCGCGCGCCTCCGCCGTACGCCCCAGTCGGGCCAGCAGGTCGCCGCGCACGCTGGGCAGCAAGTGGTAGTCCCGCAGGGCGGGTTCGGCGGCGAGCGTGTCGACGATGGCCAGGGCCGGGGCCGGCCCCTCTGTCATCGACACGGCCACCGCGCGGTTGAGTTCGACGACCGGCGAGGGCGCGCGGGCGGCGAGGAGGCCGTAGAGCGTGGCGATGGCCGGCCAGTCGGTCTCCTCGTAGGTGTACGCGTGGGCGTGGCAGGCGGCGATCGCGGCCTGAAGGACATAGGGGCCCGGGGCGCCGGTGGCCGTGGCGTCGGCGCGGGCGAGGGCGTCGACGCCACGGGCGACGAGCATGCGGTTCCAGCGGCGGCGGTTCTGGTCCCTGAGCAGGATCGGGGTGCCGTCGGGTGCGGTGCGGGCGGCCGTGCGCGAGGCCTGGAACTCCAGCAGCGCCGCCAGGCCGTGCGCCTCCGCCTCCTTGGGCATCAGCGCCGCCAGCTGCCGGGCGAGCCGCAGGGCGTCCTCGCACAGCGCCGGGCGCAGCCAGTCGTCACCGGCCGTGGCCGCGTACCCCTCGTTGAAGATCAGGTAGATGACGTCGAGCACCGAGCCGAGCCGGGCCTCACGGTCGGGGCCGTGGGGCACCTCGAAGGCCACGTTCCTGGCGGCCAGGGTGCGTTTCGCGCGGACGACGCGCTGGGCGATCGTCGGTTCCGGGGTGAGGAAGGCGCGGGCGATCTCGGGTGTGGTGAGGCCGCCGAGCAGCCGCAGGGTCAGGGCGGTGCGGGCCTCGGCGGACAGCACCGGGTGGCAGGCGGTGAAGACGAGCCGGAGCAGGTCGTCGTCGATGTCGTCCGGGTCGGCGGGCTCCGCCGCGGGCACGGTGGTCTCCAGGTCGCGGCCGATCTCCGCGAGTTTGCGGGCGTAGTTCTCCCGGCGGCGGACCAGGTCGACGGCGCGTCGGCGGGCGGCGGTGACCAGCCAGGCGCCCGGGTTGTCGGGCACACCGTCGCGCGGCCACTGCTCCAGGGCCGCGACCAGCGCGTCCTGCGCCAGCTCCTCCGCGATGCCGACGTCGCGCACGACCCGGGCGGCGGCGGCGATGACGCGGGGGGACTCCAGGCGGAAGACGGTCTCGATGGCGCCGCGCGGGTCGGCGGGGGGCTGCGGGCTCACAGTCCCCCATCGAACACCTCTGTCCGGCTCGGGCCAAGGAGGGCTCAGCCCCGTCCGGCTCGGACCAAGGAGGGCTCAGCCCCGTCCGGCTCGGACCAAGGGGGACTCAGCCCCGTCCGGCTCGGACCAAGGGGGACTCAGCCCTGTCCGGCCTGGGCCAAGGAGGGCTCAGCCCTCGGCGATCTCCCGTACCTCGCAGGTCACCGTCCAGTACTCCTCGTGGACCTTCAGGAACCGCTTGGTCCACTCGATGGCCTCGGGGAGGTCCTTGCACTGCATGATGGCGTAGCCGCCGACGACCTCCTTGGCCTCGGTGAACGGCCCGTCGGTGACGGAGATCCGCCCGCCCTCCCAGCGCACCCGGGTGCCCTGCGCGGTCGGGGTCAGCCCGGCAGTGTCGAGCATGACGCCGGCCTTGGTGACCTCCTCGATGAGCTCACCCATCCGCCGCATCAGCTCGGGGCTGGGGCCTTCGGCGGGCGCGGCGGACTCGTCGATCCGCACGAGCGACAGATAGCGGGGCATGGTGACTCCTCACGGCGGTGGGCGACCCGTACGGTGACGAGTCTCCCGGGCGGGGTCTCTCCCCGCCTCTCACCTGTGCGTCGAACGGGAGCCGGGCGGATCGACACGGGCGCCGAAGTTCCTCCGGGAATCTTTTTCCGGGACGCGAGGCCCGCCTCTTCCCGGCCCTCGAGCCCGGTTCGGCGCGGCGGCTCCCCCGGCTCCCTCGCCTGAGCCCGGTTCAGCGCAGCGACTCCCACAGCTCCCTCGCCGCGGGTTCCCGCGCCACCACCCGGTTGGGGTCCGAGGGGGCGGTGACCACCGGCATCATCACCGTCCTGAGGGCGTCGGCCGACAGGTCCCGCAGGCTCGTGCCCAGGTCGCCGAGTTCGCCCAGCGAGTCGAGGCCGGTGTCGGTGGTCAGGCTGCCGGTGACGGCGTCGGCGACCTCGTAGAACTTGGCGGGGTCGGTCAGCAGGTCGATCGAGGCGATCCGCTCCAGCAGGGCCTTCACCAGTTTCTGCTGGAGGCCGATGCGGCCGAGGTCGCTGCCGTCGCCTATGCCGTGCCGGGTGCGGGCGAGCGCGAGGGCCCGCCTGCCGTCGAGGTGGTGGGTGCCCGCCGCCAGGCGCAGGTGACTGTCGTCGTCGTCGATGTCCTCGTCCGTGGTGACGGTGACCCCGCCGAGGGCGTTCACCAGTTTCGCGAAGCCCGAGAAGTCGATCTCGATGTAGTGGTCCATGCGCACGTCGGTGAGCGACTCGACGGTCTTCACCGCGCAGACCGGACCGCCCACCGCGTACGCGCTGTTGAACATCGCGCCGTACGCCACCGCCGTGGAACCCCCGGACGACAGCGGGCAGGACGGACGGGTGACGAGGGTGTCGCGCGGGATGCTGACGACGGTGGCCGTCGTGCGCCCCGCGTCGATGTGCACGACCATCGCCGTGTCGGAACGGGCGCCGGAGCTGCTGCCGCCGCCGAGTTCCTGGTTCTCGGCGCCGCTGCGCGAGTCCGAGCCGAGGACCAGGATGTTCAGCGCCCCGGTCGGCGGCGGGGAGGCGGCGGCCGACGGGGACGCCGATCCGGCGGGCGCCGGTGTGGTCCCCGGCCTGGCCGGCCGGTCGTCGCCGAGCGCGCTGTCGATGTCGACGCTCTTGATGTTGCTGTTCAGACGCCAGTAGGCCCAGCCCGCCGTGCCGACCCCGAGCACCAGGGCGCCCGCCAGGGTGAGGCCGGCGGCCTTGAGGAGGGTCGACCGCCGGCCTCCACGTCCGCCCACGTGCCCGTTCTTGGCCCCCGCCTCGTCCTTCTTGTCCGCGTCCTTCTCGTTCTCGTCCTTGTTCTCGTCGTCTCCGGTCACGAAGAGGAACGTAAGTCCGAATTATTTCAACGGCCGTGCCCGGGGTGGCTTTCTTGGGAAAATCTCACTTTTCTCAGGACGAACACAGGCGCCCGCCATCCCGACGTCACCGAACCGCCGCCGTCCGGGACCGCTCCGTCGACCGGATCGAGCCGATCGAGCTGATCGAGCTGATCGACCTGATCGACCTGATCCAGGAGAGGATCAGGCGGCGGGCTTCCGAAAGTTTCGGTCATCCCGCCGACTGGCTTCGGTGAAGTGGGCGGGCCCCGGCCCCACCTGTCGACACGTCAGCTTCCCGCCACGGGCGCCCCGGTACTGGACCGCACCACCAGGCTGGTGGCCAGCTCCACCCGGGTCGCCGTCGGCGCTCCCTCCCCGCGCGCCAGTTCCAGCACCAGCCGGGCCGCCGTCTCCGCCATCTCCATGAGCGGCTGCCGGACCGTGGTCAGCGGCGGCCCCACCCAGCGCGCCACCGGCAGGTCGTCGAACCCCACCACGCTCAGGTCGTCCGGGATACGCAGACCCATCTCGCGGGCGGCCTCATAGAGTCCGAGCGCCTGGAGGTCGTTGCCGGCGAAGACGGCGGTGGGCCGGTCCGGCAGGCTCAGCAGTTCGCGGCCGAGGCGGTAGCCGGCCTCGTGATGGAAGTCCCCGGTCTTGATCAGTCCCCGGTCGACGGGCAGGCCGGCCGTCTCCAGAGCGGCCCGGTAGCCGTCCACCCGGGCGCGGCTGCACATCATGGTCGCCGGTCCGCTGATGGCGCCGACGCGCGTGTGCCCGAGGTCGACCAGGTGCCGGGTGGCGGCGAGTCCGCCCTGCCAGTTGGTGGCGCCGATCGACGGCACGTCGGCGCCCGGGTCACCGGCCGGGTCCATCACCACGAACGGGATGGACCTGCTGTTCAGCAGCGCGCGCTGGGACTCGTCCAGCCCGGACAGGACGAGGATCACGCCGTGCGGACGACGGGCGGCGACCTGGTCGGCCCAGGTCCGCCCCGGAGTGAGCCGCCCGGCGCTCTCGCTGAGCACCACGCTCAGCCCGGCGTCCCGGGCCACGTTCTCCACCCCGCGGATGACCTCCATCGCCCAGGCGCTCTCCAACTCGTGGAAGACCAGGTCGATCAGCGGCGAACGGCTGGCCTCGGCCCGGCGGCGGCGGTAGCCGTGGGCGCGCAGCAGTTCCTCCACGCGGAGCCGGGTGGCGGAGGCGACGTCCGCGCGGCCGTTGAGCACCTTCGAAACAGTCGGCGCCGACACGCCTGCCTCGCTGGCGATCTCGGCGAGGGTCGCGGTCCGGGCGGACCGCGCTGTCGTCTGGGATTCGGCGGGCTCCGGGGCTGTCATGGCGGCGATCGTATCCCTGCGCGACCTCTTGACGAACCCCCTGCCGCGCCATAGGTTCCCGGAACATTCGGATTTTCAGTCGAAACATTCGGACTACGAGTGGAGCTTCATGACCACCGCCCCCTGGCGTGACCCCGCTCTGCCCGCCGCCACCCGTGTCGACGACCTCCTCGCCCGGATGACCCTGGAGGAGAAGACCGCCCAGCTGTACGGCGTGTGGGTGGGCGCCGCCACGGACGGCGACGGAGTCGCCCCGCACCAGCACGACATGACCGCCGAGCGCCCCGACCGGGAATGGGACGAGCTGATCACCCTCGGCCTGGGCCAGCTCACCCGCTCCTTCGGCACGGCCCCCGTCGACCCCGACCTCGGCGCGCGCGCCCTGGCCCGCGCCCAGCGCCGGATCGTGGCGGCGGGCCGCTTCGGCATCCCGGCCGTCGCGCACGAGGAGTGCCTGGCCGGCTTCACGGCCTGGCGGGCCACCGCGTATCCGGTGCCGCTGGCCTGGGGCGCGAGCTTCGACCCGCCGCTCGTCGAGGAGATGGCCCGGCGCATCGGCCACGACCTGCGCTCGGTGGGCGTGCACCAGGGGCTGGCACCGGTCCTGGACGTGGTCCGCGATCCCCGCTGGGGCCGGGTCGAGGAGACCATCGGCGAGGACCCGTACCTGGTCGGCACGGTCGGCAGCGCCTACGTACGCGGCCTGGAGTCGGCCGGGATCATCGCCACGCTCAAGCACTTCGCCGGGTACGCGTCCTCGGCGGGCGCCCGCAATCTGGCCCCGGTGCGGGCCGGGGTCCGGGAGCTCGCCGACATCACGCTGCCGCCGTTCGAGATGGCGCTGCGCGAGGGCGGGGCGCGCTCGGTGATGGCGGCGTACAACGAGACGGACGGCGTACCGGCGTCGGCGGACCCGTGGCTGCTGACCGAACTCCTGCGGGAGGAATGGGGCTTCACCGGGACGGTGGTCGCCGACTACTTCGGCATCGGCTTCCTCCAGACCCTGCACCGGGTCGCCGGCTCGCCCGCCGAGGCGGCCCGCCTGGCCCTCACGGCCGGCATCGACGTCGAACTGCCGACGCTGAAGTGCTACGGGCCGGAGCTGGTCGCGGCGGTCCGCGCCGGTACGGTCGCCGCGGACCTGGTGGACCGGGCGGTCCGCCGCGTGCTGCTCCAGAAGTGCGGACTGGGCCTGCTGGACGAGGACTGGACCCCCGAACCGGCGGGCCCCGTCGACCTGGACCCGGCGGTGAACCGGGCCCTGGCCCGGCGCCTCGCCGAGGAGTCGGTGGTCCTGCTGGACAACCCCGACGGCATCCTGCCCCTGGCCCCCGGCACCCGTGTCGCGGTGGTCGGCCCCCGTGCGGCGGACGCGCTCGCGATGCTGGGCTGCTACTCGTTCCCCTCGCACGTGCTGACGCATCACCCCCAGGTACCGATGGGGATCGAGATCCCCACGGCCGTGGAGGCGCTGCGTGCCGAACTGCCGGACGCGAAGGTGACGTTCGCCGAGGGCTGCGGGGTCTCGGACCCGGACGACTCGGGCTTCGCGGAGGCGGTGGCGCGGGCGTCGGAGGCGGATGTGTGCGTGGCGTTCCTGGGCGACCGGGCCGGGCTGTTCGGCCGGGGCACCTCAGGCGAGGGCTGCGACGTGCCGGACCTGCGGCTCCCCGGGATCCAGGGCGACCTGCTGGACCGGCTGGTGGCGACGGGCGTCCCGGTGGTGCTGGTCCTGCTGACCGGCCGCCCGTACGCGCTGGGCCGCTGGCACGGGCGGCTGGGGGCGGTGGTCCAGGCGTTCTTCCCGGGCGAGGAGGGCGGCCCGGCGGTGGCGGGCGTCCTCTCGGGCCGGGTGAACCCGTCGGGCCGCCTGCCGGTGAGCGTGCCGCGCGAGCCGGGGGGCCAGCCGTGGACGTACCTCCAGCCGCCGCTGGGACTGGCGGGCGAGGTCAGCAGCCTGGACCCGACCCCGCTGTACGCCTTCGGGCACGGACGCTCGTACACGGCGTTCGCGTGGGAGGACTTCGCGGGCCCCGCGGCGGAGATCGGCACGGACGGCTCGTACGACGTCTCGGTGACCGTCCGCAACACGGGCGACCGGGCGGGCACGGAGGTCGTCCAGCTGTACCTGCACGACCCGGTGGCGTCGGTGACCCGCCCGGACGTCCGCCTGATCGGCTACCAGCGGGTGGAGCTGGCGCCGGGCGCGGCGCGGCGCGTGACGTTCCGCTTCCACGCGGACCTGTCCGCCTTCACCGACCGGCGGGGACAACGGGTGGTCGAACCCGGCGCCCTGGAACTGCGGTTGGGCGTCTCCAGCACGGAGATCCGGCGGACGGCCCGGCTGACCCTCACGGGTCCGGTACGGGTCCTGGGGCCGGACCGCCACCTGCGGTGCGAAGTCGGCGTAGACGCGTGAGCGGCCGGGCACGTCACCCCGTGCCCGGCGCTGTCCGCCGCGCACGGCGGCGCGGTGCGTGAGGGGCCGAAGCGGTGTCGGCGGTGGTGCCGGTCCCACGGTCGACGAGCGGGACGGCGACGGGATCCGGCCATCTCCGTGTGCCACAATCCGCCGACACTCGCGCCGCACGTGACAGGAACACCCGCTCCATGGACATACGACCGCAGCCCCTCCGTGAGTGGCTGCTCATCAGTGCGATGCTGGCCGTGGCCGGTCTGCCGACGGTCCTCCTCACACTCGGGGTGATCCTCGCGATCGTGCTGTGGGACGCCCCGTGGCCCCTCCTGACACTGATCCTGGGGCCGGTCGGGACGGTCATGTCCAGGCTGGTGGGTGCCGTCACCGGACGCGACGCGATTCCCGGGCGGCCCCTGCGTCCCAAGGACGAACCGGAACTGTGCGCGCTGGTGCGGGACGTGGCGGAGCGGGCGGGATTCCGGGAGCCGCTGCTCGTCCAGGTCGTCCCCGATGTGGACGCGTCGCTGGGCCGGGTGAGGGTGGCCGGTGTCCGCACCTACGTCCTGCTGCTCGGTCTGCCCCTGCTGCGTACCCTGACCGAGGCCGAGCTGGCGTCGGTGATCGCGCACGAGCTGGGGCACGAGCGGCACATCCGTGACCGGCGCACGAACCTGATCCAGCTGGCCCGCGGCGTCCTCACGGACCGCCTGGACCGCCGCTTCCGCCCGCTCGCGCCGCTGGCCGCGCCGCTCCTGCGGGCGACCCGGCCTCGGGTGTGGCGGGCGGAGACGGCGGCCGACGCCGACGCCGTCCGGATCGCCGGCACCGCGGCCACCGCCGAGGCACTGCGCCGCAGCGGACTGCTGCACGCGGCGTTCGAGGGGCTCGGCGGCACGTGGTGGCCCGCGTGCACCGACGAGGACACCTACCCCGAGGACTTCTACGACGCCCTCGACACCGCCCTGCGCGACCCGCTCGTGGCCCGGCACATGGCCCGCGTCGCCGCCGCGGACCAGGAGGAGGCCGCGCCCGACCCGTACGCCATGGAGGGCCACCCGCCGGTCGCCGCGCGGATCGCCGCACTGCCGGCCGATGTCGAGGCGTCCCCGCCCTACGGCGACGCGCCCGTCGTGCTGCGCACCGCCGAGTCCGTCGAGAGCTGGTGCGTGAACGAGGTGGCGGAGATGGAGGGCGGGTCGGCCGCCGACCGTCGTCCCGTACGCCTCCTCGATCTGCCCGCCGACCGGCTGCACGCCCTCGGCGACGACGAGGCCCGCACGCTGCTGCTGCACGCGACCGGCCAGGAGGCACCGGAGCGGGCGGTGGCCGCCGTCCTGGACTCCGTCACCGACGGCACCTGGCCGCGGCTGGCCCGCCGCCTCGAACCCGGGCTGCGGTGGATGCCGGCCTCGGTACGCCCGGTGGCCGCCCGGAGGGTGCTGACCTCCGTCCTGACCGCCGGGCTGGCATCGGCGCTGCGCGAGGCGGGCTGGGCCTATGCGGACCGCTGGCTGAACAGCGTCCTCACCGCGCCCGACGGCACGGTGGTCGTCGACCTGCACGAACTGGTCTTTGACGCCATGGCGGACGAGGACCCCGGTCCCGTACGGGCGCTGCTGGCGACCGCCGGAACCCGACAGGAGACGGCGGCGTGAGACACCCCGGCCCCGCCCTGCGCGTCGCGCTCCTCGGCATCGCGGTCACCGTCGTCGGCTACGCCCTCTTCGCCGCCTGGCTCGCCTGTCACGCCTACGCCTACGAGAACGCCCGCGACCGGGCCTCCGCGACGGCGACGGGGGTGGTCGTCGAGGACGGTATCGGCGACGACGCGGACATCCGGGTGCGCTGGACGGACGCGGCCGGTCACCCGCATGTACAGCGCTTCGGCGTGTACGACACCGATCGCTACGCCGAGGGCAGGCACTTCGCCGTCGCCTACGACCCCGCGCGGGCGGATCCGCGGGGCTTCCCGGCGGACCCCGACGAGACCTCGGCCGAGGACGACCTCGAAGTGCCCGTCGCGCTCGGCGCGATCGCCGTCGTACCGCTGATCGGGATCTGGGTCTGGCGCGGGGTGCGGTTCCGCTGGGCGTCACGGCGGCCGGGAGGCCCCATGACCGTGACGGTGCACTGCGGCAGGCGTAGAGGGAGCCTGTGGCGGACCGAGGAAACGACGTGGCTGGCGCTGACGCCGGCGGACCGGTCGGACCACGGGGACCACGCGGAGCTGTCCAAGCTGCCCAAGCGCTGGCAGCGGGTCATGTGGCACCCGGCGCTCGCCGAACTCCCCGACGGGCCGGTGCCGGTGACCGTGCACGCGCGCGGGAAGCGGCCCGCCGTGGTGCGACTGCCCGACGGCACCCGACTGGTGCCGCTGGGACGGCTGCGCCAAAAGCCGCCGTCGGCGTTCGACATCGGCGACCACGCCGTGCGGGCCGACCTGCGGGACACCTTCGTCATCCCGGCCGGCGCCGAATTGCGCCCCGCCCGTCCCTGGTGGCGGGAGGGCGCCGTCTTCGCGGGCCTGGGTGCCGTGTTCGGCGTCGTCCTGGGCTTCGCGGTCGGCGGCGGAACTCTGGTCGCGGTGGTGGGGTTCCTCCTGTGCCTGCCGCCCCTGTTCTTCTCGTCCTGGGCCCTCTCCGCGCCGCAGCCCTGAGCGGACACCCGGCGCGGTCAGTCCTCCGCGACCTGCTCGAACCGCCACCGATGCACGGCCCGGGTCACCAACCCGTCCGCCGGCTCGGGAAGTTCGGGCAACTCGGCGTCGTGGGCCGCGTCCCACCAGGTGATGACGAGGACCCGGTCCTGTGGGGCCCGGAAGGTCTCCCGGCGCAGTGGCGGGGGCGTCAGCGACTGGGCGCGGGCCCAGGTCAGCAGGTCCTCCCCGCGCCCGGTGACCGCCCGCGCCTCCCACATCAACGCGACGGTCATGAGTAGAGGTTGTCCTTGCTGACCTCGTGAACGTGGTCGTGGCCGTGGTGGCGGCCCGGCACATGGGGGTCCGTCACCGGCAGCGAGGAGTCCGCCGAGAGGTCCCAGTCGGAGGCCGGCCGGTTGCGGGCGACCATCTCCGCGCCGAGCGCGGCCACCATCGCCCCGTTGTCGGTGCACAGCTTGGGGCGCGGTACCCGCAGCCGGATGCCGGCCGCCTCGCAGCGCTCCTGGGCCAGCACCCGCAGCCGGGAGTTGGCGGCGACGCCGCCGCCGATCATCAGGTGGTCGACGCCCTCGTCCTTGCAGGCCCGTACGGCCTTGCGGGTCAGGACGTCCACGACCGCCTCCTGGAAGGAGGCCGCCACGTCACGGACCGGCACGTCCTCCCCCGCCGCCCGCTTGGCCTCGATCCAGCGGGCCACGGCGGTCTTCAGCCCGGAGAAGGAGAAGTCGTAGGCCGGGTCGCGCGGCCCGGTCAGGCCCCGCGGGAAGGCGATGGCGCGCGGGTCGCCCTCCTTGGCGTAGCGGTCGATGACCGGGCCGCCGGGGAAGCCGAGGTTCAGCACCCGGGCGATCTTGTCGAAGGCCTCGCCCGCCGCGTCGTCGATGGTCGCGCCCATGGGGCGGACGTCCGAGGTGATGTCCGAGGACAGCAGCAGCGACGAGTGGCCGCCGGAGACCAGCAGGGCCATCGTCGGCTCGGGCAGCGCGCCGTGTTCCAGCTGGTCGACGCAGATGTGCGAGGCGAGGTGGTTGACGCCGTAGAGCGGCTTGCCGAGCGCGTACGCGTACGCCTTGGCCGCCGAGACGCCGACCAGCAGGGCGCCCGCGAGGCCGGGACCCGCGGTGACGGCGATGCCGTCCAGGTCGCTCGCGGCGACGCCCGCCTCCTTCAGCGCCCGGTCGATGGTGGGGACCATCGCCTCCAGGTGCGCACGGGACGCGACTTCCGGTACGACCCCGCCGAACCGGGCGTGCTCGTCGACGCTGGAGGCGATGGCGTCCGCGAGCAGGGTGGTGCCGCGCACGATGCCGACGCCGGTCTCGTCGCAGGAGGTCTCGATCCCCAGGACCAGCGGTTCGTCAGTCATTGATCTCGGTTCCTTGTTCGGGGGTGGAACCCGCGGCGGAGCCGCTGTGGGATTCCGTGGTCAGCCGCATCACCAGGGCGTCGACGTTGCCGGGCTGGTAGTAGCCGCGTCTGAAACCGATGGGCTCGAAGCCGAAGCGCTCGTAGAGCTTCTGGGCGCTGACGTTGTCGACCCGGCATTCGAGCATGACCTCGGCGCACTCGAAGGTGGTCGCGGCCCGCAGCAGGTCGGTCAGCAGCCGTCCGCCCAGGCCGGTGCCCTGGTGGTCGCGGGCGACGGCGATGGTCTGGACATCCGCCAGGTCACCGGAGGCCGCCAGGCCCGCGTAGCCGACGAGGCGGTCACCGGCCTCGGCCACGACGTACCGCCGGGTCGCCTCGGGGCCTCGCGAATGGGCGAGCTCGGACCAGAACATGCCCCGCGACCAGGCGTCCTCGGGGAAGAGGTCCTTCTCCAGTTCCAGCACGGTGTCGATGTCCCACCAGCGCATCTCGCGCAGGCGCGGGGTCAGGGGTCCGGTCACTTGGGGGTGACCACCTTGTAGTTCTTGGGCACCTGCGCGTCGGGACGGCGCAGGTACAGCGGCCGGGGCGGCTCCAGTTCCTCGCCCGCGGCCAGTTTCCCGGCGGCCAGGGCGGCGAGCGCGGCGGCGGACACATGCTCGGGCTCGTGGGCGACCGGGAAGGTCTCGGGGTAGAGCAGCGCGCCCGCGCCGACCGCCGGCAACCCGGCCACCCGGTCGGCGATGTCGGCGGGCCGGTCCACGGCGGGACCGGTCAGCCGGGTGCGGGAGTCGGCGTACGTCGCCCAGTAGACCTCCTTGCGCCGGGCGTCGGTCGCCACGACGAAGGGGCCCTGGTCGATGTCGGCCGCGTACGCCAGGCCGTCCAGCGTGCACAGGCCGTGGACCGGCACGCCGAGCGCGAGCCCGAAGGTGTCGGCGGTCATCAGGCCGACCCGCAGCCCGGTGTACGGACCGGGTCCGGTGCCGACGACGACCGCGGTGACGGCGTCCAGCTTCAGCCCGGCCTCGGCGAGCACACGGTCGACGGCCGGCAGCAGCAGCTCGCCGTGCCGGCGGGCGTCCACCTGACTGGAGGAGGCGATGACGTCCGTGCCGTCGTGGAGGGCGACGGTGACGGCGGGGGTGGCGGTATCCAGAGCGAGCAAGAGCACGCAAACAGCCTACGGCTCCGCGAGGCGTGTCGGAGGCGCTGTGCTCAGCCCGGGTGGGGGCGGGACCTGCCGCGGGGCGTCCGACACGGCCCCGGGCCCCGCGCCCGGACGCCTCGGTCGGGCGGAGCCCGCTGCTAACGTCGCGAGGAGTCACGGCGTACGACGCTCGGTAAAGATGCAGAGGTGGCAGCGGTGGCAAGCAGCAGCGCGGGATTCGTGGCCGGGCTCACCGCGGTGGCCGTGGTGACGGTCGGCTTCCTCACCTACCAGGCCGCGGCGACCGTCCCGGCGGGGTTCAGCGGCGACGCCCGTGCGAGCGCGTCCCCCACGGCGGCCGCGAAGGCGCCCCGGGACAAGAAGAACCCCACCGCCCTGCCGGGGGGCTCCGGTACGGGTGAACGGGTCGTGTACTCGGTGGACGACGACCGGGTGTGGCTGGTGGCCCCGACCGGACGGGTCGAGCGCACCTTCGTGGTCACGCCGGGCAGCGTCGATCCGCTCCCGGGTTCCTACGTCGTCACCTCCCGCTCGAAGGCGGTCACCGGCACCGACGGCACCCCCATCGAGCACGTCGTGCGTTTCACCAGCGTGGGCGAGGTGGTCATCGGCTTCAGCGCGGCCGTGGACAACGCGCCGCCGCCGATCGAGACGACGGTGAAGACGGGCGGTATCCGGGAGTCCCGCAAGGACGGCGACGCGATGTGGGTGTTCGCGACGATCGGCCAGCGCATCGTCGTCATCCGTTAGCCCGCCGCTCAGCCCGCCACGGTCCGGCGGGGAGCCACCGCGACCGTCGCCGCCCGCCCGGTCCGCCGGGAGCCGCCGGCTACGCCGCCTCGCGGTGGTCGTCCGCCGGCGCGACGGTCTCGGGCGCCCGCGGTGGAGTGGAGATCACGTCCGCCGCCACGCACGACGCCAGCAGCTCGCGCATGAACAGCCCCGGCTGCGCGGGCTGCGCCTGGGGTTCCGAAGCGGGCGCGGGCATGGACGCCTCCACAGGGCCGGGGGCGGACGTGGTTAGGTAGACCTAACTACGAACTGGATACCATGTGACCACGCCCGGAGCGCCTGACGCAATATCTTGCCGACGCCTTGTCGGAACCTTCATACGGTCGTCCCGGGCCGCGGGACGCGCTCAGGCCGAGAGCACACTCAGATCGACCGCCGTCCAGCGCTCCCCCAGCCCGGTCACCGTCACGTGCCGCACCTCGTCGGTGGTGTCCCCCACGGCCCGGTGGATCCGCACCTGGAGCCGCTCGTCTGTCAGCTCCTCGACCTTGCCCTCGCCCCACTCCACGACGATCACCGACTCGGGCAGCGAGACGTCGAGGTCGAGGTCCTCCATCTCGTCCAGACCGCCGCCCAGCCGGTAGGCGTCGACATGCACGAGCGGCGGCCCGTCCCCGAGCGAGGGATGCACCCGGGCGATCACGAAGGTCGGGGACGTGACGGCGCCGCGCACGCCGAGGCCCTCACCGAGTCCGCGGGAGAGCGTGGTCTTGCCCGCGCCGAGCTCCCCGCTGAGCATCACCAGGTCGCCCGCGCGCAGCAGCTTGGCCAGCCGCCGGCCGAGTTCCCGCATCTGGTCGGGCGAGGTGACGGTCAGTTCGAGGTCAGCCGGGTTGCGCGGTGCTGCTGGTGCTTCCATAGCCACCCACGGTAGCGCCTGCGGGCACGGCGCCCGCGCGGGTCAGCAGGTCGGCGAGACGGTCGGTGACCGCTTCGGGGTGCTCCAGCATCACCAGGTGCCCGGCGTCCGGAACCAGGACGAGTTCGGCGTCGGGCAGCAGGTCGGCGATGGCCTCGCTGTGCTCGCTCGGGGTGACCAGGTCGCGGACCCCGGCCAGCACGAGCACCGGCATGTCCTGGAACAGGGCGAGCGCCCCGGTCTTGTCGTGGTCGGTGAACGCCGGATAGAACTCGGCGACCACGTCGATCGGCGTGCTCTCGATCATCCGCTCGGCGAACCGCTCGACAGCGGGATCCACGTCCCGGGACGCGAACGAGTACCGCTTGATGATCCCGGCGAACAGCTCCGCCGTCGCCCTGCGCCCCCTCTCCACCAGTTCCGCCTGCTGCCCCAGCGCCTTCAGCACACCGGGGAGCACCCGCCGCACCGCGTTGACGCCGGCGACGGGCAGCCCGAAGTTGACCTCGCCGAGCCGCCCGGACGAGCTGCCGACGAAGGCCGCGGCGACGACCCGGTCCCGGATCAGCTCCGGATACTGGGCCGCCAGCGCCATCACCGTCATCCCGCCCATGGAGTGGCCGACCAGCACGATCGGCCCGTCCGGCACGGCCGCGTCCATGACGGCCTTCAGGTCCTGCCCGAGCTGGTCGATGGTGACCGGCGCACCGTTCTGGATCTGCGCCGCCCCGCGCCCGGACCGGCCGTGGCTGCGCTGGTCCCAGTGCACGGTCCGTACGACACCGCGCAGCGCCGCCCGCTGGAAGTGCCAGGAGTCCTGGTTGAGGCAGTAGCCGTGGCTGAAGACGACGGTGACCGGGAGGGGGGCCTTGCGGCCGAAGAGCCGGCGCCTGCGGGGTGCCGGACCTCCCTCGGGCTCGACGTCGTCGACCTCGTAGTACAACTCGGTGCCGTCGTCGGCGTACGCCTTGCCGGGGGTGCCGCGCAGCGCGCCGTACGGCCCGGTCGAGTCCAGCGCGAGCCGGGCACGCCTGCGCATCCCGCGTCCGACCGTCATCCGCTCGACGGCGACACCGGCCGCCGCGCCCGCGGCCAGCACACCTATCGCGGCTCCCGCGAGACCGGTCGTCCTGCGCCAGCCGCCGGACGCCGCCGCCGCGGAGGCGACGGCCGCTGTGGCGCTCGCGACGGCCTCCGCACTGCTCTCGCTCACGTACCGCTCCTCTTCGCCGTACCGGCCGGGCCAGCCGTGGGGGCGGTGGCGGCCGCACTGGACGTCGTAGTCGTCGTGCTCGTCGTGTTCTTCGTACTCGTCGGGTTCTTCGTCGTGCTGGTCGTACCGGTCGTGCTCGTAGTACCGCTTTCCGGTTTCTCGTTCACATAGACGCGAGGAACACGCGTTCCGATGCGCGTGACGATTTCGTACGCGATGGTGCCGGCGGCCTGCGCCCAGTCCTCGGCGGTCGGCTCGCCGTGGTCGCCCGGGCCGAAGAGCACGGCGAGGGAACCCTCCGCGGGCTCGTCCCCGCCGAGGTCGACGACGAACTGGTCCATCGCGATCCGTCCCGCGACCGTGCGCCACTTGCCGTCGACCAGGACCGGTCCGCTGCCGGAGGCGTGCCGCGGGATGCCGTCCGCGTAGCCGACGGGCACCAGGCCGAGGGTGGTCTCGCCGGGGGTGACGTAGTGGTGGCCGTAGCTCACGCCGTGGCCTGCCGGGACCCGCTTCACCAGGGCCACGGACGCCGACAGCGTCATCACCGGGCGCAGCCCGAATTCGGCGGGCGTGCCGAGCTCCGGGCTGGGCGAGACGCCGTAGACGGCGATCCCGGTGCGGACCAGGTCGAAGTGGCTCTCGGGAAGGGTGAGCGTGGCGGGCGAGTTGGCGATGTGCCGCACCTCGGGGCACACGCCCCGCGCCTCGGCGTACGCCACCATCTCCCGGAAGAGGGTGAGCTGGGCGGCGATGGAGGGATGCCCGGGTTCGTCGGCGCAGGCGAAGTGCGACCAGAGTCCGGTGATCCGCACCGTCCCCTCCGCCTCGGCGGCCAGGGCCGCGCCGACCAGTTCGGCCCAGTCGTCGCCGGGCTGGCAGCCGCCCCGCCCGAGCCCCGTGTCGGCCTTGAGCTGGACGCGCGCGGGCACCCCGGCCGCCCGCGCCGCCTCCGTGACCTCACGCAGCGCCCACATCCCGCTGAGGGACACGTCGACGTCGGCCTCGATCGCCGCCCGCCAGGGCCCGCCGGGCGTCCACAGCCAGCACATGATCCGTCCCGGCAGCCCGGCGGCACGCAGCGCCAGCGCCTCCTCGGGCGTGGCCGTACCGAGCCAGGTCGCGCCCGCCTCGACGGCCGCGCGGGCGCATTCCACCGCTCCGTGGCCGTACGCGTCGGACTTCACGACGGCCATGAGGGCCGCGCCCGGCGCGAGGGCGCGCAGGGTCCTCACATTGGCCCGCAGGGCGGCCAGGTCGATCTCGGCACGGGCACGCAGGGGTGCGGTCGGCGAAGGCGCGGTCGGCGAAGGTGCTGTCTCATTCATGGCGCCCCCAGTGTCTCAGAGGGGGATGACAGCCCCCCGGCACCGGGCCGAGGTCCAGGTCGGGGTCCGGGGCGGGGTCAGAGGCCGTCCGCGGGTCAGGGCCCCGGCCTGTGCCCCCACACGTACACGCGGTCGTTCTTCTTCAGCACGCCCCACAGCTTGCGCGCGTCGCCCAGCGTCAGGTTCACGCAGCCCCAGGAGCCGACGGTCGTGTAGATGCTGCCGTACACGGCGTGGAAGGCCTGTCCGCCGCTGAAGAACTGGGAGTACGGCATGGCGGTGTGGTAGATCGTCGACACGTGGTTCTTGTGCCGCCAGTAGATCGTGTGCCATCCGGTCCGCGTGCGGTAGCCGGTCCGTCCGCTGCGCATGGACACGGGCCCGAACACCACCTTCTTGCCCTTCTGCACCCACGTCACCTGCCGGTCGAGGTCGACACAGGCCACGCGGTACGTCCGCACCGGACACTTCCCGGCCGCGTCCAGGTTCTTCCTCGCGGACTTCAGCATCATCCGGGCCCAGGTCGCGGGCCCGGCGAACCCGGTGGCGGGCTTGATCCCCTCCTTCAGCTGGAACGCCCGCACGGCCCGGCAGTCGGCCGCCGACTGCTTCCCGTCCACCTTCCGCTTCAGCCACCGCTCGACCTGGCGCTGGTACGGCCCGGCCTGCCCGCTGCACGGCACGCGCGCGACCGCTTCGGCCATCGGCACGTACTCGACGAGTTCGTACGTCCCCCGGACGGCGTCCCGCGGCTCGACGGCGTCCTCGCCGCCGTCGGGCAGGTACGTCCTCGGCGTGAGCGTCTGGTCGGGCGTGTCGATCCGCCACGGCTGATACGGCCCCGGTGGCACCCCCGGTACGAGCTCGGCCTCGGGCAGGGGCGCGGGCGCGGCCGGCGCGGACACGGCGTGGGCGACGGCACCGACGCCGCCGACGCCACTGACTCCGCCGACGGGCAGGACGGTGAGGGCGGTGAGCAGGACGGCGGCACTTCGCATTCGTACGCTGATCATGCGATCAGCGAATCGCGAGGAGAGGGCGGGACAGGGGCTGACGCGCGGCGAGGTCACCCGTCCAGCCCGTCCGAGGGCCACCCGGCGCCGGCCCGTCCCGCGTTCGAGGACGAGAACGAGGACGAGGACGTCCAAGCCGAAGCGCGGGTCCGGGGGCGGCGGCCCCGAGAGACGGCGGCCCCCGGGAAGGGAAGGGAAAGAGGCGGCGGGGGCGAGAAGACGAGAGCCCGGGGCCCTCAGTCCCGCACGTCCCGCCACGCCCCCGGAATCGCCTCGGCGACATCATGCGCCCCCACCGGCGCCCCGTCCGACGCGAACCTCCCCGCCAGCCCGTGGAGATACGCGGCCACACTCCCCGCGTCCACCGCGCTCAGCCCCGCCGCGAGCAACGACCCGCCCAGCCCCGACAGCACATCCCCGCTCCCGGCCGTGGCCAGCCAGGGCGTCCCGGTCGGGTTCACCCGTACGGGCCCGCCTCCGGGGCCGGCGACCAGCGTCGTCGACCCCTTCAGCAGCACGGCCGCCCCGTACCGCCGCGCCAGCTCCCGGACCGACTCCAGCCGGGCCCCCTCGACCTCCTCCCGCGCCACCCCGAGCAGCGCCGCCGCCTCCCCCGCGTGCGGCGTCATCAGCGTCGGCGCCGTACGCGCCCGCACCGCCCCGGCGTCCGCGAGCCGCAGTCCGTCCGCGTCGAGCAGCACCGGCACGTCCGCCGCCAGCACCTCCGCCACGTCGGCGGCGTCGTCCCCGGCCCCCGGCCCGACGACCCACGCCTGCACGCGCCCGGCGTGCTTCGGCCCGCCGTCCGACACGAGGGTCTCCGGGAACCGGGCGATGACGGAGTCCCAGGCGGGCCCGACGTACCGCACGGCCCCGGCCCCGCCCCGCAGCGCCCCCGCCACGGCCAGGACGGCGGCCCCCGGATAGCGCGCCGACCCGGCGGAGATGCCGACGACACCGCGCCGGTACTTGTCGCTCTCCGCGCCCGGCACCGGCAACAACGCGGCCACGTCCGCGTGCTGCAACGCCTCCAGCTCCGCCTCGGCAGGCAGTTCGGGTCCGAGCCCGATGTCCACGAGCCGCACCGACCCGGCGTACTCCCGCGCCGGATCGATCAGCAGTCCCGGCTTGTGCGTCCCGAAGGTCACGGTCAGATCGGCCCGTACGGCGGCGCCCTTCACCTCGCCGGTGTCCGCCTCCACCCCGCTCGGCAGGTCGACGGCGACCACGGCCGCCCGGGAGTCGGCGACGAGCGCGGCCAGCGCCGCCGCGTCCGGGCGCAGCCCGCCCCGGCCGCCGATCCCGACGATGCCGTCGAGGACGAGGTCGGCCCGCAGGACCGGCCCCTCGGCGGCGTCCGGGGCGACCGTCACGCCCCCGGCCCGGCGCAGCGCCGTGAGCCCGCCCGCGTGCGTGCGGTCGGGCGCCAGCAGCACCGCCGTGACACCCGCGCCGCGCCGGGCCAGCCGGGCCCCGGCGTACAGGGCGTCGCCGCCGTTGTCGCCGCTGCCGACCAGCAGCACGATCCGGCTGCCGTAGACCCGCCCGAGCAAGTCCGCGCAGGCCGCAACGAGTCCGGCGACGGCGCGCTGCATGAGCGCACCCTCCGCGAGCCGCGCCATCAGCTCCCGCTCGGCAGCCCTTACCGTCTCCACGCTGTACGCAGTACGCATGGGACCGAGTCTTCCCTACCGCACCCGCACCACGCAGGTTCTGACCCTCCTCACGCGCACCGCACGCACCACGCGCACCAGCCGGGCCCGCAGGCACGCGCACACCCGTGGGCCACCTGGGCCCATGGGCACGTCGACCTCGCGGGCCACCTGGTCCCACGGGCACGCACACACCACACGGGCCACCCGGCCCGGGCCGGCCGCGAGGCAGGGCCTACCCCTCCGCCACCACCACCGCCGACGCCACCCCCGCGTCATGGCTGAGCGACACATGCCAGGACCGCACCCCGAGCTCCGCCGCCCGCGCCGCCACCGTCCCCGTCACCCGCAGCCGCGGCCGGCCACTGGGCTCGACGACCACCTCGGCGTCCGTCCAGTGCAGGCCGGCCGGCGCGCCCAGCGCCTTGGCCACCGCCTCCTTCGCCGCGAACCGCGCCGCGAGCGAGGCGACGCCTCTGCGTTCCCCGCTCGGCAGCAACAACTCGGCTTCCAAGAAGAGCCGTTGGGCCAGTGCGGGGGTGCGCTCCAGCGATGCCGCGAACCGCTCGATCTCGGCCACGTCGATACCGACCCCGATGATGCTCATGCCGAGCAGCCTACGGCGGGAGACCCGCCGTCCCCGGCGGGCGACGCCGGTCGCGCCGCCGGGTCCGCCCGGTCCGTCCGATCCTCCGGTCAGGTGCGGGACACCGTCCCGCACTCCCCCCTCTGCTCCTTCTCCAGGTCCCGGCTCCGGTCGTACGGATCGATCGTCGGCCCGGTCGGGGACGCGCCCCTGGGAGCGCCGGGCGTCGAGAACTCGGGGTGCAGATAACCGTCGTAGACGTCGCAGGAGGAGTTGCCGAACTCCTCGGTGTAGTTCGTGACGGCGATCCTTCCCGGGGTGACCTGGTACTTGGCCGGGTCGGACAGTTCGACGTCGAGCACCCGGCGCACGATGGTCCGGGCCACCTCGGTGCTGCTGTTGTCGGCGCGGGTGAGCGGATAGACGAAGGTGTAGTCGGCGTGTATGGCGACGGAGCCCTGCGTGCCGGCCTTGAACGTGATGCGCCCGCGGTCCTTGACCACATCGCCGACCAGGCGCACCTCGTGGGGATCGAACCGGCTGAACATGAGCCGCGGGTCGTGCTTCTTGTCCGGCTTGCGGAGCGAGGTGTTCAGCAGGCGGAGCAGGTCCGTCTGATGGGGTTCGATCGCACCGAGCGCGGCCGCGGGCCGCTCGCCGCGCAGCGTGGCCGGGTCGAGGTTCGCGTCGATCAGCAGCGTCCGGGTCAGCCGCAGTGCCTGCGCCACCTGCGCCTTGGATTTCGGCCCGACGGCCTTCGCCTGCGGCAGCACGATCCCCTTGGCGCCGTCGGCCCAGGCGAGCGCCGGGGAACCCGCGAACGGCCGGTCCAGCGTCGGCACATCGGGATCCACGGCCTCCGGGGCGGCGGTCGGGGCCGCGGTCTCCGCCGGCAGCGGTGAGGCGGCGACAGCGTCCGGCTCCCGCGCCGTACGGAAGGGATCACCGGGAATCAACGACGGCCGCACCGCCACCACGGCCACGGCGATGGCCACGGGCACCCCCAGGACGGCCCACAACCTCCGCCGCCGGGCCGCCCGCCCGTCCATCTCCCGCCACGCGGGCCCGGTCCGCCACCCCTCGGGCGCCCCGCCCTGCGCGTCCTGCCGCCGCAGCCGCTCGGTGACCATACGGGCTCGCGCGGACGGCTCCTTGGGCGCGGAGTCGCGTATCGCGCCCTCGCTGTCCTGAATGAACTTCGCCCATTCCGCATCGGATATGGAACCCGAACCGGAGTCTCCGGGTCTGGACGCGTCGGACGGTCTCTCGGCCATGACAAGCGGCGCTTTCTCTCGTTCAGTCGAGGGGGGCAGCCAGAGCGTACGACACCCTGCCCGGCCCCCAGCGCGGCCCCGGCCTCCACCCTCCCGGCCGCGCCGACTCCCGCGGCGGCGAGGGCCTCAGCGGCAGCGGATCATTCGACCGTCACCGACTTCGCGAGGTTGCGCGGCTGATCCACCTCGTTGCCCCGGGCCGTGGCCAGCTCGCAGGCGAAGACCTGGAGCGGCACCGTGGCCACCAGCGGCTGGAGCAGGGTCGGGGTCGCCGGGATGCGGATCAGGTGGTCGGCGTACGGCACCACCGCCTCGTCCCCCTCCTCCGCGATGACGATCGTGCGCGCGCCCCGGGCCCGGATCTCCTGGATGTTGGACACGATCTTGTCGTGGAGGACGGACCGGCCACGCGGCGACGGCACGACGACCACCACCGGCAGGTCCTCCTCGATCAGCGCGATCGGTCCGTGCTTGAGCTCGCCGGCCGCGAAGCCCTCGGCGTGCATGTACGCCAACTCCTTGAGCTTCAGCGCGCCTTCGAGGGCGACCGGGTGCCCCACGTGCCGCCCCAGGAAGAGCACGGTCTTCTTGTCGGCCAGCGTGCGCGCGAGTTCCCGTACCGGCTGCATGGTCTCCAGGACCCGCTCGACCTCGGCGGGCATCCTCGCCAGGTCACGGACGACGGCCCGGATCTCGTCGGCCCACTTGGTGCCGCGTACCTGGCCCAGGTACAGGGCCACGAGGTAGCAGGCGACGAGCTGGGTGAGGAACGCCTTGGTGGAGGCGACCGCGACTTCGGGACCGGCGTGCGTGTACAGCACGGCGTCGGACTCGCGGGGGATCGTCGAGCCGTTGGTGTTGCAGATGGCGAGGACCTTGGAGCCCTGCTCACGGGCGTGCCGGAGAGCCATCAGGGTGTCCATGGTCTCGCCGGACTGGGAGATGGCGATGACCAGGGAGCGCGAGTCGAGGATCGGATCGCGGTAGCGGAACTCGCTCGCGAGCTCCACCTCGCACGGGATGCGGGTCCAGTGTTCGATGGCGTACTTGGCGATCATCCCGGCGTGGAAGGCCGTACCGCAGGCGACGACGACGACCTTGTCGATCTCCCGCAGCACCCTCGGGGGGATCCGCACCTCGTCCAGGGTCAGCGAGCCGGCCGCGTCGATACGGCCCAGCAGGGTGTCGGCGACCGCCTTGGGCTGCTCGGCGATCTCCTTGAGCATGAAGTAGTCGTAGCCGCCCTTCTCGGCGGCGGACGCGTCCCAGTCGACGTGGTAAGCGTGCACCTCGGCCGGCCGGCCGTCGAAGCCGGTCACCGTCACGCCGTCCCGGCGCAGTTCGACGACCTGGTCCTGACCGAGTTCGATCGCCGCCCGGGTGTGGGCGATGAAGGCGGCGACGTCCGAGGCGAGAAAGGCCTCGCCCTCGCCGACGCCGACGACGAGCGGGGAGTTGCGCCGCGCCCCGACGACGACGTCGGGCTCGTCCGCGTGCACCGCGACGAGGGTGAACGCGCCCTCGAGACGGCCGCACACCCGTCGCATCGCCTGCGCCAGGTCGGCGCAGGAGGAGAACTCCTCGGCGAGCAGGTGGGCGACGACCTCGGTGTCCGTCTCGGAGGCCAGGTCGTGCCCGCGCTCGGCCAACTCGGCGCGCAGGGCGGCGAAGTTCTCGATGATCCCGTTGTGGACGACCGCGACGCGCCCCGCGTTGTCGAGATGCGGATGCGCGTTGGCGTCCGTGGGCCCGCCGTGCGTGGCCCAGCGTGTGTGTCCGATGCCCGTCGTGCCGGTCGGCAACGGCCGCTCGGACAGCTCCTTCTCCAGGTTGACCAGCTTCCCTGCCCGCTTCGCCGCGGCCAGGCCGCCGTCCGCCAGCACGGCGACGCCCCCCGAGTCGTACCCCCTGTACTCCAGCCGCTTCAGTCCGGCCATCACGACATCGAGCGCCGACTGCGACCCCACGTATCCCACGATTCCGCACATGCCCGGCAGCCTAAGCGCCGGGGCCCGCCGAAAAGAGCCGAAGCGTGCCCGAAATCGGAAATTCACACCGGGGCACGAAGGCCCCGGTGCGCTGATGCGACGTCAGCCGAGCTTGGCGAGCTGGGCGTCGACGATCTCCGTGGGGAAGTCGAAGTCCTTGCCGGACGCGGCCGCGGCGATGTTGATGGCGGGGAGGTAGGCGAGGGTGGCGCCCTTGCGGACGACGACTCCCTTGACCGGCGCCTCGATGCCCTCGTCGGCCTCGAAGGTGGTGGTCAGGGCGATCGCGTCGTCGGCACCCTTGGGCGCGTCGGTCGTGACGACCTTCAGGTTCTTGGTCGTGTCACCGGCCACCGTGAAGGTGAAACCGCCGGCGCACTTCGTGGCGGCCGCGGTCAGGTCCTTCATCGCCTGCTCGGCTCCGCCGTTCTCGTAGGTGGCCAGCGTCACCAGGACCGAGGGGGCGTCCACACCGGCGAGGAACTTCTCCTCGTCACTCGCACCCGCGGCGGGCTTCTTCGGGTCGCCCTTCCACTCACGCGTCGCGGTGGCCGCGGGCTTGCCCACGTAGGAGCCGATCTGGAGGTGGGCGAGCGGGGCGCACGCCGCGTCGTCGGCGACCTTCACCTTGTCCGGCGTGACCAGGTCCGCCGCCGGCACCTTCTCGGTGACCTTGCCGCTTTTGACGTCCGCCTGGGTCAGCGCGGCCTTCTCCAGTTCGGCGGCGGTGAGCGCCTTGGCGGCCGGGGCGGAGGCGGCGGTCGCGCCGCCCTTGTTCTCACCGTCGGCCTTGGCGGCCTTGTCGTCCCCACCGCACGCGGTGGCGAACAGGGCGAGGGCGGCCGCGGAGGCGACGAGGGCGGTACGGCGAACGGCGGTGGCTGTCACGAAGGAAACTCTTTCTTTCTGTCTCTTGTGCACAGGCTGTGCACATCCCCAGCACGCTACGCGGAAGATCAACCCGCCCCGCCCACGAAGATCACTCGACATCCGATCGTGACGGGGGCGTGATTCGGCCGTCCGCGCGCATCCCGCACGGGGTGGCGTGACGCACCCCACCCCCCACCCCGTTCAAACTCCGTTCACAATGGACTGTGATCTCTCCGGTCTCCTCGATGCCCCGGAGCGCCCACCGGCACAGGCCGGAGGCGACTCCCTACGTCGACCTCACCCGTTCCGAGTGGAGCGCGCTGCGTGAGAAGACGCCGCTGCCCCTCACCGCCGAGGAGGTGGAGAAGCTCCGCGGTCTCGGTGACGTCATCGACCTCGACGAGGTGCGCGACATCTACCTCCCGCTGTCGCGGCTGCTCAACCTGTACATCGGTGCCACCGACGGCCTCAGAGGCGCGCTGAACACCTTCCTCGGCGAACAGGGGTCGCAGGCCGGCACCCCGTTCGTCATAGGGGTCGCGGGCTCGGTCGCCGTCGGCAAGTCGACCGTCGCCCGGCTCCTCCAGGCGCTGCTGTCCCGCTGGCCCGAACACCCGCGCGTCGAACTCGTGACCACGGACGGTTTCCTGCTGCCGACCAGGGAGCTGGAGGCCCGCGGCCTGATGTCGCGGAAGGGGTTCCCCGAGTCCTACGACCGCCGCGCCCTGACCCGTTTCGTCGCCGACATCAAGGCCGGCAAGGACGAGGTGACGGCCCCCGTCTACTCGCACCTCATCTACGACATCGTCCCCGACCGAAGGCTCACGGTCCGCCGCCCCGACATCCTGATCGTCGAGGGGCTGAACGTCCTGCAGCCCGCCCTGCCCGGCAAGGACGGCCGCACCCGGGTGGGGCTCGCGGACTACTTCGACTTCAGCGTGTACGTCGACGCCCGCGCCGAGGACATCGAACGCTGGTACCTCAACCGGTTCAAGAAGCTGCGCGCGACCGCCTTCCAGAACCCGTCCTCGTACTTCCGCAGGTACACCCAGGTCTCCGAGGAGGAGGCCCTCGACTACGCCCGTACGACCTGGCGCACCATCAACAAGCCCAACCTCGTGGAGAACGTGGCCCCCACCCGCGGCCGCGCGACCCTCATCGTGCGCAAGGGCCCCGACCACAAGGTCCAGCGGCTCAGCCTGCGCAAACTCTGACGACGGCCCGCCTCCGGAAAGCGCCGCCCGCCCCGGAGGACGACCGCCCGCCCCGAAAAAGCCCTCGGCGCCGCCCACCAGGTGGGCGGCGCCGAAGGTAAGGTCCGTCAGACGTACGGCACGTCCGGCGTGTTCGGGCGGTGACCGGCCTAGCCCAGCGCCGACTTCACCGCGTCCGCGAGCCGCCCCGCCACCGACCGCGCCTGGTCGATGTCCGCCGCCTCGACCATCACACGCACCAGCGGCTCGGTACCGGACGGGCGCAGCAACACCCGTCCCGTGGAGCCGAGTTCGTGCTCCGCCTCGGTCACCGCCGCGGCCAGCTCCGCCGACGTGCCGACCCGGCTCCGGTCCACGTCAGGGACGTTGATGAGCACCTGCGGCAGCCGCTCCATCACCGACGCGAGATCCCGCAGCGAACGCCCGGTCTCGACGACCCGCGCGGCCAGCATCAGCCCGGTCAGCGTGCCGTCACCGGTCGTCGCGTGGTCGAGGATGATCACGTGCCCGGACTGCTCGCCGCCGAGGGCGTAGCCGTGCTCCTTCATCTCCTCCAGGACGTAGCGGTCGCCGACCGCGGTCTGGACGAGCTTGAGCCCCTCGCGCTCCAGCGCCAGCTTGAAGCCCAGGTTGGACATGACGGTCGCGACGACGGTGTCGGAGCGCAGTGCGGAACGCTCCCGCATCGCCAGCGCGATCACGGCGAGGATCTGGTCGCCGTCGACCTCGGCGCCGGTGTGGTCCACGGCGAGGCAGCGGTCGGCGTCGCCGTCGTGGGCGACACCGAAGTCGGCGCCGTGCGCGAGGACGGCTTCCTTCAGCGGACCCAGGTGGGTGGAGCCGCAGCCGTCGTTGATGTTGAGCCCGTCCGGCTCCGCACCGATGGTGATCACCTCGGCGCCGGCCCGCGCGAACGCCTCGGGCGAGACCCGGGCGGCGGCGCCGTGCGCCTCGTCCAGGACGATCTTCAGACCGTCCAGTCGGTTCGGGAGTACGGCCACGAGGTGCGCGACGTACTTGTCGAACCCTTCGTCGTACGACCGCACCCGGCCGACGCCCGCACCCGTCGGCCGCTCCCAGGGAGCGCCGGTGCGGTGCTCCTCGTAGACGGTCTCGATGCGGTCTTCCAGCTCGTCGGCGAGCTTGTGGCCGCCGCGGGCGAAGAACTTGACGCCGTTGTCGGGCATGGCGTTGTGGCTGGCGGACAGCATCACGCCGAGGTCGGCACCGAGCGAGCCCGTGAGGTACGCCACGGCCGGCGTCGGCAGCACGCCGACACGCAGCACGTCCACGCCCGCGCTCGCGAGGCCCGCGACCACCGCGGCCTCCAGGAACTCCCCGGACGCGCGTGGGTCCCGTCCGACCACAGCTGTCGGGCGGTGACCGGCGAACGTACCGGCCTCGGCCAGTACATGTGCCGCCGCGACGGACAGACCGAGCGCCATCTCGGCTGTCAGATCCGCGTTGGCGACACCGCGCACACCGTCCGTGCCGAAGAGTCGTCCCACGTGTCCTCCTGAGGAAGCTTCAGTCACGGAAGCCGTGTGCCGGTGCGGCCCACGCACGGGACTTCCGCGTCCCAGACATTCGATGCCTGAACATCCGATAACACAAGCTGTTGAGCGTCTTGTGCCGTTATACGCCCGAAGGCTGTGATAAACGAACGCCCCGGCGGCACTATGGCGTGCCGCCGGGGCGTTCGGAGTACGTGCAGAGGCAGCTGGCGATTAACGCTTGCTGTACTGCGGGGCCTTACGGGCCTTCTTCAGACCGGCCTTCTTGCGCTCGACCGCACGGTCGTCGCGCTTGAGGAAGCCGGCCTTCTTCAGGGCGCCGCGGTTGTTGTCCACGTCCGCCTCGTTCAGGGCACGGGCCACGCCGAGGCGCAGGGCGCCGGCCTGACCGGAGACACCGCCACCCGCGATGCGGGCGATGACGTCGTAGCGACCCTCGAGCTCGAGCACCTTGAAGGGCTCGTTGACTTCCTGCTGGTGCACCTTGTTCGGGAAGTAGTCCTCAAGGGTGCGACCGTTGATCTTCCACTTGCCGGTGCCCGGGACGATCCGGACGCGGGCGATGGCGTTCTTGCGACGGCCCAGGCCGGCGGCCGGCTGCGGGTCGCCGAAGCGGGACGCCATCGACTCCGAGGTGTACTCGCCCTCGACGGGGACCTCGGACTCGGTGGTGTAACTGTCGATGTCGACGAGCTCAGTCTCTTCGACCGGCTGCTCAACGGTGGTCTCGGCCACGATTCTCCTCAGATTTCTTTTCGTCTTAGGGGGTGGCCGGAACTACTGCGCGACCTGGGTGATCTCGAACGGCACCGGCTGCTGGGCAGCGTGGGGGTGCTGGTCGCCCGAGTAGACCTTCAGCTTCGAGAGCATCTGACGGCCCAGGGTGTTCTTGGGGAGCATGCCCTTGACGGCCTTCTCGACGGCCTTCTCGGGGTTCTTGGCGAGCAGCTCGTCGTAGCGGACGGAGCGCAGACCACCCGGGTAACCCGAGTGGCGGTACGCCATCTTCTGGGTCCGCTTGTTACCGGAGAGGTGCACCTTGTCGGCGTTGATGATGACGACGAAGTCACCGGTGTCGACGTGCGGGGCGTAGATCGGCTTGTGCTTGCCCCGCAGAAGGGACGCGGCGGTGGTGGCGAGACGACCCAGGACGATGTCCTGAGCGTCGATGACGTGCCACTGGCGAGTCACATCGCCGGGCTTGGGGCTGTACGTACGCACTTCGCAGCCTTCTTCTTCAGTGGATGGGTGCTGACACATGGCATCACTGAAGCGATCGTGCAGCTCGGGACGACAATGCCGGGGACGCTGCCCGTATGCCGCCCACTGGTAACTGCTCCAGGGAACCTAGGTAGAGGCCACTCCCGTGAGAATGAGCGAGCCAATACACAACGAAGAGTCAGAATACCCGGGCTTCCATGGGCGGGTCAAAACGAGGGCGCACAGACCTTTCGCGCGCCCCCTGCACGGCCCCGCTCCGGCGCCGGCAACCCACTCGCCACCCCACCGTCACCTGGTCGGCACCGTGCCACACACGGGCCGACGCCCGGATCCGGGGAACCGCCACGGCAGCCGATGTGACATCGGGCACTCCGGCCGGGCCGCACCGGTCCACAGGGGGAATCACGGGGGCCGATCCGCAGGAGTGGATCACATCACCCCACCGAACCCGGCGAGGAACGGGCCACTCCTCATCTCGACCCTCACTCACTCACTCACAGCCTGGCACGCGGGCCTCCGGTGCGCCCGACGGACGGCCGGATGTCTGCACACGCCATGTGACTTTCCGTAGTCGCCTTCACGTCACCGCAGGTCGGGCCCGCCCCACTCGGCGCGGATCACTCCGACATGTCGCCCATATCCCTTGATACACCCCGAACGGCCGTGACTCCAGGGCCCGTTGGGGCGGGACCGCATACCCCGTCTCCCGTCTAAGATGCGCCCCATGAGCTATGGGCAGGGGGGACCCCAGTCCCAGTGGGATCCCTGGAAACCGAATTCAGATCAGCCGTGGACCCCCGGCAGCGACGGGCACTCCCCGGACTGGGCGGCGCTCGCCGAGGCGTCGGAGTCGCGCAACAAACGGCGGCGGGTCCTCTTCATCACCGGCGGCGTCCTGGCCACGGTCGGCATAGGCACCGCCGTCGCCATGGGCGTGGTCTCCGCCAACGGCGACTCCAAGGCGTCGAACCAACCGTCCTCGCAGCTGCCCGCTACCGCGGACATACCGAGCGACGGCTCGTCGACGCCGTCGTTCGCCCCGACCACCGCGCCGCCCCCGCTGGACCCGAAGGACTTCGTCGCCAGCGCCAAGAAGGACACGGCACCGCTCGGCCCGGACATCCTCTTCCCGGGCACGCAGCTGACCATGAACGCGACCGTGTACAAGAAGAGCGCGACGGCCGACAACAAGAAGTGCGCCGCCGACGCCCAGGGCACGCTGCCGAAGATCCTCACGGCCAACGGCTGCACCCGGCTGATGCGCGTCACCTACACCAAGGACGACGTCGCGGTGACGGTCGGCGTGGCCGTCTTCGACACCGAGGCGCAGGCCACCAAGGCCAAGGTCCAGGCGGACAGCAAGAGCATCGTCAAGGCGCTGTCCGGCAAGGGCGTCAAGGCCTTCTGCAGCGGCGCCGTCTGCCGCTCCACGACGAACGCCTACGGCCGCTACGCCTACTTCACCATCGCCGGCTTCCCGGCCGGCAAGGACGTCACCACCAAGGACACCAAGGTGTTCGGCGCCGGTGACGACCTCGCCCAGTTCGCGTTCCAGCAGATCCGCAGGCGCGGCGAGGCCCAGGCTTCGGCCGCGGCAGCCGGCGAATAGTCCGAGGGCGCGGGTCGTGCGGATGCGAGGGCGGGCCCGGCTGCTCGCCGCCGCGGCGGGCACGGCCCTGCTGTCGCCCCTCGCCGTGTGGGCCTGGCCCGACGGGGACGGCCCCGGGACCGTCCCCGTCGACCTGCGCGGGCGCGACCCGGAGGCCACGCCCGCCGCGCGCCGCGTGTACGCGCTGCTCGCGGGCCTGGAGAACGACGCCCGCCGTGGCCGTCCGGGCCGCACGGTGATCGGCCAGCACGTGGAGCTGCACAACGAGCGCTACAACGAGCGGTACGGCGACTTCCAGGGCACCAAGCAGCCGGGCTACTACTACCGCAAGGCGCGGGACATCACCGGCCGGCTGCCCGGCTTCGTGGAACTGGATCTCGGCCCCGGCTACGGCCGGCCCGGCTGGGCGGTGGGCGAGCCCCGCTCCTACTCCGGGGCCTGGCCGAGCTGCCGCAAACAGTGGGGATACGCCGAGGACGCCGTGGATCTCGCCGTCGGTGTGTGGTCGGGCCTGCCCCGGGCGGACGACGGCTCGTACCACCCGTCCGGCACCCGTGCGGACTGCTCCTCCGGCACCGAGGTCTCGTTGCCGCACAACGGGGGCGGCCCGGCGGGCCTGGTCGGTTTCTCCTTCCATCAGCCCTACCCGGGGAGCCCCGTCAAGGGCTTCGCCCAGACACTGCGACGCAACTCGCCCGCCGCGAAGGACCCCGGGTGGTTCGGCCGCGTGGTCACCGAGGGCAGCTCCGAGCACCGGGACCTGCTGCACGACCTCGGCTATCTCGCGGACCACCTGGGCTACCTCGCCGACCGCGGGGTGCCGGTCCTCCTGCGCCCCTACCACGAGATGAACACGGCCCCCGGCCACGGCTTCTGGTGGGCAGGGCAGGATCCGGCCGTGTACCGGAAGCTGTGGCGGCTGACGTACGACTTCCTCGTGCACCGGAGAAGGCTGCACAACCTGATCCTCGTCTGGGCCCCGCACTCCTGGGACGGGTCCTACGGGAAGCAGCCGCGGGCCTACTTCCCGGGCAGCCGGTACGTCGACGTGGTGGGCGTCGACGACTACAGCGACGGCCCGGCGAAGCCCTTCGGGAACCACGCCTGGACCGAGGTCTGGTACCGCGGCCTGGAGGAGTACCGCAAGCCGCGCGTCCTCGCCGAGTCCTTCCACGTACCGCTGAACGCGGCCCAGCCGGCGACCCTGAGCAGGACGCCGTGGACGATGTGGACGGTGTGGGGCCAGGCGCTGACGTACGACAACGTCTCCTCGCCGCGGGGGAAGAACACCGCGGCCGACGTGAAGCTCACCTACGGCTCACCAAGGATCACCACCGGTGGCGGGAGAGGCCTTGGGTCCGACTTCGACTGGAGATCACTGCACAAGACCTAGATTTGTTACTTCTTGAACACATCACACTCACAGTAGTTCCATAATCAATGACTTGCGTGGCAGACTCATGTTTCTGTTCGGCCTGAGCTTCGGGCGCCTGGGGGGGCATCTGAGAGGCCGACGCACCGAAGAAGGTGTTGGAGGGCGGGGGCCCGGGGACAGAGTCGCGCCTACGCGCGCCCTCTGAGTCATGCCGTGAAATCGCCACTGCTCCGACGCGCCACTGATTTCACGGGAGCTGAGCAGTCGTCATGGCGTCGACAATGGTCGACGGGAGTGCCTCGCACTCTCGTCACAACGCGAAACTGGCGAAGCGCACTGAAGCCTGGAGACCCGGCATCCTGCCGTTCCTCCTGCCTTTCGTGCTGCTGTTGTTCTTCGGGCTGTACACCTATCGCCCCAGCTCCTCGCCCCTGAGCTGGGCGCTCACCATCGTCTGGTCGCTGCCGGTGATCGGCGTGATGGTGGGTATCCAGGGCGCCCTGCTCATCCGGCGCCGGGTACGCCAGAGCGCCCGTATGGTCCCGCCGGCCCCGGTCGAGGAGGACTTCCTGATCGTCCTCGTGCCGACGATCGGCCGCCACGACACCTACCCGGCGCTGGAGCGCTCGGTCCTCTCCTACGTCGAGCACCTCCCCGAGTACTTCCCCTACATGCGCGTGGACGTCCTCACCGAGGAGGGCTGCGAGGCCACCGAGACGATCAACCGCCTCGCCGCCTCCAACCCGCTCATCCGCGTGGTGGAGACCCCCAAGGCATACGTGACCGCCAACGGGACCCGCTTCAAGGCCCGCGCCAACAACTACGCGCACGAGCTGCGGATCGAGGAGGGCGAGGCCCTCGACCACGTGTGGGTGCTGCACATGGACGACGACACCGGCGTCGGTCCGGACACGGCCGCCTCGCTCGCCCAGTTCATCAACCGCCAGCGCCGCGCCCACCCCGACGAGGCCAAGCACATGGCCCAGGGCATCCTCACGTATCCCCGCGAGGCGGCGGTCAACCGCTTCACCTGGCTCGCCGACGCGGTGCGCCCCGCCGACGACATCGCCCGCTTCCGGGCGCTGACCGGGATGGGCACCCCGGCTGCCGGAGTCCACGGCGAGCTGCTGGTGCTGCGCGCGTCCATCGAAGCCACCATCGGCTGGGACTTCGGGCCGAAGGCGATCGTCGAGGACGCCCAGCTCGCCCTCAGCTTCTGCCGTCGCTACCCCGGCCGCAGCGACTGGTTCAACGGACGCTGCTACGGCGCCTCCCCGGCCACCACCAAGGACTTCGTCAAGCAGCGCGACCGCTGGGCCTGGGGCCTGGTGGCGCTCTGCTTCAACCGCACCATCCCGTGGCGCTACCGCTGGTTCCTCTCCGTGTGTGTGGCCACCTGGATCCTCGGCCCGCTTCAGCACATCGTCGCGGTGCTCTGCATCGGACTCCTCGTCGGCGACCTCAACACCTCCCCCGTCACCCAGTCCGTCGTCATCCTGTGGGCTCTCAACTTCGCCTACGTCATCTGGACCTACTGGGAAGGACTGCGCCTCAACGCCATCGCCTCGGCGAGCGGCCGGCGCAAGTGGTGGGAGCCGGTCGTCGTGATCGGCCTCATCCCCGTCTTCTCCATTCTGGAAGGACTCGGAGGCTTCAAGGGCTTCCTGAAGTTCCTCCGGCGCGAGGAGAACAAGTTCGTCGTGATCGCCAAGCCCGCCTGACCGCACGAAAGCACCCGTGATGAAGCGCTCGCGACTGCCCATGCTGGCCGTCTTTCCCCTGTCCGTCCTCGCCCTCGTGGTCGGCACGCCCCTGTTCGTCGGCAATCAGCCGGTGCGCTGGGACGCCGGTTCCGCCCTGCCCCGGCTCGTCTTCGGCGACAACGGCTCCGGTTCCGGGGACTCCGCCCCGGCTACCGGCATCAAGAACTCCGAGTCCCCGTCCTCCTCCGCCGCCGCTTCCGAGGACACCCTCAAGGTCGCCAAAGCCTGGAAGGAAGGCATGCCTCAGTGGGGCGTGCAGCTCTACTGGGAGGAGGAGACCAAGAAGCGGTCGGACGACTTCATCATCCAGCAGGCACGCAAGCACGCGAAGTACCTCATCGGCCTGGGCGCCAACTCGGTGTCGCTCTCGTTCCCCTTCTACACCGGGGGCCCGACGTCCAACACCCTGATGGCCGGAGCGAAGACGCCGTCCCCGGTGCGCGTGCAGAAGGTGCTGAGGGTGTTCGAGGACGCCGGCTTCCGCACCACGGTCCGGCCGATCATGGACGAGGCCTCGCTCAACCCGCCGACCGGCTGGCGCGGCAGTATCGAACCCGCCTCCCGCTCCGCCTGGTTCGCCTCCTACCTGAAGCTCCTCACCCCGTATCTCAAAGTCGCCGAACAGGACAAGGCGAACACCTTCGTGATCGGCACCGAGCTGAACTCCCTGGAGGGTGCCCCGGGCTGGGCTTCCCTGGTGGCCTCGGCGGAGAAGGCGTTCTCCGGTGAGGTCGCCTACGACGCCAACTGGGACAACTACGTCTCCGGCCGCATCGACATGCCGGTCAGCCACCTCGGCGTCGACGCCTACTTCCCCGTCAAGGTGCCCGACAACGCCTCCGTCGACCGGCTGGCGGAGGGCTGGAACACCTGGCTCGACAAGAAGTCCACGGGCGACCTGCCCAACATCACCCTCGCCGAGGCCGGAATCGGCGCGATGAACGGCGCGTACAAGGCACCCGGCGACTTCTACACGAAGAACGCCGTCAACCCGCAGGTGCAGGCCAATTGGTACACGGCCGTCTGCAAGGTCGTCCAGGAGCGCCGGATGAGCGGCGTCTACTGGTGGTCGATCTACTTCGACGACGACCCCAACACCCCACCGGACGACAAGACGGCCTCCCGCCTGGACTTCGCCGGGCGCCCCAAGTCCGAGAAGGCCGTCAAGACCTGTTTCACCTCCGCCTACGCCGGGCCCGGCAGCGCGGCCACCCAGTGATGGAGAGATCCCCCCACGCATCCATGACCCGTCCCCGCGACCCAAGGCGGACACCACATGACTGAAGCGATCCTTCTCGTCGGCGGTCAGGGCACCCGGCTTCGGCCCTTGACCAGCCACATTCCCAAGCCACTGTTGCCCGTGGCCGGAGTCCCGTTCCTCACGCACCAGCTGGCACGAGCCGCGGCCGCGGGGATCACCCGGATCGTATTCGCCACCTCCTACCTCGCCGAGCTGTTCGAGGAGGAGTTCGGCGACGGCTCCCGCCTCGGGCTGGAGCTGGAGTACATCACCGAAGAGGTGGCCCTCGGCACCGGCGGAGCCATCCGCAACGCGGCCGGGCGACTGCGCAGCGCCCCCGACCGGCCCGTACTGGTCTTCAACGGCGACATCCTCTCCGGCGTGGACATCGCCGCGCTGCGTGACAGCCATGTCGCCTCGCGGGCCGATGTCACCCTGCACCTGAAGCACGTGGCGGACCCGCGCGCCTTCGGCCTGGTGCCCACCGACACCGAGGGACGTGTCCGGGCCTTCCTGGAGAAGCCCCAGACGCCCGAGGAGATCACCACCGACCAGATCAACGCGGGATGCTACGTCTTCACTCGCTCCGTGATCGACCGGATCCCGGCCGACAGAAACGTTTCTGTAGAGCGCGAGACCTTCCCCGAACTGCTGGCCTCAGGCGCCCTGCTGCGCGGAGTCGTCGACGACAGCTACTGGCTCGACCTGGGCACTCCTGCCGCGTTCGTCCAGGGCTCGGCCGACCTGGTGCGCGGTCGCGTCGCCTCTCCGGCGCTGCCCGGCCCGACTGGTGAGGCCCTCGTGCTGCCCGGCGCGCGGGTGCACCCCGACGCCGTGCTCATCGGGGGCACCGTGGTGGGCCCCGACGCCGAGGTCGGCGCGGGCGCGGTCGTCGACGGCAGCGTGCTGCTGACCGGCGCCCGGGTCGCCGCCCGCGCCCATCTGTCTGCCTCTGTGGTGGGACGCCACGCTGTGATCGGCGAGGACAGCGTGCTGGACGCCGTCGTCGTCGGCGACGGCGCCCGGGTGGCCGAGGGCAACGAACTCCCGCCGGGTCTGCGCATCGCCTGCGGAGCTTACTTGCCGGCCCATGGCGTCCGGACCTCCGCTTCCCCGACTCCCTGCACCGCGCAGGCCGCCGCTCACTCTGGAGTACCCCATGCATCGTCAGCCGCCCACTGAACACCCGGGCCCTGACGGCCACGAACAGCAGCCATTCGGGCAACAGGGGTACGGACAACAGGAACAGCGGCAGACGTACGGACAGCAGTACGGCCACCCGCCCGCGGCGCCCCAGCAGTCCGTCGGGCAGCTGATCCCGCAGCAGCCAGGGCAGTCCCAGGCCCAGTACCCGCCCCAGATCCCCCGGCAGCCACAGGCGGACCAGCCCTACGGCGGCTACGGCACGGCGGTCGCCCAGCCCCCCGGCGCGGCACCGGCCCCCGAGCCGGCGCCGAAGCAGGCCGGGAACGCGCATCCCCCGACGGACAAGGACAAGGACAAGGCGTCGGAGTCCGCGCCCATGCGGTCCCGCTTCGAGGCCGTGGACGGTCTGCGCGGCATCGCCATCCTCTCCGTGCTGCTGTACCACACCAACTGGTTCAGCAACGGTCTGTTCGGCGTGGACGCCTTCTTCGTGCTCTCCGGGTTCCTCACCACGCTCGTACTGATCCGCGAGGTGCAGCGCACCGGCCGTATCCGCATCGGCCGGTTCTACCGCCGCCGGTTCAAGCGCCTGCTGCCGGGCCTGATGGTGGCCCTGGCCCTGGTGGTGGCCCTCTCCTATCTCACGAGCCCGCTGAAGGAGTCCCGCGCGGTCTCCCAGCAGGCGCTCGGTGCGCTCTTCCAGGTCGGCAACTGGGCCCAGATCGCCCGCGGCGACGCCTACTGGGACCACTTCGGAGCCATCCAGCCGCTGTCGGCCATGTGGTCGCTGAGCATCACCGAGCAGTTCTACGTGCTGTGGCCGCTGGTCCTCGTCGCCGCGTTCGCGGTCTTCCGCCGCCGGGTGCTGCCCGTCGCCGTCCTCGCGGTGCTGCTCTTCGCCGCGTCGGCCCTGGTCGCACCCGTGCTGTGGCGCGGCGGCAACCACGACACCGACTTCCTGTACCTGGCCACCCACACCCGTGCCGTCGCCTTCATGGCGGGCGCGGCGGCCGCGTTCATCGTCTACCTGGTGCAGCGCGGGGCGGCCGGGAAGCAACGCGATTCCGGCGGCGGCTTCGCGTACCACCTCGCCTCGCTGACGGCGATCGTCTCTCTGGTCGCGGTGGTCTACCTCAGCATCAAGGTGAGCACGTACCACGACCCCTGGCTCTACCAGGGCGGACTGGCCGTCGTCGCCCTCCTGATCGCCTTGACCGCCGCCTGCCTGAGCACGGACCGCGGCCCTCTGGCCCGGGTCCTGCGTCTGAAGCCGCTGATGGAGATCGGCCAGATCTCGTACAGCATGTATCTGCTGCACCTGCCCGTGTACTGGGTGCTGCTCATGGCCTACTCGGACATGAAGCCGTATGCCCTGTTCCTGCTCGGCACCGGGCTCACCTGGCTGCTGTCGATGGTGATGCACTACTCGATCGAGCAGTACCGGGTGCGCGACTGGCGCCCGGTGCGAGCCGTACCGATCTTCACCGTGGCGACCCTGGTCATCGGCCTCGGTTCGCACTACCTGCCCTCCTACGTGGCCGACTCGATGCGCCCGGACGGCAAGCCGCTCGTGCTGACCCTGGGCGACTCGATGGCGGAGGACTTCGCGACCTCGCTGGCCCAGCACGGCAACGCCTACGCGGTCATCGACGGCGGCCAGGGCGGCTGCGGCGTGATGTCCCCGCAGGCGGTGCGCGACCGCGTCGGCAAGGTCCTGACGAACTGGAACGCCTGCATCGGCTGGAAGGGCTACTGGACCGACCAGTTGGAGAACGCCCAGCCCGACGCCGTCGTCCTGCACGTCGGCTGGGACGCCGCCGAGCAGAAGATCGACGGCAAGTGGCTGACCTCCTGCGACTCCACCTACCGCACCCGCTACCTGAAGCAGCTGAACGCGGCCGTCGCAGTGGTCCAGAAGCAGGCGCCGAAGACCAAGATCCTGCTGATGAACGAGAGGCGCGCCAACGGCGCCATCATCGAGAAGTGGGGCGACTGCTTCAACGAGGTGGTCTCCACGTACGTGAAGTCGGCCCCGGCCGAGGTCTCCCTGCTGAACCTCGATGCCTTCCTCTGCCCGAACGGCGAGTGCGTCCAGTACAACGCCAAGGGCAAGCGCCTCTACCCCGACGGTGACGGCGTGCACCTCACCAAGGACGGCATGGGCTATGTCACACCGTGGCTGGAGAAGGAACTGACCGCGGCCCTGAAGAATTGAGCGCAGGCGGCCGGGCTCCCAAGCCCGGCCGCCGCCGTTCAGCCGTTCAGCAGCAGCCGCCCCCGGGCAGCGTCCGCCTGTTCCGCGCCTCCTTGTTCCGCGCGGCCAGCAACTCGTCAGCGGGGTATCCCACCTCTTCCAGCGTCAGCCCGTGCGGCCGTACCACGTGCACGGCCGAGTCCCGCACGCCGGCCGCCAGCACCTTGCCCGGCCAGTCCGGCTCACGGTGCCCGTCCCCGACGAACAGCAGTGCCCCGATCAGCGAGCGCACCATGTTGTGGCAGAAGGCGTCGGCGCGGACCGTGGCGGTGATGATCCCGTCGTCACCGCGCACGAGGCTCAGCTCCTGCAGCGTACGAATGGTGGTCGCCCCTTCGCGCCGCTTGCAGTAGGCGGCGAAGTCGTGCTCGCCGACAAGCCGCCCGGCGGCTTCGTTCATGGCGTCGATGTCCAGCGGCCAGTCGTGCCAGAGGACGTGATGGCGCAACAGCGGGTCCACTCCCCCGGGGGCGTCGGTCACGCGATACGCGTACCGCCGCCAGACCGCCGAGAACCGCGCGTTGAACCCGTCGGGCGCCTCGGTGAGGGACCACACCCGCACGTCCTTCGGCAGCCGCCCGGCGAGCCGCTTCAGCAGCTTCTCCCGGTGCTCGGCCCACAGCTCCCCCGGCAGGTCCACATGGGCCACCTGTCCGCGCGCGTGCACCCCGGCGTCGGTGCGCCCGGCCACGGTCAGGTCGTACGTCGTGTCCCGGGACCGGGTCACGGTCCGCAGGGCGTCCTCGATCTCGCCCTGCACGGTCCGTTGTCCCCCGGCCTGCTTGGCCCACCCGGAGAACTCGGTCCCGTCGTAGGAAAGGTCCAGCCGCACGCGCACGTGACCGGGCTCTGCTTCGTCACTCACCTTCAGATCCTCTCAGCACCGGAAACCCTCCGAGAACGCGGAAGCGGGCCCGCCCCCGAAGGGACGGACCCGCCTCACAGCAAGGCAGAGCCTCAGGCGTCCTTCGACTCCTCGGCCGCGGCCGCGTCCTCGACGACCTCGTCGGCCTTGGTCTCCTCGACCTTGGTCTCCTCGGCCTCCTTGACGGCACGCTTGGTCGCCGCCTCGGCCTCACCGGTGGCCTGCTGGGCCACGGTCAGGGCCTCCACCAGCTCGATGACAGCCATGGGCGCGTTGTCGCCACGGCGGTTACCGATCTTGGTGATACGGGTGTAGCCACCCGGGCGGTTCTCGTAACGCGGGCCGATCTCGGTGAAGAGCGTGTGCACGATGCTCTTGTCCGTGATCACCGAGAGCACCTGACGGCGGTTGTGAAGGTCACCCTTCTTCGCCTTGGTGACCAGACGCTCCGCGTAGGGACGCAGGCGACGGGCCTTGGCCTCGGTGGTGGTGATGCGGCCGTGCTCGAAGAGCGACTTCGCGAGGTTCGCGAGGAGAAGCTTCTCGTGCGCGGCGCTGCCGCCCAGACGGGCACCCTTGGTGGGCTTCGGCATGGTGTCTCTCCTAGGTGTCTGCCCCGGCCGTATCAGGTACCGAGGTCAGTGTCCGAGCGGGCGAACGCCCGTCGAAGATCCGGCAAGCCTCGAAGGGGCGAGCCGGAAGGGGCGCGGGGCGGTGTCCATGTGCGACTCCGTCGCGGGGGCGCGACAAGCCACAGCGCACCCGCACCCAGGAACCGGCAGTCGGTCCCGAGCTCTTAGTACTGCTCGGTCTCGACGAAACCGGCGTCCGCGTCGTCGTCGGCGCCGAAGGCGTCGGCGGCGGCGGTCGGGTCGAATCCGGGCGGGCTGTCCTTGAGGGCCAGGCCCATGCCGGCCAGCTTCGCCTTGACCTCGTCGATGGACTTCGCGCCGAAGTTGCGGATGTCCAGCAGGTCGGCCTCGGAGCGGGCGACGAGCTCACCCACGGAGTGGATGCCCTCACGCTTGAGGCAGTTGTACGACCGAACGGTGAGCTCCAGCTCCTCGATCGGCAGCGCCAGATCGGCGGCCAGGGCGGCGTCCGTGGGCGAGGGGCCCATGTCGATGCCCTCGGCGTCGATGTTGAGCTCGCGGGCCAGACCGAACAGCTCGACCAGGGTCTTGCCGGCCGACGCCATGGCGTCACGGGGACGCATGGCCTGCTTGGTCTCGACGTCGACGATCAGCTTGTCGAAGTCGGTGCGCTGCTCGACACGCGTCGCCTCGACCTTGTACGTGACCTTGAGCACGGGGCTGTAGATGGAGTCGACCGGGATACGGCCGATCTCCTGGCCCACCTGCTTGTTCTGCACGGCGGAGACGTAACCACGGCCGCGCTCGACCGTGAGCTCCATCTCCAGCTTGCCCTTGCCGTTGAGCGTGGCGAGGACGAGGTCGGGGTTGTGCACCTCGACACCGGCCGGGGGCGCGATGTCGGCGGCGGTGACCAGACCCGGACCCTGCTTGCGCAGGTACATCACGACCGGCTCGTCGTGCTCCGAGGAGACGACCAGCTGCTTGATGTTGAGGATCAGGTCGGTCACGTCCTCCTTGACGCCCGGCACGGTGGTGAACTCGTGCAGGACACCGTCGACCCGGATGCTGGTGACAGCGGCGCCGGGGATCGACGACAGGAGGGTGCGACGCAGGGAGTTGCCGAGGGTGTAGCCGAAGCCCGGCTCCAGCGGCTCGATCACGAACCGGGAGCGGAACTCGTCGACGACCTCTTCGGTCAACGAGGGACGCTGAGCAATCAGCATGTTGCGTTCCTTCAGTCAGGGGCACCCACTATTTGATGCCCTGAGTCACCGGGCGGTGGCCCGATGGTGCTACGTGCAAGGGTACGGGCGATACAGCCCTTTTACGGAGCCGTACCGCCCGGAAACCTCAGACCGCCAGGCGGCCGTGCGTCAGACGCGACGACGCTTCGGCGGACGGCAGCCGTTGTGCGGGGTGGGGGTGACGTCCTGGATGGAGCCGACCTCGAGGCCCGTGGCCTGGAGGGAGCGGATCGCGGTCTCGCGACCGGAGCCCGGGCCCTTCACGAAGACGTCGACCTTGCGCATGCCGTGCTCCTGCGCGCGGCGGGCGGCCGACTCGGCGGCCATCTGCGCGGCGAACGGCGTCGACTTGCGCGAGCCCTTGAAGCCGACGTGGCCGGCGGAGGCCCAGGAGATCACGTTGCCCGAGGGGTCCGTGATCGAGACGATCGTGTTGTTGAACGTGCTCTTGATGTGAGCGTGCCCGTGAGCGACGTTCTTCTTTTCCTTGCGGCGCACCTTCTTGGCAGCGCCCTGACGACCCTTGGGGGGCATCTATAACTCCTACGGGAGGTGGTCGGTCCTACAGCGAAGACCGTGGACAGAGGTCCGCTGCGGACTACTTCTTGCCCGGCTTCTTCTTGCCGGCGATGGCGCGACGCGGGCCCTTGCGGGTGCGAGCGTTGGTGCTGGTGCGCTGACCGCGGACGGGCAGACCGCGGCGGTGCCGCAGACCCTGGTAGCAGCCGATCTCGACCTTGCGGCGGATGTCGGCCTGGATCTCGCGACGGAGGTCACCCTCGGTCTTGATGTTGTTGTCGACGTACTCGCGGATCGCGACGAGCTGCTCCTCGGAGAGGTCGCGAACGCGGGTGTTCGGGTCGACGCCGGTCGCTGCCAGCGTCTCCTTCGAGAGGGTCCGGCCGACGCCGAACACGTAGGTGAGGGCGACCTCCACGCGCTTTTCGCGCGGGATGTCAACACCGGAAACGCGTGCCATTCAATGGCTCCAGTTGAATTTTCGGAGGTCTTCCGCAGAACCGATTCCCAGTCGCCGTACTAGGTACGAACTGGGTCCCCGGCCTCCGAGCCGGGGGTATCAGACCTGATGTACTCAGGCCTGGGTGCTGCGTATGAACACATTCAGCTTGCGTCGCGCGAATTTCTGCGAAATGCAGAGGTGCGGTCCTGCGTCAGCCCTGGCGCTGCTTGTGGCGCGGGTTCTCGCAGATGACCATGACCCGGCCGTGACGGCGGATCACCCTGCACTTGTCGCAGATCTTCTTGACGCTCGGCTTGACCTTCATTGGTGAGGTTCTCCGGGTCAGTGCCATCGCCACGGGAGGCCCGGGGCGCGGGCAAGATCTACTTGTACCGGTAGACGATCCGGCCACGCGTCAGGTCGTACGGAGACAGCTCCACCACGACCCGGTCGTCAGGGAGGATACGGATGTAGTGCATACGCATCTTGCCGCTGATGTGTGCCAGAACCTGGTGGCCGTTCTGGAGCTCAACCTTGAACATGGCGTTCGGAAGAGACTCGACGACAGTGCCCTCGATCTCGATGGCACCTTGCTTCTTGGCCACGCTTCGCCCTTCGAATCGACTACCTTGATCGACTCTGTACGAGCGCATGCAGGCATGCGGGTGCACGAGAGCCGACGAGTCAGTCTACGTCAGCGCACCCGGAAACACGAATCGAGGAAGTCTGCCCCATGGGCAAGATCATCATGCCAGGGGGTCCGGAGCGGCCGTGACGCCGTGCTCCGCCAGCTTCGCCCGGCCGCCGTCCGGCGCGGTCAGGACCAGCGGCCCCGCCTCCGTGAGGGCGACGGAGTGCTCCCAGTGCGAGGACCAGGTGCCGTCCGTGGTGATGACCGTCCAGTCGTCCTCGAGGACCTCGGTCCTCGGGGTCCCGAGGGAGACCATCGGCTCGATGGCGAGGCAGAAGCCGGGGATCAGCTTGGCGCCCTTGCCGCGCCGGCGGTCGACGTAGTTCAGCAGGTGCGGGTCCATGTGCATCTCGGTGCCGATGCCGTGGCCGCCGTAGTCCTCGATGATCCCGTACCGGCCGCCGCCGGGCTTCGGCTGGCGGCGGATGTAGGTCTCGATCGCGCGGGAGACGTCGATGAGACGGTTGCCCTGCTTCATCGCCGCGATACCGGCCCACATCGACTCCTCCGTCACCCGGGAGAGCTCGATCAGCTCCGGTGCGTGACCGGAGCCCACGAAGGCGGTGTAGGCGGCGTCACCGTGCCAGCCGTCGACGATCGCGCCGCAGTCGATGGAGATGATGTCGCCGTCCTTGAGGACGACGTTCTCGGAGGGGATGCCGTGGACCACGACGTCGTTCACGGAGGTGCAGATCGTCGCGGGGAAACCGCCGTAGCCGAGGAAGTTCGACTTCGCGCCGTGCTCCGCGAGCACCTTGCGCGCCACCTCGTCCAGGTCCCTGGTCGTCGCCCCGGGCACGGCCGCCTCCCGCGTCGCCGCGTGGATGGCGGCGACGACCAGTCCCGCCGCACGCATCTTGGCGATCTGCTCCGGGGTCTTGATCTGCACCATGGGGTCTACGGCCTTTCTGTCCTCCGGACCGGAGGGACTGCGGACTGCGGATCGACTACGGACTGCGGGCTTCCGGATACCTCAACGATACGTGGGAGCACACGCGCCCCCCACACAGCAGCCGCGGTCCCCTCCGGAGGGAACCGCGGCTACGGCGACGTACGAACGGCTAGTTGTCGCCGTCCTCGCGCTTGAGTGCTTCGAGCGATCGCTTCGTGACCTCGTCCACCGGACCCAGCGCCGAGATCGTGACGACCAGGCCCTGCGTCTTGTAGTAGTCGATGATCGGCTCGGTCTGCGTGTGGTAGACCTCGAGCCGCTTGCGCACGGTGCCCTCGGAGTCGTCGTCCCGCTGGTACAGCTCGCCGCCGCAGACGTCACAGACGCCTTCCTTGGCCGCGGGCTTGTACGTCACGTGGAAGACGTGCGAGGAGTCGTTGCGGCAGATGCGCCGGCCGGCGATCCGCTTGACGACCTCCTCCTCGGGGGCCTCCAGGTCCAGTACCGCGTCCAGCGTGATGCCCTCGCCTGTGAGGAGCTCGTCCAGCGCCTCGGCCTGCGAGACATTGCGCGGGAAACCGTCGAGCAGGAAGCCGTTCGCGGCGTCCGGCTGCTCCATGCGGTCCTTGGCCATCGCGATGGTGACCTCGTCGGGGACGAGGTTGCCGGCGTCCATGTAGGACTTCGCGAGCTTCCCGAGCTCCGTCTGCTGGCTGATGTTGGCGCGGAACAGGTCGCCCGTGGAGATGTGGGGAACGCGCAGCTTCTCTGCCAGCCGAGTGGCCTGCGTTCCCTTACCGGCACCAGGCGGCCCGACGAGGACGATTCGCATCAGCGGAGGAACCCTTCGTAATTGCGCTGCTGGAGCTGGCTCTCGATCTGCTTCACCGTCTCGAGACCCACACCCACGATGATGAGGATGCTGGTCCCGCCGAACGGGAAGTTCTGGCTTGCCCCGAAGCCGACCAACGCCATCGTCGGTACAAGAGCGATCAGTCCCAGATACAGCGAACCCGGCCAGGTGATCCGGTTGAGTACGTAGCTCAGGTACTCAGCGGTCGGTCGGCCAGCCCGGATGCCCGGGATGAAGCCACCATACTTCTTCATGTTGTCGGCGACTTCCTCGGGGTTGAAGGAGATCGCCACGTAGAAGAACGCGAAGAAAACGATGAGCAAGAAGTACATGGTGATGTAAATCGGGTGGTCACCCTTGACCAGGTTCTGCTGGATCCAGGTCTTCCAGGCGGAATCGCCACCGGAGAACTGCGCGACGAGTGCCGGGATGTACAGCAGCGACGAGGCGAAGATGACGGGGATCACACCCGCCTGGTTCACCTTCAGCGGGATGTACGTCGACGTGCCGCCGTACGAGCGGCGGCCGATCATGCGCTTCGCGTACTGAACGGGGATACGGCGCTGAGCCTGCTCGACGAAGACCACCAGGGCGACCATGACCAGGCCGACCAGGATGACGGTGCTGAACTCGATCCAGCCGTCGGCCAGCGTGCCCGACGTCTTGATGGCCCACAGCGCCGACGGGAAGGTCGCGGCGATCGAGATGAACATGAGGATCGACATGCCGTTGCCGATACCGCGGTCGGTGATCAGCTCGCCCAGCCACATGACCACGGCCGTACCGGCCGTCATGCAGATGACCATCGTGATGGTGGTGAAGATGGCGCGGTCCGGGACGATGCTCGAGGCGACCGTGCAGCCGGAGAACAGGGCGCCGCTGCGAGCGGTGGCCACCAGGCCGGTGCCCTGGAGGATGGCGAGCGCCACCGTCAGGTAACGGGTGTACTGCGTGATCTTCGCGGTGCCGGCCTGGCCCTCCTTCTTGAGGGCCTCCAGACGCGGGATCACCACGGTCAGCAACTGGAGAATGATGCTCGCCGTGATGTACGGCATGATCCCGAGCGCGAAGATCGTGATCTGGAGCAGTGCGCCGCCGCTGAACATGTTCACCAGACCGAAGAGGCCCTGGTTTCCGGACGCCTCGTCCACGCACTGCTGCACGGACTTGTAGTTGACGCCCGGGATCGGGATGTGGGTACCGACCCGGTAGACCACGATGATCGCGAGCGTGAAGAGCAGCTTCTTGCGCAGGTCGGGCGTCCTGAACGCCCGGGCGAACGCGGTGAGCACGGTGCCTCCTGCGACCCCCGCGCAACTGCGTCAAGGGTGACGGTCTTGAGAATCCAATGGGGATGACGACTTGAGAACGGTCAACTGCCGCTCAGGGTGCCCCATACGAAGCACCCAGGAAAGTGGGCAGTGCAGGCCACCTTACCGGCGAGACTGCCCCCCTTGGAACGACCAACCGGGGATACCCCATTTGTGGGGTATCCCCGGTCGGGATCGTTCAGGTCATCGAAACGCCTGAGTAACTCAGACGAGCTCGGTGACGGTACCGCCGGCGGCGGTGATCTTCTCCTTGGCGGAGCCGGAGACGGCGTCGACCGTCACCTGCAGCGCCACGGAGAGCTCGCCCTGGCCGAGGACCTTGACGAGGCTGTTCTTGCGAACGGCACCCTTGGCCACCAGACCCTCGACGGTGACCTCGCCACCCTCGGGGTAGAGCAGGGCCAGCTTGTCGAGGTTCACGACCTGGAACTCGGTCTTGAACGGGTTCTTGAAGCCCTTCAGCTTCGGAAGACGCATGTGGAGGGGCATCTGGCCACCCTCGAAGCGCTCCGGAACCTGGTAACGGGCCTTCGTGCCCTTGGTACCACGACCGGCCGTCTTACCCTTCGACGCCTCACCACGACCCACACGGGTCTTGGCGGTCTTGGCGCCCGGGGCAGGACGGAGGTTGTGGATCTTGAGCGGGTTGTTCTCCGCCATGATCAGTCGACCTCCTCGACCGTCACGAGGTGGCGGACGGTGTGCACCATTCCGCGGAACTCGGGGCGGTCCTCCTTGACGACCTGCGTGTTGATGCCCTTGAGACCAAGGGAACGCAGGGTGTCACGGTGGTTCTGCTTGCTGCCGATGTACGACTTCACCTGCGTGATCTTGAGCTGCGCCATTACGCACCAGCCCCGGCACGCGCACGGAGAAGAGCCGCGGGAGCGACGTCCTCGAGGGGCAGACCACGGCGGGCCGCGATCTCCTCGGGACGCTGCAGACCCTTCAGGGCCTCCACGGTCGCGTGCACGATGTTGATCGCGTTGGACGAGCCGAGCGACTTCGACAGGATGTCGTGCACGCCGGCGCACTCGAGCACGGCACGCACCGGGCCACCGGCGATGACGCCGGTACCGGGGGAAGCAGGCTTGAGCAGGACGACGCCCGCGGCCTTCTCGCCCGTGATCGGGTGCGGGATGGTGCCCTGGATACGGGGGACCTTGAAGAAGTGCTTCTTGGCCTCCTCAACACCCTTGGCGATGGCGGCCGGCACCTCCTTGGCCTTGCCGTAACCGACACCCACGGTGCCGTCACCGTCGCCCACCACGACCAGCGCGGTGAAGCTGAAGCGACGACCACCCTTCACAACCTTGGCGACGCGGTTGATCGCGACGACACGCTCGACGTAAGCGGTCTTCTCGGCGGCAGCTGCGCCGCCGTCACGGCCCTTCCGGTCCCGCCGCTCGCCGCCACCGGCACCGCTTCCACGGCGCTGGGGTCCAGCCATTGGAATTACCTCTCTCTGTTTCCGCTAGCTACGGAACCGGCTCAGAACTTCAGACCGGCTTCGCGGGCGGCGTCCGCCAGGGCGGCGATGCGCCCGGCGTACTGGTTGCCACCACGGTCGAATACGACAGCCTCGACGCCCGCGGCCTTCGCACGCTCGGCGACAAGCGCGCCGACCTGCTTGGCCTGGGCCGACTTGTCACCCTCGCCACCGCGGATCGAGGTGTCCAGGGTGGACGCCGACGCAAGGGTGTGCCCCTTGAGGTCGTCGATCACCTGGGCCACGATGTGGCGGTTGGAACGGGTAACGACCAGGCGGGGACGCTCGGCCGTACCACCGATCCGCTTGCGGATCCGGATGTGACGGCGCTTGATCGCGGCGCGCTTGTAGGCGTCGCCCTTCAGGATCTTCTGTCCGTATGCCATGGCTTACTTACCCGCCTTTCCGACCTTGCGGCGGATGACTTCGCCCTCGTACTTGACGCCCTTGGCCTTGTACGGGTCGGGCTTGCGCAGCTTGCGGATGTTGGCCGCAACCTCGCCGACCTTCTGCTTGTCGATGCCCTCGACCTGGAAGCGGGTCGGGGTCTCCACCTTGAAGGTGATGCCCTCGGGCGCCTCGACGGTGATCGGGTGGCTGTAGCCGAGCGCGAACTCGAGGTTCGAACCCTTGGCCGTAACGCGGTAACCGACACCGCTGATCTCGAGCTTCTTCACGTAACCCTGGGTCACGCCGGTGATCATGTTCGCCACCAGCGTGCGGGACAGGCCGTGCAGGGCCTTGTTCTGACGCTCGTCGTTCGGACGGGTGACGTTCAGAACGCCGTCCTCACCCTTGACGATGTCGATCGGCGCGACGACGGTGTGGGTCAGCGAGCCCTTGGGGCCCTTGACCGAGACCGTGCGGCCATCGATGGTGACGTCCACGCCGGCGGGAACCGTGATGGGGAGCTTGCCAATACGCGACATAGCTGTTTCCTCCGTTCCCTTCCGCTACCAGACGTAGGCGAGGACTTCTCCGCCTACGCCCTTCTTGCCGGCCTGCTTGTCGGTGAGGAGACCGTGCGACGTGGAGATGATCGCCACGCCGAGGCCGCCGAGCACCTTCGGCAGGTTGGTGGACTTCGCGTAGACCCGGAGACCGGGCTTGGAAATCCGCTTGATGCCCGCGATGGAGCGCTCACGGTTGGGGCCGAACTTCAGCTCCAGGACGAGGTTCTTGCCGACTTCGGCGTCCTCGACCTTCCAGCCCGTGATGAAGCCCTCCTGCTGGAGGATCTCCGCGATGTGAGACTTGATCTTCGATGCCGGCATCGTCACGGAGTCGTGGTATGCCGAGTTCGCGTTTCGCAGACGCGTAAGCATGTCTGCGATCGGATCAGTCATGGTCATGAATTGGCCTTCGGCCTCTCTCGCCGGGGTTTCCTGGTGCGCCATCCCTCTCCCCGATCCGGGACGGGACGGGTGCGGCGCGGTGGACCTACGGCGTAGTAAGTCGTACGGGCGGCAGTCAGGCGCCCAACCCTCCAAGCCTAAGCCATGGAGAGGCGGGCACCTGACACGCCCAGTGCTTACCGAGAGCCCTTGGAATCCCTAAGTAGGGGATTACCAGGAGCTCTTGGTCACGCCCGGCAGCTCGCCACGGTGAGCCATCTCACGAAGGCACACGCGGCACAGGCCGAACTTGCGGTACACGGAGTGGGGACGGCCGCAGCGCTGGCAGCGCGTGTAGCCACGCACGCCGAACTTGGGCTTGCGAGCAGCCTTCGCGATCAGAGCCTTCTTCGCCATCTCGCTCACGCCTCCTTGAAGGGGAAGCCGAGGTGACGAAGGAGCGCGCGGCCCTCAGCGTCGTTGGTCGCCGTGGTGACCACGGTGATGTCCATACCCCGGACGCGGTCGATCTTGTCCTGGTCGATCTCGTGGAACATGACCTGCTCCGTGAGACCGAAGGTGTAGTTGCCACGGCCGTCGAACTGCTTGGGGGACAGGCCGCGGAAGTCGCGGATGCGCGGCAGCGCGAGCGACAGGGTGCGGTCCAGGAACTCCCACATGCGGTCGCCACGGAGCGTGACGTGGGCACCGATCGGCTGGCCCTCACGCAGCTTGAACTGCGCGATGGACTTGCGAGCCTTGGTCACGGCCGGCTTCTGACCGGTGATCGTGGTGAGGTCGCGGATGGCGCCGTCGATCAACTTGGAGTCGCGGGCGGCGTCGCCCACACCCATGTTGACCACGATCTTGACGAGACCGGGGATCTGCATGACGTTCTCGTACTTGAACTCGTCACGCAGCTTGCCCGCGATCTCCTCGCGGTACTTCTGCTTCAGACGCGGGGCAGTGGTGGTAGCCATCAGATGTCCTCACCCGTCCGCTTGGCAACGCGAACCTTGTTGCCCTCGTCGTCGAAGCGGTAACCGACACGCGTGACGACCTTGTTGCCGTCCTTCTCCACGACCAGCTGAACGTTGGAAACGTGGATCGGGGCCTCGGTGGTCACGATGCCGCCGGCCTGGGAACCGCTGGCGGTCGGGCCGGCCTTCGTGTGCTTCTTGACCCGGTTGACCCCCTCGACCAGGACACGGTCCTCACGGGGGAAGGCCGCGATGACCTTGCCCTGCTTGCCCTTGTCCTTACCGGTGATGACCTGGACCAGGTCGCCCTTCTTGATCTTCATGCTTACAGCACCTCCGGCGCGAGCGAGATGATCTTCATGAACTTCTTCTCGCGCAGCTCACGGCCGACGGGGCCGAAGATACGGGTGCCGCGAGGGTCGCCGTCGTTCTTCAGAATGACGGCGGCGTTCTCGTCGAAGCGGATGTACGAGCCGTCCGGACGGCGGCGCTCCTTGACGGTGCGAACGATGACGGCCTTGACGACGTCACCCTTCTTCACGTTGCCACCGGGGATCGCGTCCTTGACGGTGGCGACGATGACGTCACCGATGCCCGCGTAGCGGCGACCGGAGCCACCGAGCACACGGATGCAAAGGATCTCCTTCGCACCAGTGTTGTCGGCGACACGCAGTCGCGACTCCTGCTGGATCACGTCTATCTCCTGGTTGTCTGCCGGTTCCCGGGGCGGTGCGCACGACGGCGCACCGCCCCGAGCCTGGCGGAACGATGCCTAGGGGGTCCCCCTAGGAGGGATTACTTGGCCTTCTCGAGGATCTCGACGATGCGCCAGCGCTTCGTCGCAGACAGCGGCCGGGTCTCCGCGAGGAGGACACGGTCGCCGACGCCCGCGGCGTTCTGCTCGTCGTGGGCCTTGAGCTTGTTCGTACGGCGGATGACCTTGCCGTACAGAGCGTGCTTGACGCGGTCCTCGACGGCGACGACGACGGTCTTGTCCATCTTGTCGCTGACGACCAGACCCTCACGGGTCTTGCGGAAACCGCGCTGCTCGTTGGTCTCAGTCACGTTGCTCTCGCTCATCAGGCGCTCTCCACCGTCTCGATGCCCAGCTCGCGCTCACGCATCAGGGTGTAGATCCGCGCGATGTCCTTGCGGACGGCCTTCAGCCGACCGTGGTTCTCGAGCTGACCCGTCGCCGCCTGGAAGCGGAGGTTGAACAGCTCTTCCTTGGCTTCGCGGAGCTTCGCCAGAAGCTCCTCGTCACCCAGTTCGCGCAGCTCGGACGCCTTGGTACCGGCCGACATCACGCTTCACCTGCCTCGCGCTTGACGATCCGGCACTTCATCGGCAGCTTGTGGGCTGCGCGAGTGAGGGCCTCACGGGCGATCTTCTCGTTGGGGTAGGACAGCTCGAACATGACCCGGCCCGGGTGCACGTTCGCGATCCACCACTCGGGAGAACCCTTACCGGAACCCATGCGGGTCTCGGCAGGCTTCTTCGTCAGCGGGCGGTCCGGGTAGATGTTGATCCAGACCTTGCCGCCACGCTTGATGTGGCGGGTCATCGCGATACGGGCCGCCTCGATCTGGCGGTTGGTCACGTACGCCGGCGTGAGGGCCTGAATGCCGTACTCGCCGAACGCGACCGTCGTACCGCCCTTGGCCTGACCACGGCGCTTCGGGTGGTGCTGCTTGCGGTGCTTGACCCTACGGGGGATCAGCATGTCGGTCAGGCCTCCGTTCCGGTGCTCTCAGCCGGAGCGGCCGCCGGAGCCTCGGCCTTGGGGGCCTCGGCAGCGGGAGCCTGCTGCGGCTTACGGCCGCGACCGCCACGCTCGCCACCGCGGCCACCACGGGCCGGGCGGTCGGCGCCGCCGCCACCACGGGCCGGGCGGTTGCCGGCGCGGGCAGCGGCGTTCTCGGCGCGGACCTCGGCGATGTTCTTGACATCGCCCTTGTAGATCCAGACCTTCACGCCGATACGGCCGAAGGTCGTCTTGGCCTCGAAGAAGCCGTAGTCCACGTTCGCGCGGAGCGTGTGCAGGGGCACGCGGCCCTCGCGGTAGAACTCCGAGCGGGACATCTCGGCGCCACCGAGGCGGCCACCGCACTGGATCTTGATGCCCTTGGCGCCGGCCTTCATGGCGGACTGCATGCTCTTACGCATGGCCCGACGGAAGGAGACGCGGGAGGAGAGCTGCTCGGCGACGGCCTGGGCGACCAGCTGGGCATCGGTCTCGGGGTTCTTGACCTCGAGGATGTTCAGCTGGACCTGCTTGCCCGTCAGCTTCTCGAGGTCACCGCGGATGCGGTCGGCCTCGGCGCCACGACGGCCGATGACGATGCCCGGACGCGCGGTGTGGATGTCCACACGGACACGGTCACGGGTGCGCTCGATCTCCACCTTCGAGATGCCGGCGCGCTCCATGCCGGACGTCATCATCCGACGGATGGCGACGTCTTCCTTGACGTAGTCCTTGTACAGCTTGTCGGCATACCAACGCGACTTGAAGTCGGTCGTGATACCGAGCCGGAACCCATGCGGGTTTACCTTCTGGCCCATTACCGGGTTCCTTCCTTGCTGCTGACGACCACGGTGATGTGGCTGGTCCGCTTGCGGATCCGGTAGGCACGGCCCTGGGCACGCGGACGGAACCGCTTCAGGGTCGGACCCTCGTCGACGTACGCCTCGGAGATGAAGAGGCTGTCGGCGTCAGTGTGGTCGTAGTTGTGCGCGGCGTTGGCAATGGCGCTGTCCAGCACCTTGCCGACCGGCACGCTCGCGGCCTGCGGGGCGAAACGCAGGACCGCCTGAGCCTCCGTGGCGTCCATGCCACGGATAAGGTCCACCACCCGGCGGGCCTTCATGGGCGTGACGCGGATGTACCGCGCCTGGGCCCTGGCTTCCATGGTTGTCCTTCCAGTGTCTGTCATGGTCATTCCACCCCGCTACTAGCGGCGCTTCGACTTCCGGTCGTCCTTGACGTGACCCCGGAAGGTGCGCGTCGGCGAGAACTCGCCGAGCTTGTGGCCGACCATCGACTCGGTGACAAACACCGGAATGTGGGTCTTGCCGTTGTGCACCGCGATCGTGTGGCCCAGCATGGCCGGGATGATCATCGAGCGACGGGACCAGGTCTTGATGACGTTCTTGGTGCCGGCTTCGTTCTGTACGTCCACCTTCTTGATCAGGTGGTCGTCGACGAAGGGCCCCTTCTTGAGACTGCGCGGCATCTAAACCCGCTCCTAGCGCTTCTTGTTCGTCTTGCGGCGGCGGACGATGTACTTGTTCGAAGCCTTCTTCGGCGAACGAGTACGACCCTCCTTCTGACCCCACGGCGAGACCGGGTGACGACCACCGGAGGTCTTGCCTTCACCACCACCGTGCGGGTGGTCAACCGGGTTCATCGCCACACCGCGAACGGTCGGGCGGACGCCCAGCCAGCGCTTACGCCCGGCCTTGCCCCAGTTGATGTTGCTCTGCTCGGCGTTGCCGACCTCGCCGACCGTGGCGCGGCAGCGCTGGTCGACCAGGCGGATCTCACCGGAGGGCATGCGGAGGTGGGCCATCGAGCCCTCCTTCGCGAGCAGCTGCACCGAGGCGCCGGCGGAGCGGGCGAACTTGGCACCGCCACCGGGACGGAGCTCGATCGCGTGGATCGTGGTACCGACCGGGATGTTGCGGAGGGCCAGGTTGTTGCCCGGCTTGATGTCGGCCCCAGGACCGTTCTCGACGCGGTCACCCTGCGACAGGTTGCGGGGGGCGAGGATGTAGCGCTTCTCGCCGTCCGCGTAGTGCAGCAGCGCGATGCGCGCGGTGCGGTTGGGGTCGTACTCGATGTGCGCGACCTTCGCCGGCACGCCGTCCTTGTCGTGACGACGGAAGTCGATCACGCGGTAGGCGCGCTTGTGTCCGCCACCCTGGTGGCGAACGGTCACACGACCGGCGTTGTTACGGCCGCCCTTGCTGTGCAGCGGGCGGACCAGCGACTTCTCCGGCGTGGACCGCGTGACCTCGACGAAGTCGGCGACGCTGGAGCCACGACGGCCCGGCGTAGTCGGCTTGTACTTGCGGATTCCCATTTCTCAGTCCTCGTCCGATATCGGACGATCCGACCCGCTTACGCGGTCGGACCGCCGAAGATGTCGATACGGTCGCCCTCGGCGAGGGTCACGATCGCGCGCTTGGTGTCAGCGCGCTTACCGAAACCACTCTTGGTGCGCTTGCGCTTGCCCTGGCGGTTGATCGTGTTGACCCCGGTGACCTTGACCGAGAAGACCGCCTGGACGGCATCCTTGATCTGGGTCTTGTTGGAACCGGGCGCCACGACGAAGGTGTACTTGCCCTCGTCGAGCAGCGCGTAGCTCTTCTCCGAGACGACCGGCTTGAGGAGCACGTCACGGGGGTCCGTGAAGGACTTGCTCAGCGGCGTCTCGACGGTGTTCTTGCCTTCGGTGGCGTGGCGCTTCGCCTTGGCGACGCGCGCGGCCTTGGCGGCCTTGGCCGCCTTCGAGGCGATGCTCGGGTGACGCGTAGCCATCAGGCCTCGCTCCCTTCGGTGTCATTGGCCTTCGGGCCGGACACGAAGGACTCGAACGCGGACTGGGTGAAGACCACGTCGTCCGAGACGAGAACGTCGTACGTGTTCAGCTGGCCCGGCTCCAGGATGTGGACCTGGGGCAGGTTGCGGGCGGACAGCCACGCGGTCTCGTCGCTGCGCTCGACGACCAGGAGCAGGTTCTTGCGCTCCGAGATCTTGCCGAACAGCGTCTTCGCGGCCTTGGTCGAGATGTCGCCCTCGACCACGCCGGTGACGACGTGGATGCGGTTGTGGCGGGCCCGGTCGGTGAGGGCGTGGCGCAGGGCCGCGGCCTTCATCTTCTTCGGGGTCCGCTGCGAGTAGTCACGCGGCTGCGGGCCGTGGACGACGCCACCACCGGCGAACTGCGGCGCGCGGGTCGAACCCTGACGGGCGCGACCGGTGCCCTTCTGGCGGTACGGCTTCTTGCCGCCACCACGGACCTCGCCGCGACGCTTGGTCTTGTGCGTGCCCTGACGGGCAGCGGCGTTCTGCGCGACGACGACCTGGTGGATCAGCGGGATGCTGATCTTCTCCACGCCGAAGATCTCCGCGGGGAGCTCGACGCTACCGGTCTTCTCGCCGGCAGGCGAAAGGATGTCAACAGTGCTCATCGGTTACCTCAGGCCCCCTTGGCCGCGGTGCGGACCAGGACGAGGCCGCCGTTCGGACCGGGAACCGCGCCCTTGATGAGCAGCAGACCCTTCTCCGCGTCAACGGCGTGGACGGTCAGGTTCTGGGTGGTGACCCGCTCGTTGCCCATGCGACCCGCCATGCGGAGGCCCTTGAACACGCGACCCGGGGTGGCGCAGCCACCGATGGAACCGGGGGAGCGGTGCTTGCGCTGGGTGCCGTGTCCGGCGCCGAGGCCCTTGAAGTTGTGACGCTTCATGACACCGGCGAAGCCCTTGCCCTTGCTCTTGCCGGTCACGTCGACCTTGATGCCGGCCTCGAACACCTCAGCGGTGATCTCCTGGCCGAGGGTGTACTCGCTGGCGTCAGCGGTACGGATCTCGACGAGGTGGCGGCGGGGAGTGACGTCGGCCTTGGCGAAGTGGCCCTTGAGGGGCTTGTTCACCTTGCGCGGGTCGATCTCGCCGAAGGCGATCTGGACCGACTCGTAGCCGTCGGCGTCGTTCGTACGGACCTGGGTGACGACGTTGGGGCCGGCCTTGACGACGGTGACCGGAACAACACGGTTGTTCTCGTCCCACACCTGCGTCATGCCGAGCTTCTCGCCCAGGATGCCCTTGATCTGCTTAGCCATTCTCAGATCACCGGCCTTCAGAGCTTGATCTCGATGTCGACACCGGCCGGGAGGTCGAGTCGCATCAGAGAGTCAACGGTCTTCGGGGTCGGGTCGAGGATGTCGATCAGGCGCTTGTGCGTGCGCATCTCGAAGTGCTCGCGCGAGTCCTTGTACTTGTGCGGCGACTTGATGACGCAGTACACGTTCTTCTCGGTGGGGAGCGGCACCGGGCCCGCGACCGACGCACCAGTCCTGGTCACCGTCTCGACGATCTTCTTCGCCGAGGAATCGATGACCTCGTGGTCGTAGGCCTTGAGCCGGATGCGGATCTTCTGTCCCGCCATGGCTACTCAGTAGTCCTGTCTCTTCGTACGCTCTGGAACCCGGTATTCCGTGCACTTCCTCCGACCCACGCGGTCGGGCGTGTCGCGTTCCCACTCACACAGATGTCCCACCTGAGACATCCCTTGCTGGGGAACGCGGCCCTTTCGGAACCGCAGGTCGGGGGCCGAAAGGCCCACCGGGCGCCTGGCCGGTGCTGCACTGACACTTCCCGGAAGATTCCCGTACGTCCGTCCCAGCGCTGCCCAGGGGCAGTTAGGACGACGAGTACTGTGGGACTCGCTTCCGGTCCTCCCGGCGGGAGGCGTGCAGCATCAACACTCGACCGAGCAACTCCGACAGTCTGCCATATGGGGCAGGCCCTCCGCCAATCGAGCCGGAGACAATACCCCCAAGGTGACGTAGGTCAAACGCGGGGCGGCCCCGGACCCCGTGCGCCGGGACCACCGACGCGAGGCGGCGGACGGATCCGGACGAGGCCGCGGTCCGGCCGGAGCCCCGCCGGCCGCACCGACCGGCCCCCGGCCTCCGGGTGCCCCCGGCCCCGTGGACGCCCGATCGCGCGCACCCGGCCGCACGGGTCATCGCGCCCGGCCGGCAGGTGGAGCCTCACCGTCGCGGCGCGTCAAGTCGGTTGCGTGGATGTCCACTTCGCCTCGCCGATGGGCATTCTTCAGGCCCCCCGGGTCGGCGCGGGCGCGCCGCTCGACGACTCCGCGGCACGGCCGGCCGCCTTCGCGTCCAGTCCCCGCGGCCACTGGCGGTCACCGGAACCCGGGCCCCCGCGTCACGGCGCGAGAGGCGCTCTCCCGTAAGCACCCCGAGGCGAAAGAACCCTGGCCAAGCCCCACCCCTCCCGCCCGCCCGCGCACTCTCACTCCCCCGAGTGAACATCACCAACTCGGCTGGATTCCGGGCCCCTTGCCTGCTCTACGCTCAGCGCGACACCGCAGACATGCGACGGCCCCCGCCGGGACTGCCATCCCGATGCGAGGGCCTGACCACCGAGGAAGTAGGAGCTTCCCGATGGATGCACAGAACCCTAGCGCGCCCCCGCGCGCCCAGTCCCGCACTGCGGGCAAGAACCACCCGGACCAACGGCACCCGCACTCCGGCGTCGTCCACGACAACGCCCGCCACACCACCCGTTTCACGGTGATCGGCAATCACCTCGCCCAGCACACGCAGCTGTCGCTGCTCGCGATCGGCCTGGCCGTCCACATCCAGTCCCTCCCGGCCGGCGCCCGCGTCGACATCAAGACGCTCACCGCGCGCTTCCCCGAGGGTTCCGCCCGCATCGCCGCCGCCCTGCGCGAGCTCGAAGCCCACGGCTATCTCCGCCGCGTCCGCGAGCGCGTCCCCAGCGGCCGCATCGTCACCCGCACGGTCTCCTGCAACCGGCCCGGACACCGTGGCGCGCCGGAACCTCCCCGGACGCCCGCCCGGCGCCCCGCCCCGGACAGCCCCGCACCTCGCAGGAAACTCCCGGCGGTCCCCCAGCCCTCCGGCTCCTCCCCCACCCTGCTCCAGGCCGCCGTCGAGCTCCTCGCGGGGCTCCGCCGCCACGACCCCCGTCTCCTGCTCTCGGCCACCGACGCCGAGCACCTCGCCCCCGGCGTCGCCGCCTGGCTGGAGCGCGAGGTCACGCCCACCGCCGTACGCGACGCGCTGACCGACGGCCTCCCCCGGGAACCCGTGCGCCGCCCGGCCGCCCTCCTCGCCCACCGCCTGGCCGCCCAGCTCCCGCCCCCACCACCGTTCCGGGCCCCGGTCCGGGCCCCGGACGTACGGCACCCGTTCCAGACCTGCGACACCTGCGAACGGGCCTTCCGCTCTCCCGCCGCGGGCCGCTGCCGCGACTGCCGATCCGTTCCCCCGGAGGCCGCCTAGCATGAACGTGACGATCCTTGCCCCCAGGCGCAGACGAGGAGCGAGCGCCATGACCATCGCCCCGGACGGCGCGAAGCAGAGCGCCTCTCCCCTGTACCGGCCATGAGGGACTTTGTCCGGTCGATGGACGACACCCTTCCGGGCAAATTCGAGATCACCAAGGATGGGATCGTCCACGACATGGTGCGACTGGGTCGGGGAGATGCGTGACTATGCCCTGATCGGCATCCCCGTCTGCGCCGTCTTCGACCCCCGCACCGGCACGGGCGCCGTCCTCACCGACATCCACTCCACTCCCGACGGACCCCGGTACGCCAGCCGCAAGGACTTCGTCCACGGCGAGGACGTGACCATCGCCGACTGGACGATCTCCACGGCGAACCTGCCGCTCTACCCGAACGCCTGAGGCGACCGCGGCAGCCCGGTACGACGAGGCGCGGCAGCCCGGGTACGACGAAAGGGCCCGTACGACCGAAGTCGTACGGGCCCTTTCTGGAGCTCAGCTCAGGCTGAAGCTACCGGGTCAGGCACAAGATCACTTCGTGATCTTGATGACCTGGCCGGCGCCGACCGTCCGGCCACCCTCACGGATGGCGAACTTCAGGCCCTCTTCCATCGCGATGGGCTGGATGAGCTGCACCGACATCTCGGTGTTGTCACCCGGCATGACCATCTCGGTGCCCTCGGGGAGGGTCACAACGCCCGTCACGTCCGTCGTACGGAAGTAGAACTGCGGACGGTAGTTGTTGAAGAACGGCGTGTGGCGGCCACCCTCGTCCTTGGACAGGATGTACGCCTGCGCCTCGAACTCGGTGTGCGGGGTGACCGAGCCCGGCTTGATGATGACCTGGCCGCGCTCGACGTCCTCGCGCTTGATGCCACGGAGGAGCAGACCGACGTTCTCACCGGCCTGGCCCTCGTCGAGCAGCTTGCGGAACATCTCGATACCGGTGACCGTGGTGGTGGTCTTCTCGGTCTTGATGCCGATGATGTCGACGGTCTCGTTGACCTTCAGGACACCACGCTCGATACGGCCGGTGACGACCGTACCGCGACCGGTGATCGTGAAGACGTCCTCGATGGGCATGAGGAACGGCTTGTCGACGTCACGCTCGGGCTCCGGGATGGCGGAGTCGACGGCGTCCATGAGCTCCAGGACCGTCTTGCCCCACTCCGCGTCGCCCTCGAGGGCCTTGAGCGCGGAGACCTTGACGACCGGAAGGTCGTCGCCCGGGAACTCGTACTCGGAGAGGAGCTCACGGACCTCGAGCTCGACGAGCTCCAGGATCTCCTCGTCGTCCACCATGTCGGCCTTGTTCAGGGCGACAACGATGTACGGCACGCCGACCTGGCGGGCCAGGAGCACGTGCTCCTTGGTCTGCGGCATCGGGCCGTCGGTGGCGGCGACCACGAGGATCGCGCCGTCCATCTGCGCGGCACCGGTGATCATGTTCTTGATGTAGTCCGCGTGACCCGGGCAGTCGACGTGGGCGTAGTGACGCGCCTCAGTCTGGTACTCGACGTGCGCGATGGAGATGGTGATACCGCGCTGACGCTCCTCAGGAGCCTTGTCGATCTGGTCGAAGGCCGAGGCCTCGTTCAGGTCCGGGTACTTGTCGTGCAGCACCTTGGTAATGGCGGCCGTGAGGGTCGTCTTACCGTGGTCGATGTGACCGATGGTGCCGATGTTGACGTGGGGCTTAGTCCGCTCGAACTTCGCCTTCGCCACGGGGTCCTCCTGTGGAGTGGTTCTGAACGCCTTGCTTCATCGGCGCCAGGTGATCTTTGCTGGGAAGCCCGGGGCCGAGGGCATTCCCCCATGAATGCGGGTGAATGCCCCTGCCGGCTCCGGAGTCAAGCCTAAAGCGTGCGAACGCGGTGCGTTACTCGCCCTTGGCCTTCGCGATGATCTCCTCGGCGACGTTCCGCGGAACCTCGGCGTAGGAGTCGAACTGCATCGAGTAGCTTGCGCGACCCGACGTCTTGCTGCGGAGGTCGCCGACGTAGCCGAACATCTCCGAGAGGGGCACGAGGCCCTTCACGACGCGGGCGCCGCTGCGCTCCTCCATGGCCTGGATCTGGCCACGGCGGGAGTTGAGGTCGCCGATGACATCACCCATCGACTCCTCGGGCGTGGTGACCTCGACGGCCATCATCGGCTCGAGGAGCACGGGAGAAGCCTTGCGCGCGGCCTCCTTGAAGGCCTGCGAACCGGCGATCTTGAACGCGAGCTCGGAGGAGTCGACCTCGTGGTAGCCACCGTCGAGAAGAGTGACGCGGACGCCCGTCATCTCGTAGCCGGCCAGGATGCCGAACTGCATGGCCTCCTGCGCACCGGCGTCCACCGACGGGATGTACTCCCGCGGGATACGGCCACCGGTCACCTTGTTCACGAACTCGTACGCCGGACCGTCGGTCTCGGTGATGGGCTCGATCGCGATCTGCACCTTGGCGAACTGACCGGTACCACCGGTCTGCTTCTTGTGGGTGTAGTCGTGACGCTCGACGGCCTTGCGGATCGTCTCGCGGTACGCGACCTGCGGCTTGCCGACGTTGGCCTCGACCCTGAACTCGCGCTTCATACGGTCGACCAGCACCTCGAGGTGCAGCTCGCCCATACCGCCGAGGATGGTCTGGCCCGTCTCCTCGTCCGAGTGAACGTGGAAGGAGGGGTCCTCCTCCGCGAGACGCTGGATGGCGACACCCAGCTTCTCCTGGTCACCCTTGGACTTGGGCTCGATGGCGACCTGGATGACCGGCGCCGGGAAGTCCATGGACTCCAGGATCACCGGGTTCTTGTCATCGCAGAGCGTCTCACCGGTCGTGGTCTGCTTCAGACCCATCACGGCGACGATGTCGCCGGCGCCCACCGCGTCGATCTCCTCACGCTTGTTCGCGTGCATGCGGTAGATCTTGCCGATGCGCTCCTTCTTGCCCTTGACGGAGTTCAGCACGGCAGTGCCGGTCTCCAGGCGGCCCGAGTAAACCCGGACGAAGGTGAGCTTGCCGAGGTGCGGGTCGCTCATGATCTTGAACGCCAGCGCCGACAGCGGCTCGTCCTCGGACGGCTTGCGCTTGACGACGACCTCGGCGTCCTTGACGTCGTGGCCCTCGATGGCCTCCACGTCGAGCGGGGTCGGCAGGTAGCGCACGACCGCGTCGAGCAGGGGCTGGACGCCCTTGTTCTTGAACGCGGTGCCACAGAACACGGGGGTGACCGTGACGCCGTCGGACTTGCCGGACGCGATGGTGATACGACGGATCGCGGCGTACAGCTGCTCCTCGGTGGGCTCCTGGCCCTCCAGGAACAGCTCCATGATCTCGTCGTCGTTCTCCGCGACGGCCTCGACCAGCTTGCCGCGGTACTCCTCGGCAGCCTCGGTGTGCGTGGCCGGGATGTCGACGACGTCGTACATCTCGCCCTTCGCCGCCTCGGCGGACCACACGAGCGCCTTCATGCGGACCAGGTCCACAACGCCCTTGAAGTCCATCTCGGCGCCGATCGGCAGCTGCATGATGAGCGGAACGGCACCGAGCCGGTCCTTGATCATGTCCACACAGCGGTGGAACTCGGCACCGGTGCGGTCCAGCTTGTTCACGAAGCAGATGCGCGGCACACCGTAACGGTCGGCCTGACGCCACACCGTCTCGGACTGCGGCTCGACACCGGCGACACCGTCGAACACCGTGACGGCACCGTCGAGGACGCGAAGCGAACGCTCCACCTCGACGGTGAAGTCGACGTGTCCCGGGGTGTCGATGATGTTGATCGTGTAGTCGTTGTCCTCGAGCGGCCAGTGACAGGTGGTGGCAGCAGAGGTGATCGTGATGCCACGCTCCTGCTCCTGCTCCATCCAGTCCATGGTGGCGGCGCCGTCGTGGACCTCACCGATCTTGTAGCTGACGCCGGTGTAGAAGAGGATCCGCTCAGTGGTGGTCGTCTTGCCCGCGTCGATGTGGGCCATGATCCCGATGTTGCGGACCTTGGCCAGGTCAAGTGAAGTGGTAGCCATAAGGCTTCGGTCTTCTCTCGGTCTCGATGGGGTCTGCGACTACCAGCGGTAGTGCGCGAAGGCCTTGTTGGACTCGGCCATCTTGTGGGTGTCCTCGCGCTTCTTCACAGCGGCACCGAGGCCGTTGGACGCGTCGAGAAGTTCGTTGAGGAGGCGCTCGGTCATGGTCTTCTCGCGACGGGCGCGCGAGTAACCGACGAGCCAGCGCAGCGCGAGGGTGTTGGCGCGACCGGGCTTGACCTCGATCGGAACCTGGTAGGTCGCGCCACCGACACGGCGGGACTTGACCTCAAGGGTGGGCTTGATGTTCTCCAGCGCGCGCTTCAGCGTGATGACCGGGTCGTTGCTGGTCTTCTCGCGCAGGCCCTCCATGGCGCCGTACACGATGCGCTCGGCGGTGGAGCGCTTGCCGTTCAGCAGCACCTTGTTGATCAGCGACGTGACAAGAGGAGAACCGTAGACCGGGTCGATGATGACCGGGCGCTTCGGGGCGGGGCCCTTACGAGGCATTCTTACTTCTCCTTCTTGGCGCCGTAGCGGCTGCGGGCCTGCTTGCGGTTCTTGACGCCCTGGGTGTCCAGGGAACCACGGATGATCTTGTAGCGAACACCCGGCAGGTCCTTCACACGGCCGCCGCGCACGAGCACGATGGAGTGCTCCTGCAGGTTGTGTCCCTCACCCGGAATGTAAGCGGTGACCTCGATCCCGCTGGTCAGACGCACACGCGCGACCTTACGCAGGGCCGAGTTCGGCTTCTTCGGGGTGGTCGTGAACACACGCGTGCAGACGCCACGACGCTGGGGCGAACCCTCAAGCGCGGGCGTCTTGTTCTTCTCGACCTTGTCCTGCCGGCCCTTCCGGACCAGCTGCTGGATCGTAGGCACTACTTCTCCGGTTTCTGTGTGCCGAATGGTGAAGCTAACCTGGAACATTCGCCGACCCACGCGGTCGGGTGTGTCGAATCCAGCAGACCTTCGCCGCGAGGCGGAGAGGGCGCAGATTGCGGTGGCCGGTCCAGAACCCCGCGTGCGGTTCAAGGCACGCACGAGGGCCAGGGCACACCCCAGGCACAAGGTCCGAGGGTACCTACCTCATTCGCTGCGGTCAAAACAAATGGGTAGGGCCGGTCGACCCGCACCGGACAAGACGAAGCCGCGCGCCCTCCGCGATCTTCGAATCCGCGGTTCCCGCCCGCGCCGTGACCCGAACGCCCGCATATCGCCCTTTGGTGACCCCGATGGTGACCCCGGCACACCAGGCGGCGAAGCCCGGATGGCCAAACGTCGAATTCCGGCCGACCGAGGCGACGCCGACGCGGCCGGCCGCCGCCCGTCGATCGTCGGCGCGGACACCGCGGGGCGACCGGGCGGGGCGCCGCGAACCGGGCGTTTCAGGACCCCGGAACGCCGGCGGACCGAACCTTTCCAGAGATCTCCTCCATCATTGGCCGGTTTGCGCCCTTTCACGCTCCGCGATCTTGCGCTTTCAGTACGTTGATCGATCCGCTGCGGGGAATCGGGGGACGGGCATGACAATCAGGACGACCGGGTACTCGCCGGACGACGGCGGCCTGGACGACCGGGTCCCGTTCCTGGCCCGGCTGGAGGGCGAGGACCGCTCGGCGCTGCTGGCCCTGGGCCGCTCGCTGGACTTCACGCCCCGCATGGTCCTGGTCCGCCAGCACGAACCCTCCTCGCACGTGCTCTTCCTCGCCCACGGCTGGACCAAGGTCACCGCCTCGGCCGCCAACGGCTACGAGGCCCTGCTGGCGCTGCGCGGCCCCGGCGACATCGTCGGCGAGTCGGCCGCGCTGACCGGACGCCTGCGGTCGGCGACGGTGACCGCGCTGGAGCCGGTCCGGGCGGTGGCGGTGGAGCGCGACCGTTTCAAGGACTTCCTCGGCCGCTCCCCCGCCGTCTCCTTCGCCCTGCTCGGTCTGACCGCGGACCGCACCCGTGCGGCCGACCGGCGCCGCCTGGAGTTCGCGTCGATGAGCGTGCGGGAGCGCTTCGCCATCCTGCTCCTGGACCTGGCCCGCACCCACGGCCGCCGCACCCCGCGCGGCATCGAACTGGCCGTACCGCTCAGCAAGCAGGAGCTGGCGGGTTCGGTCGGGGCGTCCCGGGAGATGGTGCAGCGCCTGCTGCGGGAGCTGCGCGACAAGGAGGCCGTCGCCACGGGCCGCCGCACGATGCTGATCATGCGGCCGGACATCCTGCGCCGCATCGCCGCCACCGGTCCCGCGACGGGGATCCCGTCCCCGCCCGGGCCGGCGGACGACTGAGCGGAGCGACCGGACGACCGAGCGGGCCGACGGGACGACTGAACAGAGCGACCGGACGACCGAGCGCAGCGTCCGGACGACCGAACGAGTCGACCTCCTTCCTCGCGCGTCCCAAGAACCCTTCTGTGCACACGGTCACACTCCGAGTGCGTCATCCGCCCTCACCGCCGAGGCCGCCTCGCCACCACGCTGCTGCTCTGCACGCGCACACCCCCTGGAGAGGCGACCATGACCGACCCCGTGAGCCGCACGATCCTGTTGCTGGACATCGAGAGGTTCAGCGACCGGGACGACGTGGAGCAGGCCTACCTGCGGCGCATGCTCTACGACATCGCCGACCGCGCGCTGGAGCGCGCGGGCGTCGACGAGACCCGGCGGCTGCGGGCCGACCGCGGGGACTCGGTGATGGAGCTGATCGACGCGGGCGCCCCGGTGACGGCACTGCTGCGAGCCCTGCTCACCGAGGTCCCGGCCCAGCTGCGGACCGTGAACCGGATGGCGTCGAGGTCCGCGCAGATCCGGCTGCGCGGTGTCCTGGCCACCGGTTTCGTCGCCGTGGACCGGCACGACGGCTGGGTCGGCTCCGACCTCAACCACGCCTGCCGGCTGCTGGACGCGGACGTACTGCGGGCCGCCCTGCGCGAGCGCCCCGCCGACTTCGCCCTGTGCGTCTCGGACGCGCTGCACGCCGGGGTCGTACGCCACGACCATCCCGGCATCCCGGCCGCCGACTTCCACCCGGTGACGGTGGCGAGCAAGAACGGCCCGCTGAAGGCGTGGCTGCACGGACCGGTGCCCGAGGGGGCGGCCAGCCAGGACCACGGTGGCACGGGGGCGGGGGAGGCGCCGGGCGGATCGGGGGACCGCCCGGCGCCGCGCCTCCCCTCCCAGGACCCCCCGCGGGAGCGGGTCCCCTCCCCGAGCACCACGGAGGAGCGGATTCCGTCCCAAGGCGCCACCGACACCGAGGAACGGGTCCCGTCCCAGGGAGCCGCGGAGGAGCGGGTGCCCTCCCAAGGCACCCCGCAGGAGCAGCGGGTGCCCTCGCAGGGCACCCGCGAGGACCGCCCGGCGCCGGACGGAACACGGGGAGCCCCGGCGCCGGGCGCCGTCTTCAACTTCAACGGCGGCTCGCCGTCCTTCGGCGGCGGTCTGGTCGCCGGTGACCAGCACGGCGTCAGCGGCGGCCAGGTCACCGGGGACGTGCACCTCGGCGGCGGCGGACGGGGAGACGCCGCATGAGCGCCCCGGCCGAGCCGGAGCGGCCCGGACCGGCGGCCACCGGCGGCAGCGGCAGCGGTGCCGACGGCGGACCGTCGGATGCCAAACAGGCCGAGCCGGCCGCCGACGACGACGCCCGGCGGACCGGCGAAGCCGGCGAGGAACGCGAACAGCCGCAGACCGCCTGGTCGGCCCGGCGCGACCTGATCGACCACAGCCCCCGCACCATGAGGGTCGGCGACCGCTCCCGCTTCGGCGGCAGCCTGGTCGGCGCCGACCAGCACGGCGTCAGCGGCGGCCGGGTCACCGGCGACGTCATCATGGGCAGCAAGACGGAGATCCACTACGCGATACCCGGGATCTCCGCGCCCGCCTCCGCCTCCGGCGAGGTACCGCGGATCACCCTGGACCGGCTGGCCGGCACCTTCGTCGCGGACGAGGAGGTGATGGCCGGCCTGCTCGACCGGCTGCGCCGCGACCGGGTCCTGGTCCTGTCCGGCGCCCGGTTCACCGGCCGCCGGACGGCCGCCCTGATGCTGCTGCGCCGCCTGGACGCCGCCCCCGTCCGCACCCTGGTGCGCGACACCAGCCCGGGGTCCCTCGCCGACCAGTTCGCCGCCGAGGACCAGGCCCGCGGCTATGTCCTGTGCGACCTCGCCACCCGCCGCGACCGCCCCCTGCGCGAACCGCACCTGCTCGCGGCGAAGGACCGGCTGGCCGAGCGGAACGCCTACCTGGTCGTCACCGTCGGCCCCACCGCCGTACTGGAGGACGTGCCGGTCGTGGAGTGGCGGGCGCCCGTCACGGCCGACGTCCTCGCCGCGCACCTGCGCACCCTCGCCGACGAGGAGACCGCCGCCAAGCTGCTCGGCCTGCCGGACGTGACGGAGTTCCTGGACCGCGGCCACCAGCTGCGCGAGGTCGCCAGGTTCGCCCGGCTGCTGGGCGCGTACGCGGCGGGCCAGGTCACCGAGGACGCCGTCGCCCAGTTCTCGCTGGTCTCCCTGGAGGACCAGGTGCGGGAGTGGTTCGAGGAGGACGAGAGCGCGATCCACCTGCGCGACAAGGCGTTCCTCGTCGCCCTGGCCGCCTTCGACGGCGGCCCGTACGCCCTCACCGCCGAACTCAGCGACCTGCTCTACCGCTTCCTCCAGCAGACCGAGAACCCGGCGCGCGTCGCCGAGGTCCCCGTCTTCGGCACCCACGTCGGCAAGCGCCTCCAGCTCGCCCGCGCACGGAGGTACGAGGAGGACGAGCACACCGAGTGGGGCCCGGTGACCCAGCACAAGGCCGCGTTCCGCGACGAGCGGGCCTCGCTGGTGCTGTTGCGCGAGCTGTGGACGGGCCATCCGTCGGCCCGGCCCGCCCTCATCAGCTGGCTGCGCCACCTCGCCGACGACGGCCGCCCCCTGGTCCGCACCCGCGCCGCGTCCACGGTCGCGGTCCTGGCGCGCACCGACCTGCCCTCGGCGATGGCGCTGGTCATCGAGCCGTGGGCGATCTCCAAGCGGTTCCGGCAGCGGCTGGTCGCCGTCAACGCGCTGACCCTCGCCCACGTCATCGACACCCCCAACATCCCGCGCATCCTCGACGCCTGGTGCGAGGGCGACGACGCGCGACTGCGCTGGGTGGCCGTGCGGTCGTACGGCCTGATCGGCCCGGAACGCCCCGAGCAGGCCCTCGCCGCGTTACGCAAGGCCGTACGGCGGCTTTACGACGACCTCGACGACCGGGACGACCTGGACGGGGTGGCCGGCGAACTCGCCGAGGCCGTGGAGCTGCTGCTGCTCTCCCCCGCCAGCGAACAGGTGCTCGCCGAGCTGCGCCGGCACCTCGACGACGACCGCGCCGTGCACGACCTCACGCTCGCCGGTTTCGTCAGCGCCGCGCTGCGCAGGGAGGGCGACGAGCGCTACGGCACCCCGCTGGTCCTCGCCTGGTACGCGCGGGCGGTGGCCGAGGGCGGTGCCGCGGCCCAGGGCATCCCCTCCCTCTGGCGGGCCGCGCTGGCCGACCCGCGCGCCACCCGCCCCGCGCTGGAGGTGCTGCGCGAGTGGGTCCTCGTCGCCCAACGCTCCACGGTCACCGAGTGGGCGCTGGCCGCCCTGCTCCCGGCCCTGGTCACCACGCCCGCCGAGCATCAGCGGCTGAGCCACCTGCTGCGCACCATGTCCGGCGAGGACGGAAACCCCCCGCCCCAGGTGGCGGCCCGCCTGCTGACCACGCTTCCGAACCGCTGACCCACGTCACAACGCCCCGCGCACGCCGGGTGGTACGTCCGAGGAGACACGCCCCATGCCCACCTTCCGCCAGCCCGAGTGGCAGCAGCAGGCCGACCGGCACACCCAGATCGTCGATCCGGTCCTCACCGTACGGCAGCTGTCGCGCTTCGAGTTCAGCCTGAAGTCGTACGTCCGCATCGACCACGCCCTGGTCTTCGCCACCGCCAAGGGCGGCTACGAGGCGTACCTCCCGCCGCGGCGGCCGACCCGCGGCGACATCGCGGCGAACCACTACACGGCCGTGTACGAGGTGGACATGGGCGTCCACCCGTACACCTCCGATCTCACCCTGCCCAGCGACAACGACGCGTTCGAGTTCACGGCCGTGGTGGACCTCTCCTGGCAGGTCCTCGACCCGGTCCGGTTCGTCGCGAGCGGCCACCGGGACGTGCCCGGCCTGCTCCTGAACGAGCTCCAGCAGGCGGCCCGCCCGATCACGCGCCGGTTCGGCATCGCCGACAGCGCCGCCACCGAGGTGGAGCTGCTGGAGCGGATGAACCTGCTGGGGCCGCTCGGGGCGCCGGCCGGACTCCAGGTCACCTGGACCCTCCGGCTGCGGCGCGACCAGGCCAACATCGAGCACGAGCTGCGCAAACAGGCCATCGACCACTCCGCCGCCGAACAGGTCCGCGCGGCGCGGCGGGGCATGGAGATCGATGTCGAGGTCGACCGCAGGGGCCGGCAGGGCGACGCGTTGCAGATCGAACGGGCCCTCCAGTACGGCGACCAGCAGCAGGAACTGCTCCTGCAACAGCAGCGCTGGCAGCACGCGCAGGCACTGCTGGCCGGTCACCAGCAGCTGGAACTCCAGCAGTTGGAGGCGCAGAAGATCGATTTCTACCAGTACCACCTCCAGCAGGGCGGTGTGCACTCCTGGGCCCTGCACCTGGCCCAGCACCCGGAGGACTCGGCGCTGGTGATGACCAGCATGCGCGAGGACCAACTCCGCATGATCCAGTCCCAGATGGAACTGGTGAAGCAGCTCCTGAGCGGCGACGGCGCCGAGAACTGGGAGTTGGAGGGCCCCAAGCAGCTGGCCCTGCGCACGGTCAACGACATCCTCACCCAGCGCCTGCCGGGCGTCCCGCAGAACCCGCCGCAGCTGCCGCAAGGCGGCGGGCCCGCGTACCCGGGGGCCGCGATCACGCAGGGCGGCGGCGCGCCGGACCAGGGCCCGGTGGGGTGGCCCGGCGACACGGACGACGACGGCCTCGGCGGTCCCGCGCGGCCCCCGGCCGGATACACGACACCGGCCGGACCGTACGCGGCCGGGCAGCCTCAGGTGTCCGGACACCCGTACGCGGCGGGGCAGCCGGGGCCCTCGGGCGGCAGCGGCGCCGGCGCCCCGGCCCCGGCCCCACAGCCCCCGGGTGCCTACCCGCCACCGCCGGGACCGTACGTACCCGGACCGCCCTACGGGCCTGGGCAGCCGGGAGCGACCGGGCCGTACGCGGGCCCGGTGGCGGCCGCGCCCGGCCCGTACGGCGGTCCCGGCGCACCCGTTCCGCCCGGTTCCCCCGGTGCGGCCCCCGCGCCGACGATGCCGACGGCCCCGCCAGGCGTCACGCCGTTCCCCCCGCCCCCGCCCACCGGCACCCCGGCCGCCGGCTTCCCCGGAGCACCGGCGCCCGCGCCCTACGCTCCACCGCCCCCGGCGTACGCGCCGCCGCCCCCGGCAGGCACCCCGGGTCCGTACGCCTCGGCGCCGGCCGGACCGCCCACGGCCGCGCCCGACGGCTGGCAGCCCCCGCCCGGCTACGGCAGGACCCCGACCCTGCCGGCCCACGCCGTGCCGGACGCGCCCGCTTCCCCGGACGCCCAGGACGGCCCCACGGACAGGAGCGCGACCGACCGGACGAAGGACAGCGGCACATGACCACACTCGACCCCGCGCCCCTGCCCGCGCCCGCACCGGCACCCGGCCCGGACAACGGCGGCGACAGCGGCAGCGGCCCGGCGGTCGACCTCGTCCCCCTCTGTGAGCGGCTGCTCGCCGAGCTGCGCGGCGAGGTCGCCCGCGCCGACAGCAAGGCGTCCGTCCTGGTCGCCGCGCTCGGCATGACCGCGGGCGTGTCGAGCGGTCTGCTCGCCGGGCGGGACTGGACCCCCGCCGCGCTGTCCGCCACGGGCACGACGCTGTGGTGGACCGGGACCGGAGCCCTGGGGCTCTCCCTGCTGTCCCTCCTGCTGGCCGTACTGCCCCGCTACGGCGCCGGCACCTGGGTGCCCGGCCGGCCCCTGGCCTACTTCGCCGATATCCACCAGGCCGTCCGGCTGGGCCAGTTGGAGACCGCGCTCGGCGACACCCGGCGTGACCCCACGGCCGGTCTGACCAGCGCCCTCGCCGACCTGAGCCGGATCGCCGCCCGCAAGCACCAGTGGATCCGTACCGGGCTCATCGCCTTCTGCGCCGGCACGGTCCTGCTGCCCGCCTCGCTGCTGCTCGGCTGACCGCCCGGCCCCAGCCGTCCCCACCGCCCGAGCCTCTGAGCCTCATCTGAAGGAAGCACGATGACCCAGCCACCACCGGAGTACCCGGAGTACCCCACGCAGGCGGCCCAGCCGCACGTACCTCCGCGGTACCCGCAGCACCCGACTCAGGCGGCCCCACCGCACGTACCCCCGCAGTACCCGACGCAGGCGACTCCGCCGCACGTGCCCCCGCAGTACCCGCAGCAGTACCAGCAACAGCCCGCGTATCCGCAGCAGCCGATCGCGTACCCGCAGGCCGCGCCCACGTATCCGCAGGCCTCGGCGCCGGTCCCGCCGCAGTACCCCTACGCCCCGCCGGGGGCTCCCCCGGCTCACCCCGCGCAGCCCGTGTCACCGGCCGCCGCCGCGCCGCCCTCGGCCGACCCCGCCCATCCCCATCACATCAACACCGACGCCCGCCGCGTCCACATCTCCGACCACCAGCGCCGTACGGACGCCACCGCGATCGGCAACCTGCTCCTCTACCTGCCGAACTTCCTCTGCAGTCTCTGCGTCGTCGGCCTGGTCTCCGCCTTCTTCGGCGATCTCGCGTTCGTGGTGATCCTGCTCTGGCTCGCCAGCGGCGCACTCGTGTTCCACCGCCCCACCGAAAGCGCCCTGGCGCGCCGTTTGCTCCACCTGCGCTACCCCACTCCGCAAGAACGAGCCAAAATCGAACCGGTCTGGCGGGAGGTCACGGCCCGCGCCGGCGTCGAGGGCCGCACCTACGAGCTCTGGGTGGAGGACAGCGACGGCCTCAACGCGGTCGCCGCGGCCGGCCACATCGTCGGTGTCACCCGCTTCGCCATGAACCAGCTCCCCAACGGCGAGCTCGCCGCCGTCATGGCCCACGAGCTCGGCCACCACGTCGGCGGCCACGCCTGGTCCGGCCTGCTCGGCTACTGGTACGCGCTGCCCGGACGCGTCGCCTGGCGGATCCTCAGGGTGCTCTCCACCGTCGCCTTCCATGTGTCGCGCGCCTTCGGCTGCTTCGGTGTCGTCTTCGTCGTCCTGTTCATCGGCGGGATCGCCATGGCCACCATCAGCACGCTCTACGGGCTGCCCCTGCTGATCCTGGGCGTGCCGTACGCCCTCGCCGCCGTCGGCCGCCGCGCCGAGCTGCGCGCCGACGAGCACGCCGCCGCCCTCGGCTTCGCCCCGATGCTGGCCGCCGTGCTCGGCAAGCTGCACCACGAGGAGCAGCAGGCGCAGGCCGCGCTCACCGCGCGGAACGGCGGTGTGCCCGTCCAGGAGAGCGCGCTGAGCAAGCTGCTCTCCTCCCACCCCGACTACCACACCCGGCTGCACCACCTCCAGGCCTACCTCCAGCCGCAGCGGCCGTACTGAGAACTCCCCGCTTCGACAGCCGCGTACCGGCAGCCGCGGGAACGCCGAAGGGCGGCCACCCCACGGGGTGACCGCCCTTCAGTGCTTCAGCGGTGCATCGGCACTACCGCGCCTTACTGGTTGTACGGACCGTAGTCGTAGTCCTCCAGCGGAACGGCCTGGCCGGAGCCCGTGCCGAACGGCGAGTAGTCGATGTCGTCGTAGCCGACGGCCGAGTACATCGCGGCCTTGGCCTCCTCGGTCGGCTCGACCCGGATGTTGCGGTAGCGGGACAGACCCGTACCGGCCGGGATGAGCTTACCGATGATGACGTTCTCCTTGAGGCCGATGAGGCTGTCGGACTTGGCGTTGATCGCCGCGTCCGTCAGCACTCGGGTCGTCTCCTGGAAGGAGGCGGCCGACAGCCAGGATTCCGTCGCCAGCGAGGCCTTGGTGATACCCATCAGCTGCGGACGACCGGAGGCCGGGTGACCGCCCTCCTGGACCACACGACGGTTCTCGGTCTCGAACTTCGAGCGCTCGACCAGCTCGCCGGGCAGCAGCTCGGCGTCGCCCGACTCGATGATCGTCACACGGCGCAGCATCTGCCGGATGATGATCTCGATGTGCTTGTCGTGGATCGACACACCCTGCGAGTTGTAGACCTTCTGGACCTCGCCGACCAGGTGGACCTGGACGGCACGCTGGCCCAGGATGCGCAGCACGTCGTGCGGGTTGGTGGCACCCACGGTGAGCTTCTGGCCCACCTCGACGTGCTCGCCCTCGCTGACCAGGAGTCGGGCGCGCTTCGAGATCGGGAACGCCGTCTCGTCGCTGCCGTCGTCCGGCGTGATGACGATCTTCTTGGTCTTCTCGGTCTCCTCGATCCGCACGCGGCCGGAGGCCTCGGAGATCGGGGCGACACCCTTCGGGGTACGGGCCTCGAAGAGCTCGACGACACGCGGCAGACCCTGGGTGATGTCGTCACCGGCCACACCACCGGTGTGGAAGGTACGCATCGTCAGCTGGGTACCGGGCTCACCGATGGACTGGGCGGCGATGATGCCGACCGCCTCACCGATGTCGACCAGCTTGCCGGTGGCCAGCGAACGGCCGTAGCACATCGCGCAGGTACCGACGGCGGACTCGCAGGTCAGGACCGAGCGGGTCTTGACCTCCTCGACGCCCGCGGCGACCAGCTGGTCGATGAGGACGTCACCGAGGTCGACGCCCGCCGGGGCGAGCACCTTGCCGTCGACGACGATGTCCTCGGCGAGGCAGCGCGCGTACACGCTGGTCTCGGCGTTGTCCGCCTTGCGCAGGACGCCGTCGGCGCCGCGCTCGGCGATGGCCAGCTTGAGGCCGCGCTCGGTGCCGCAGTCCTCCTCGCGGATGATCACGTCCTGCGAGACGTCCACCAGACGACGGGTCAGGTAACCCGAGTCGGCGGTACGCAGGGCGGTGTCCGCCAGACCCTTACGGGCACCGTGCGTGGAGATGAAGTACTCCAGCACGGACAGGCCCTCACGGAAGGACGCCTTGATCGGACGCGGGATGGTCTCGTTCTTCGCGTTCGACACCAGACCACGCATACCGGCGATCTGCCGCATCTGCATCATGTTTCCTCGGGCACCCGAGTCAACCATCATGAAGATGGGGTTCGTCTTGGGGAAGTTCGCGTTCATCGCCTCGGCGACCTCGTTGGTCGCCTTGGTCCAGATCGCGATGAGCTCCTGCGTGCGCTCTTCCTTGGTGATCAGACCGCGCTCGTACTGCTTCTGGACCTTCTCGTCCTGCGCCTCGTAGCCCTTGACGATCTCCTTCTTCGCCTCGGGAACGACGACGTCGGAGATGGCCACGGTGACGCCGGAACGGGTCGCCCAGAAGAAGCCGGCCGCCTTCAGGTTGTCGAGCGTCGCCGCCACGATGACCTTGGGGTAGCGCTCGGCCAGGTCGTTGACGATCTCGGAGAGCTGCTTCTTGCCCACCGAGTAGTCGACGAACGGGTAGTCCTCGGGCAGCAGCTCGTTGAAGAGCGCGCGGCCCAGGGTGGTGCGCAGCCGGAAGGTGTCACCGGTCTGGTACTCCGGCTCGCCCTCCTCGACGACCGGCGGCGTCCAGCCCCGCGGCGGGATGGTGCCCACCGGGAAGCGGATGTCGACCGGCGACTGGAGCGCGAGCTCACCGGCGTCGAACGCCATGATCGCCTCGGCCGTGGAGCCGAAGGACCGGCCCTCGCCCTTGGTGTCGCGCAGCTCGCCGTCGGTCGTCAGGAAGAACAGACCGAGGACCATGTCCTGGGTCGGCATCGTCACCGGACGGCCGTCGGCGGGCTTGAGGATGTTGTTCGAGGACAGCATCAGGATGCGGGCCTCGGCCTGCGCCTCCGCGGACAGCGGCAGGTGCACGGCCATCTGGTCACCGTCGAAGTCCGCGTTGAACGCGGTGCAGACGAGCGGGTGGATCTGGATGGCCTTGCCCTCGACCAGCTGCGGCTCGAAGGCCTGGATGCCCAGACGGTGCAGGGTGGGCGCACGGTTCAGCAGAACCGGGTGCTCGGCGATGACCTCTTCGAGGACGTCGTACACGACCGTGCGGCCGCGCTCCACCATGCGCTTGGCGCTCTTGATGTTCTGCGCGTGGTTCAGGTCGACCAGGCGCTTCATCACGAACGGCTTGAAGAGCTCCAGCGCCATCGCCTTCGGCAGACCGCACTGGTGCAGCTTCAGCTGCGGACCGACGACGATCACGGAACGCGCGGAGTAGTCCACACGCTTGCCGAGCAGGTTCTGACGGAAACGACCCTGCTTGCCCTTCAGCATGTCGCTGAGGGACTTCAGCGGGCGGTTACCGGGACCGGTGACCGGGCGACCACGACGACCGTTGTCGAACAGGGCGTCGACGGCCTCCTGGAGCATGCGCTTCTCGTTGTTCACGATGATCTCGGGCGCGCCGAGGTCGAGAAGCCGCTTCAGACGGTTGTTGCGGTTGATCACGCGGCGGTACAGGTCGTTCAGGTCGGAGGTCGCGAAGCGGCCACCGTCCAGCTGCACCATCGGGCGGAGGTCCGGCGGGATGACCGGGACGCAGTCGAGGACCATGCCCTTGGGGCTGTTGGAGGTCTGCAGGAAGGCAGACACGACCTTCAGCCGCTTCAGCGCACGGGTCTTCTTCTGGCCCTTGCCGGTGCGGATGATCTCGCGGAGCTTCTCGGCCTCCTCGTCGAGGTCGAAGGACTCCAGGCGCTTCTGCAGCGCCGCGGCACCCATCGAACCGTCGAAGTACGTGCCGAAGCGGTCGCGCAGCTCGCGGTAGAGCAGCTCGTCGCCCTCGAGGTCCTGGACCTTGAGGTTCTTGAACCGGGTCCACACCTCGTCGAGACGGTCGATCTCGCGCTGCGAACGGTCGCGCAGCTGCTTCATCTCACGCTCGGCACCCTCGCGCACCTTGCGGCGCACGTCGGCCTTGGCACCCTCGGCCTCGAGCTCGGCCAGGTCGGTCTCGAGCTTCTTGGCGCGGGCCTCGAGGTCCGCGTCGCGACGGTTCTCGACCTGCTGACGCTCGACGGAGACATGCGCCTCCAGCGAGGGCAGGTCGCGGGTACGACGCTCCTCGTCCACGAACGTGATCATGTACGCGGCGAAGTAGATGACCTTCTCGAGGTCCTTCGGCGCCAGGTCGAGCAGGTAGCCCAGGCGCGACGGAACACCCTTGAAGTACCAGATGTGCGTGACGGGCGCGGCCAGCTCGATGTGGCCCATCCGCTCACGACGCACCTTGGCGCGAGTGACCTCGACGCCGCAGCGCTCACAGATGATGCCCTTGAAGCGGACGCGCTTGTACTTGCCGCAGTAGCACTCCCAGTCCCGGGTCGGACCGAAGATCTTCTCGCAGAAGAGTCCGTCCTTCTCGGGCTTGAGCGTGCGGTAGTTGATCGTCTCGGGCTTCTTGACCTCGCCGTGGCTCCACTGACGGATGTCGTCAGCGGTGGCCAGACCGATCCGGAGCTCGTCGAAGAAGTTGACGTCGAGCACTATGCGTCAATCCCTCTCAGGGTTGTAAGTCATGGGGTCTGATACGGGGGTCCTGGGGCCGGCCGGGCTCATGCTGAGCCCGGCCGGACTCCCGTCAGACCTCTTCGACGCTGCTCGGCTCACGCCGGGACAGGTCGATGCCAAGCTCCTCCGCTGCGCGGAAGACGTCCTCGTCGGTGTCGCGCATCTCGATGGACATGCCGTCCGAGGACAGCACCTCCACGTTGAGGCACAGGGACTGCATCTCCTTGATGAGCACCTTGAAGGACTCGGGGATGCCGGGCTCGGGGATGTTCTCGCCCTTGACGATGGCCTCGTAGACCTTCACGCGGCCGGTGACGTCGTCGGACTTGATGGTCAGCAGCTCCTGGAGGGCGTACGCGGCGCCATAAGCCTCCAGCGCCCACACCTCCATCTCTCCGAAGCGCTGGCCACCGAACTGGGCCTTACCACCCAGCGGCTGCTGGGTGATCATCGAGTACGGACCGGTCGACCGAGCGTGCAGCTTGTCGTCGACCAGGTGGTGGAGCTTCAGGATGTACATGTAGCCGACCGAGATCGGCTCGGGGAACGGCTCACCGGAGCGGCCGTCGAACAGCGGCGCCTTACCGGTCGGAAGCACCATGCGCTCGCCGTCGCGGTTCGGGATCGTGTGCTCGAGCAGACCGGCGAGCTCGTCCTCACGCGCACCGTCGAAGACGGGGGTGGCGACGTTGGTGCCCGGGGCGACCTGGTCGGCACCGATGACCTGAAGACGCTGCGCCCACTCGTCGGCGAGGCCGGAGACGTCCCAGCCGCGGCTGGCGAGCCAGCCGAGGTGGATCTCCAGGACCTGTCCCGGGTTCATTCGGGACGGGACACCGAGCGGGTTGAGGATGATGTCGACCGGGGTGCCGTCCTCCAGGAACGGCATGTCCTCGATCGGCAGGATCTTCGAGATGACGCCCTTGTTGCCGTGACGGCCGGCGAGCTTGTCACCGTCGGTGATCTTGCGCTTCTGCGCCACGTACACGCGCACCAGCTGGTTCACACCGGGGGGAAGCTCGTCGCCCTCCTCGCGGTCGAAGACGCGGACGCCGATGACCTTGCCGATCTCGCCGTGCGGGACCTTCAGGGAGGTGTCACGGACCTCGCGGGCCTTCTCACCGAAGATCGCGCGCAGCAGGCGCTCCTCCGGCGTCAGCTCGGTCTCACCCTTGGGCGTGACCTTGCCGACGAGGATGTCGCCGGCGACGACCTCGGCACCGATACGGATGATGCCGCGCTCGTCGAGGTCGGCGAGGACCTCCTCGGAGACGTTCGGGATGTCCCGGGTGATCTCCTCGGGGCCGAGCTTGGTGTCACGGGCGTCGACCTCGTGCTCCTCGATGTGGATCGAGGAGAGGACGTCGTCCTGCACGAGGCGCTGCGACAGGATGATCGCGTCCTCGTAGTTGTGACCCTCCCACGGCATGAACGCCACGAGCAGGTTCTTGCCCAGCGCCATCTCGCCGTTCTCGGTGGCCGGACCGTCGGCCAGGACCTGGCCCTCGATGATCCGGTCGCCCTCGTTGACGATGACCTTCTGGTTGACCGAGGTGCCCTGGTTGGAGCGGGCGAACTTGGCCAGGCGGTACGTGATGTACGTGCCGTCGTCGTTGGTGGTGGTGATGTAGTCCGCGGAGACCTCCTGGACCACACCCGCCTTCTCGGCCTTGACCACGTCGCCGGCGTCGACGGCGGAGCGGTACTCCATGCCGGTGCCGACGAGCGGGGACTCGGACTTGATGAGCGGCACGGCCTGGCGCATCATGTTCGCGCCCATGAGGGCACGGTTGGCGTCGTCGTGCTCGAGGAACGGGATCATGGCGGTCGCGACCGACACCATCTGGCGCGGCGAGACGTCCATGTAGTCCACGTCGTCACCGGCGACGTAGTCGACCTCGCCGCCACGGCGGCGGACCAGGACGCGGTTCTCGGAGAAACGCATGTCGTCGTTCAGGCCGGCGTTGGCCTGGGCGATGACGAATCGGTCCTCTTCGTCGGCCGTCAGGTAGTCCACCTCGTCGGTGACCTGGCCGTCGACGACCTTGCGGTACGGCGTCTCGACGAAACCGAACGCGTTGACCCGGCCGTAGGACGCGAGCGAACCGATCAGACCGATGTTCGGGCCTTCAGGGGTCTCGATCGGGCACATGCGGCCGTAGTGCGAGGGGTGCACGTCACGGACCTCGAAGCCGGCCCGCTCACGGGACAGACCACCCGGGCCGAGCGCCGACAGACGGCGCTTGTGGGTGAGACCCGACAGCGGGTTGTTCTGGTCCATGAACTGCGACAGCTGGCTGGTGCCGAAGAACTCCTTGATGGAGGCGACGACCGGCCGGATGTTGATCAGGGTCTGCGGCGTGATCGCCTCGACGTCCTGGGTCGTCATGCGCTCACGCACGACGCGCTCCATACGCGCCAGACCCGTGCGGACCTGGTTCTGGATGAGCTCGCCGACGCTGCGCAGACGACGGTTGCCGAAGTGGTCGATGTCGTCGGTCTCGACGACGATCGACTGGCCGCTGTCGGCGACCGTCTCGGTCTCGCCCGCGTGCAGCTTGACCAGGTACTTGATCGTCGAGATGACGTCCTCGACGGTCAGGACGCCCGCGTCGAGCGGAGCCTCCGCACCCAGCTTCTTGTTGACCTTGTAGCGGCCGACCTTGGCCAGGTCGTAACGCTTCGGGTTGAAGTAGAGGTTCTCGAGCAGCGTCTGCGCGGCCTCACGGGTCGGCGGCTCGCCCGGACGCAGCTTGCGGTAGATGTCGAGCAGCGCGTCGTCCTGGCCCTGGGTGTGGTCCTTCTCCAGGGTGGCCCGCATCGACTCGTACTCGCCGAACTCCTCGAGGATCTGCTCGGTGGTCCAGCCGAGAGCCTTCAGGAGGACGGTGACGGACTGCTTGCGCTTGCGGTCGATGCGCACACCGACCATGTCGCGCTTGTCGATCTCCATCTCCAGCCAGGCACCCCGGGACGGGATGATCTTGGCGGAGAAGATGTCCTTGTCGGACGTCTTGTCGATGGAGGAGTCGAAGTAGACACCCGGCGAACGGACCAGCTGCGACACCACGACACGCTCGGTGCCGTTGATGACGAAGGTGCCCTTGTTCGTCATGAGCGGGAAGTCGCCCATGAAGACCGTCTGGGACTTGATCTCGCCGGTCTCGTTGTTGGTGAACTCAGCCGTGACGAAGAGCGGGGCCGCGTACGTGAAGTCGCGGTCCTTGCACTCGTCGATGCTGTTCTTCGGCGGCTCGAAACGGTGGTCGCGGAAGGTCAGCGACATCGACCCGGAGAAGTCCTCGATCGGAGAGATCTCCTCGAAGATCTCCTCCAGACCGGACTTGGTGGGGACGTCCTGACCGGACTCCAGAGCGGCCTCGACACGAGCCTTCCACGCGTCGTTGCCGAGCAGCCAGTCGAAGCTCTCGGTTTGCAGCGCAAGAAGGTTCGGAACCTCGAGGGGCTCCTTGATCTTTGCAAAGGAGATGCGCAGCGGGGCGGTGCTGGCAGCGTTGTTCGTATTCGCGGTCGAGGCAGTGCGCGAGGCGGCCAAGAGGGGGTCCTTCCGAGGGCTCGGACTCACTACGCGCGTACCGGTCCCTCTCTCACGCATCACGACAGGCTTGTCCCGATTTGGCTAAAAGGCCAGGTCAGGAGTGGTCCGATCATCGATGCTCAAGTGAGGGCATGCCCCTGGTGACGGGCAGGAGGCAGCTAACAGGCAGCGCAAAGGGTCAGTGTAGCCACTTGGCACACTGATGTCCAGTGCGGGTTTTTCGAGACCCTCGTTGTTCTCGACACCTGCGCAAGCCCACGTCCTCAATGCACGTTGATACTGCCCTCTTCGTCGTCGATCCATGCCTCGGATCCGGATCGTTGTGACGACGCGTCCTGAGAATTGCGCGCTGCGTGCGGTTCGTCAAGGCCCCCTTGCCCGAACCGGGTACCGCGCTCGTCACGTGCGGCCTGTCACCAGGGGGGTCCGGAGGCACGATGAAGATCACCATACTCTCCGGGGTCCCCCGTGCAAGGCAGCCGCCGCCGACCCTCGGAACGCCGAAGAGCGACCACCCGGATGGATGATCGCTCTTCGGTGCGCTCGCGTTACAGCCTCAGGAGGCCGTCTTCGCCGCGCGGCGAGGTCCGCGGGACCTCGGAGGTGTTACTTGACCTCGACGGAGGCGCCGGCGCCCTTGAGGGACTCGGCGGCCTTCTCGGCGGCGTCCTTGGCGACCTTCTCGAGAACGGCCTTCGGGGCGCCGTCCACGAGGTCCTTGGCCTCCTTCAGACCCAGGGAGGTCAGCTCACGCACGACCTTGATGACCTGGATCTTCTTCTCGCCGGCACCCGTGAGGATGACGTCGAACTCGTCCTGCTCCTCAGCGGCCTCGACGGCGGCGGCGGGGCCGGCCGGGGCAGCGGCGACGGCCGCGGCGGCGGTGACGTCGAACTTCTCCTCGAAGGCCTTCACGAACTCGGAGAGCTCGATGAGGGTCATCTCCTCGAACTGCGCGAGCAGGTCGTCCTGGCTGAGCTTCGCCATGATGGGCGATCCTTCCACTAATTCGGCTGGTGCCGGTATGTACTGGTGAGGCGGGCGTACGTTCGGCCCGCTACGACCGTCGCCTCAGGCGGCGGTCAATGCGCGAGCCGAATTACTCGGCACCGCCCTGCTCGGCCTGCTTGGCACGGAGCGCGTCCACGGTGCGGACGAGCTTCGAGGGAAGCGCCTGGAAGAGCTGCGCAGTCTGGGTCTGCTTGCCCTTGAAGGCACCCGCCAGCTTGGCGAGCAGAACCTCGCGGGACTCGAGGTCCGCGAGCTTCTTGATCTCGTCGGCGGACAACGCCTTGCCGTCAAGGACACCGCCCTTGATGACGAGGTTCGGGTTGTCCTTGGCGAAGTCACGAAGACCCTTCGCCGACGTCACCGGGTCACCGGTGATGAAGGCGACCGCCGTCGGACCGTTGAACAGGTCGTCAAGCGTGTCGATCCCGGCCTCGTTGGCCGCAATCTTGGTCAGCGTGTTCTTCACCACGGCGTACTGGGCGTCGTCACCGAGCGAACGACGCAGCGTCTTGAGCTGCGCCACGGTGAGACCCCGGTACTCGGTCAGCACGGCGGCGTTCGAGCTGCGGAACTGGTCCGCGAGCTCGGCTACCGCGGCAGCCTTGTCGGGCCTTGCCATAGAGCGTCGGCCTCCTTCCGGGTGATGAGGACCGCTCAGAAGGGGCTGGGCAAAACGAAACGCCCCGGCGCAGGCGCACGGGGCGTAGCTCGACCGGGTGCTCATGGCGTGAACCACGAACTCCGGGAGCAATTCCACGGTCACCTGCGCGGGTCGTCCGCAGTCAGCGGATCCTTCGGCCACCGCGTCCTCGTACGAGCACACGGCAACGACCAGCGGTCTTTGGCTTCTGGGAGAGAGTACGTGAGCGGGACGCCGGCAAGCAAATCCGTCCGTACGGGGGCTCAGTGCCCGTCCTGCCGCCGCATCAGGTCCTCGAAGTCCTGGGTGTCGGCGGCCGGCGGGCGCTGGACCGAGAACCGTACGCCGTAGTCGCGGTAGTAGGCGGTCTGGGTCATCAGACCTGTCGACATCCGCGCCTTCTCCACCTTCTTGACCAGCAGGTCCCGGTCGTCGACCCAGATGTCCACGGTCTCCGCGGTGACCCCGGCCCCGCTGAGCTGCCCGCGCAGCGCCGCGTCGGTGAGGGCGGAGACGTCCACCGTGCCCGAGTAGTGCCGGGTACGCACGCCGTCCACCGTCTCCTCCCCCGCCGCGCGGACGTCACCCGAGGCCAGCAGGAGCCTGACCGGAGGGATGGGGGCGGTGTTGCGGAGCTGGTCCTTCAGATACGTGCCGGAGTCGCCGGGCAGCGCGTCGAGGTCGTCGTAGTCGTACCTGATCCAGTGCCTGCCGCCCATCTGCCGCGCGAACCGGGCGCCGACCTCGGCGTAGTAGGCGTCGGGCAGCAGCCGGGCCTCCATCGTGGTGGTGCCGAGTCTGCGCATGGTCTCGGCCAGTTCGCCGCCGGTGTACGTGATGCGCAGGGTGCCGGTGGAGTCGCCGGCCCAGTCGAGGGTGCCCTCGGTCTTCGTGGAGAGCATGGCGCCCATGACCGTGACGGAGCTGATCCGAGCGGAGCCCGCCGTGCCGGTGGCCGTCCGCACGGCGCGCAGCGCGGCCGCGGTGCGCGGGTCGAGGCGGTGCGGGGCGCCGTCGGATATCGCGGGCCCCGGGCTCCCGTCGCGCGACGCCGTGGTGCACCCCGTGGCCGCCGTCAGCGCGGCCGCCAGCAGGAACGGGAGGATGCCGCGCCCGACGAGTCCGTCCCTCATCCGTACCCCCCTCGTGTCCCCGTGATCTTCACGCTAACCCGGCGCGGCGCAAAGGGCACGGGTGCGCGCGAAAACGGGTACGGGCCCCGCACCTGGAAAGGTGCGGGGCCCGTGACCGACTGAGGTGAGCGTCAGGCTGCTCAGACCGCGGCCGGGTCCTCCTCGACGAGGAGGTTGCGGGTGCGGTTCGAGTCGAGCGGGATGCTCGGGCCGATCGTGGTGCTGACGGCGGCCTTCTTGATGTAGCGACCCTTGGCGGCGGAGGGCTTCAGGCGGAGGATCTCCTCCAGCGCGGCGCCGTAGTTCTCCACCAGCTTCTCGTCGTCGAAGGACACCTTGCCGATGATGAAGTGCAGGTTCGAGTGCTTGTCGACGCGGAACTCGATCTTGCCGCCCTTGATGTCGTTGACAGCCTTGACGACGTCCGGGGTGACGGTGCCGGTCTTGGGGTTCGGCATGAGACCACGGGGACCGAGCACGCGGCCGAGGCGGCCGACCTTGCCCATGAGGTCAGGGGTGGCGACGACGGCGTCGAAGTCCAGACGGCCCTTCGCGACCTCGTCGATCAGTTCGTCGGAGCCGACGATGTCGGCGCCCGCGGCCTCCGCGGCCGCAGCACGGTCACCGGTCGCGAAGACCAGGACCCGGGCGGTCTTGCCGGTGCCGTGCGGCAGGTTCACGGTGCCACGGACCATCTGGTCGGCCTTGCGCGGGTCGACACCCAGGCGGAAGGCGACCTCGACGGTGCCGTCGAACTTGGTCGTGGAGGTCTCCTTGGCGAGACGGACGGCCTCGAGCGGGGCGTAGAGCTTGTCCCGGTCGACCTTGGCGTCCGCAGCGCGGAGAGACTTGCTGCGCTTGCTCACTACTGCTCCTGTGTGTTCTGAGGAGTCGTGGTTGGGGCCGAGCAGGCCCTGCCACGGTTCTACGAAGGTGCTACGGGGCTGGGGTTCAGCCCTCGACCGTGATGCCCATGGAACGGGCGGTGCCGGCGATGATCTTGGACGCGGCGTCCAGGTCGTTGGCGTTGAGGTCGGGCATCTTGGTCGTGGCGATCTCGCGGACCTGCGCCTCGGTGATCTTGGCGACCTTGGTCTTGTGCGGCTCGCCGGAGCCCTTCTCGACACCCGCGGCCTTGAGGATCATCTTCGCGGCCGGCGGCGTCTTGGTGACGAAGGTGAAGGAACGGTCTTCGTAGACCGTGATCTCCACCGGGATCACCCAGCCACGCTGCGACTCGGTCGCGGCGTTGTAGGCCTTGCAGAACTCCATGATGTTGACGCCGTGCTGACCGAGCGCGGGGCCGACCGGCGGGGCCGGGTTCGCCGCACCGGCGTTGATCTGGAGCTTGATAAGCCCCGTGACCTTCTTCTTCTTGGGAGGCATTGCTCTCTCCGGGTCCTAGTGAGAGTTTTCAGCTTCCGCCCGGTTAATCCGGATGGAGGCATACCGCACTACGATAACGGGTATCCCCGTGCGGCCAAAAACCGAGCAGGTCAGACCGGCTGCGAGAGCCTGTCTGACCTGTTCGGAGGCATGTGGTCCGGAAGGACTGGATCAGTTCTTCTGGATCTGGTCGAAGGAGAGCTCGACCGGCGTCTCACGGCCGAAGATCTCCACGAGGCCCTTGACCTTCTTCGAGTCGGGGTTGATCTCGTTGATGGTCGCCTGGAGCGTGGCGAACGGGCCGTCGGTGACGGTGACCGAGTCGCCGACCTCGAAGTCCAGCACCTGGACCTCGACCTTGCGCTGCGGAGCCGGCTTGCCCTCGGCCTCGGCGGCCTCGCGGGCGGCCTTCTCCTCGGCCTCCGGGGCGAGCATCTTGACGATCTCGTCCAGGGTCAGCGGGTACGGGTCGTAGGCGTTGCCCACGAAGCCGGTGACGCCGGGGGTGTTGCGGACGACGCCCCAGGACTCGTTCGTCAGGTCCATGCGGACGAGGACGTAGCCCGGGAGCTTGTTCTGCTTGATCGTCTTGCGCTCGCCGTTCTTGATCTGCGCGACTTCTTCCTGCGGCACCTCGGCCTGGAAGATGAAGTCCTCGACGTTCAGCGAGACGGCACGCTGCTCGAGGTTGGTCTTCACGCGGTTCTCGTAGCCGGCGTAGGTGTGGATCACGTACCACTCGCCGGGCAGGGCGCGCAGCTCCTGACGGAGGGCCTCGACCGGGTCGACGGGCTCGGCCGGCTCTTCGGCGGCCTCTTCCTCGTCCTCGTCGGCAGCGTCCTCGTCGGCTTCGGCGGCCTCGTCCTCGTCGGACTCCTCGGACAGGTCCTCTTCGGACTCGTCGTCGGTGGCCTCGTCCTCGTCCACGGCGTGGACCGCGGCCTCCTCGGCCGGATCGCCCGCCTCGGCCTCAGCAACCTCGAACTCGTCCTGCTCGTCCGCGCCCTCGACGATGTCGAGCTCGTCATCCACGGAATCCACGGACTCCACGGACTCGTCCGGCTCGATGGCGTCGTCGTTCAGGTTGGCGTCAGACACGTGGCTGCTTCTTCCTGGATACATGGGGGTGGAACGCGCGAAAGGGGCGCCGGTAACCACGGCGCCCTTCGCTGGTCGGCTCAGCCGAAAACGTACTTGGCGGCGTGATTGAGTCCATAGTCAATCACGGTCACCAGGCCGATCATGATGACAACGAAGACGATGACCACCGTCGTGTACGTCGTCAGCTGGTTACGCGTGGGCCAGACGACCTTGCGCAGTTCCGCGACGACCTGACGGTAGAAGAGCGCGAGTCGCTTCAGCGGGCCCTTCTTGGCGCGCTTGCCGCCCTTGCGGGACTTCTTGCTGGACTCTGGCGCCTCGTCCTGGGCATCAGGCATGTCGATGGAGCCCACGGCGTCCGCCATTCGTCCTCACCTGATTCCGGGTCGTGGCCGTGCCGCGCCCGGTCTGAGCCGCACGGCGATACATTTCTTTACGTGCATGTGCACACATCATTGGCGAATGTGTGTGTTGCAGGGCCGGAGGGACTTGAACCCCCAACCGCTGGTTTTGGAGACCAGTGCTCTACCAATTGAGCTACGACCCTTTGTCTGTCCCCAACTTACCGCATCCGACCGGGTGCTCGGTGTGTGCACCTGGTGCGAGCGGTCCGCTGAAGGCCAACGAGGTGAGAGTGTACGTGCTTCGCGGCCGGTCGTCGAACAGAAAGTGCCCGTGGGGGTACTCGGGGCGGAGGTTCCCCGTGGGGGTGGCGGAAGATCACCCAGGCCATCGCCGGAATCCGGACTTCTGTTCACGACCGCGCCCGGACCTGTTCAGTCTGTGAAACCCGTGTGCCGGGGGGGTTTCCGGTCTGGAACGATGGGCCGCATGAGCGCTGCAACCCCTCCCACCGAGCGCCGGGTCTCGGCCCGCATCGGCTCGATCTCCGAGTCCGCCACCCTCGCCGTGGACGCCAAGGCCAAGGCCCTCAAGGCCGCCGGGCGTCCGGTGATCGGCTTCGGCGCGGGCGAACCCGACTTCCCGACCCCGGACTACATCGTCGAGGCGGCCGTCGAGGCCTGCAAGAACCCGAAGTACCACCGCTACACGCCGGCGGGTGGTCTGCCCGAGCTGAAGGCCGCCATCGCCGCGAAGACGCTGCGCGACTCCGGCTACGAGGTCGAGGCGTCCCAGATCCTGGTGACCAACGGTGGCAAGCAGGCCATCTACGAGGCGTTCGCCTCGATCCTCGACCCGGGCGACGAGGTCATCGTCCCCGCGCCGTACTGGACGACCTACCCGGAGTCGATCCGGCTGGCCGGCGGCGTCCCGGTCGACGTCGTCGCCGACGAGACGACCGGCTACCGGGTCTCGGTGGAGCAGTTGGAGGCGGCCCGCACCGAGAACACCAAGGTGCTGCTCTTCGTCTCCCCCTCCAACCCGACCGGCGCGGTCTACTCCCGCGCGGAGATCGAGGCGATCGGCCGCTGGGCCGCGGACCACGGCCTGTGGGTCCTCACCGACGAGATCTACGAGCACCTCGTCTACGGCGACGCGGAGTTCCACTCCCTGCCGGTGGTCGTGCCCGAGCTGGCCGACAAGTGCATCGTGGTCAACGGCGTCGCCAAGACGTACGCCATGACCGGCTGGCGCGTGGGCTGGGTCATCGGCCCGAAGGACGTCGTCAAGGCGGCGACGAACCTCCAGTCGCACGCCACGTCCAACGTCTCCAACGTGGCCCAGGTGGCCGCCCTGGCCGCGGTCTCCGGTGACCTGTCGGCCGTCGCGCGGATGCGCGAGGCCTTCGACCGGCGCCGCGGGACCATCGTGCGGATGCTGAACGAGATCGACGGCGTGCTCTGCCCGGAGCCCGAGGGCGCGTTCTACGCGTACCCGTCGGTGAAGGGCCTGCTCGGCAAGGAGATCCGCGGCAAGCGCCCGAAGGACTCGGTCGAGCTGGCCGCCCTGATCCTGGAGGAGGCCGAGGTCGCGGTGGTACCGGGCGAGGCCTTCGGCACACCCGGTTATCTGCGGCTGTCGTACGCGCTCGGTGACGAGGATCTCGTCGAGGGCGTGAGCCGGATCCAGAAGCTGCTGGCGGAGGCGCGGGACTGAGCTCCTTCGCGATACGGGGCACCCGGGACGTCGTTCCCGGGTGCCCCGTTCGTCTGTGCGAGCAAGACCACGATCGGGGAAAGAGGTACCGGGACGGCGGCGGCGTACGGCAGGATCCTTGAATGGAGCGTGTACGTGATGTCTCTGAGCTGCCGAAAGCCCATCTGCATCTGCACTTCACCGGGTCGATGCGGCCCGGCACCGTGCTGGAACTGGCCGACAAGTACGGGGTGCGGCTGCCCGACGCGCTGACCGAGGCGCTGACGAGCGGGGAACCGCCGAAACTGCGGGCCACGGACGAACGGGGCTGGTTCCGCTTCCAGCGGCTGTACGACGCGGCGCGCTCGTGCCTCAGAGAGCCGGAGGACATCCAGCGGCTGGTGCGGGAGGCCGCGGAGGAGGACGTACGGGACGGCTCGGGCTGGCTGGAGATCCAGGTCGACCCGACGTCGTACGCGCCTCGCCTGGGCGGGCTGATCCCGGCGCTGGAGATCATCCTGGACGCGGTGGAGGCGGCCTCGCGGGAGACCGGGCTCGGTATGCGGCTCCTGGTGGCCGCGAACCGGATGAAGCACCCGCTGGACGCCCGGACGCTGGCCCGCCTGGCGGTGCGGTACGCGGACCGGGGGATCGTCGGTTTCGGGCTGTCGAACGACGAACGCCGGGGCATGGCCCGGGACTTCGACCGCGCGTTCGCGATCGCGCGCGAGGGCGGCCTGCTCGCCGCGCCGCACGGCGGCGAGCTGACCGGTCCGGCCTCGGTGCGCGACTGCCTGGACGACCTGGGCGCCGCGCGGATCGGCCACGGAGTGCGCGCGGCCGAGGACCCGCGGCTGCTGAAGCGGCTCGCGGACCGTGGCGTGACCTGCGAGGTGTGCCCGGCCTCGAACGTGGCGCTCGGCGTCTACGAGAAGCCCGAGGACGTGCCGCTGCGGACCCTGTTCGAGGCGGGCGTCCCGCTGGCCCTGGGCGCCGACGATCCGCTGCTGTTCGGCTCCCGGCTGGCGGCGCAGTACGACATCGCCCGCCGGCACCACGGCTTCTCGGACGCCGAGCTGGCGGAGCTCGCCCGCCAGTCCGTACGCGGCTCGGCGGCACCGGAGAGCGTGAAGGCGAAACTGCTGTCCGGGGTGGACGACTGGCTGACGGCGTAACTAGTCGCGCGCGGTGATGCCGGGCAGGAGGGTGCGGGCCAGGCGCCGGGCGAAGTCGTCGACCGGTGGACGGGTGCCGTCCCGCGTCGCGTCGTAGGCGAAGGCGCGCTGCGCGCACGCGCCGAGGAGCAGGGACGCGGCGGCGAAGGTGTCGGCGTCGGGTGCGACGCGTCCGGCGGCCTGCTCGGCGCGCAGATAGGCGCCGAGGCCCTCGATCGGCCGGTGCGGGCCGGTGCCCATCTCGCGCATCGCGTCGTCGTGCCGTCGCTTGAGCGCGGTCTCGGCGTACAGGGAGGCCGCGATCGGGAAGCTCTGCTCGTAGAAGAGGGCCGCCTGGCGGGCGATCTCGGTGAGGTTCTCCTCCAGGCTGTGCGGGCCGGGATCGGCGGCGAGGCCGCTCAGCAGCGGGGTCAGCCGCGGGAGCCGTTCCGCGAGTACGCGTATGAACAGCTCCTCCTTGCTCGGGAAGTACTTGTACAGGGCCGCCTCGGAACAGCCGGCCGCCCTGGCGATCTCCTTCGTCGTGGCGCGGGCCAGCCCGACGGTGAGCATCAGCTCGTGCGCGGCGTCGAGGATGCGGACCCGGGCCGGTGCGGCCTGTCTCTGCTGCATGGGGCCCAAGGATTCCATGGTGTGTCCCTCTCGGACGCGACCGGGGCTTGACGGGTGGGTGAGTGCTTACTCACCCTAGGGGAGACATGGGTGAGTGAATACTCACCCACCCCATCTGAGACTGCACGGGAGAAGGTCATGAACCTCACCGTTCTCGGTGCCACCGGAGGCATCGGTCAGGAAGTCGTCCGTCAGGCGCTGGCGGCGGGACACCAGGTCACGGCGGTCGTGCGGGATCCCGCCCGGCTGACCGTCACCGGCGCGGGCCTGGAGGTGTTCCGCGCCGACCTCGCCGAGCCGGCCGCGCTGCGGCCCGCGGTGGCCGGCCGGGACGCGGTGCTGTCCGGGCTCGGCGCCCGTCGGCGCAAGGACGCCGGGGTGGCGGCCCGGCTGACCCGTACGGTGCTGGGCGCGATGGAGGCGGAGGGGGTCCGGCGGCTGCTCGTGGTGAGCGCCGGGCCGGTGGGACCCGAGCCGGACGACGGCCTGCTCGACCGCGGTATGCGCGCTCTGGTCTCGGTCGCCCTCAAGGACGTGTACGCCGACCTGCGCGCCATGGAGGCCGAGCTGGCCCGCAGCACCACGGACTGGACGGTCGTACGGCCGCCTCGGCTCCAGGACAGGCCGCTCACCGGGACCTACCGGACGGTGATCGGCGGCTTCCCGCCCCGGGGCCGCTTCATCGCCCGCGCGGACGTGGCCCACGCGATGCTGGCGATGACCGGGGACCCGGGAACCGTGAAACAGGGCGTGGGACTGGCCTACTGAGAGCCTACTGCGACCTGTCCGGCCTGCCCGCCCTGTGCGGGTGGGGGCGCGGCGGCCGGCTACAGGCCGGTCCCCACCATCACCGGCTCGTTGACCAGCGTGATCCCGAACGCCTCCCGGACGCCCCCGACGACCTCGCGGGCCAGTGCGAGCAGGTCCTCCGTGGTGGCCGCGCCGCGGTTGGTGAGGGCGAGCGTGTGCTTGGTGGAGATCCGGGCGGGGCCGGTGCCGTAGCCCTTGGTGAAGCCGGCCTTGTCGATCAGCCAGGCGGCCGAGGTCTTGGTGTGACCCTGCCCCGCCGGATAGGCGGGCGGCTGCGCGCCGTCGCCCAGACGCTCCGTCACCCGCGCGTGGAAGACGGCGAAGTCGGCGTCGGTGAGGATCGGGTTGGTGAAGAACGATCCGGCGGACCAGGTGTCGTGGTCCTCGGGATCCAGGACCATGCCCTTGCCCGCGCGCAGCTTCAGCACGGTCTCGCGGGCCCGGGCCAGCGGCACCCGGTCGCCGGGCTCCACCCCCAACGCCCGTGCCGTCTCCGCGTACTTGAGGGGCGCCGACAGCCCGTCCGCGTCCGTCAGCTCGAAGCGGACGCGCAGCACGACATAGCGCTCCGGGTCGGCCTTGAAGCGGCTGTGCCGGTAGGAGAACGCGCACTCGGCGTTCGTGAGGGTGACCGTCTCGCCGGTCCGGCGGTCGTAGGCGATCACCTCGGTGATCGTCGAGGACACCTCCTGGCCGTACGCCCCCACGTTCTGGATCGGGGTCGCGCCCGCCGATCCGGGGATGCCGGCCAGGCATTCGACGCCGGCCAGCCCGGCCTCGACGGTGCGGGCGACGGCGTCGGTCCACACCTCGCCCGCGGCCACCTCCAGGCTGGTGCCGGCGAGCTCGAACCCGGTGGTCGCGATGCGCAGGGCGGTCCCGGCGAAGCCCTTGTCGCCGATGACCAGGTTGGATCCGCCGCCGACGACCAGCAGCGGGGTCCCGCTCGCGTCGGCCTCGCGGACGGCCGCGATCACCTCGGCGTCGGTCGTCGCGGTGACCAGCCGGGTCGCGGGACCGCCCAGCCGGAAGGTGGTCAGCGGGGCGAGGGGAGCGTCGTGGAGTTCCTGCACGCGCTCAAGACTACGAGACGGCACCGACACCCCGGCCCACCTGTGGACGGTGGGCCCCGGCACCCGCGCGTACCGCCGCTCCCGGCGCCCGGGGACGCACGCACGCGTACAGCCCCGTCGCGGTGGACGGGGCTGTGGCGGGGCTGTCGTGCGTCTCAGCGGGTCGCGGGCTCCAGTACCTCGACGGGACGCTCCACCGTGCCGTCGCCCGCACCCGGGTCGGCGTCCGTCACCGTGGCCCGGACCGCGCGCCGTCCGGCCGGGATCACCAGCGCCGCGACACCGGCGAGGGCCACCACCCCGGAGCCGGTGACCAGGGCGGGACGCAGGCCGTCGACGAAGGACTGGGCGGACTCGTAGCCACCCTGGGCCGCGAAGATCGACGCCATGACGGCGATACCGAGCGCGCCACCCACCTCGCGCAGGGCGTTGTTGGCGCCGGAGGCGATGCCCTGCTCCTTGGGGAGCACGCTGGACATCACCAGGTTGGCGGCCGGGGCGAAGTAGAGGGCCATTCCGATGCCGCTGACGATCAGGCCGGGCAGCTGGATCGCGTAGGAGGCGTCGGTCGTGACCACGGAGGCCATGTAGCCGAGGCCGACGGCCTGGAAGAAGAGGCCGGTGGCGACGACCGGGCGGCCCCCGATGCGGTCGGAGAGGATGCCCGCGATCGGTGCGACGATCATCGGCATACCGGTCCACGGCAGCATCCGCAGGCCCGCCTCGGTGGGCGAGTAGCCGAGCACGCCCTGCATGTACTGGCTGAGCAGGAAGATCGAACCGAACATCCCGAGGAACATCAGCATGCTCGCCGCGTTGATCCCGGCGAAGGCGCGGGAGCGGAACAGCCGCATCGGGAGCATGGGGTTCGCCGCGCGGCTGCCGTGCAGGACGAACGCGGCCAGCAGCACCCCGCCCGCGATCAGACCGGTCAGGACGAGGGGGCTGGTCCAGCCGTCGGCGGTGCCGCGGACCAGACCGTAGACGATGCCGAAGAGGCCGCCGCTGGCGAGCAGGGTGCCGGGGAGGTCGAGCGGCGCGCCGGTGCCGTGGGACTCGGCGAGGCGCAGCCGGGCGAGCGGCAGCAGGACCACGCCCAGCGGGACGTTCAGCCAGAAGATCCAGTGCCAGGAGATGTGTTCGGTGAGGCTGCCGCCGATGAGGGGCCCGGAGGCGACGGCGAGGCCGTTGACGGCACCCCAGATCCCGTACGCCATCCCGCGCTTGGCGGCGGGCACGGCCGCCGTCAGCAGGGTCAGCGTCAGCGGCATCATGATCGCCGCGCCAACGCCCTGTACCGCGCGGGCGGCGATGAGGGAGCCGATGCCGGGTGAGAGGGCCGCGGCGGCGGACGCGGCGGTGAAGACGGTCAGGCCGGCCAGGAACATCCGGCGCCGCCCGAAGCGGTCACCGAGCGCCGCACCGAACATCAGCAGCACGGCGAAGGTGAGCGTGTAGGCGCTCACGGTCCATTCCAGGTCGTCCAGCGCACCGCCGAGATCCTCGCGGATCGACGGCAGCGCCGTGGTGACGACGAGGTTGTCGAGGGCCGCCATGAATCCGGCGACGCTGGTGATGACGAGGGCCCACACGGTTCCCCCGCGACGTGCGCTGTGCGCGTTCTGCTGTGACATCGCTCCCCCAGAGCGTCTGGCGTGCCTGATATTCGAGGTTAGTTATTACTGACTAAGTTTTGCGCTCAGAAAAAGGGCCGCGGTCCGGCCCTTCCACACAGCCGCTACTTCTCCAGCCGGCCACTGACGCGCGCCGACGGATAGAGCCCGTCCCACACGCGATGCCCGGCTGGAAAGCCCATGGCCACCAGGCAGTTGACGAGCATGCCGTACGCCATGAAGGTCGTCGTCTCGTTGACCTCCGCACCGAGCGGCAGGTGCACCGTGTCCCACAGGCGCATCCAGCCGGCCCGCACGGACTCACCGAGTTCGTGATCGCCGGCCTGCTCGGCGGCGGCCACCGTGACGTACATCTGCATCTGCATCAGCAGTTGCTCGGGGCGCTCGGCGATGAGCGTGGTGTAGGCGTTCGCCATGGCGTGCAGGGCCTCCTCGCCCTCCAGCCCCTTGGCGGCCTCCTCGAACGTGCCGATCACGTCCGCCATGCAGTGCTCGACGGTCGCGAGGAAGATCGCCTTCTTGCCCGGGAAGAGCCGGAACAGATACGGCTGCGAGACGCCGACGCGCTTGGCGATCGCCTCCGTGGACGTCCCGTGGTAGCCGCCCGTCGCGAACTCGGCCGTCGCCGCGCGGATGACGCTCTCGCGCCTCTCGTCTGCACTCATCCTGGCCATGCGAGTAAGTTAGTACTCAATCACTAACTACGTCAAGAAGTCTCTTTGGGCCGACTCGGAGGTAAGAGGCGCCCGCTCTTGAGGGCGCCCCTTACCGAGAGTGCGGTGCCGCAGGACCGCGTCGGCATCGCCGCAGGTCCGCACGGGTGCGCGTACGCGGTCACGTGGACGGGACAGTGGGCAGGACGGACGGCCATGCGGGTGTGCACGTCAGGCCCACCGGCCGACCGCTGGTGAGCCGTCAGGCCGACCGCCAGGAGCCACCCGGCCGACCGCCTGTGAGCCGTCAAGCCAGCCTGACGACCGCCCGCGACATCCCGAGCACCTTCTGACCGGCGCACATGGCCGTGAGGTCCACGCGCACGGTGTCGTCGTCGAGCTTGGCCGCGACCTTGGCGCTCACTTCGATGGTGGCGCCCTCGTCGTCGTTGGGGACGACCACGGGCTTGGTGAAACGGACGCCGTACTCGACGACCGCCGCCGGGTCGCCGGCCCAGTCGGTGACCACCCGGATCGCCTCGGCCATGGTGAACATGCCGTGCGCGATGACGTCCGGGAGGCCGACGTCCTTGGCGAACTTCTCGTTCCAGTGGATCGGGTTGAAGTCCCCGGAGGCTCCGGCGTACCGGACCAGAGTGGCGCGGGTCACCGGGAAGGTCTGCGCGGGCAGTTCGGTGCCGACCTCGACGTCGTCGTAAGCGATCTTCGCCGTCATCGGTTCCTCACGCTCCCTCGGCCGCGCGGGCCACCAGCTTGGTCCAGGAGGTCACCACGTGCTCGCCGGCCTCGTCACGGACCTCGCCACGGATGTCCAGGATGTCGTTGCCGGCCATGGACTTGATCGCCTCGATGGTCGAGACGACGGTGAGCCGGTCACCGGCCCGCACCGGGCGCGCGTAGGTGAACTTCTGGTCGCCGTGCACCACACGGCTGTAGTCCAGCCCGAGCTGCGGATCCTCCACGACCTGTTCCGCGGCCTTGAAGCTGATCGAGAAGACGAAGGTCGGCGGGGCGATCACGTCGGGGTGGCCGAGCTGCTTGGCGGCATCCGGGTCCGTGTACGCCGGGTTGGTGTCCCCCACCGCCTGCGCGAACTCACGGATCTTCTCCCGCCCTACCTCGTAGGGCTCGGTGGGCGGATAGGTACGCCCCACGAAGGACTGGTCGAGCGCCATGGCCCGGAACCTCCTGCTGGTGTTGCTCGGATCTGCGGTGATCGGCGGCGACCGGTACCCCGTCAGCGGTCGGTACCGCGTCGGCGACGGCCTGCCGAAACGACGCGAGGCCGCCCCCAGACTAGGGGGCGGCCTCGCGTACGAGCCTGATTTATCGCGTTTCGCGGTGCGCGGTGTGCGCGTTGCAACGCGGGCAGTGCTTCTTCATCTCCAGTCGGTCCGGGTTGTTACGCCGGTTCTTCTTGGTGATGTAGTTCCGCTCCTTGCACTCCACGCAGGCCAGCGTGATCTTCGGGCGGACGTCGGTGGCAGCCACAGGAGTGCTCCTTGACGAACGGATGGGACGATTAACGCATAAAAGAGTAGCCGATCGAAGGACCGACCCCGCAATCGGCTACTGTCAGTAGCGGTGACCGGACTTGAACCGGTGACACAGCGATTATGAGCCGCTTGCTCTACCGACTGAGCTACACCGCTTTGATGCGATCGGGCCCCGCCTCACGGCGGGAACCTCACACACCAGAGCCCCAATACGGAATCGAACCGTAGACCTTCTCCTTACCATGGAGACGCTCTGCCGACTGAGCTATTGGGGCGAGCGATGAAGACATTACACGGTCCGCCGCCGTTCACCCAAATCCGTTTCGTGCCCCGCCACCGGGCCCGCTCGACGCCCCGTTCCGGGCCGGGACCGGGGCCCCCGCGAGGGCTTCTCTCAAGGGTCCCGCGGGCAACTCGCGCGCCCCTCCGCCCCGCTCGCACCATGTTTCTGTCGGCAGGATCACACCCGGGCCACACCGGTACGACTATTGCGCTCCTCCCGGACGCGGGCGGAGCGCCGCCCTAGGCTCGACTCACTCTGCGTGATCTTGTGTCCAGCCGTGCGCGGCCCCGAGCCGGCCCGATCCCCGGCCCCGATCCCCGAGCCCGAGCCCCTTGGAGCGCGATGCCCGACAGCCAGCCGCAGCAGCCCCCTTCGTCGTCCTCTTCCCCCTCGTCCTCCTCGTCGTCCGCCCCCTCCTCCTCGACGGGATCCTCGGGACAGACCGACGCGGCTCCCCTGCTGCTGTGCGGGGCGCGGCTCACGGACGGCAGGACCGTGGACGTACGGCTGGGCGGCGGGCGGATCGAGGCGGTCGGCACCGCCGGGAGCCTGGCTGTGGAGGCGGCTCGCGGGTGCGTCGCCCGGGTCGACCTCGACGGCTACCTGCTGTTGCCGGCCCCGGCCGAACCGCACGCCCACGCCGACACCGCGCTGTCGGCCGACGGCGACGGACCGGTCTCGCACGACCCCCATGACGTCCAGCGCCGGGCGACGGAGGCGACCCTGCTGCAACTGGGCCACGGGGCCACCGCGCTGCGGGCGCACGTGCGCGTGGGTGACGTCCAGGGGCTCGGCGCGCTGGGCGCCGTCCTCCAGGCACGGCGCTCGCTGCGCGGGCTCGCCGCGCTGACGACGGTCGCGATGCCCCGGCTGCTCACCGGGGTGGCCGGGGCCGACGGCATGGCCATACTGCGCGACGCGATGAAGATGGGCGCCTCCGTGGTGGGCGGCTGTCCGGACCTGGATCCGGACCCGACCGGCTATGTCGAGGCCGTACTGGAGGTGGCCTCCGAACACGGCTGCCCGGTCGACCTGCACACGGACGCGGCCGACCCCACCCGCCTCGCCCGGATCGCCGCGATGGCGGGCGGCCTGCGGCCCGGTGTGACGCTCGGCCCCTGCGGCGGCCTGGGCCGGCTCCCCGTCGAGGCGGTCTCACGCGTCGCCGACCAACTGGCGGCCGTCGGCGTGACGGTGGTGTGCCTGCCGCAGGGCGGCTGCGGCGGCGTCGACCGGCGGGGCACCGCTCCGGTACGCCTGCTGCGCGCGGCCGGCGTGCGCGTGGCCGCCGGGAGCGGCGCCCTGCGGGACGTCTCGAACCCCGTGGGGCGCGGCGACCCCCTGGAGGCGGCGTACCTGCTGGCCTCCCGCCACGGGCTGCGCCCCGAGGACGCGTACGACACCGTGAGCGCCTCCGCGCGCGCGGCCCTGGGTCTGCCCGAGGTCAGGGTGGAGGCGGGGTTCCCCGCCGACCTGCTGGCCGTGCGCGGCGACCGACTGGCGGGAGCGCTGTCCCTGGGGTACAGCCGGATCGTGGTGCACCAAGGGCGCGTGGTGGCCCGCACGAGCGCGGTCCGTGAGTACTGCGACTCGACGGCGGCGGCGGAACTGGGGCTGCCGAGGCAGGGGCGCGGGGAGTTGTCATGAGGTGCGAGGAGTTGCGCTCAGCTCCCGCCCGTGCCGCGCACGCCCCCGCGCACGCGTGACATGGCTGAAGTCGTGCGGCGGATGCGGCCGTCCGGGCGTACGGTCGAAGACATGCGCATTGTCATCGCTGGTGGACATGGTCAGATCGCGCTGCGGCTGGAGCGACTGCTCTCCGCGCGCGGGGACGAGGTCGCCGGAATCATCCGTAAGGCCGAACAGGCGGACGCTCTGCGGGAGGCCGGCGCCGAACCGGTGCTGCTGGACCTGGAGTCGGCCTCGGTCGAGGAGGTGGCGGCCGTCCTGCGGGGCGCGGACGCGGCGGTGTTCGCGGCGGGCGCCGGTCCGGGCAGCGGCGTGGCCCGCAAGGACACGGTGGACAAGGGCGCGGCCGTGCTGTTCGCGGACGCGGCGGTCCAGGCGGGCGTACGACGCTTCGTGGTCGTGTCCGCGATGCGCGCGAATCCGGCCCACCAGGGCGATGAGGTCTTCGACGTCTACCTGCGCGCCAAGGGCGAGGCCGACGCCTACGTACAGAGCCTGGACGCCCTGGACTGGACGGTCCTGCGCCCCGGTGCGCTGACGGACGACGCCGGCACCGGCCAGGTGCGCCTGGAGGCGCACACGGGCCGTGGTCCCGTCACACGCGACGACGTGGCCGCCGTACTGGCGGAGCTGGTGGACACCCCAGCGACGACCGGTCTGGTCCTCGAACTGGTCGGCGGGTCGACGCCGGTGACGGTCGCGGTGAAGTCGGTGGCGGGGAACTGACCTCGTCGGCAGTGGTCCGGGTACCCCGAACGGCCGTACGGGCCGGTGGGGTCTAGAACAGCCGCATCTGGCCGGGGAACTCGGGCACGGCATACCCGTCCAACGTGGCCTGGGCCGCGCCGAGTAGGGCGATTCCGCGGGAGCCCGGGCATGAGGTGAGGGCGCCGTTCTCCCGCGCGCCGGGCGGGTCGTGCCGGGCGAACCGGCCCGCGACCACGGCGATCTCGCGACGGCACTCGGGGCAGCTTCTGCGGCGGGACGACATGGGATCAGTGTGCCCTGCACCGGACCTGACGGCACCGATGGTCCGCGGATACGGCCGTACCGGCGGAGCTCTGGCGGGTCGCGGGCGCCGACGCGCGGAAGTCCGGACACCTCCCTAGGCTCCGTGCACGTGGCAGACACCTTCGAGGAACTCGTGGCGAAACAGCGGACCGCGTACGAGGCGCACAGACGGGTCCTGCAACTGCGGGACACCTACGGCGCCCCCACGGCCGAGCAGTGGACGCAACAGCAGTCCGACACGTACGAGACCGCCTGGCGTGCCTGGCGTGACCTGGCGCGGGACGTACAGGCCTCCGTGACCGAGTACGCCAAGGACGAGGGCCGGTCGCGCTACGACGTCGAGGCGGACGTGAAGCGGGTGGCGGGACCCGAACCCGAGGAGGCGATCGAGAAGAACGGGAAGAGCGGCGAGGACGGCAAGGGCGGCAGGGACGCCCCCACGACCGGCTGACGACCGCGCACGGCCGCCCGCACGCCGGGCCGCATGACGAAGGGCCCGTGACCTGCTTTCTCAGCAGGTCACGGGCCCTTCGTTCCGTGTGGCGGCGCCAGGGTTCGAACCTGGGTAGGCTAAGCCGGCAGATTTACAGTCTGCTCCCTTTGGCCACTCGGGCACACCGCCGGGTTTGCTGCCCTTCACACCGCTTGTCGGCGATGCTCCCTGGCAACGACGTAAACAATACCCGATGGGGAGGGGTGCTTCGCCACCCGATTGATCGCCTCCCACGGGGAGCGAGGTGGCTAGGCTTGGGCGGATGCGGCCAGGGCCCGGCGGGCTCGGCGGCAGCCCCGTGTACGCCGGTACGCGGCCGGTACGCCCCCAGATACAAGGAGCCACAGGACATGGCCGACTCCAGTTTCGACATCGTCTCGAAGGTCGAGCGGCAGGAGGTCGACAACGCCCTCAACCAGGCCGCCAAGGAGATCTCGCAGCGCTACGACTTCAAGGGCGTGGGCGCCTCGATCTCCTGGTCCGGGGAGAAGATCCTGATGGAGGCGAACTCCGAGGACCGGGTGAACGCCGTCCTCGACGTCTTCCAGTCGAAGCTGATCAAGCGCGGAATCTCCCTCAAGGCGCTGGAGGCCGGCGAGCCCCAGCTCTCGGGCAAGGAGTACAAGATCTTCGCGGACATCCAGGAGGGCATCTCCCAGGAGAACGCCAAGAAGGTGGCGAAGATCATCCGCGATGAGGGTCCGAAGGGCGTGAAGGCTCAGGTGCAGGGCGAGGAACTGCGCGTCACCTCCAAGAGCCGCGACGACCTCCAGGCCATCATCGCCCTGCTGAAGGGCAAGGACTTCGACTTCGCGCTCCAGTTCGTGAACTACCGGTAGTTCGCGAACGCCGGGTGCCACGAGGTGCGCGTCGCGTGCGCCCGTGCCGCACGCACGCGCGTGCTCGTGACCTCGCACGAAAAGGGTGGGCGCCCGTCGGTGCCCACCCTTCTCCGCTGCCGGCCACGATGCCGGAGCGCGTGCCGGACTCAGTGGCGTGTGATTCAGTCGCGTGTGTTGCCGAACAGGATCCGGAAGGCGATCAGGAGCACCAGCGAGCCGCCGATCGCCGCTGCCCAGGTGGCGCCGTCGTAGAAGTCCTTGCTGATCGGATGGTCCAGCCAGCGGGCCGATATCCAGCCGCCGAGGAACGCCCCCACGATGCCGATGAGGGTCGTACCGATGAAGCCGCCCGGGTCACGGCCCGGGAGCAGGAACTTGGCGATGGCCCCGGCCAACAGCCCCAGGATGATCCAGCTGATGATGCTCATGCCGTGAACCTGCCCTTTCATGTCGTGCTTGCACTGTCCCGGACCTGTGACTTTCGCCCGGCCGGGCGGTGCGTCCTCGTGCCGTACCCGTCGTGTCGACAAAGAGGACGCCGAGGCGGTGTCCGGCGGTTGCACGGGGGCAGTGGGGCGCGGCGCATGACACGGTCCGGCCCCGGACCGCGGGGGGCTTGTCGGTGCTTCGGGAGAGAACGGAGGAGTTCGTCTCCGATCGTTCCCGATCACGCCACAAGGCCGCTGCGGCTCGCAGTTGACCGTCCGGCCCGCTGATACTTGTCAAGGACGGACAGCGTTTGCGGAGCCACCTGGGGAGAGGTACCGACCATGAAGTTGTTCAACCTGCTGCTCAACATCGTGTGGCTGGTCTTTTGCGGTATCTGGATGGCCATCGCCTATGCGATCGCCGCGCTGATCTGCTTCGTTCTGATCATCACGATTCCGTTCGGCATCGCGTCGTTGCGCATCGCCGGGTACGTGCTGTGGCCGTTCGGACGGACCACGGTGGAGCGGCCCGACGCCGGCGCGCCGTCGTTCATCGGCAACGTGATCTGGGTGATCTTCGCGGGCTGGTGGCTGGCGCTGGGGCACCTCATCACCAGCATCCCGCTGTTCCTGTCCGTCATCGGCATCCCGTTCGGCTGGGCCAACCTGAAGATGATCCCGATCTCCCTCATGCCGCTGGGCCGTGACGTGGTGTCGACGGACCAGCGGTTCGGCGGGCGCTGACCGCAGCCCGGCTTCGACAGGCGCCGAGCCGAGGCCCAGCGGCGACGCCTTACGGGCGCCGGCCCGCCATCTTCTCCAGCCGGGCGATGCGCTCCGCCATCGGCGGGTGGGTGGAGAACAGCTTCGAGACCCCCTGGCCCGGACGGAAGGGGTTCGCGATCATCATGTGGCTCGCGGTCTCGATGCGCGGCTCGGGGGGCAGCGGAAGCTGCTTGGTACCCGCGTCGAGCTTGCGCAGCGCGCTGGCGAGGGCGATCGGGTCGCCGGTGAGCTGGGCGCCGGACGCGTCGGCCTCGTACTCCCTGGAGCGGCTGATGGCCAGTTGGATGACGGTGGCGGCGAGCGGGCCCAGGATCATGATCAACAGCATGCCCAGGATGCCGGGACCGTCGTCGTCGTTCGAACGTCCGATCGGGATCAGCCAGGCGAAGTTGACCAGGAACATGATCACGGAGGCGAGGGCGCCGGCCACCGACGAGATCAGGATGTCGCGGTTGTAGACGTGGCTGAGCTCGTGGCCGATGACTCCGCGCAGTTCGCGCTCGTCCAGGATGCGCAGGATGCCCTCGGTGCAGCACACGGCCGCGTTGCGCGGGTTGCGGCCGGTCGCGAAGGCGTTCGGCGCCTCCGTCGGGGAGATGTAGAGGCGGGGCATGGGCTGGCGGGCCTGGGTGGAGAGCTCGCGGACCATGCGGTACAGCGCCGGGGCCTCGAACTCGCTCACCGGGCGGGCGCGCATCGCGCGCAGTGCCAGCTTGTCGCTGTTCCAGTACGCGTACGCGTTGGTGCCGAGGGCGACGAGGACCGCGACGACCAGTCCCGTACGGCCGAAGAAGCTGCCGATCAGGATGATGAGTGCGGACAGTCCCCCGAGGAGTACTGCGGTCCTGAGCCCGTTGTGCCGGCGGTGCACGGTACGCCCTCCAAGTGGTGCAGCAGGGGAACCCTTTGCTTGCTGTCTGTCGATGCCACTGGTGTCGTGGTGTCACATCCAGTGGACCCTCCCGTACTGGTCAACGCCAGGCGGAAGCGACTAGTTCCCTTGTGCGCGCGGCGGCACGGGTGGGCCGTCCGGGTGACGGGCCCCTGGGCCGCGCCGCCCGCCGAATTGCTGCTCGGGCCGCCTGGGTGGTGGGCTGTCCGCCGCCTCGGTGGTGGGCTGTCCGTGGCGTCCGCGGTGCGAGGGCCGCCTCAGAACAGCCCGGTGTCGGCGAAGCGCAGGACCAGCTGCGGCGCCCCTGACAGGGCGATGCCCAGGACGCCGGTCAGCGCGATCGCGGCCGTGAGGGGGGCCGGGACGCGGTGCTTCTCGGGCTCGCCCTCGGGGGCACGGAACAGCAGTGTCGTCCACCGGAGGTAGTAGAAGAGCGCGATCACCACGTTGACGGCCATGACCACCGCGAGCCATCCCAGGCCCGCGTCGACGGCCGCCGAGAAGACGGTGACCTTGGCGAAGAGGCCGATGACACCCGGCGGCAGCCCCGCGAGGCAGAGCAGGAAGAAGGCCAGGAGCAGGGCGGCCAGGGGGTTCGAGGCGTAGAGGCCCCGGTAGTCCGAGACGCGGTTCAGGGCCCGGTTACGGCCCACCAGCGCGGCCACCGCGAAGGCGCCCAGGTTGACCGCCGCGTACATGAGGGCGTACGCGAGCGTGGAGCCGACCGACTTGCGGGCGTCGTCGGAGTACGCGGCGGCGGCGATCGGCACGAGGAGGTAGCCCGCCTGGCCCACCGACGACCACGCGAGCAGACGGACCGCGCTGTACGCGCGCGTGGCCCGCTGACGCAGGGCGCCGACATTGCCGACGGTCATGGTGAGGGCGGCCAGCGCGGCCAGCGCGGGGCCCCAGACGTGGGCGTACGTCGGGAAGGCGACGACCGTGACCAGGATCAGGCCGGAGAAGCCGACCGCCTTGCCGACCACCGACAGGTAGGCGGCGATCGGCAGCGGGGCTCCTACGTAGGTGTCGGGCACCCAGAAATGGAAGGGCACGGCGGCCGTCTTGAAGGCGAAGCCGACGAGGGTGAGGACGACGCCGGCCTGGGCGAGGGTGTAGAGCTGGCCGTCGACGCGCTGGATGCGGTCGGCGACCTGGGTGAGGTAGAGGGTGCCGGTGGAGGCGTAGACGAAGCTGATGCCCATCAGGCTGACCGCGGTCGCGGTCACCGAGGACAGGAAGAACTTCAGGGCCGCTTCGGAGGACTTCCGGTCGCCGTGCCGGATGCCGACCAGGGCGAACGCGGGCAGGGAGGCGACCTCCAGGGCGACGACGAGGGTGGCGAGGTCGCGGGAGGCGGGCAGCAGGGCGGCGCCCGCCGCGGAGGAGAGCAGCAGGAACCAGTACTCCCCTTCGGGCAGTCCCTTGTCGGCGTCCTTCAGGGCGGTGACCGAGAGCAGGGCCGCGAGGAGGGCGCCGCCGAGGACCAGGAACTGCACGACGAGGGTGAAGCGGTCCACCGTGTAGCTGCACACGCGCGCGTCGCCGGTGAGACAGAAGGTGGAGCGGTCGCCGTCCAGGAGGGGCAGCAGCAGGAGGGCCGCCGCGGCGAGTCCCGCGACCGAGACCCAGCCGAGGACGGCCTTGCGGGCGTCGGCGAGGAACAGGTCGGCGACGAGGACGGCGAGGGCGACCACGGCGGCGAGGGTGGGCGGCGCGATCGCGAGCCAGTCGACGGACTGCACGACCGACTGGGCCGCCGACTGTGCCAGGGGCTGGGCCAGGGAGCTCATCGGGTGCCTCCTGAGAGGAGCTGCTGCACGGCCGGGTCGGTCAGCCCGAGGAGAGCCTTCGGCCACAGTCCGGCGACGACGGTGAGGGCGACGAGCGGGGTCCAGGCCGCGAACTCGTAGGTCTGCACGTCGGCGAGCCTCGGGGCCTCCCGCGCGTCCCGCGGCGGGGCACCCATGCAGACGCGCCGGACCACGATGAGCATGTACGCGGCGGTGAGCAGCGTGCCGAACGCGGCGATCGCCATGAAGGTGAGGTAGGCGGGGCGGCTGAGGCCGGCGGCGGGATCGAACGCGCCGAACAGCGCCAGCATCTCGCCCCAGAACCCGGCGAGGCCCGGCAGGCCGAGCGAGGCGACCGCGGCGAAGGCGAGCAGGCCGCCCAGCCGCGGGGCCCGGCCGTAGAGCGCGGCGCCGGTCTCCTCGGCGAGGCTGTCGAGGTCGGTCGTGCCCGTGCGGTCCTTCAGCGCGCCGACCAGGAAGAAGAGCAGGCCGGTGATGAGGCCGTGGGCGATGTTGGCGAACAGGGCGCCGTTCACGCCGGTCGGGGTCATCGTCGAGATGCCGAGCAGGACGAAGCCCATGTGGCCGACGGAGGAGTAGGCGATCAGGCGCTTGAGGTCGCCCTTCGCGCCCTGCCGGGCGAGGGCGAGGCAGGCCAGGGATCCGTAGACGATCCCGACGACGGCGAAGGCCGCGAGGTAGGGAGCGAAGGTCCGGAAGCCGTCGGGCGTGATCGGCAGGAGAATCCGGACGAACCCGTACGTACCCATCTTCAGCATGACGCCGGCCAGCAGGACCGAACCGACGGTCGGCGCGGCGGTGTGGGCGTCGGGCAGCCAGCTGTGCAGCGGCCACATCGGCGTCTTCACCGCGAGCCCGATCCCGATCGCCAGAGCGGCGATGACCTGCACGGATGTGGTCAGGGACCGGCCGTTGTCAGTGGCGAGTGCCACCATGTCGAATGTGCCCGCCTTGATTCCGATCAGGAGCAGGCCGAGCAGCATGACGACGGAGCCGAGCAGCGTGAAGAGGATGAACTTCCAGGCGGCCTGGGTCCGTTCCGCGCCGCCCCAGCGGGCGATGAGGAAGTACATCGGGATGAGGACCGTCTCGAAGGCGAGGAAGAACAGCAGCAGGTCGAGGACGGCGAAGGTGGCGAGGGTGCCGGACTCGAGGACCAGCATGAGCGCGACGAACGCCTTCGGGCCGGGGCCCGCGGGCATCTTGAAGTAGGAGTACAGCGCGCAGAGGAAGGTCAGCAGCGCGGTCAGGACCAGAAGGGGGAGGGAGATGCCGTCGATGCCGAGGTGGATCCGCACGTCGAGTGCGGGGATCCAGCTGATGTCCGTCGTGGCCTGCATCTTCGACGGATGGTCGTGGTCGAAGCCGAGCGCCAGGACGACCGCGGCGATGAGGACGACGCCGGTGACGGTCACACCGTGCCGGAGCACGGCCTGCTCGGGCGACTTCCCCTTCAGCCCGGGCGGGGCGGGCAGCAGAGCGGCGGCGGCACCGAGGAGCGGGCCGACGACGACGAACGCCAGAAGGACCTGCATCACGGACTCGCTGATATCGATCACGCCTGCTCACGCTCCCGTGGCGACAAGGACGGCGGCGACCGTCAGGACGACGGCACCGGCGAGCAGCGCGCTCACATAGGTCTGCACATTGCCGGTCTGGGCACGCCGTACGGCGGCACCGAGCCAGCGGGGTAGGGCGGCCGCGCCGCGCACGTAGGTGTCGACCACCTCGCGGTCGAGGAACCGGACGAGGCTCGCCGCACCGCGGACGGGGCGGACGAACAGCACGTCGTACACCGCGTCGAGGTGGAAGCCGACGGCCGCGTGGCGGTACAGCGGGCCGAGCAGGAGCCGGCCGGGATCGGCCGGGTCGGGCGCGTGGGCCACGTCTCCGTAGGCGGGTTCGTGGCCGGCGATGGCCTCGGCCTCGACGAGTCCGGCGTCGCCCTCGGGGTGGGCGGCGACCGCGCCCAGGGGGACACCGGCGGCGAGGGCCCTGGTGCCCTGCCAGACGCCGTAGGTGGCCAGTCCGCCGACCAGGGCGAGGCCCGTGCCGAGGATGGAGGTGGTGAGCGTCGGGGTGAGGGGGCCGCCGTCGAACCAGCCGGGCAGCCACGCGTACGTGAGCCCGCCGAAGGCGAGGGCCGGGACGGCGAGCACCCACAGCACGACGGTCATGGTGAGCGGCTGGCGGCCGTGGTCGGCGACCTCGGCGCCCCGGCCGCGGAACGCCAGCAGCCACAGGCGGGTCGCGTACGCGGCGGTGAGCAGGGCGGTGAGCAGGCCGGCCACGAGGACGGTCCAGCCCGCGGCGGCGGGCGCGTGCTCGGTGTGGCCCGTGCTGACGTGTTCGGCGGTGCCGAGGACGGACTCCTTGGAGAAGAAGCCGCTGAACGGCGGGATCGCGGCGAGGGAGAGGAGCGCCACGCTCATCGTCCAGTAGGCGTCCGGGACGCGGTCGCGCAGTCCCCCCATGCGGGCCATGGCGGCCAGCGAGTTGGTGCCGGCGGCGTGGATGACCACGCCGGCCGCGAGGAACAGCAGCGCCTTGAAGGCGCCGTGCGAGAGGAGGTGGAAGACGGCGGCACCGCGGTCGCCGACGGCGAGGGCGCCGGTCATGTAGCCGAGCTGACTGATCGTCGAGTAGGCGAGGACACGCTTGATGTCGTCCTGGGCGAGCGCCGCGAGCGCCGATCCGGCCATGGTGACGGCGGCCATGACGGCGAGGACGACCATCGCGGCCGAGGAGGCCTGGAAGAGCGGGAGGAGACGGGCGACGAAGTAGACACCGGCGGCCACCATGGTCGCGGCGTGGATCAGCGCGGAGACGGGCGTGGGGCCCGCCATCGCGTCGGGGAGCCAGGTGTGCAGCGGGAACTGCGCCGACTTGCCCGCCACGCCCGCCAGGAGCAGCAGGGCGACCACGGTCGGGTGGTCGATCCCGCCGCTCGCGACCGTGCCCAGGATCTTGGTGATCCGGAAGGAGCCGGCGTCGGTGGCGAGGGCGAACAGGCCGATGAGGAAGGGGACGTCGCCGAGCTTGGTGACCAGGAAGGCCTTGAGCGAGGCGGAGCGGGCCTCCGGGGTCTCCCAGTAGTGGCCGACCAGGAAGTAGGAGCAGATGCCCATGACTTCCCAGCCGACCAGCAGCACGATCAGGTCGCCGGTGTAGACGACCAGGAGCATCGCGGAGGTGAACAGGGAGACGAGGGCGGCGTAGGAGGCGTAACGCGGATCGTCGCGCAGGTAGCCCGTCGAGTAGATCTGCACGCAGCTCGCCACGAAGGCGACGAGGACGGCGACGAGGGCGGCGAAGCCGTCGACGCGCAGGGCGAGTTCGACGGGGACCGAGCCGGTGGGCGTGAGCTCGGTGGCGGCGTCGATCGCCTGGCCGCCGCCCTGGCGCACGGCGACCAGTACCGCGAGGACGAGCGCACCGAGGGTCGGCAGGACGGCCAGCGGGCGGACGAGGCCGGGTTCCGTGCGGCCCAGGAGCAGGCCGGCCGCGGCGCCCAGGAACGGCAGGAGGGGGACGAGGACGGCGAGGGTGGTCGTGGTCACGCGGTGGCCTCAGCCTTCTCGGCCGCGGGGGCGTCGTTGTCGGGGCCGTCGCCGTCGGAGCCGTCGTTCCCGTGGCCCTCGGCGGTGTCGCGGAGCTTGTCGATGTCCGCGGTGCCGCGGTTGCGGTGGACGGCGAGGACGATCGCCAGGCCGATGCCGATCTCGGCGGCGGCGATGGCGATGGTGAACAGGGTCAGGGCCTGGCCGGAGTGCAGGGTGTCCTCGGCACTCCGGCTGAGCCAGACGTCGAAGGCGACCAGGTTGAGGTTGACGGCGTTGAGCATCAGCTCGACCGACATCAGGACCAGGATCGCGTTGCGGCGGGCGAGGACGCCGTAGAGGCCGGTGCAGAAGAGGAGGGCGGCGAGCACGGCGGGATAGACGAGGTGCATCAGCGGACGCCTCCCTTGCCTGCGCTGTCCGATGCCGCGCCCGCCTGGTCCGACGGCCTGTGGGCGCCGGCCGAAGCGCTGTCGCCGCCGACCGAAGCCCTGTCTCCGCCGGTTGAGGCGTCGCCCCCGCCTGGCGTCGGAATGCGCGTGACGGCGGTCGCCGTCGGGGCCGCGGCCGCGTTCGCCTTCGCCTTGCGGGAGAGGACGATCGCGCCGACCAGGGCGGCGAGGAGGAGGACGGAGAGCGCCTCGAAGGGGAGGACCCAGTTCTGGAAGAGGCTTTCGCCGGTGACGCGGGTGGTGCCGGCGGGCTCGCCGGCCAGGTCGATCCAGGTGGCGCGGAAGGCGTCGACGACGACCCAGACCAGGGCGGCCGCGGCGGCGACGGCCACGGCGAGGGCGGCCCAGCGGTTGCCGGAGTCGGCGTCCGGGGAGCGGCCGATGGGGGCCCTGGTGAGCATCAGACCGAACAGCAGGAGGACGACCACGGAACCGACGTAGATGAGGACCTGCACCCAGGCGATGAACTCGGCGGTGAGCAGGAGGTATTCGACGGCGAGGCCGCCGAGGGTCACCACGAGCCACAGGGCGGCGTGCACCAGCTGCCGGGTGGTGACGGTGACGAGCGCGGCGCCGAAGGTGACCAGGCCGACGAGCAGGAAGGCGATCTCCACGCCGGCCGGGGAGAGGAAGCCGTGCGGACCGGTGGCGGCGAAGGTCATGGCTGCTCCCCCTCTGGCTCGTTCGGCTCGTTCGGCTCGGCCCGCGCGGCGGCCAGTTTCTCGGCGGTCTTGCGGGCGGCGGCGATCTCCTTCGGTTCCTCCGCGGCCGGGTCGAGGGCGGGCGGGGCCGGGACCGTCCACATCCACTCACGGAGCTTGTCGCGTTCGTGGGTGAGTTCGCGGATGTCGGTCTCGGCGTACTCGAACTCCGGGGACCAGAACAGGGCGTCGAAAGGACACACCTCGATGCAGATACCGCAGTACATGCACAGGGAGAAGTCGATGGCGAAGCGGTCGAGGACGTTACGGCTGCGCTCACGGCCGCCGGGGGCCGCGGGCGGCACGGTCTCCTTGTGGGAGTCGATGTAGATGCACCAGTCGGGGCACTCGCGGGCGCACAGCATGCAGACCGTGCAGTTCTCCTCGAACAGGCCGATCACGCCGCGGGTGCGGGGCGGGAGGTCGGGCAGGGTGTCCGGGTACTGCTCGGTGACCGTCTTCTTCGTCATGGTGCGGAGGGTGACGGCCAGGCCCTTGGCCAGCCCGGAGCCCGGGAGGGGAGCCATCAGGAGATCACCACCTTGACGATGCCGGTGAGAGCGATCTGGGCGAGGGCGAGGGGGACCAGGAGGGTCCAGGAGAACTTCTGGAGCTGGTCCTCGCGCAGGCGGGGATAGGTGACGCGGAGCCAGATGACGACGAAGGCGAGGACGGCCGTCTTCAGCAGGGTCCACACCCAGCCGAGGCCGTCGGCGCCCCAGGGTCCGTGCCAGCCGCCCAGGAAGAGGACGGTGGTCAGGCCGCACAGGACGACGATTCCGGCGTACTCGGCGAGGAGGAAGAGGGCGAAGCGCAGACCGGTGTACTCGGTGTACGCGCCGAAGATGATCTCCGAGTCGGCGACGGGCATGTCGAAGGGCGGGCGCTGGAGTTCGGCCAGGCCGGCGATGAAGAAGACGAACGCGCCGGTGAGCTGCCAGGGGAGCCACCACCAGTGGAAGGCGTCCACGATGCCGGGGAGGGAGACCGTACCGGCCGCCATCGCCACCGAGGCGGCGGCGAGCAGCATCGGGAGTTCGTAGGCGAGCAGCTGGGCGGCCGTGCGCAGGCCGCCGAGGAGGGAGAACTTGTTGGCGGAGGCCCAGCCGGCCATGAGGGAGCCGAGGACGCCCACGCCCATCACGGCGAGTACGAAGAAGATGCCCGCGTCGACGACCTGCCCGACGGCACCCTCGCCCGGGCCGATCGGGATGGCGAGGAGGACCAGGAGGTACGGCAGGAGGGCGACGGCGGGGGCGAGCTGGAAGACCCGGCGGTCCGCGCCCGCCGGGACCACGTCCTCCTTCTGCGCGAACTTCACTCCGTCGGCCACGAGTTGGGCCCAGCCGTGGAAGCCGCCGGCGTACATCGGGCCGAGGCGGCCCTGCATGTGGGCCATCACCTTGTGCTCGGTCTGACCGATGATCAGGGGGAAGGTGAGGAAGACGCCGAAGACGACGAGGAGTCGCAGGGCGACATCCAGCGCGTCGTTCACTGCGGGCCTCCTTGGGGATCGGGGTCGGGGTCGGTGGGGGCGTCGCGGGCCGGCTTGTCGGGACTGCGCTTGTCGGGAGTGCGCTTGTCGGGGGCGGGAGTGTCGGCGGTGCTCGTGCCCTTGCCCGCATCGGGGGCAGGAGTGTCGGGAGTGCCCGTGCCCTTGCCCGCATCGGGGGCAGGAGTGTCGGGAGTGCCCGTGCCCTTGCCCGCATCGGGGGCAGGAGTGTCGGGAGTGCCCGTGCCCTTGCC
>NZ_JBSFCK010000019.1:128825-136773 GCF_053593435.1 Streptomyces sp. NPDC002306
CCCGCATCGGGGGCGGGAACGTCTGGGGTCCGCGTACCTGGGGTGCCCGGGTCGGGCGTGGGGTCCGCGGGGGCTCGGTCGTCGTCCGGCGTGGGTCCTTCGGGAGTGGACGCGTCCGACGGGGGTGCTTGCCCCGGCTCGGGCTCCGGGGACGGGTGCGGCTTCGGCTCCGGGACGGGCACGGACTCCGGGGCCGACGCCGGCTTCGACTCCACCTCCGGGCCGGGCCCTGCCTCCACCTCCGGGGCGGGCTCCGTCTCCGTCTCCGGGCCGGGCTCCGCCTTCACCTCCGGCCCTGCCTCCGCCTCCGGTTCCCCGAAAGCCGGGCGGGCGTGGTGCCACGGGGCGTCCGGGCTGCGGGAGCCGGTGACCGGCCGTCGAGGGGGCGTGGCCGGGGCCTGTTCCGGAGCCGGGGCTGCGGGGGTCTCGGCTCGCTGGGACGCGGAACCTCCGGTGGCCGTGCGCGCACGCCGAGGACCCGCGGGACGCGCGGGGCCCGCCGAACGGGCCGGACGCGTCGCATCGGGCGTGACCCCGGAAGCCGAGGCCTCCGTCGGCCCAGCCACCCCCGAAGCCTCCGCCGCCTCGGCCGCATCGGCCGCCTTCGTCGCTTCCGTCGGCCCAGCCACCTCCGAGACCCCCGCGGCCTCCGAAGCCGCCGGAGCCGCCGAAGCTCCCGTCGCCCCCGTCCGCTGTGAAGCGGACCCGCCCGTGGCGGTGCGTGCCCGCCGGGCGGTGCCCGGGGTGGGCGCGTCCGCCGACGTCTCCGCACCGGAGGCGGCCGGGGCCGCCTCCGCCGCCTGGCCGGCCGAGCCCTCCGCTGCCGTACGGGCACGGCGTACCGGGCGTTCGCCGGTGGGGCGGCCCGCGGCGCGGGCCGGGCGGGCCGGGGCAGGGGGGAGCTGGCCCTTGAGGGGGCCCCATTCGTTCGGGTCGGGAACGCCCGGGGGAAGCATCTGGCGGCGCTTGGGGCCGCCGTGCTCCGACTCGCCGGGTTCCTTCGCGCCGGGCCAGGCCTTGGCGACCCGCGCCGCCAGGACGAAGTCCTTGCGCAGGGGATGGCCCTCGAAGCCCTCCGGGAGGAGGAGGTGGTCCAGTGCCGGGTGGCCCTCGAAGTCGATGCCGAACATCTCGTGGGTCTCGCGCTCGTGCCAGGCCGCGCCCGCGTACACGTCCACGGCGGACGGCAGGGCCGGGGACTCGTGCGGGACGGTCGTGCGCACCAGCAGTCGGCGCAGCGGCGACAGCGCGGCCACGTGGGCCGAGATCCGGAAGCCGGTGCCCGGTTCGTCGACGGCGCTCAGCCAGTCGAAATAGGTGCAGCCCAGTGTGTCGCGGGCGACGCGCAGCGCCGCGGTCCAGGACACCGGCGGTACGTCGACCGTCAGGACCTCGTAGGACTCCTCGGCGGTCGCCTCCGCCCCGAAGAGTTCGTCGGCGGGTGCGGGCAGCCAGCCCACCGTGGTCATCGGTCCTCCCCCGCCGGGGACGCCGGGGACGATGCCTCCGGAGACGGGCCTTCCGGGGGCGTGGCCGGAGCCGCGGGCGGCCGCACCAGGCCGCTCTGGAGCGCGGCCGCGGAGGGCCGTGCGGTCCCGTACCGCTCGGCCAGCGACTCGCGCGCGATCTTCTCCTGGAGCTTCAGGATGCCCTGGAGCAGGGCCTCGGGGCGGGGCGGGCAGCCGGGGACGTAGACGTCCACCGGGATGATCTGGTCGACGCCCTTCGTCACGGAGTAGGAGTCCCAGTACGGGCCGCCGCAGTTGGAGCAGGCGCCGAAGGAGATGACGTACTTCGGCTCGGGCATCTGCTCGTACAGCCGCTTCACGGCCGGCGCCATCTTGTCCGTGACCGTGCCGGAGACCACCATCAGGTCGGCCTGGCGCGGGCCCGGCGCGAAGGGGATGACGCCGAGCCGGATGAAGTCGTGGCGGGCCATCGACGCGGCGATGAACTCGATCGCGCAGCAGGCGAGGCCGAAGTTGAAGACCCAGAGCGAGTAGCGGCGGCCCCAGTTCAGGACCACCTTCATGGGCTCGGGGGCCAGCCGGGCGAGGGTGCCCAGCCGCTTCGGCTCGGGGAGCGGTACGGGCTCGGCGGGCGAGGGGGTCACGTCCATGCCAGGACGCCCTTCTTGTATGCGTACAGCAGGCCCACGGCCAGGAAGCCGAGGAAGATGAACATCTCCACCAGCGTCGTGGCGCCGTAACCATGGTCGGCGAAGACCGTCGCCCAGGGGAAGAGAAAGATCGAGTCGACGGCGAAGACGACGTACAGGAATGCGTAGACGTAGTAGCGGACCTGGGTGTGGGCCCAGCCCTCGCCGACGGGGTCGACCCCGCACTCGTACGTCAGGAGCTTCTCGGGGGTCGGGACCACCGGGCGCAGCAGGCTGCTCGCCCCGAAGGCCACGGCGACGAACAGCACGCCCACGACGGCGAGCAGCCCGACGACCGAATAGGAGTGGAAGTAGTCCGCCGCGACGACGACGGTCGGGTCGTGCAACGTGTCCCGCAGCGTCTCCGGCAACGTCCGCCCTCGCTCCCTGACCCTGTTACCTTCGTGAACCCTGTGTTCGACGATGTGTACGCACGGGAGTCTAGGCCCTGATAAAGAGCCGGTAAGCAGCCCGTCACGCCTCGGAATCCGGGAGGGGGGTTTTCCCCCGTCCGCCGCGGTGGCGGACCTCATGGCGTTGTGGCGCGCCGCGCGGCACGCTAGCCCGTATGACCGCAGCCACGCCCTCTCCGGGCAGAGACATCACCCGGCAGGACACCGAGGGCCCCGAGGGCGCCGACGACGGCGCCGGCGTCCTGCCCCCGGCCCGCCCCGCCTACGACCCGCGGACGTGGAAGGAGATCGCGTATCTGCTGGCGAACCTGCCGATGGCGGTGTTCGGCTTCACGTACGTGATGACGGCGATGTTCGTCAGCGGCGTGCTCACCTTCACCGTGATCGGGCTGCCGCTGCTGGCGCTCGGGCTGATGGGGTCGCGGCTGCTGGGCCGGTTCGAGCGTGGCCGGGCGCGGGCGCTGCTCGGGCTGCGGATCGACGAGCCGAGCCCGTTGCCGGTGGAGCGGACGGCGGGTTTCTTCGCCCGGTTGTGGATGACGCTGAAGGATCCGGTGGGCTGGCGCGCGGCGCTGTACGACCTGATACGGCTGCCCTGGGGCGTGTTCACCTTCGCCATCACGCTGACCTCGCTGTTCGTGCTGTGGCCGGTGCTGCCGTATCTGGCCCGCGGGCTGACCAACGCGGACCGGGCGATGGTGCGCGCCCTGCTGTCGCCCTCCGACGAGCTGGAGCGGCGGATCGCCGAGCTGGAGTCGGACCGGGGGGTCGTGGTGGACACGGCGGCGGCCGACCTGCGGCGGATCGAGCGCGATCTGCACGACGGGGCCCAGGCCCGGCTGGTCAATCTGGCGATGGGGCTCGGTCTGGCCAAGGAGAAGCTGCTGGAGGGCCAGGCCGACGAGCACGTGGCGGCGATGGTCGAGGAGGCGCACGGCGAGGTGAAGCTCGCGCTTCAGGAGCTGCGCGATCTGGCCCGGGGCATCCACCCGGCCGTCCTCACCGACCGCGGTCTCGACGCCGCCCTGTCCTCGGTCGCCTCGCGCTGCACGGTGCCGGTGAAGGTGACGGCCGAGCTGGGGTCCAGACCGGCCGCCGCCATCGAGGGCATCGCCTACTTCACCGTCTCGGAACTGCTCCAGAACGTCAGCAAGCACAGCGGAGCGCGCGCGGCCTCGGTCGACGTGTGGCGGGCGGAGGACCGGCTGATGCTCCAGGTGTGGGACGACGGCCAAGGGGGGGCGCGGCTGGACGGCGGCAGCGGTATGCGCGGCCTGGCCGACCGCCTCGGCGCCGTCGACGGCCTGTTCGTCGTCGACTCGCCGCCGGGCGGTCCGACCACGGTGACGGCGGAACTGCCGTGGCGCGAGCGGTCGTAGGAGGCCAGGCCGGGCGAGGACGGTCGCGGGGCACGGTGGGGGTGGGGAAAACCCCCCGGTGCAGACGCCGACGGCCTCCATGGTCCGCTGACCTGCGGTCGAGCAGGGTGGAGGTAGGACAGGCGACCCGCCGACGAGCAGAGGGGGCGACACCGATGGCCAGCCAGTACGGACAGGACAGCCAGTACGGACAGGGCTACGGACAGGAGTACCGGCACGGGTACGGGCACGGGGAGCGGCGACACCGGGTGCCGGCCGTGCTGCGGGCGCCGTTCGAGGCGCGCAGCTGGAGCGAGTTCGCGTACATCCTGCTGAGCCTGCCGATCAGCGTCCTGCTCTTCACGTACGCCGTCACGATGATCTCGGTCGGCGCGGGGCTGCTGGTGACCTTCATCGGCATCCCGGTGCTGGCGGCGGGACTGGCCGGCTGCCGTGGTCTCGGTGCGCTGGAGCGGGCGCGGGCCCGCGGGATGCTGGGCCTGGAGGTGGGCGACCCCGAGCCGCTGCGGACGCGCGGGCACGGCGCGTGGGCCTGGATGGCCGCCCTCATGAAGAGCGGCACGTCCTGGCGGCAGCTGATGTACGCGGTGATCCACTTCCCCTGGGCGGTGTTCTCGTTCTGTGTCGCGGTGACGTTCTGGACGTACGGGTGGGCGACGCTGACCTACCCGCTGTGGTTCTGGGTCTTCCCGCTGTACGGCGGTCAGGACGGCCTCCAGCTGTACGGCGACGAGCAGCACCGGATCTACCTGGACAACCCGTTCGAGATCACTGTCACGGCGCTGGTCGGCCTGCTGTTCACGCTGGCCACGCCGTGGATCATCCGGGCGCTGACGCAGGTGGACCGGCTGCTGGTGCACGGGCTGCTGGGGCCGTCGCGGCTGGCGTCGCGGGTGGTGGAGCTGGAGTCGGACCGGGGGGTCGTGGTCGACACGGCGGCGGCCGACCTGCGGCGCATCGAGCGGGACCTGCACGACGGGGCGCAGGCCCGGCTGGTGGCGCTGGCCATGGACCTCGGGCTGGCGAAGGAGAAGCTGACGGAGGATCCGCAGGAGGCGGCGCGCATGGTGGACAACGCGCACGGTGAGGTGAAGACGGCCCTTCAGGAGCTGCGCGACCTGGCCCGGGGCATCCACCCGGCCGTCCTCACCGACCGCGGTCTCGACGCCGCCCTGTCCTCGGTCGCCTCGCGCTGCACGGTGCCCGTGCGGGTGGACGTGGACCTGACCGAGCGGCCGACGCAGGCGATCGAGGGGATCGCGTACTTCACCGTCTCCGAGCTGCTCCAGAACATCAGCAAGCACAGCGGGGCGCGGACGGCGTCGGTCGACGTGTGGCGGGCCGAGGACCGGCTGATGCTCCAGGTCGTGGACGACGGGGTGGGCGGGGCGGACGCGTCCGGGGGGTCGGGCCTCGCGGGGCTGGCCGGGCGGTTCGACGCGGTGGACGGGATCCTGGTGGTGGACTCGCCGGCCGGGGGCCCGACCCGGGTGACGGCGGAGCTGCCCTGGCGGGGCTGACCCGCCGTTCATTTCCCTCCCCTGCCGCTCACCCTCCCCCGCCTTCCCCGCCCCCTCCAGTCCGCCAGGGCCGGAGGGAGCGCGGGGCGCGGGGCCGAAACCCGGCGTATCGCGCACGTGTTCCCGTCGCCCGGGCGCAGGCGGCTCCGAATGCTGGAATGCTGGACGTGTCGAAGCGGGCGGGTACCCGATGGGGGTACGGCGCCCGCCCGGGCGCGTCGGGGACGCGGGGCTGTGGGGGGCCGAAGATCGTGGAGGACAGGGTGCGGGTGGTCATCGCCGAGGATTCGGTGCTGCTGCGGGAGGGGCTGACCCGGTTGCTTACCGACCGCGGGCATGACGTCGTCGCCGGGGTCGGGGACGCGGAAGCCCTGGTCAAGACCATCACGGAGCTGGACGCGGCGGGCGAGCTCCCGGACGTCGTGGTGGCGGACGTACGGATGCCGCCGACGCACACCGACGAGGGAGTACGGGCCGCGGTGCAGCTGCGCAAGACGCATCCCGGGCTCGGGGTGCTGGTGCTGTCGCAGTACGTGGAGGAGCGCTACGCCACCGAACTGCTGGCCGGTTCCAGCCGCGGTGTCGGCTATCTGCTCAAGGACCGGGTGGCCGAGGTGCGCGAGTTCGTGGACGCGGTGGTGCGGGTGGCCCAGGGGGGTACGGCGCTCGACCCCGAGGTGGTCGCCCAGCTGCTCGGACGCAGCCGCAAGCAGGACGTGCTCGCGGGACTCACCCCGCGGGAGCGGGAGGTGCTGGGGCTGATGGCCGAGGGCCGGACGAACTCGGCGATCGCCCGGCAGCTGGTGGTGAGCGACGGCGCGGTGGAGAAGCACGTCAGCAACATCTTCCTGAAGCTCGGGCTGTCGCCGAGCGACGGGGACCACCGACGGGTCCTCGCGGTGCTCACCTATCTGAATTCCTGACCGCCGACCGCCAAACCGGCTGTGCGGCCGGTCAAACCGACCGTGTGGCCGTCAGACCGGCTGTGCGGCCGTCCGAGCGCTGTGCAGCCACCCAGCCGGCTGCCCCGCTGAACCGCCGTGCCGATTCGGCCATCCGACCTGGAAATCCGGCCGATCTTCCGGCCACGCTTCCGGCCGCTCTCGCTCATCCAGCCGCTCATCCGGCCGACCATCCGGCCGACCATCGCCCGTTCGGCCGAAGATCAGCATTCACGATCTTCACCAAATTCCGGTTCATGATCTGAATTCACGACCGGACGACCGCCTTCCGTGCGATCGGAGGGCACCGGCGTCGAAAACGATTCCGTCCAGGGGCAGAACCGCAGGGCAATCACCATGCGTCTTCAGTGCGGATACCGAGGGGCGAGTCAAGCGGGCCGGGCCGACGAAAGCCTGTCACCTCTTGGCGCGGAAGCGCCACGAAGCGGTGATCCTCGTGCGAATGACCCGGGGAAGGCGGCCCTTGCGGACGTAGGGTTGATGTTGGGAAGGCCTTTGGGAAGGCCGCTCCCAGACAGCCGCCTCGAGGGAGGTCCAGTTCAGTGACCAGCCAGGTCAGCAGCGCAGCGGAACAGGCCGACGGAGCCGTAGTAGGAGAGCAGCGCAAACCGGGCGGGGCGAAGGACGTACAACGCCTCAACCGGGTGATCATCAGGTTCGCGGGGGACTCCGGTGACGGAATGCAGCTCACCGGGGACCGCTTCACCTCGGAGACGGCGTCGTTCGGGAACGACCTGTCGACCCTGCCGAACTTCCCCGCCGAGATCAGGGCCCCCGCCGGCACACTCCCCGGTGTCTCCTCCTTTCAGCTGCATTTCGCCGACCACGACATCCTGACGCCGGGGGACGCGCCCAATGTCCTCGTCGCGATGAATCCGGCGGCGCTGAAGGCGAACATCGGGGATGTGCCGCGCGGCGCGGAGATCATCGTCAACACGGACGAGTTCACTAAACGGGCGATGCAGAAAGTCGGATACGACGCTTCTCCGCTGGAGGACGGGTCGCTCGACGGCTACCAGCTCCACCCGGTGCCGCTGACGACGCTGACGGTCGAGGCGCTGAAGGATTTCGCTCTGTCGCGCAAGGAGGCCGAGCGCAGCAAGAACATGTTCGCGCTGGGGCTGTTGTCGTGGATGTATCACCGGCCGACGGAGGGTACGGAGAAGTTCCTGACGTCGAAGTTCGCGAAGAAACCGGAGATCGCGGCGGCGAACATCGCGGCGTTCCGTGCGGGCTGGAATTTCGGTGAGACGACGGAGGATTTCGCGGTCTCCTACGAGGTGGCGCCGGCGGCGAAGGCGTTCCCGGTGGGTACCTACCGCAACATCTCGGGGAATCTGGCGCTGTCCTACGGGCTGGTCGCCGCGTCCCGGCAGGCGGACCTGCCGCTGTTCCTGGGCTCGTATCCGATCACTCCGGCCTCCGACATCCTGCACGAGCTGAGCCGGCACAAGAATTTCGGGGTGCGGACCTTCCAGGCCGAGGACGAGATCGCGGGGATCGGTGCGGCGCTGGG
>NZ_JBSFCK010000020.1:0-127173 GCF_053593435.1 Streptomyces sp. NPDC002306
GGCCGGCTGACCCCCGTCGAATTCGAGACCGTCATGATCACATCGGCCCTCCAGGCCGCGTGACCGAACCTGTCACCTGAACCTGCACCAGACCCAGAGACGGTCCAGTGAGGGCGGCTCTGCTGAACTGGCTTGGATCACTCGCCTACGACGCCGACGACGAGTGCCTTGCCAGCGCCGAACGTCACTTCGATGGTGACGACCTCGACGACTATCCAGAAATGCGTGTCTTTCTGGAACACCGCCCCACGTTCTACCGTGCCGTTTCAGCTTTCCTGGGCCACGAAGACACTGCTGTTCGTGAGGCCGCGGTCGTCGCCGCCATCCCCTTGATTGAGCATCCCGCCCTCATTGGCCACAGAGACGAACTTGGACGCCGCATCCATCGCCTCCTCGCCACCAGTACCAGCCGCTACAACCGCAATCGATGTCTTGACGCACTCAAGAACTGGGGCTACGACATCACTGCCCTGGAGAGTCCCGCTGACGTTGCCGCACGCGTTCGGTACGTCCGTGACGTCTGGACCGGTGGCTGTACGGAGGAACCCCCGTTCTGACATCGGACGCCACTTCGCCAGTACGGACGGCTGCCTGTCGCCTGCGGCTGGCATGCTCCATCGGATCGAGCAACGGGGGAAAATCGTTGGTCACCCAAGCGGGCCGGGGCTCACGCTGTACTCCATGGAAGAACCGCTCCGCAGGATCCGCGCGCTCCACACGGCGTCCACGATCACCGTCTACCAGGCCTACCGCCCGGAGATCGGTGGACCCGCCGCCCGCAAGGGCCGTTTCCCCGCCGCGTGGAAGCCCGACCGGATGACGTGGATTAAACCCAGTTTTATGTGGATGATGTACCGCTCCGGCTGGGGGACGAAGGAGGGGCAGGAGACCGTCCTCGCCGTCGAGATCACCCGTGACGGCTTCGACTGGGCGTTGCGTCATGCCTGCCTGTCGCACTACGTCCGCGGACTGCACCCCGACCGCAGCGCCTGGCAGCGTGACCTCAAGCGCGCACCGGCCCGTGTCCAGTGGGATCCCGAACGCGATCTACACCTGCGTCCCCTGCCGTACCGCTCGCTCCAACTGGGGCTCTCGGGCGAGGCGTCGACGCGTTACGCTGACGAGTGGATCGTGTCCATCAGCGACGTGACCCCGCTCGCCCACGAGATCCACGCACTCGTCAAGGACGGCGAACTGGACTCGGCGACCCGACTGCTCCCCCAGGAGCACGGATACCCGGCCGGCGAAGAGCTCCTGGCCCACCTGAGTTCCTGACCGGCAACAGGGGCACAACCGCCGGCACCACCCACGGGTCACACGGCGGCAAAGGTCTGCGAACGCTGCTTGATGATCCACGTCATCCTGTCCCGCTTCCACGCGGCGGGGAAACGGCCGTCGCGGGCGGCGGGCAGGCCGAGCTCCGGGGAGTACGCCTGGTAGACGGTGATCGTGGATTCCGAGTAGGCCGCACGGATCCTGTGTCGCGGTTCTTCCATGCCGTACAGCGTGGAGTCGGCCGGTTCAGGCAGCCACTGATTTTCGCCTGCCGTCCGCCGCGTCGGAGAGCGCCGACGGCGGCACCGAGCGACCAGGGCCCGGCGCGGGATCGGGGGGACCGGGGTCGAGCCCTGCTTGATCGGCGCCAAGGACTGGTAGCCGTGTGTTCCGCGGATCAGCGCGCGGCGAAGAGGGGCTCCGGCCGGTTGGTGACTGGAACGGAGCCGCTCAGCAGTGCCTTCAGCGTCCTCGTCGCGTTCCGTGCGAGAGGCTCAGCCATCCGCCTTGGCCACACCGATCGGGCACGACACGCCTGTTCCGCCGATCCCGCAGTACCCCGCCGGGTTCTTGTCGAGGTACTGCTGGTGGTACGCCTCCGCCGGGTAGAAGGGGCGGGTGTCGGCGGGGAGGAGTTCCGTGGTGATCGTGCCGTGGCCCGAGTACGTCAGGACCTTCTGGTAGGCGGCGCGGGAGGCCTCGGCCGTCTCGGCCTGGGCGGGGGAGTGGGTGTAGATCGCGGAGCGGTACTGGGTGCCGACGTCGTTGCCCTGGCGGAAGCCCTGTGTGGGGTCGTGGGACTCCCAGAAGGTCTTCAGCAGCCGCTCGTACGAGATCACCTTCGGGTCGTACACCACGCGGACCGCCTCCGTGTGGCCGGTCAGGCCCGAGCAGGCCTCCTCGTACGTGGGGTGCTCGGTGTAGCCGCCCTGGTAGCCGACCAGGGTCGTCCAGACGCCCGCCGGGAGCTGCCAGAACTTACGCTCGGCGCCCCAGAAGCAGCCCATGCCGAAGTCGGCGACCTCCAGCCCCAGCGGGTAGGGGCCCAGCAGCGGGTTGCCGAGGACGGTGTGGTGGTCGGGGACCGTGAAGGCCGGCTCCGGGCGACCGCGCAGAGCCTGCTCGGGGGTCGGGAGCTTGGGCGTACGGCTGTACAGGAACATGCGGTCTCCAATCGAGGGTCCGGACATGTCAACATCCCCGGACCCCGTCGAATTCCGGCCGCCGGCGGCTCAGTGCGGCAGGGTCGCCGGGTTGCCGCCGTTCGCCTCGTAGCCCGCCACCGCCAGGGCCCGGTACACCGCGAACTCGGCGGCCGGATCACCGGACAGGGTCCACGGCAGGGCGCCGACATGGCCGTCGACGTGTATCAGCTGGTTCATGGCCTCGGACCAGCGTTCGGCGCGGACCAGGAAGAAGACCAGCAGATGACGGACGTGCGCCAGCATCGGGTCGTCGGGACGGGCCGCGTGCACCGCGAACAGCGCGCCGTGCATCGCCTTCGTCACGACCTCGCTCTGGTAGAAGCTGCTGACCAGGTTCACCTCGGGGAGGTGCTCGAAGACCGCGAACAGGGGCATGGCGGCCAGGAGCGAGCCCTGCGGGGCGCGGGCCGCCGCGGCCTCCGCGAAGGAGTACGCCAGCTCGCGCGAGCCGTGCCACTTCTCGCACCAGTAGTGCAGCGCCGCCAGGTGCGCGCCCATGTGCGCCGGGGCGCGGTCCAGGATCTTCAGCCACAGCTGCTCGAACTCGGTCTGTTTGTACGCCAGCCCGCGGGCCACCGACAGCTCGACGATGTAGGGGACCGGGTCGCCGGGGGCGAGCAGTGCCGCCTGCCCGCACGCTTCCAGCGCCTCTTCCATGATGATCCGGAACTCGTCCGTCCCGGGCGTCGACGTCCGCCACGCCTGCTGGACCAGGAACTCCGCGTGCACCGCCGCGCCGCCCGCGTCCTTCGGGGCCTCGGCCCGCCACACCCGCAGCCACTGCCCGCCCGGTGTCTCGCTGACCCCGCCGGGGCGCTGCTGGAGCTCCAGCGACGCCGCTCCCGCGAAGGCCTGCACGCGCTGCCAGCGCAGCTCGCCCGTCGCCTCGGTGCCGGCCAGCAGCTGCTGGGCCGCCCGGTAGTCCTGGGTGCGCTGCACCAGGTCCAGGACGTCCAGCAGGTCGTGGTCGGGGCCGGGCATGCGGATGTCCAGCTCCTCCTCGCGCACGAATCCGTAGGTCGCCGGATCCGCGGCGTCCGGGTGTCCCGGCGCGACCTGCTCGATCCGGCCACGCCTGCGCAGCAGGAACGGGCTCAGCACGAAGCCCAGCAAGACCAGCGCCATCAGGACCCAGAGAATCTCCATGGCTCAAGCGAACCAGACAGCGCCGACAATTGGCCAACCCGTTCGGCGGCCTGTGGAAAACCTTCGGCCGGACGCCCGTCCCGCGCCCGGCCCCCCCCGCCCCGTCCCGCGCCCGACCCCGCCCCGTCCCGCACCAGGCCCCCGTCCGTCCCGCGCGCCCGCCCTGACCACCGAAAAATCCCGCGGTACGACCACCCGTGCCCCGCCGTCCGTCACCCGCCCCGTGAGCGCACTACTCTCGGGCTCATGAGCGACAGGCACATCAGTCAGCACTTCGAGACCCTCGCGATCCATGCGGGCAACACCGCCGATCCCCTCACCGGCGCCGTCGTCCCGCCGATCTACCAGGTCTCGACCTACAAGCAGGACGGCGTGGGCGGTCTGCGCGGCGGCTACGAGTACAGCCGCAGCGCCAACCCGACCCGTACCGCCCTCGAAGAGAACCTCGCCGCCCTGGAGGGCGGTCGCCGGGGTCTCGCGTTCGCGTCCGGACTGGCGGCCGAGGACTGCCTGTTGCGTACGCTGCTGAGCCCCGGTGACCACGTGGTCATCCCGAACGACGCGTACGGCGGTACGTTCCGTCTCTTCGCGAAGGTCGTCTCCCGGTGGGGGGTGGAATGGTCGGTCGCCGACACCAGCGATCCCGCCGCCGTACGGGCCGCCCTCACCCCGAAGACCAAGGTCGTGTGGGTGGAGACCCCCTCCAACCCGCTGCTCGGCATCACCGACATCGCCGCCGTCGCGCAGATCGCCCGTGACGCGGGCGCCCGGCTCGTCGTCGACAACACCTTCGCCACGCCGTACCTCCAGCAGCCGCTGGCGCTCGGCGCGGACGTCGTCGTGCACTCTCTGACCAAGTACATGGGCGGTCACTCGGACGTCGTCGGCGGCGCGCTGATCGTCAACGACCGGGAGCTGGGCGAGGAGCTCGCCTACCACCAGAACGCGATGGGCGCGGTCGCCGGGCCGTTCGACTCCTGGCTGGTGCTGCGCGGCACCAAGACGTTGTCGGTGCGCATGGACCGGCACAGCGAGAACGCCACGAAGGTCGCCGACATGCTCACCCGGCACGCGCGCGTGACGCGCGTCCTGTACCCGGGTCTCCCGGAGCACCCCGGCCACGAGATCGCCGCCAAGCAGATGCGGGCGTTCGGCGGCATGATCTCCTTCCAGGTCGAGGGGGGCGAGGAGGCGGCGGTCGAGGTCTGCAACCGCGCCAAGGTGTTCACGCTCGGCGAGTCCCTGGGCGGTGTCGAGTCGCTGATCGAGCACCCCGGACGCATGACGCACGCCTCCGCGGCCGGTTCGGCGCTCGAGGTGCCCGGCGATCTCGTACGCCTCTCCGTGGGCATCGAGAACGTCGAGGACCTGCTGGAGGATCTCCAGCAGGCCCTGGGCTAGTTCCCGCGGTTCGACGGCGCCAGGTCCCTGACAGGTTCCTGGTGGCGGCGGATCCCCAGGGCTCCGGCTCCGCCAGGAGCCGCGCCCGGGGCGGGGGTGTTCACCAGCCTGTCAGGGGTGGAGTCGTGACCGACGGCGGCTCCACCCACGGCCGGACCGAGAGCGCCCAGATCGTGAACGCCAGGAGCGCGGCCCACAGCAGCAGCCACGACAGGCGGCGTGTCAGGGTCCTGCGGCGCAGCATGCGGGCGCCGAGGCGTACGGCGTCCGCGCAGAGGTCCGGCGGCACCTGGAGCGTCGTCCGCTCCATGATCCGCCGTGCCGCCGCCTCCCGGTCGACCCGGCTCATCCGTGCCTCCCCCGGCTCGGCCGGCTCCTCATGACGCTGCCACCTTTGCTCCCGCCAGCGCCGGGGCCGGGCCCCGGGGCGGGTGCAGGAGCGTGGCGGTCGCCCGGTCGCAGATCGCGTGGACGCGTTCCACGGGCAGGCCGAGCAGGGCCGCCGCCTGTTCCTCCGCCACCCCTTCGTACAACCGCAGGACGACGATCAGCCGCTCCTGCGGAGTGAGGACGGCCAGGGCGCTCACGGGACGGCGGCGGGCGCGACGGCCGATACCGAGAGGGGCGTACCGGTGCCACGCTCCCTGGGCGAAGCGGGTGGCCAGACAGCGGCGGGTGTGGGCGTAGGGATCCTCCCCGCGCAGCGTGTCCCAGCACGCGTACGTCCGGGCCAGGGCCAGGGTCAGCAGGCGTCGCGCGCGCGGGTTGTCGTCCGGCGGCTCCGCCGTGAACAGCGTGGCGGTGTGCAGCAACCGCCCGCCCGCGCCGGCGACGAACGCCTCGAACTCCTTGGCGCGGCGGACGCCTTGGGACGCATGCCGTTCTCGCACCGCGCCTCCCGCCTGCCGGCTGCCCCGGGGGAACGGGCCCCTGCTGTGTGTGACGGGGACCCGGTCTCATATGAGGCCAGCACCGCCCTTTCGGTCAAGAGCCGCGCACGGCCGGAAACCGAGGCCGCGGCCCCCGAGGCGCGGTGCGGCGGCCCCCGGGGTGCGGCCCGGCGGCCTCCGGCTCAGGAGGCCGGCTGCGGCTCCGCGCCCGGACCGCCGGGGGGCGACATCCGGGCGGACAGCGCGCTGTTGAAGCGCGTGAGGAGCGTGAGGAACGCCTCGCGCTCCTCCGGCGCCCAGTCGTGCGTCAGTTCGGCCATCAACTGACGCCTCGACGAACGCACTTCCTCCAGCCGTGCCAGGCCGCGCGGGGACAGCTGGAGCACCACCGCGCGTCCGTCCTCCGGGTGCGAGGTGCGCTTGACCAGGCCGGTGTCGACCAGCGGCGCCACCTGACGGGTGACGGTCGAGGAGTCGATGCCCATGCTCGCGGCGAGCGCCTTGACGCCCATCGGGCCCTCCTTGTCGAGCCGGTTGAGCAGGAGGTACGCGGCGCGGTCCATGGAGTTGCGCACCTGCCCGACGCCGCCGAGCCGGGTCTGTTCGGCGCGGCGCGCGAACACCGCCACCTCGTGCTGGAGGGTGTCCAGGAGGCCGGTGTCACCGACTGTCGTCATGTCCATCGACATTTCAGGTGTTGTGGGCATGGCCGGGGGCTCACTTCATGAAGGGTGCTGGATGTGGGGGACAGGGTACGCGGCTGGGGGGCGGGCCGTACCGGCGCTGAGGAAACCGGTCTCGGTGGTTGGTCACAGCGGCGCCGCCCGCGTGTGAACTGGGAGACTCGAGTCATGAACTACCGCAAGGTCGACCCCTTGCCGCCGGTCACGCTGGACGACGTACGCGGGGCCCAGAAGATGCTCACGGGCGTGGCCCGGGTGACCGCCATGGAGGGCAACAGGTACCTGTCGCGCCTGGTGGGCGCGCCGGTGCACTTCAAGTGCGAGAACCTCCAGCGGACCGGATCGTTCAAGCTGCGGGGCGCGTACGTGCGGATCGCCGGGCTGCTGCCCGAGGAGCGGGCCGCCGGGGTCGTCGCCGCCAGCGCGGGCAACCACGCGCAGGGCGTCGCTCTCGCGTCGTCGCTGCTCGGCGTGCGTTCCACGGTGTTCATGCCCAAGGGCGCCCCGCTGCCGAAGATCAGCGCGACCCAGCACTACGGCGCCGAGGTGCGCCTGTACGGGCAGGTGGTCGACGAGACGCTGGCCGCCGCGCAGGAGTACGCGGCCGAGACGGGCGCGGTGTTCATCCACCCCTTCGACCACCCGGACATCATCGCGGGCCAGGGCACGGTGGGCCTGGAGATCCTGGACCAGTGCCCGGAGGTGGGCACGATCGTGGTCGGGATCGGCGGCGGCGGTCTGGCGGCCGGGGTGGCGGCCGCGGTGAAGGCGGTGCGGCCGGACGTACGGATCGTCGGTGTGCAGGCGGAGGGCGCGGCGGCGTACCCGCCCTCGCTCGCGGCCGGTCACCCGGTGTCGATCGAGAACCCCGCGACGATGGCGGACGGCATCAAGGTGGGGCGGCCCGGTGACGTGCCGTTCGAGATCATCGAGGACCTGGTGGACGAGGTCCGCACGGTGAGCGAGGACGCGCTGTCCACCGCGCTGCTGCTGTGTCTGGAGCGGGCCAAGCTGGTCGTCGAGCCGGCCGGGGCGAGCCCGGTCGCGGCGCTGCTGAGCGAGCCGGGGGCCTTCGAGGGGCCGGTGGTGGCGCTGCTGTCGGGCGGCAACGTCGATCCGCTGCTGCTGCAGCGCGTGCTGCGGCACGGAATGACCGCCCAGGGCCGCTACCTGGCGGTTCGGGTGCGCCTGACGGACCGGCCGGGGGCCCTCGCGGCGCTCCTGGGGGTGTTGTCAGTGGTCGACGCTAATGTCCTCGACGTGAGCCACGTCCGGACCGATCCACGGCTCGGGTTCACGGAGGCGGAGGTCGAACTGCACCTGGAGACGAAGGGCGCGGAGCACTGCGCCGAGGTCGGCCAGGCCCTGCGTACGGCGGGGTACACCGTCATCGGCTGAGGGCACGGCTCTCCCGCTCACCCGGTGCGCAGCTGACGCTCACTCGATCGAGTCACGGTCGGTGAAAACACATTGAGAGACGCGATACATCGCGTTATGGTGTGTCGTATGCCGGTGGCGGTCGCTGCCGCCCATGGACCGCCGCACGCGTGAACCGCTGTCACGCGTGGGCTCGTCCGTCGACCGTCCGGACACCCCTGTCCCCCATCAAACGAACCCCAAGGGCGCGACTCAACCCGCGAACCCTGACCTTTCGAAGAATTCCCGACGACGTGGAGACTCATATGCCAGGCGCCATCTATGCCGAAGGTCTGGTCAAGACCTTCGGTGACGTAAAGGCTCTGGACGGTGTCGACCTCGATGTTCCCGAGGGCACGGTCCTGGGTCTGCTCGGGCCCAACGGCGCCGGCAAGACGACGACCGTGCGCTGTCTGACGACCCTCCTGCGCCCCGACCGCGGCCGCGCGGTCGTCGCCGGACTCGACGTGCTCAAGCAACCCAACGAGGTGCGGCGCTCCATCGGCCTGTCCGGCCAGTTCGCCGCGGTCGACGAATACCTCACCGGCCGCGAGAACCTGCAGATGGTGGGGCAGCTCTACCAGATGAAGGCGAAGGCCGCCAAGGCCCGGGCCGTGGAGCTGCTCGAACAGTTCGACCTCACCGAGGCCGCCGACCGCACCGCGAAGACCTACTCCGGAGGCATGCGCCGCCGGCTCGACCTGGCGGCGGCGCTCGTCGTCTCCCCGCCCGTGATGTTCATGGACGAGCCGACGACCGGCCTCGACCCCCGAAACCGCCTCCTGCTCTGGGAGGTCATCAAGCGCCTCGTCTCCGGCGGCACGACACTGCTGCTGACCACGCAGTACCTGGAAGAGGCCGATCACCTCGCGCACGACATCGCGGTCGTCGACCACGGCCGCGTCATCGCCCGCGGCACCTCCGACCAGCTCAAGGCCCGCACCGGCGGCGAGCGGGTCGAGGTCGTCGTGCACGAACGCGAGCACATAGCGGTGGCCGCGGAGGTGCTGCGCGGCTTCGGCAAGGGCGACACCGCCGTCGAGGACCACATCCGCAAGCTCACCGTGCCCGTCACCGGAGGCGCCAAGCTCCTCGCCGAGGTCATCCGCGAGCTCGACAGCCGCGGCATCGAGATCGACGACATCGGCCTGCGCCGCCCCACCCTCGACGACGTGTTCCTCTCCCTCACGGGACACGTGGCCGAGGTGAAGGCCGAGGAGAGCGACGAGACGCAGAGCGACGACGCGCAGACCAAGGACCGCAAGCCCAAGAAGGAGACCACCCAGTGAGCGCCGTCACCGACGCCGTGCCGATCGCGGCGCCCTCGAACCCCGTCGTCCAGTCCGTCCGGGACTCGTTGGTCGTCGCCAAGCGCAACCTGATCCGCATGTCCCGCATCCCCGAGATGATCATCTTCGGGCTCTTCCAGCCGATCATGTTCGTCGTGATGTTCTCGTACGTCTTCGGCGGCTCGATGACCATCGGCGGCAGCACGGACCCCTCCGTCTACCGCGAGTTCCTGATGGCCGGCATCTTCGCGCAGACCGTCACCTTCGCCACCGCCGGCGCCGGCGCGGGCATCGCGGACGACATGCACAAGGGACTGATCGACCGCTTCCGCTCCCTGCCCATGGCGCGTGGCGCCGTGCTCACCGGACGCACGCTCGCCGACCTGGTGCAGACGGCCCTCACCGTCTCCGTGCTGGCCGTTGTCGCGCTGCTGGTCGGCTGGCGCACGCACACCAGCATCGGCGAGGTGCTCGGCGCCTTCGCCCTGCTGCTCCTGCTCGGCTACGCGTTCACCTGGGTCGGCGCCCTGATCGGCCTCTCCGTGCGGACCCCCGAGGCGGCGACCTCGGGCGGGCTGATCTGGCTCTTCCCGGTCACGTTCGTCTCGAACGCGTTCGCGGACTCCAGCCGGATGACGCCGTGGCTGCGGCACATCGCCGACTGGAACCCCTTCAGCGCCACCGTGCAGGCGTGCCGGGTGCTCTTCGGCAATCCCGGGGTCTCCGCCTCGGACGCCTGGCCCATGGTCCACCCGGTGTGGGCGTCGCTGATCTACTCGATCCTGATCATCGTCGTCTTCAGGACCCTCGCGGTGCGCAAGTACCGCTCGGCGGCCGCATGACAGAGCCCCCGGCGTCCAGGTGACGCCGGGGGCCCGTCGAGGCGGTGGGAAAGGGGCTCAGCCGCTGTACGGCTCGGCCTTCAGGATGCGCACCGAGGTCTTCTTGCCGTTGGGCAGCTCGTAGTCCGCGTCCTCGCCGACCTTGTGGCCGATCACGCCGGAACCCAGCGGGGACTGCGGCGAGTAGGTCTCGACATCGGTGCTCGCGTACTCGCGTGAGGCGAGCAGGAAGGTCATCGTGTCGTCCTCGTCACCATCGAAGGCGATCGTCACGACCATGCCGGGCGCGACCGTACCGTCCGTCGAGGCCGGGGCCTCGCCGACCTGCGCGTTCTCCAGCAGCTGGGTCAGCTGGCGCACACGGAGCTCCTGCTTGCCCTGCTCCTCCTTGGCGGCGTGGTACCCGCCGTTCTCACGCAGGTCGCCCTCCTCGCGCGCGGCCGCGATCTTGGCGGCGATCTCCGTGCGCGCAGGACCAGTAAGGTACTCAAGCTCGTCCTTGAGCTTGTTGTACGCCTCCTGGGTCAGCCAGGTGACGTTCTCGCTGGTCTGGGTCACAGGGTGCTCCTCGTCGGTACTGGGAATAAAAAGCATCGCCCTCCCACAAGAATGGTCCCTCACGGATGGGCGAAACCACGAGCCTAACAATTCAGCGGCCGTAGGGGGAGGACATAAGCCATCAGAATCACGTCAACCCAGGTCAGCCGCTACGCATTGCGGGGGATGCCCACATCGTCAGCAGGTATCGGCCGATATCAGCCCGGGTGAATCCGTGACAGCCCGTGTCAGCCGGTGTGGCACCCGAGCAGTTCGGCCGTCGTGCCGCGGGACGTCGTACGGAGCGTGACGACCTTGTCGATACGGGTGTCGGACCCGGAGAAGCGGAAGTCCGCCCGGCCCACCTCGGAACCGTTCGCGGCCTGTGAGCGCACCGTGCAGTAGCCGTCGGCGCCGGAGTCCTTGTGGACCTCCAGATGGATCTTCACGGCGTTGTCCGAGGCGTCGAAGGCGATCACCTGGGCGCTGATCTCGTTCTGGGCGACGTAGTGGTAGGCGAAGAAGCCCAGCAGGGCGAGCAGAGCGGCGCCGAACACGGCACCGACGACCTTGAGTGTGCGGTCGGCGCGTTCGTCGGAGGAACGGCCGTAACGACCCTCGGGCAGTCGCGTGCTCGCCGTGCTCATGATCGTCCTCTCGCCACGTCACTCGGCGGTGTCGGATGAAGCTCCGAAAGTGGGCTCCGGAGCGGGGCCCCGGAATTATTCGCCCCCCGATTCGGTCACTATAGAAGCCGCCCATCGCACCCGATCACACGGGCGCCGACTTACTGAGGATTGTGTCTTGACTGACCAGCTGCGACTGATGGCCGTGCACGCGCACCCCGACGACGAGTCGAGCAAGGGCGCGGCCACCATGGCGAAGTACGTGTCCGAGGGGGTGGACGTGCTGGTCGTGACCTGCACCGGCGGGGAACGCGGCTCCATCCTCAACCCGAAGCTCCAGGGCGACACGTACATCGAGGAGCACATCCACGAGGTGCGCAAGAAGGAGATGGACGAGGCCCGCGAGATCCTCGGCGTCAAGCAGGAGTGGCTCGGCTTCGTCGACTCCGGGCTTCCCGAGGGCGACCCGTTGCCCCCGCTGCCCGAGGGCTGCTTCGCTCTGGAGGACGTCGACAAGGCGGCCGGCGAGCTGGTCAAGCAGATCCGCTCGTTCCGTCCCCAGGTGATCACCACCTACGACGAGAACGGCGGCTACCCGCACCCCGACCACATCATGACCCACAAGATCTCCATGGTGGCGTTCGAGGGCGCGGCGGACGCCGAGAAGTACCCGGAGAGCACGTACGGCGCGGTCCACCGGCCGCTCAAGCTCTACTACAACCAGGGCTTCAACCGCCCCCGCACCGAGGCGCTGCACCAGGCGCTGCTGGCCCGGGGCCTGGAGTCGCCGTACGGGGACTGGCTCAAGCGCTGGAGCGAGTTCGAGCGCACCGAGCGCACACTCACCACGCATGTGCCGTGCGCCGAGTTCTTCGAGATCCGCGACAAGGCGCTGATCGCGCATGCCACCCAGATCGACCCCGACGGCGGCTGGTTCCGGGTGCCGATGGAGCTCCAGAAGGAGGTCTGGCCGACGGAGGAGTACGAGCTCGCGAAGTCCCTCGTGGACACTTCCCTCCCCGAGGACGACCTCTTTGCGGGCATCCGCGACAATGCCTGACATGAGCGCAAGCGTGAGTCTGGCAATGACGCACCTCGTCCCCCTCGCCAAGGAGGTCGACGAGAACAAGGTCACCCCCGGCGTCCTCGGCTTCATCGTCTTCGCGGCGATGGCCGTGGCGGTGTGGGGGCTGATGAGGTCCATGAGCAAGCACATGGGCAAGGTCGACTTCAAGGAGTCCCCGGACTCCGCGGCGGAGGCCGGGGAGGGCCGGGCGAAGCCGTCCGGCCACGTCAAGCCGCAGCAGGGCTGACCAGCCCGGTCGGCGGGTCGGCAGGAGCCGGCCACGAACGGGGATGTCACTCCCGCACCGGTGGGAGTGACCGCCACCGCGCCGGTGCGGGAGACCGCCGCGACGGCCGGGGGCGGACGGCCGACACTGCCCGGCCGGCAGCACCACCCCCGCACCCCCGTCACCGACCGGTCGGCACCGCCACCCCCATCACCTCGCGGGCGTGCCGGTTCGGCACCATGCCCAGGCGCCATGCCTGCCACCCCGTCTCCAGGGTCACGCCCCGCTCCAGCAGGAGCTGGTACGCCTCCAGGTAGTCGCCCAGCTTCTCGTCCCGCAGCGGATGACCCGAGCGCGCGAGCCGGGCCAGCTCCTCCTGGGCCACCGCCGTGCCGACCTCCACACCGCCGGGAGCGGCGTACGGCAGCAGGGTGCAGCGCAGGAACGCGGCCCAGTCCGCGCCCCGGTCGTCGCCGTACGACGTGAACAGGGCCGTGGCCTCGTCGCACAGGCCCAGGGCCTGCTGGGCACGCGCGTTGCCCGCGTCGACGACCGCCAGTTCCAGACAGGTCCACGCCTCGCCGTGGGCGACACCGATGCGCTGGAAGTCGGCGCGGGCGTCGACGAGGAGCTGACGGGCGAAGCCCGAGTTGCGCAGCGAACCCGTCTGGGCCGCGCGCTGGTCCCGCGTCACCCGGGCCGAGTGGTGGCGCGCGCAGGCCAGGCCGTACACATCGCGCATGCGCGAGAACATCGTGCGGGAGCGTTCCAGTTCACGGACCGCGTGATCCAGGTCGCCCGTCTCCTCCAGGGACTGGCCCAGGTAGTAGAGCGTCCAGGCCTCTCCGCGCGCGTCCTCGTTGTCGCGGTGCCGGGCCGCCGCCCGCCGCAGACCGTCCACCGCCGGCGACGGATCGCCGGCCACCAGACGGGCCCGCGCCAGCTGGGTCAGCGCCCACGCCTCACCGCGGGCGTCCCGGGTGCGGCCGTACAGGTCCAGGGCCTCACGCAACTCCGTCTCCGCGCGCGGTACGTCGCCCATGCGCAGGCCCAGTTGACCGAGCTGGAAGTGCGCCCACGCCTCGCCGTGCACCGAACCACCCTCACGGTGCAGCACCAGGGAACGGGTCAACAGGTCCAAAGCCTCGGCGACATGGGCGCGATCGCGTTCGACGGCGGCCAGCGCGTGCATGGTCCAGGCACGGTCGGTCGCCAGCTCGGGGGCCGTCTGGAGGTCCAGCGCCTCCCGCAGCTTCGCGGCCGCCTCCGTCAGATTGCCCTGGTGGTGCAGCGTGATGCCCAGCGAACACAGGGCGCGGGCGGCGCCCGCGTCGTGGTGGGCCTCCATGTACAGGTCCACCACGGACGCCAGCGTCGTGCGCGCCTTGTCGAGCTCGCCGAGCTGCCGGGCCGCGATCCCGGTACGCCACTGCACCGAGCGGACCAGCAGCCCCTGGTCGACGGCCTGCGCCAACTCGCTGATCTCGCCCAGGCGGTAGAGGTCGCCGCGCAACAGGCAGTAGTCGCACAGGGCGCCGAGCAGGTTCAGCACGGCGGTCTGGTTCACGCCCTCGGCGTGCCGCAGGGTCGCCGTGATGAAGCTCGACTCGTCGTCCAGCCAGCGCAGCGCCTCGTCGAGCGAGGTGAAGCCGTGCGGACTGAACCGGTCGGAGCGGGTCGACATGTTGCCGTCGACCAGCCGCAGCACCGAATCGGCCAGGTCGCCGTAGCTCACGATCAGCCGTTCCTGCGCGGCCGTACGCTCGGCCGGCTCCTCCTCGTCGAGCAGCCGGGCCTGGGCGAAGGCGCGGACCAGGTCGTGCAGCCGGTAGCGGTCGCCCCGGACATGGTCGATCAGGCCCGCCCGGGACAGGGCCACCAGTTGCCGGGTGGCCTCCGGCTGATCGGTGGCCAGGAGCGCGGCGGCCGCCGCCGCGCCGAGCGAGGCCCGGCCGGCCAGGGCCAGCCTCCGCAGCAGCCGCCGCGCCGGGTCCGGCTGGTCGGTGTAGCGCAGCCAGAGCACCCTTTCGACCGGTTCCACCGGGCCGTACGCGCTCAGGTCGGTGGCGAGCTGCCGGGGTGAGCGTGGGCCGAGCGCGGAGCCCGCGACGCGCAGCGCCAGCGGCAGCCCGCCGCACAACTCATGGATCAGATCGGCGGATTCGGCGTCGTACGGCCCCGAGGCGTCCGTCGCGGCCGCGCCGAGCAGTTCTTCCGCGCCCGCCGCGTCCAGGGCGTCCACCGGGAGCTGGTGCACCCGGGCCGGAAGGTCGGCGGGCAGGTCGAGGGGCTTGCGGGCGGTGACCAGGACGAGGCTGTCGGAACGCTCGGGCATGAGCGTGCGGACCTGCTCCGGGTCCGAGGCGTCGTCCAGGACCACCGTGACCGGCAGGCCGGTCAGGTGCTGGTGGTAGAGCTCGCTCAGCCGCTTGACCTGCTGTTCGGCGGAGGAACGCTCCCGGAACAGCAGCTGTTCGCGGGGCGCGCCGAGCCGGTTCAGCAGGTGCAGCAACGCGTCGCGCGTGGGCAACGGCGGCTCCCCGGGGCTGTCGCCGCGCAGATCGACCACGCACGCACCCCGGAACTGCTCCCGCAGATCGTGGGCCGCACGAACCGCGAGCGTCGTACGGCCGCTGCCGGGCGCCCCGTGCAGGACGACGACCGTCGGCCGGGTCTCCGTGCTCGCGCGGGCCGCCTGCACCCACTGCCGGATCCGCGCCAGCTCCGTCCGCCGGCCCGCGAACGGACCCGTGGGTTCCGGCAGTTGCCCGAACGACTGCTCCAGGACGGTCCGCCCCCGCGCGGCCGCGCTCTTGTCCGCGCCGCGCAGCTGGGGCCCCGTCTTCTTCGGACCGGTGGACGCGCTCAGCACCCGTTGCTGATCCAGGAACGGGCGGATCCCGCGTACCTCCAGCGCCGTCAGCCACTGCAACCTCAGCTGCTCGGGGCCGCCCGGCTGGCCCGCGGCGCCCGCCCGGTGGTGCGCGGCCGGCAGATGGGAACCGGCCACCTTCACGACGGTGGCCGCCGCGCCGACGACCCCCACGGCCGCGCCCGCGCCCAGTGCCGTACCCGCGCCGGTGCCCAGGGCCAGGTCGGCGACGGCGGCGGCGACCGCGGCAACAGCCGCCACCAGCAGGGGAGTTCCGCTCCCCTCCCGGGCGTACCGCTGCCGGAAGCTGAGCTGTCCGGCCGCCGCCTCGTCCAGGGCGCGCGTGTAGGCCCCGTACTCCTCGTCGGCCGTGCGGGCCATGGCGTCCAGCGCGCCGCGCGTGCGCGTGAGCAGCGCCTGCCCGTCGGTACGCCCGCCCGACCGCCGCACCTCCTCCTCGACGGCCCGGGCGATCAACCGCTCGGCCTCCACCTTGTGACTGTCCCGCATGCCAGGTCCCCCTCCGGCGTCAACTCCTCTGCCCACGAGTGTCCTTCGAGGGACGCGGGAGCGCGAGAGGGGCGACGATCACCGATCGCATCGGTGGGGGGAACCGCTGCCCGTAGCGGCGACCGGGCACCCCGTCGCGGGTCCGCGGTGACGCCGGCCCAGTGGGGAGGCGTTGCGCGGATCGGGTGGCATCCGGGGGAGGGGTGGGCCGAGGGGGCAGGCTGCCGTACGGCCGGAAGCAGCCTGTCGGGCAGGATGGAGGCATGCCGAACCGACTGGCTCATGAGACGTCCCCGTACCTGCTTCAGCACGCCGACAACCCCGTCGACTGGTGGCCCTGGTCGGAAGCGGCTTTCGAGGAGGCGCGCCGGCGGGGTCTTCCCGTGCTGCTCAGCGTCGGCTACTCGAGCTGTCACTGGTGCCATGTTCTCGCCAGGGAGAGCTTCGAGGACGAAGCGGTCGCCGGATACATGAACGAACACTTCGTCAACATCAAGGTCGATCGCGAGGAGCGACCCGATGTCGACGCCGTCTACATGGAGGCCGTTCAGGCGGCGACCGGGCAGGGCGGCTGGCCCATGACCGTGTTCCTCACGGCGGCGGCCGAGCCCTTCTACTTCGGTACGTACTTCCCGCCCGCGCCCCGGCACGGCATGCCCTCCTTCCGGCAGGTGCTGGAGGGTGTGCACAGCGCCTGGACCGAGCGGCGGGACGAGGTCGCCGAGGTCGCCGGGAAGATCGTGCGGGACCTGGCGGGGCGCGAGATCTCCTACGGCGACACGCAGAGCCCGGGCGAGGAGGAGATCGCGCGGGCGCTGCTCGGTCTCACCCGGGAGTACGACGCCCAGCGCGGCGGGTTCGGCGGAGCGCCCAAGTTCCCGCCGTCCATGGTGATCGAGTTCCTGCTGCGCCACCACGCGCGCACCGGCTCCGAGGGCGCGCTCCAGATGGCGCGGGACACCTGCGAGCGCATGGCCCGCGGCGGCATCTACGACCAACTGGGCGGCGGCTTCGCCCGGTACTCCGTGGACCGCGACTGGACCGTGCCCCACTTTGAAAAGATGCTCTATGACAACGCTCTCCTGTGCCGGGTGTACGCGCATCTGTGGCGGGCCACCGGGTCGGAGCTCGCGCGGCGGGTCGCGTTGGAGACCGCCGACTTCATGGTGGGCGAACTGCGCACGAACGAGGGCGGGTTCGCGTCCGCGCTGGACGCCGACAGTGACGACGGCAGCGGGCGGCACGTCGAGGGCGCGTACTACGTGTGGAGCCCGCGACAGCTCGCCGAGGTGCTCGGCGAGGAGGACGCGGCGCTGGCGGCGGCCTACTTCGGGGTGACCGAGGAGGGCACCTTCGAGGAGGGTGCCTCCGTGCTGCAACTTCCCCAGCAGGAGGGTGTGTTCGACGCCGAGAGGATCGCCTCGGTCCGGGCGCGGCTGCTGGCGGCGCGGGCGGAGCGTCCCGCGCCGGGCCGGGACGACAAGGTGGTGGCCGCCTGGAACGGGCTCGCCGTCGCCGCCCTCGCGGAGACAGGCGCCTACTTCGACCGCCCCGACCTGGTCGAGGCCGCGGTGTCCGCCGCCGATCTCCTCGTACGGCTGCACCTGGACGAACACGCACGGCCGGCCCGCACCAGCAAGGACGGCCGGGTCGGCGCGAACGCGGGGGTGCTGGAGGACTACGCGGACGTCGCCGAGGGCTTCCTCGCGCTGGCGTCCGTGACCGGGGAGGGCGTGTGGCTGGAATTCGCCGGCCTGCTGCTCGACCACGTGCTGGCCGGTTTCGTCGACCCGGAGTCGGGGGCCCTGTACGACACCGCCGCCGACGCCGAGCGGTTGATCCGCCGGCCGCAGGATCCGACCGACAACGCGGCCCCCTCCGGCTGGACCGCCGCGGCCGGCGCGCTGCTGGGCTACGCGGCGCAGACCGGCTCCGCGCCCCATCGCCTCGCCGCCGAGCGGGCGTTGGGCGTGGTGAAGGCGCTCGGGCCGCGGGTGCCGCGGTTCATCGGCTGGGGGCTGGCCGTCGCCGAGGCGCTGCTCGACGGGCCGCGGGAGGTCGCGGTCGTCGGTCCGGCGCTCGACGATCCGGCCACCCGGGCCCTGCACCGCACGGCGCTTCTGGGCACCGCCCCCGGTGCCGTCGTGGCGGTGGGTGCCGTGGCGGGTGACGAGTTTCCGCTGCTCGCCGATCGGCCGCTGGTCGGCGGTGAGCCGACGGCGTACGTCTGCCGTAACTTCACCTGTGACGCTCCGACCACTGATCCGGAGCGGTTGCGCGAGGCGCTGAACGGCTGAAACGCGTGGTGGGACGGTGGGTGCGACCCAGCCTATTTGGGCATGTGTTCGGACACGTCCGGCAAGCGACCCCAGCGTTCTGAAACACGCTATTTATCTGAAGAGCGCTCGAACTTCACAGTTCCCCCCTAGTCTCTGCACAGTAACGCGACGGATGTGTGTTCCCGTCGCGACAGGGGGCTAAGGGGATCCGGGGGGATCTGTTGCTGACGTCTGTCTTCATCGCTGCCGTTTCACTGGCCTTGTTCTGGATGGCGGCCTTCACCCTGTGGTGGCAGATGCACGCGTGGCGTACGCCCGAAGTGCTCGCTTCCACTCGTTTCAGCAGCCCGGACGGGGGAGACAGCCTCTCCTTCTCGCTGCTGCTGCCGGCCCGGCACGAACAAGCCGTGCTGGACCACACGATCCAGCGGTTGCTGGAATCCACCCACAACGACTTCGAGATCATCGTCATCGTCGGTCACGACGACCCGGAGACCACGGCGGTCGCCGAGCGGGCCGCGGGGCGCGACCAGCGCGTCCGTGTCGTCGTCGACACCCACGAGAAGAAGAACAAGCCGAAGGCCATGAACACGGCGTTGCCGCACTGCCGCGGCGATGTCGTCGGGGTCTTCGACGCCGAGGACCAGGTCCATCCGGAGCTGCTCGCCCATGTCGACCACGCCTTCCGCAACACCGGCGCGGACGTCGTCCAGGGCGGGGTGCAGCTGATCAACTTCCACTCCAGCTGGTACAGCCTGCGCAACTGCCTGGAGTACTTCTTCTGGTTCCGCTCGCGGCTGCACCTGCACGCGCAGAAGGGCTTCATCCCGCTCGGCGGCAACACCGTCTTCGTACGGACCGACGTGCTGCGCGAGGCCGACGGCTGGGATCCCGACTGCCTGGCCGAGGACTGCGACCTGGGCGTGCGGCTGTCCAGCGTCGGCAAGAAGGTCGTCGTCGCCTACGACTCCGACATGGTGACCCGCGAGGAGACCCCGGGCTCGCTGATGTCGCTGCTGAAGCAGCGCACCCGCTGGAACCAGGGCTTCCTCCAGGTCTACCGGAAGAAGGACTGGAAGCAACTCCCGGGCTTCGGGCAGCGGTTGCTGGCCCGCTACACCCTCATGACGCCGTTCCTCCAGGCATTCTCCGGCGTGATCATCCCGCTCAACGTCGCGATCGCGCTCTTCCTCGACGTGCCGGTGGCGATCGCCTTCATCACCTTCCTGCCGGCCGTCACGGCCCTGGTCACCTTCGTCTTCGAGGTCGTCGGACTGCACGACTTCGGTCAGCAGTACGGCCTGCGCGTCCGCCTCGTCCACTACCTGAAGCTCGTCGTGGGCGGCCCCTTCTACCAGGTCCTCCTCGCCGGAGCCGCCATCCGCGCCGTCTGGCGTGAGCAACGCGGCCGTAACGACTGGGAGCTGACCACTCATGTCGGCGCGCATCTCACCGCTTCCGAAGTGATCCGAGAGGACGTTCCCGCGTGACCTCCACTCTTCCCGCGGTGACCGCACCCAAGGTCCCCGCGCAGCGCCGGCCTGTGTCCGCGGCACGTCCGACGGGTCGGACGGAGCCGCCGAAGCGGCTGCGTTCCTCCCGTCCCGACCTCATCCTGTGCGGCGTCCTGCTCGTGGCGATCCTCGTCGTGCAGGGCTGGAACATCGCCGACTACCCCACCCTCAGCGACGACGAGGGCACCTACCTTGCCCAGGCCTGGGCGGTCCAGGAGGGCCGGGGCCTGGCCCACTACACGTACTGGTACGACCACCCGCCGCTCGGCTGGATCCAGATCGCCCTGCTCACCTGGATCCCGTCGCTGATCAGCCCCGGCTCGATGACGGTCGGCTCGATGCGGTTCGCGATGCTGGTCGTGAGCGCGATCAGCGCGGTGCTGGTCTACGTCCTCGCCCGGCGCCTGTCCCTGCCCCGCTGGGCGGCCGGACTCGGCATGGTGCTGTTCGGGCTGTCGCCGCTGTCCGTCGTCCTCCAGCGCGAGATCTTCCTCGACAACCTGGCCGTGATGTGGACGCTGCTGGCGTTCTGCCTGGCCGCCTCGCCGAGCCGGCACCTCTGGCACCACTTCGGCGCGGGCATCGCGGCGGCCACGGCCGTGCTCACCAAGGAGACGATGCTCGTCGTCCTGCCCGCCCTGCTCGTCACCATGTGGCGGCACGGACACAAGGACACCCGCAAGTTCGCGCTCACCGGAGCCGTCACCGCCTGCGTCCTGATCGGCTTCTCGTACCCCCTGTTCGCCCTGCTGAAGGGCGAGCTGGTGCCGGGCGGCGGACACGTCTCGCTCTGGGACGGCATCAAGTACCAGATGTCCAGGCCCGGTTCGGGCTTCATCCTGGACCCGGGCACCGGTTCGCACGGCGTGCTGCGGTCCTGGCTGTACTACGACCGGGTCCTGCCGCTGGGCGGTCTGGCCGGCGCGGTCCTGCTGCTGGTCACCTGGCGCTGGTCGGTCACCGCCCGCGCACTGGCCGGACCGGCGCTCGCGGTCGCCATCCTCACCCTGGTCGCGATGCGCCCCAGCGGTTACCTGCCCGCGATGTACGTCATCGGCGCCCTGCCCTTCCTCGCCCTGGTCCTGGCCGGCGGCACCGCGTCCGTCGCCCACGCCGTGCTGCGCAGACGGCGTGCGGAGGGCGAGAACCGGTATGTCACCGGCGGCCGGTACGCCCTCGCGGCGGCGCTGGCCGTCGCCGCCGGCGCCTACGTCGTGCCGCACTGGTACGACGGCGACCGCACCGCCGTCACCGCCGACGCCAACGCCCCCTACCGGGCCGCGTCCAAGTGGCTCAGCACCGAGGTGGCCGACCCCGAGGACGCCCGCGTCCTGGTCGACGACGCGCTCTGGCTGGACCTGGTGCACGCCGGGTACCGGCCGGGACTCGGCGCGATCTGGTTCTACAAGGCCGACCTCGACCCCGCGGTGAGCAAGACCATGCCGAACGGCTGGCGGGACCTCGACTACGTGGTCGCCTCGCCGACCGTGCGGCGCGACGCCGTCGATCTGCCCGGCGTCAGGGACGCCCTGCAGCACTCGACGCCGGTCGCCACCTTCGGCACCGGCGAGGACCGCATCGAGATCCGCCAGATCGAGACCGTCTCCGGAGGCGTCCGATGAGCCACGAGTCCACCGTCCCGGGTGAGCTGGGCGATCCGGCCGTACGGGCGGCGGAGGTGCCGGAGCCCGGCGCCGTCACCATCGTCGTCCCGACCTTCAACGAGTCCGCCAACGTCCGTCAGCTGCTGCGCCAGATCACCGAGTCGGTGCCGGCCCGGCTGCCCTGCGAGGTCGTCTTCGTGGACGACTCCACCGACGACACCCCCCAGGTCATCTCCGAGGCGGCGAAGGACTGCCCGTTCCCGGTGACCGTGCTGCACCGGGACGAGCCGGTCGGCGGCCTCGGCGGGGCGGTCGTCGAGGGCATCAGGGCGGCCGGGTCGGACTGGATCGTCGTCATGGACGGTGACTGCCAGCACCCGCCGTCGCTCGTCCCGGAGCTGGTCGCCACCGGCGAGCGGGCGCACGCCGGTCTCGTGGTCGCCTCGCGCTACATCAAGGGCGGCAGCCGGGCCGGGCTCGCGGGCAGTTACCGGGTGGCCGTCTCGCGCGGGGCGACCTGGCTCACCAAGTCGCTGTTCCCGCGCAAGCTGCACGGCATCAGCGACCCCATGAGCGGCTTCTTCGCCATCCGCCGCAGCGCGGTCACCGCCGACGTCCTCAAGCCCCTCGGCTACAAGATCCTGCTCGAACTCGCCGTGCGCAGCCGTCCCCGCCAGGTCACCGAGGTGCCCTTCGTCTTCCAGGACAGGTTCGCGGGCGAGTCCAAGTCGAGCGCGCGGGAGGGCCTGCGCTTCCTGCGCCACCTGGTCGGCCTGCGCACCGCCTCGCCGGTCGCGCGGATGGTCGGCTTCGGACTGATCGGCGCCACCGGGTTCGTGCCGAACCTGCTCGGTCTGTGGGCCCTGACCGTCGCGGGGCTGCACTACGTCCCCGCGGAGATCCTCGCCAACCAGCTCGGCGTGGCCTGGAACTTCGTGCTCATCGAGCATCTGCTGTTCCGGGACCGGCGCGGGCACCGGCGCTGGTGGGACCGCGTCGGCCGGTTCGCGCTGCTCGCCAACGCGGACCTGCTGCTGCGCATCCCGCTGATCGCCCTGTTCGTGGACCGGTTCGGGATGGGGGCGCTGTCCGCGACCGCGCTCGCGCTGGTCACGACGTTCGTCCTGCGCTTCGCCGGAACCGAGGCGCTGGTCTACCTGCCGCGCCGGGGACGTACCGACGCCCCCGCGGGGAGCCGCACCGCAAGGAGAGCCGTGTGAGCCGTATGAACCGCATGAGACGTACGCACGAGGCGAACCGTGGCGGCAGGCGCCGCAGACGGATCGCGTTCGTCGGGGTGGGCGCCCTGACGGCGGGGCTGCTCCTCACCTCGCCCCAGCCCGCCTCCGCCGCCAATCTGATCAAGAACCCCGGCTTCGAGACCGCCGGGACCGACGGCATGCCGTACTGCTGGGAGAAGTCCGGCTGGGGCGACAACGACTTCGCCTTCGCCACCACCGCCGACGCCCACTCCGGCTCCAAGGCCATGAAGGTCACGCTGACCCGCCGGGTCGACGGCGACCGCAAGGCGCTGATCACGGAGTCCACCGAGTGCGCGCCGGTGGTGTCGCCGGGCAAGCAGTACGACCTCTCGCTCTGGTACAAGACGACCACGCCGGACACGTCCGTCACCCTCTTCCGGCACGACGCCACGGCGGGCTGGCAGTACTGGACCGACCTCAAGACCCTGGAGATGCAGGGAAGCTGGACCCAGGCCTCGGTCCGCACCCCCGAGGTCCCGGCCGGCACCGACCGCATCACCTGGGGCGTCTCCGTCTACGGCTCCGGCTCGGCGACCACCGACGACTACACGATGGAGCAGGTCCCCGACGTCCTGCCGCCCGCCACCTGCACGGGCACCGCCCAGGAGTGCGCCGACGGCAGGTGGTCGGTGCTGCCCACGCAGAACCCGGTCCGTTCCATGCACTCCGTCGTCCTCAAGAACGGCAAGGTGCTGCTGATCGCGGGGTCCGGCAACAGCGAGGAGCAGTTCAACGCGGGCACGTTCACCTCGGCGGTGTACAACCCGGCCACCGGCACGTACAAGGTCATCCCCACGCCGAAGGACATGTTCTGCGCCGGGCACGTCCAGCTCCAGGACGGGCGGGTGCTGGTGATGAGCGGCAACAAGGCGTTCCCGGTCGCGGGCGGACACGGCTACGAGGGCTTCAAGGACTCGTACCTCTTCGATCCCGTCACCGAGACCTACAGCAAGACGAACGACCTCAACGACGGCCACTGGTATCCGTCGGCGACGGAGCTCGGCAACGGTGACGTCATCTCCTTCGGCGGGCTGCGTGAGGACTCCACCGGTTCGGTGACCGCCGAGCTCTGGTCGGACGCGCGGCAGCAGTGGCTGCCGCTGTGGCAGGTCAACCAGACCTGGTCGTACTGGGGTCTGTACCCGTCGATGATCCTGATGCAGGACGGCCGCCTCTTCTACTCGGGCAGCCATGTCTTCGGCAACAACATCCCGGGCACGGGTTCGGCGATCTACGACTACGGCGCGAACACGATCACCCAGATCCCGGGGCTGCAGAGGAAGGACGAGCGCGACCAGTCGGCGAGCGTGCTGCTGCCCCCGGCGCAGGACCAGAAGGTCCTCACCCTCGGCGGCGGCAACATCGACTCCAACCCGGACGGCAACCGGCTGACCGACGTGATCGACCTCAAGGCGGCCGACCCCGCCTATGTCGCCGGGCCGCCGATCCCGCAGGGCACGGTGGACCTCGGCAACGGTCCGGTGGCCCAGACCGGTAACCAGGGCAAGATGTACGTCTCCGCCGTCCTGCTGCCCGACGGCAAGGTGCTGGAGACGGGCGGGGCGCTGCACAACCGGGCGAACCCGGTGTTCGAGTCGTCGATCTACGACCCGGCGGCCAACACCTTCGACCCGGTGGCGGCCGACCCCCAGGCCCGCGGTTACCACTCCTCGTCGTTCCTGCTGCCGGACGGCCGGGTGATGTCGACCGGCGACAACCCGGGCAACGGCACCTGGAACCACAACGTGTCGATCTACACCCCGCCCTATCTGCTCAAGGGCACGCGTCCGACGATCACCTCGGTGATCGACACCGAGTGGAACTACGGCGACACCCAGCGGATCACGGTCGACCGGCCGGTGGCCAAGGCCGAGTTGATCCGCCCGGCCGCCGTCACCCACTCCTCCGACCCCAACCAGCGGTTCGTGGACCTGCCGCTGTCCGTCGACGGCAACAACGTCGACCTGAACGTGACGAGCAACCCCAACCTGGCGCCGCCCGGCTGGTACATGCTCTTCGCGGTGGACGCCAACGGCGTGCCGTCGGTGGCGAAGTGGGTCCACCTCCAGGGCCCGGCGGCGCTGAGCGCCACGGACGCCTCCGCGCACGTGCACTCCTTCGCCGACTCCCTGGAGGGCAAGGTCGTCGAGCCCGGCAAGAAGCGCACCTCGCAGAAGGTCAGCCCCACGGTGTCCGGCTGCGACCGGCACTACGGCACGATCAACGTGTGCGTGCCGACCGCCTTCCCGGCGGTGGTGAAGAAGACGGCGGCCGCGCGCTGCGCCTGGCTGAAGCAGAACGGCTACGGCCGGCTGAAGGTCAACGGCGGCGACGACCCGCTGGGCCTGGACCGCGACCGGGACGGCGTCGCCTGCGGGAAGGGTGACGTGAGGAAGAGCTAACGCTCGCCCGCGAACTCGGCCAGGGCGCGCGCCACGATGGCCTCCAGCTGTTCGTGGTGCGCGCCCTTCCAGTACGCGCGCCCGCACTCCCGGCACTGCGCGAAGACGTCGTACGACGCCTGCGTACCGTGTTCGAGCTGGTCGGCGACCTCCTCCTTGGTGGCCTGCTTCAGCAGCCCGTTGCAGGCGGTGCAGCGGGTCCAGGGGCGCAGCGCGGGGGCGAAGCGGTCGAGGACGTCCCGGAGTTGCTCGTCGGGGCTGGTGCTGTAGACGAACGCGCCGGCCCACAGTTCGCGGCGGCGCAGCAGACCGCGGTCGCGGCTGAGCATGACCCGTCGCTCGGCTGCCGAGCGGGCGGCGAGCGCCGGGTCGCCGATGTCGGTCGACTCGTAGGCCGTGTCCACGCCGAGCAGGCGCAGGCGGCGGGCGAGCGTGCCGAGGTGGACGTCGAGGAGGAAGCGCAGCGGGGCGCCCGGGACCCGCTGGGGGCGTTCGACGGCCCGTACGGTCACCGACTCGCCCTCGGCCGGGATGTGCGAGACCGGCACCGCGCGGCCGTCCACGACGAGGGAGCCGACCTCGGTGAGCGGCACCCCGAGGGACTCGACGACGTGGCCGAGGGTCGAGACGCCGTCGGTGGCCAGGGCGGTGGCGCCGTGGCGTCGGGCGTGCGGGACGAACAGGGCGAGTTCGGGGGCGACTTCGACGTGGATCTCGACACGGTTCACCCGGTCAGGATGGCATGGAGGGTGGGCCGGGGTCTCAGGGGTTTCGCGGCGTGAGGCCGTGCTCCAGGACGTCCAGGGTGCGGTCGACGAGGCTCGCGAAGTCGTCCGTGTGCCCGTTCTCGGCCCAGTACAGGGATGTCTCCAGCAGACCGCCGACCAGGGACATCGCGTAGACCCGCACCTCGATGTCCTCCGGGTCGCGGCCGGTGCGCTCGCCGATGGCCCGGCAGAGCATGCGGCCGGTGACCGACATGCTCTCCATCATGCGCGAGCGCACCGCGGGGACCTCGACCATGAGCCGGCTGCGCAGCCGGGTCACCTCCGGGTCGTCGTCGGTGCCCAGGCCGATCGCCTTGTGCATCACGTACCGGATGGACTGCGGCCACGGCTCGTCGGCGGGCCGGGCGCGCAGTTCGTCCAGCAGGATCGGGTCGTACTCGTCCGTGAGGACGATGTCCTCCTTGGTGGGGAAGTAGCGGAAGACGGTCGACGCGGACACCTCGGCGCGGTCGGCGATCTGGTCGATCGTCGTGGCGTCGTACCCCTGCTCCCTGATCAGCCCGTAGGTGGCGGTACGGATCGCCTCACGGGTCTTGATCTTCTTCCGCTCCCGGAGTCCCAGTGGGGGGCGGTCGGCGGGGGTGGTGCGGTGTGCGGCGGTCATGGTGGTCATTGTCCGGCATCGGCCGCGGGCGTGACCACGGCCGGGCGCTCCTCGTCCGCGTCGGGCCGCGTGGCCGGGGCGCCCGGCAGGAACGCGGCGGCCAGCAGCGCGGCGGCGAGCGAGGCGACGCCGCACACCAGCAGGACCAGGCCCATGCCGTGGACGTAGGCGGCGTCCGCGGAGGCCGCGAGCGGGGCCGAGCCCGCCCGTCCGGCGACGAGGTGTGCCGCCACCACCGAGTTCCCGGCGAGGTCGCCGGCCGCGGAGGGCAGCCCGGTGACGTCGAGCCGGTCGCGGAAGGTGCCGGCGAGCAGGCTGCCGAGCAGGGCGATGCCGATCGCGCCGCCGACCTGGCGCAGGGTCATCAGCAGCCCGGAGCCGCTGCCGGCGCGGTCGCGGGGCAGCGCGGCGAGGGCGCCGTCCATCGCCGGGACGACCGAGAAGCCGAAGCCGGCGCCCGCGACCGACAGCCACAGCGCGGTGAAGCCGTAGCCGGAGTCGACCGTCGTGCGGCTGCCGAGCAGCGCGGCGAAGGCCAGCACGACCAGGCCCGCGCTGACCACGGCGCGGGCCCCGAACCGCTCCACGACGGGCTGGGCGGTCCGCGCGGCGACCATCAGGCCGCCCATCATCGGCAGCAGGCGCACCCCGGTGCCGAGGGCGTCGTGGCCGAGGACGGCCTGGAGGTAGGGCGGCAGGGCGAACATCAGGCCCGACAGGACGAACATCACCAGGGTCGCCGCGACGGTGTTGAGCAGGAAGCCGCGCTGGGCGAGCAGGCCCATGTCGAGCATGGGGCGCGGGGCTCGGCGCTCGCGCAGCACCAGGCCGGTGAGCAGGAGCACGGCGGCCGCGAGGAGGGCGAGCACCAGTGGGTCGCCCCAGCCGCGGTCGGGCGCCTCGATGATCGCGTAGATGAGGACGGCGAGCCCGGACGCGGTGAGCGCGGTGGAGACGGCGTCGACCTTCGGCGAGGCCGGGTCGCGGGTCTCGGGCAGCAGGAACACGCAGGCCGCGACGCCGATGGCGACCATCGGCACGTTGACGAGGAAGACCGAGCCCCACCAGAAGTGGTTGAGCAGGAAGCCGCCGATGATCGGGCCGAGGGGCAGGCCGAGCGCGGAGGCGGCCGAGACGACACCGACGGCCCGGGTGCGCTCCCGCGGTCCGAACAGCGAGGGCAGCACGGACATGGCGAGCGGCATCACCAGCGCCGCGCCGACGCCCATCACCGCGCGGGCGGTGACGACCTGGTTCACGTCGTCGGCCAGGGTGCCGATCAGTGAGCCGGCCAGGAAGATCACGAGCCCGGTGACGAGCATCCGGCGCCGGCCGAACCGGTCGCCGAGCAGTCCCGCGGGGAGCATCAGCGCGGCGAAGACGACGATGTAGGCGTCCGCCATCCACTGCTGCTGCCCGGTGGTGGCGCCGAGCTGGTCCGCCATGGTCGGCAGCGCCACGTTCAGGATCGTCATGTCGAAGCCGAGCACCAGCATGCTCGCGACCAGGGCGCCGAGGGCCCACCAGCGGCGCGGGTCGCGCCGGAGGTCTTCGTCGTGCGTGACAGTAACCATGAAATGAAAGTAACTCTCAAAAAGTAGTTACTGTCAATCATGAGCCGCTCCCGGCACAGAGAAATGGCCACGGCTGGTGAGCCGTGGCCATCGGGAGGGGAGGGGGTGGGGCGCTACGCGTGCTGGTAGGCCACCAGGGAGATGCCGACGTAGTGGACGACGAAGGCGGCCAGGGTGAGCGAGTGGAACACCTCGTGGAAGCCGAACCAGCGCGGCGACGGGTTGGGCCGCTTGATCCCGTAGATCACGCCGCCCGCGCTGTACAGCAGGCCGCCCACGATCACCAGGACGAGCACGGCGATGCCGCCCGTGCGCATGAAGTCCGGCAGGAAGAAGACCGCCGCCCAGCCCATCGCGATGTAGCAGGGGGTGTAGAGCCAGCGGGGGGCGCCGACCCAGAAGACGCGGAAGAGGATGCCCGCGGTCGCCGCGCCCCAGACGCTCCACAGCAGCCACTGACCCTTGGCCCCGGGCAGCAGCAGCATGGTCAGCGGGGTGTAGGTGCCCGCGATGATCAGGAAGATGTTCGCGTGGTCGAGGCGGCGCAGGACGCCGTCCATTCTCGGGGTCCAGTCGCCCCGGTGGTACAGCGCGCTCACGCCGAACAGCAGGCATGCCGTCAGGGCGTAGATCCCGCAGGCGATGCGGCCGCGGGGTGAGTCGGCGAGGGCGGTGAGCACCAGGCCCGAGATCAGCACGGCCGGGAACATGCCCAGATGCAGCCAGCCGCGCAGCTTCGGCTTGACCGGATGCGGCAGGGAGAGCGTGACGGGACCGCGGCCGGCGGCCGCCGTGTCCGTGGGTGCGTCGGGGACGGGCGCAGTCATGCGTCGCATCGTACCTACGGAACCGTAAGTTACGTATCAGTACGACAGTCGTAGTGGTGATGATCTCACGTGATTCGGGCAACGCAAAAAGTCTCCCGGCCGAACGCCATGTGGACGTAAAGGAGCGCGTCTACACGTGGCGATGGTCACTCCGCTCACCTGTGACGCCCTCTGGACATATGGGCGGACTCGTCGGATGATCAAATGAGTGCAGTCGGCACCGGATGAGCGGACACGAGGTTTCCGCGGTGCAGCATCCGGGTCGCAGCCCCCACGGGGCCTCCAACAAAAAACTCCCTCTTTTTAGGAGCAATCGTGGCGCGCGACATCGCGGCTCCCGTCATTCCCACCGACCACCAGGAACTGATCTCGTGGGTCAACGAGATCGCCGAACTGACCCAGCCGGACAGCGTGGTCTGGTGTGACGGATCCGAGGCCGAGTACGACAGGCTGTCCGAGGAGCTGGTGGCCAAGGGCACCTTCCGCAAACTCGACCCGATCAAGCGCCCCAACTCCTACTACGCCGCCTCCGACCCGACCGACGTCGCCCGGGTCGAGGACCGCACCTTCATCTGCTCGAAGGAGGAGGCGGACGCCGGCCCGACCAACCACTGGAAGGACCCCGCGGAGATGCGGGAGATCTTCCAGGGCGAGCAGGGCGTCTTCCGCGGCTCGATGCGCGGCCGGACGATGTACGTCGTCCCGTTCTGCATGGGCCCGCTGGGCTCCGACCTCTCCGCGATCGGCGTCGAGATCACCGACTCCGCCTATGTCGCCGTGTCCATGCGCACCATGACCCGCATGGGACAGCCGGTCCTGGACGAGCTCGGCTCCGACGGCTTCTTCGTGAAGGCGGTGCACACCCTCGGCGCGCCCCTCGCGCCGGGCGAGGCGGACGTGCCGTGGCCGTGCAACAGCACCAAGTACATCTCCCACTTCCCCGAGGCCCGGGAGATCTGGTCCTACGGCTCCGGCTACGGCGGCAACGCACTGCTCGGCAAGAAGTGCTACGCCCTGCGCATAGCCTCCGTCATGGCCCGTGACGAGGGCTGGCTCGCCGAGCACATGCTGATCCTCAAGCTGACCCCGCCGCAGGGCGAGTCCAAGTACGTCGCCGCGGCCTTCCCGAGCGCCTGCGGCAAGACGAACCTCGCCATGCTGGAGCCCACCGTCTCCGGCTGGACGGTCGAGACGATCGGCGACGACATCGCCTGGATGCGCTTCGGGGAGGACGGCCGCCTCTACGCGATCAACCCCGAGGCCGGCTTCTTCGGCGTCGCCCCCGGCACCGGCGAGCACACCAACGCCAACGCGATGAAGACGCTGTGGGGCAACTCCGTCTTCACCAACGTCGCCCTCACCGACGACAACGACATCTGGTGGGAGGGCATGACGGAGGAGACTCCGGCCCACCTGACCGACTGGAAGGGCAACGACTGGACCCCGGAGTCCGGCACGCCCGCCGCGCACCCCAATGCCCGCTTCACGACGCCCGCCTCGCAGTGCCCGATCATCGCGCCCGAGTGGGAGGACCCCAAGGGCGTGCCGATCTCGGCGATCCTGTTCGGCGGCCGCCGCGCCACCGCGGTCCCGCTGGTCACGGAGTCCTTCGACTGGAACCACGGCGTCTTCCTCGGCGCCAACGTGGCGAGCGAGAAGACCGCCGCGGCCGAGGGCAAGGTCGGCGAACTGCGCCGCGACCCCTTCGCCATGCTGCCGTTCTGCGGCTACAACATGGGCGACTACATGGGGCACTGGGTCGATGTCGCCAAGGACAAGGACCAGGCGAAGCTCCCGAAGATCTACTACGTCAACTGGTTCCGCAAGAACGACGAGGGCAAGTTCGTCTGGCCCGGCTTCGGCGAGAACAGCCGCGTCCTGAAGTGGATCGTCGACCGCCTCGACGGCCGCGCCGAGGGCGTCGAGACCCCCATCGGCATCCTGCCGGCCAAGGGCGCGCTGGACACCAAGGGCCTGGACCTGTCGGAGTCCGACCTGGACTTCCTGCTCACGGTCGACAAGGAGGTCTGGCGCGAGGAGGCCGCCCTGGTCCCCGAGCACCTCAACACCTTCGGCGACCACACGCCCAAGGAGCTGTGGGACGAGTACCGCGCCCTGGTGCAGCGCCTGGGCTGACCGCCCCCAAGGACGCCGCGGCCGGCTCCGATCGTGCCCTGACCAGCAGTATCGTCACGGCCGGCCGCGGTGACAGCACCACAGACCGGCGAGGCTGCGCACAACGGCGTGCGGAGCCACGGGCCTGTCGCCCCGTCCCCGTCCGCCCCGACGGGGAACCCGGCGGCAGGCCCTCTCGCCCTGTCCCGCCCGCGTCCGGTTGCCGCGCACTGCGCGCCCGCCCGCGTCCCGCTACTGCGAGCGGTCCTCCAGATAGCGCGTGTGCGACTCCTGCCGCCGCGCCTCCGTCTCCCGCAGCGCCGTGGCCAGCCGCTCCGCCTCCTCGTGCAACAGACCGAGCTGGCGCTCCAGATGCCGCTCCGGCGGCTCCTGCCCCGGCGCCAGCCGCGTCCACCACCGTGTCCGTACGAACGTGTCGACGGCCTCCGGGATGTCCTGCCGCACGGCCCGGGAGAGCGCGTGGACGCCCTCCGGGTCCTGGGCGAGCACCTCGGTGACCCAGCCGGGGTCGAGCAGCGCGCCCAGCAGCCCGGTCAGCTCGGTCAGCCGCCCCCCGGCGGCCGGAGGCAGCTCGATGTCCGCGAGATACTCCCGCAGCCGCCCGAAGTCGGCCCGCAGTTCGTCGAGTTGCGCGGACGGGTCCGGGAAGTCGGGCAGCGGCGGCCGCTCCGGCGGGGCGATCAGCGCGCCCGCGCCGTACAGACCCGCGATCACGACCGGCCAGTAGGGGCCCGCCACCCCCGTGAAGGTCAGCACCACGCCGACGAGGCCGCAGGCCGCGCCCGCGATGTTCTTGCGGGACTCCAGATAGCCGAGGAACCTACTGGTAGCCACGGATCTCCTCGAAGGCGCCGTCCAGCGAGCCCTGCTGGGCGTCGAAGAGCCGGCCGCCGGTCAGGTCGGCGATGTGCTCCAGCTCCGCGCGGTCGGAGTCGCCGAAGAGGATGGGGAAGACGGGGATGTCCCGCCGCGAGTCGCCGAGCCCCCGGTAGAAGGAGTCGAAGTCATCGGCCTCGGCACCCGTGGTGTTCTCGCCGTCCGTCATCAGGACGATCGAGGTGAAGGTGTCCTTGTCGGTGGCGAGATGGTCGTACGCCTTCTCCAGCGAGGTGTAGATCGCGGTCTCGCCGTCGGCGTCGAGGGCCTTGGTGTCCCGGCGGATCGCGGCGAGTCCGCTCTTGGGGTCGGACGGGCTGACCACATGGGTCCGCACGCTCTTCACCTGCGACCCGAACGGCATCAGCGTGACCTCCTCGCGTTCGCGGAAGTCGCCGGTGAGACCGGCCAGCGCCGCCTTCAGCCGGGACAGCCGGTCGCCCTCCATCGAACCGGAGGTGTCGAGGACGTACACCGTCCGGGAGGGGCGGCGCAGCTCGTTCTCGTAGGCGTCGAGCAGCCCGTCGGCGACGGAACGGCTGCCGGGGAACGGCAGTTCACGGCGTCTGGTGGTGTCCAGACCGGCCGCGGGCGGTACGGAGGCCACCACCGGGCGGCGGTGGGTGCGCTCGGTGATGAGCCGCTGTACGGCGTCGGTGCGCAGGGCGTCGCCCAGCCGGCGGACGTCCTCGCGGGTCGCCGCGTTCGTGGACGCCAGCGAGGAGAGCGGGTAGTCGGCGGTGACGACCCCGTCGCGCGGGCGGATCACGGTGAGGCCCGGGATGCCCTTGAGGACGGACTCGTAGTTGAGCAGCGCGTCGACGTCACCGCGCCGGGTGTACGCGCTCGCCAGCCAGCCCGACGAACCCGAGGTCAGCTTCTGCCCCGTGAAGAACTCCTTCAGCCGCGGGGTGGCCTTGGCGACATCGGCGTCCGTGAGCGCCGACTGGGCGCCGGAGAGCGCGGAGGCGACCGAGATCAGGGTGGAGAAGCCGGAGTTGGACCGGGCCGGGTCGGTCATGCCGTAGGTGAGCCGGCCGGCCGCCACCGCCTGTTCGACCTGGGTCCAGGTGACCTGGCCGCTCTGCCAGCCCAGGGTCTGGGCCGTCCGTGTCCTCACCCCGAGGGCCACCGGGCTCGACATGACGGTGGTCTCCGAGACGACCTTCTTCGCCGCGTCGGGGCGCAGCCGCAGATAGTCGTTGGAGGACAGCCACAGCGCGTCGAACCTGCCGTCCGCCTTGCCCTTGGCGAGCAGGTCCACGGCGTCCAGGGTGCCCATGTAGGTGGGACGGACGGTGATGCCGGTGTCCTTGCGGACCTGGTCCAGTACGGGCGTCATGTCGCTGAGCTCGCTGGAGGCGAGGACGCGCAGGGTGCCCGGCCGGGGGACGTCGGGGTTCTTGTCGTCCTTCTTCTGCGGCGAGCAGGCCGTCAGCAGGACCAGCGCGGCGAGGGCGACGGCCAGGGAACGTCGTCTCATCCGAGACCGCCCCCTTCCAGCGCGCCCTGCGACCGGCTGCGCTCCAGGTAGCCGCCGGCGTTCTGGAGTTCGGAGGTCAGGGACTCCACGGTCGCCGCCATCGCCTCGGTCGCCTGGACCTTGTAGGTGTCGATGGCGTCGAGCGTGCGGTAGATCTGCTGGAAGGCCGAACGCAGGGTCTCCGCGCCCACCGCCGGGTCCGCCGCGATGCGCTGGATCTCCCCGCTCTGGGTGGCGAGCATCTCCGCGTTGCCCCGGATCAGGTCCTCGGTCGTCCCGCGCAGGGCGTTGACCTGGTCGACGACCTTCTTCTGGTGGTCGAGGGCGGAGGCGAGCATCACCGAGATGCGCAGCGCCGACACGGTGGTCGTGGCCGCCCGGTCGACGCCCTTGATCAGCTCCTCGTTGTTGCGGCGTACGACGTCCATCGCGAGGTAGCCCTGTGCGCACACCGCGAGCTGGGTCAGCAGGTCCTGCTGCTTCTGCCGGACCGGGAAGAGCACGTCCGCGCGCAGGGTGTCGCCCTGGGTGGGCTCGGTCGCCTCCACGCCGGCGATGTGCTGCTCGACAGCCGTGTCCAGGGCCTGGGTCAGCACCACGTACTCCTGGAGCTTGCCCATGGTCTCCCACAGCCGGACCCGCTCGGTCTGCAACGCCGCGTTGTCGCGCCGCAGTTCGTCCTGGCCGCCGCGCAGTGAGCCCACGATCTTGTTGAGCGTGCCCTGCGCCGAGGCGTACTTGGCGACGTGGTCGCGCAGCTTGTTGCCGCCGGGCAGCCGGGACAGGAACTTGCGGCCCTTGTTCGCGGACAGGTCGCGCGGATCCAGGTCCTCGACCACGCGCCGCAGTTCGACGAGCGAGCCCGCGACCTTCGACTGGGCGTCCCCGCCCTTGTCGGGCAGGCTGCGCACGGTGCGCTCCAGCATGCGGTTGGACTGCGCGGACGCGGCGCGCATCTCCCCGGCGCCCAGCGCGGTGATCTCGCCGACCTTGCCCGCGAACTCGGGCGAGCGGGCGTCCAGGACCGCGAGGCTCTCGATGTAGGCGGTAGCCTTGGTGGCCATGTCGGTACGGACGCTGTCGGCGACGGGGACGAGCCCGCCGGCCTTCTCCCGCGGCACGGGCGCGACGGCCTCGGGCGGCGTGAGGGTGAAGTCGCTCTCGCTGGTGGTCATCCGTTGGTCCCCCGGTTCTATCCGCGCGCCCGGCGCGCCAGTTCGTGCAGCACCTTCGAGGTGGGCACGGGCGCCTGCCGGACGCCGGTCAGTTGCTGCTTGAGATACGAGGTGCGGTCGGCGTTGGCCGCCGTGAACTCGGTGGTGTCGCCCTGCGGCCGGAATCCGTGCCGGACGGCCAGCTTGCGCAACACCGGGTCGCTGCTGAGGAGTTCGGCCAGCCCGCGGCCGCTCTCGGTGAGCGGTACGACGGTGTGGTCGCTGTTGACGGTGGTGTCCGGGTAGAGGACGACCAGGTCCTCGGGGTTGTGCCGGCCGCCGAGCAGGGAGGCGACCTGCGATTCGTAGACCAGGACGAGCGGGTTGCCCACGCCGCTGACGAAGTCCCGGAAGGCCGCGTCGGAGCTGGACTGCTGGGCGCCCTGGACGCTGACCAGCTTGTGCAGCAGCGGTGCGGTGCGGTCGATGTCGGCGTCGCTCGACACCACCCGGCCGCCGTCGGCCACGTAGGAGGCCGCGGCGAGGTAGAGGGCGCCGGAGTTGGAGGTCTCCGGGTCCGTGCTGGAGATGTAGAGGGTGCCGGTCAACTCCCCGTACTTGGCGGCCCCCTTGAGCTGCTGCCAGGTCCGGTCGTCCCGGGCGGCGGCCAGGTACGCGGCCATCTTCAGGGTGCCGCGGTTCTTGGCGTCCAGCGTGGCGAGCCCGTTCCCGGCGAGCACCTCGGCGGCGCCGCGGTGGGCCACGACGACGAGGGGCGAGTAGAAGGGGCGGGGGAGGGTCCCCCGGACCTTGTACTTCGCGGCGAGTTCGGCGGCCGGCGCCTGGCTGGACGGGAAGGCGACGTCGTACCCCTTGAGGTCGAGGCCTTCCATGGCCCAGGACCCGGAGGTCTCCGTCTTCACGGTGTAGCCCTTGGCGGCGAGGGCCGTCACCACGTCGGGATCGGCGAAGAACTCCGCTTTCTCCGATCCGATCACTGTGCGCACGGTCTTCGTTGCCGTGCCCTTGTCCTCGTGTTCCCGGCCCGCGACGACGGCAGCCACCACTCCGCCGATCAACAGCACCGCGAGGACGATTCCTGCGATTCGTCTCACGCCGGGGACTGTGCTCGCGGAACCACACGTTCCTGGGTGAGACGGGTGAACGGGCGGTGAAGTGCCGATCCCGGTATGCAACGGGAACGGGAGGTTCCGTGGAGAGGGCGCGAGAGGAGGCGCGGGGGGCCCGGAAAGCGGGTTCGTGGCGCGTGGTCCGCGCGTCGCCGCGGGTTCGTGGCGCCCGGTCCGCGCGTCGCTGCGGGTGCACGCGGACCGGGGCCGTTCGGGGACCGGGGCCCGTCGGGGGCCCGGTGAGGGGGCGTCAGCCGGTGGCGCTCAGCTCCGGCCGCTCCGCCAGCGCGGCGGCGTGCGCGTCCATGCGCTCGGCCGCCAGGATCGCCGCCGCCGTGTCGGCGCGGGAGGCGGCCACGACGAGGGCGCGGCCCGCGAGCGCGTGGGCCCGCTGGTGTCCTGCCGTCTGCTGGGCCGAGTCGCCGACGGCGGTCACCGTCGCACGGGCCGACGCACGTCCTGCGCGCAGCCGGGCCACCTGCCGCGCGAGCCGTTCGGCCGCGGTCTCCAGATCGGCCGAGGGGGCCGAGCCGCGCAGTTCGTCGGTGACGGCGAGCAGGGCCGCCAGATGTCCCGCGAGCTGGATGTCCAGCTCCTCCTCGCGGGAGCGGTGCGGGAAGTCGGAGGTGCTGCCGGCCATCGTGCTGTGGACCGACTTGCTGCGGATCGGCTCGTACATGGGATGGCCTCCTGGGTGACAGGAAGCCATCCTAGCTTAGATTTCGTCTAAAGTTGAGTGCTTCACAAAAATGGTCCGGCTGTCCACGTGGAGTGAGCGTCAGGTCTGGCTGTAGCCGTCCAGGAAGGTGCCGATCCGGCCCATCGCGTCCCGCAGGTCCCCGACCGAGGGCAGGGTCACCACCCGGAAGTGGTCCGGCTCGGGCCAGTTGAAGCCGGTGCCCTGGACGACCATGATCTTCTCGCTGCGCAGCAGGTCGAGCACCATCCGCCGGTCGTCCTTGATCTTGAACACCTTGGGGTCGAGGCGCGGGAACAGGTACAGCGCCCCCTTGGGCCGCACACAGGTGACGCCCGGGATCCGCGTCAGCAGCTCGTAGGCCGTGTCCAGCTGCTCCTTCAGGCGGCCGCCCGGCAGCACCAGTTCGCCGATCGTCTGGCGTCCGCTGAGCGCGGCGACCACGCCGTGCTGGCCGGGCATGTTCGCGCACAGGCGCATGTTCGCCAGGATCGTCAGACCCTCGATGTAGGAGTCGGCGTGGGCGCGCGGGCCGGAGATCGACATCCAGCCGACGCGGTAGCCGGCGACCCGGTAGGCCTTCGACATGCCGTTGAAGGTGAGCGTGAGCAGGTCGGGCGCGACCGCGGCGGTCGGGGTGTGGGTGGCGCCGTCGTAGAGGATCTTGTCGTAGATCTCGTCCGAGCAGACCAGCAGGTTGTGCCGGCGGGCGATGTCGGTGAGTCCCTTGAGCACCGCCTCGTCGTACACCGCGCCCGTCGGGTTGTTCGGGTTGATGATGACGATCGCCTTGGTGCGGTCGGTGACCTTCCGCTCCACGTCCGCGAGGTCGGGCATCCAGTCGGACTGCTCGTCGCAGCGGTAGTGCACGGCGGTGCCGCCGGAGAGGGAGACGGCCGCGGTCCACAGGGGGTAGTCGGGGGCCGGGACGAGGACCTCGTCGCCGTCGTCGAGGAGGCCCTGCATGGCCATCACGATCAGCTCGGAGACGCCGTTGCCGATGTAGACGTGCTCGACGTCCGTCTCGATGCCGAGGGTCTGGTTGTGCATGACGACGGCCCGGCGGGCCGCCAGCAGGCCCTTCGCGTCGCCGTACCCGTGCGCCGACGAGACGTTGCGGAGGATGTCCTCCAGGATCTCGGGCGGGCACTCGAAGCCGAACGCGGCCGGGTTGCCGGTGTTCAGCTTGAGGATGCGATGCCCGGCCGCCTCCAGCCGCATCGCCTCCTCGAGCACCGGGCCCCGGATCTCGTAACAGACGTTGGCGAGCTTGGTCGACTGGATCACCTGCATGTCCGCGAGCTTACGGGTCGGTAACGCCTCATGGGTCGTGTCTTCCACCACGTGAGACGCGACGGTTTGAGCGGATATCGCCGCCGACTGTCCCGCAGGCCCGCCCGTCCCTACAATCCGCGATCATGTCCAGCTCATCTCCGCAGCCGCACGGGGCGCACGGCGCGGACGCCGCGCACGACCCGGCCCCTGCTCCCGGTGCCCGCCCCGACCCGGAGTCCCCGGCGCACCCGAACGTGTACCGGCCCCGGACGCCGGCGGCTCCGGCGTACGAGGAGTACGCCGATCCCGCCGCCGCGCACGGCTGGACGAACTCCTACGACGAGACGCGCGAGCTGCCGGTCGTGGTGGACGCGGGACGGCCCGGAGCCGATGGGTCGGAAAGGCCGGGGGAGCCCGGGCAGCCCGGGGAGCCTCCCGGGCCCGGCCGGCGCGCCCTGCGCGGACGGCGGCGGGAGGCGCGCAGGCGTCGGGCGGCGGTCGCCGTCGGCGCGCTGGGGGTCGTGTCCGCGGCGGCCGTCCTCGCCGGCCTCACCTTCTCCGGGTCCCCGCCCGGCGGCGCGCGCGACGAGCGGGACCGTACGGCGGGGGAGTCGGCGGCGCCCGCGGACACGGCCGCCGCGGCGGACGCCGAACGGGTGACGGCGACGGTGCCGGTGACGCCCTCGGTGACGCCGGGCCTCCTCACCGCCCCCGCGCCGTCCGCCTCCGGCGGCTCCTCGGCGCCCGCCACGCCGTCCGCGACCGGGTCGAGCGGCGCGCCGTCGTCCCCGGACGCGCCGGTGCGCCCCTCGGCCACCCGCTCCACCGCCCCCGCGACGTCGGCCGCCGCCACCCCGACGCCCTCCGCGTCGGCTTCGGGCGGCTACGGCGGCTGGGGGCACGGCCACGGCCACGGGCACGGGCACGGCGGCTGAGCCGGTCGGCCGCCGGGCCGGGTGACCGCCGGGCCGGGCGGTGACCGTCCGGCCCGGCGGTCCGGCGTGCCGTGGATCCGGCCACCGCACGGCCGGAAAGGGCTCCTTGTCGACCCCTCCTCGCGCGATGACAATGCGCATGACAATTCAGTGGGCGATCGGACGACCTCCGGTCGCCTCCGTCGCAAGAGGGGACCCCCACATGAGAAAGCCTCTCGTCGCCGCACTCTTCGCCCTGGTGATCGCCGGGGCGGGCGCGGCACCCGCGGCCGCAGCGCCCGCCCCGGTGTCCGCGTCCGTATCCGTGCAGAGCGCCGACAGCCAGGCGCCGGCCGCAGCCCCCACGCTTCGCGCCGTCAACTTCGCTGGCACCGTCTCGCTCAGCAACTGCTCCGGCTCCGTGATCCGCTTCCCGAACTCCGCCTCCACCGCCCCGGCGCTGGTGCTCTCCAACGGCCACTGCCTGGAGACCGGCTTCCCGGAGCCCGGCGAGGTGATCGTCGGCCAGGCGTCCAGCCGCACCTTCGGACTGCTCAACTCCGCGGGCACCCGGGTGGCGACCCTGCGCGCCAACAAGGTCGCCTACTCGACGATGACGGACACGGACGTCACGATCTACCAGCTCACCAGCACCTACGCGCAGATCCAGAGCTCGTACGGGATCAGCCCGCTGACCGTCGCCGACACGCACCCGGTCGCCGGGACCGCCATCACGGTCGTCTCCGGTTACTGGAAGCGGACCTACGCCTGCAACATCGACGGGTTCGTGTACCGCATCAAGGAGGGCGACTGGACCTGGAAGGACTCGGTCCGCTACACCTCCGCCTGCCAGACCATCGGCGGCACCTCGGGCTCCCCGGTCGTCGACAACGCCACCGGCAAGGTGGTCGCCGTCAACAACACGGGCAACGAGGACGGCGGCAGGTGCACGGAGAACAACCCGTGCGAGGTCGACGCGAACGGCAACGTGACCGTGCGCGAGGGCATCAACTACGCCCAGGAGATCTACCAGATCCCGGCCTGCTTCACGACCGGCAACGTGCTCAACCTGAGCGCGAGCGGATGCGTCCTGCCCAAGCCGTAGCGGCGGCCGGCGGGTGAACGGCGGGCGGTCACCGGGGAGTCCTGCGGACCGCCCGTCCCGCCAGCACGTCCGTGCGGCGCCCGTCCTCGATCACGAAGCGGCCGTCGACCAGGACGTGCGGGATGCCGGTCGGCAGGGTGCGCGGGGCGTCGTACGTCGAGCCCGCCGCCACCGTGGCCGGGTCGAACAGCACCAGGTCGGCCCGGTGACCCTCACGGACCAGCCCGCGGTCCGGCAGCCGCAGCCGGGCCGCCGGGCGCCCGGTGAGGTGGGCGACGCACTCCTCCAGCGACAGCACGCCCAGCTCGCGGACGTACCGGCCGAGATAGTGCGGGAAGGTGCCGTAGGCGCGGGGGTGCGGCTTGGTGCCCTGGAGGATGCCGTCCGAGCCGCCGGTGTGCACGCGGTGCCGCATGATCGCCCGGACGTTCTCCTCGTGCCCCACGTGCTGGAGGATCGTCGAGCCCAGCCGGTCCGCGAGCAGCAGACGGCGGGCGGTCGCCCAGGGGGCCTCGCCGCGCAGCCGCGCCGACTCCAGGACCGTACGGCCGACGAAGTCGTCCAGCGACGGATCGGTGACGCCCGAGATCTCGATCGTGTCCCAGTCGACGGGCACCCCGTGGCAGCCGTCCGCGCCGGTGACCTCCAGGTCCCGGCGGATGCGCTCGGCGGTCGGCTCGTCGCCCAGCCGCCGCAGGATCTCCCCCGGGCCGCCCGCGCTCGCCCAGCTCGGCAGGAGCGCCACGAGGGTCGTGCAGCCGGGGGTGTAGGGGTAGGTGTCGAGGGTGATGTCGGCGCCGGCGGCCAGCGCGTCGTCCAGCAGCGCCAGCAGCTCGGGCGCGCGGCCCTTGTTCACACCGAAGTTCATGGTGGCGTGGGCGAGGTGCAGCGCGCAGCCGGCCTCCCGGGTCAGCGCCACCATCTCCGCGTACGCCTCCAGCGCGCCCGCCCCGTAGGAGCGGTGGTGCGGGCAGTAGTAGCCGCCGTAGTGGGCCACCACCCGGCACAGCTCGGTGAGTTCGGCGTCCGGGGCGTACATCCCGGGGGTGTAGGTGAGGCCGGAGGACAGGCCGACGGCGCCCTGTTCCAGCCCCTCCGCGACCAGTTGCCGCATCCGGTCCAGCTCCGCGGGCGTCGCCTCCCGGTCCTCCCAGCCGACGGCGAGCGCGCGGACCGTGCCCTGCGGGACCAGATAGGCCGCGTTCACGGCGATCCCCCGGTCGAGCCGGTCGAGGTACTCGCCCACCGAACGCCAGTCGAGGTCGAGGTCGTCGCCGTAGCCGTTCCAGCCGGTGATCGCGCGGCGCACCCCGTCGAGCGTGCGGTCGTCGACCGGCGCGTACGACAGGCCGTCCTGGCCGAGGACCTCGAGCGTGACCCCCTGCGCCGCCTTCGCGCTGTGGTCGGGGTCCCGCAGCAGCGCGAGGTCGCTGTGGGCGTGCATGTCGATGAAGCCGGGCGACAGGACGAGCCCCTCGGCGTCCAGCTCCCGTGCCGCGCGCGGGCGTTGACAGCCCGCGGCGGCGGCCTCCTTGACGATCGAGACGATCCTGCCGTCGGTCACGACCACATCGGCGCGGTACGCGTCGGCGCCGGTGCCGTCCACGACGTCCGCGTCCCGGATGACGAGGTTCTCCACGTCTGTTTCCCTCCTCGGACGCTCAGAAGAACGTGCGGATGTAGTCGACGACCGTGCCGTCCGCCTCCACGAGGGGGATCAGCTGCCACTTGTCGAAGGACGTGCACGGGTGGGACAGGCCCAGGGCGAGCCAGTCGCCGACCTCCAGGTCCGCCTCCGGGCCGGTCCGCAGCCAGGCGTGCTGGTCGGAGAGGGCGGTGACCTCGACACCGGTGGCCGGCCGCTCGGCGCCGTCCCGGCGGACCACCTGAGGAAGGGGCAGGTCGAGGTCGTAGGCCGCGTCGCGCTTGCCCGCGTTGACGAAGGCCTGCTCGGTGGACGGACGGGAGACCACCTGGGTCCACAGCCGGAACGCGGGCTCCAGCGCGCCTTCCTCGGGGACCCGGTTGAAGGGGGTCAGCTCGCGGTAGTGGCCGTCGTCGTGCGAGACGTACGCGCCCGAACGCAGCAGCTTCAGCACCGGCACGGAGAGGCCGGGGATCTCGGCGAACACGTCGGCCACCGCGTCGAACCAGGCGCTGCCGCCCGCGCTGACGACGACCTCGTCCACCCCGGAGAAACGTCCCGCCTTGTCGAAGTCGACGGCCAGGGCGACCAGGCGGCGCAGCCAGGCGCGCACCCGCTCCGGGGTCGCCCGCGGCACCTCGCCCTCGTAGCCCGCCACCCCGACCAGGCGCAGGGCCGGTACGGCCGCCACCGCGTCGGCGACCGCCGCGCACTCCGCCTCGGTCCGCGCGCCGGTCCGCGCGCCCTCGCCGGCCGCCAGCTCGACCACGACGTCCACCGGCCGCGCCGCCCCCGCGAGCGCCTCGCCCATCAGCTCGACCCCGCGCACGGAGTCGACGTAACAGACGAACCGGAAGTCTTGGTCGGCGGCCAGCTCGGCGGCGATCCAGCGCAGGGCCGCCGGGTCCACCAGCTCGTTGGCGAGGAAGACCCGCGCCACGCCGAACGCCCGTGCCACCCGCACCTGGTGCGGCACGGCCAGGGTGATGCCCCAGGCGCCCCGCTCGGTCTGCCGCCGGAAGAGCTGGGGTGCCATCGAGGTCTTGCCGTGCGGGGCGAACGTGAGGCCGTGCCGGTCCGCGTAGGTCTCCATGAGCGCCAGGTTGTGCTCCAGGCGCTCGGCGGAGAGGGCCAGGACCGGGGTGGTGAACCCGCCGGTGAACAGGTCGCGGCGCTGGGCGGCCAGCTCGCCCACGGTCAGTCCGTCGGCGTCCGGCGGGAGGCCCTTGAAGCGGTGGTCGACGCGTTCCTCGGCCAGGCGGGCGAGCGCCTCGGTGCTCATGGAGCCTCCTGATCTGGTGCGTTGCATTATGTGCAACGTCCATTGCGTATATCGCTTACTGCTGTCTAACATCTCGGCCAACGCGGGGTCAACGAAACCACCGAACCCCCGAACCGAGGAGTGACGAAGATCGTGGCCGCCACCGGACCCCGCAATGCCCCCGACGTCGTGGACGTCGTAGCGCTCGGCGAGTCCATGGTCACGTTCCTGCCCTCCCGGCCCGGCCGCCTCGCCGACGTCCCCTCCTTCGACCGCGCCATCGGCGGCGCCGAGTCGAACGTGGCCTGCGTGCTGGCCGCCGCGGGCCACTCCGCGCGCTGGGTCAGCCGGGTCGGCGCCGACGGGTTCGGCGACCACCTGGTCGAGGCGGTGGGCTCCTACGGCGTCGACGTCACGTCCGTACGACGGGACCCGGCGCGCCCGACCGGCATCTACTTCCGCACCGCCGGGGACCGGGCGACCGACGCGCACGAGGTGGCGTACTACCGGGCCGGCTCCGCGGCCTCGGCCATGTCCGCCGGCAACCTCGACCTGGACACCGTCCGCGCCTGCCGCCTCCTGCACCTGTCCGGCATCACCGCCGCCCTGTCCGACGACTGCCTCGGCCTGCTGCGCGAGCTGACCGCCCGCCCGCGCGCCGCCGGACACCCGCTCGTCTCCTTCGACGTCAACCACCGGCCCGGACTGTGGCGCGACACCGCCGGTCCGCACGTGCTGCTGGAGCTGGCCCGCGGCGCCGACCTCGTGTTCGTCGGCGAGGACGAGGCCCGCGCGGCATGGGCGCTGGAAGGCCCCGACGCCGTCCGCGCCGCGCTCCCCGAGCCCGAGGTCCTGGTCGTCAAGCAGGGCGACGGCGGGGCGACCGTGTACGACCGGACGGACGTCACCTTCGTCCCCGCGCTGCGCGTCGACGTGGTGGCCGCCGTCGGCGCCGGCGACGCCTTCGCCGCCGGCTTCCTCTCCGCCACCCTGCGCGGACTCCCCGTCCGCGACCGCCTGCGCCACGGCCACCTCATGGCCGCCGCCGCGCTCACCGTCCCCGGCGACCTCGCCACACCGCCTTCCCGCGGCCACGCCGACCGGCTGGCGGCCCTCGACGACCGGGCGTGGGGGACACTTCGACTCGGCCCCGGCTGGACCGACCAGGACGTGCGCCGGGCCCCGGAGGAGGTACGCACCCCATGAGCCAGACCGTCGACCGCGCGCTGAGCATCCTGCCGCTGCTCGCGGAGGGCCCCGCCGACCTCGGGCAGGTCGCCGACCGGCTCGGCGTCCACAAGTCCACCGCCCTGCGCCTGCTGCGCACCCTCCACGAACACGGCCTGGTCTACCGCCAGTCCGACCAGCGCTACCGGCTCGGCGCCCGCCTCTTCGCCCTCGCCCAGGAGGCGATGGAGAACCTCGACATCCGCGAGATCGCCCACCCCCACCTGGTCCGGCTGAACGAGCAGTGCGGACACACCGTCCACCTCGCCGTGTACGAGGAGAGCGAGGTCCTCTACATCGACAAGGTGGAGAGCCGCTATCCCGTGCGCATGTACTCGCGGATAGGGAAGCCGGTGGCCATCACCGTCGCCGCGGTGGCGAAACTGCTGCTCGCCGACCTTCCCGAGGCCGAGCGCCGCGCGCTCGCCGACAAGCTCGACTACCCCCTGTACACGGCCCGTTCCACCCCCAACGCCGCCGCCTTCGCGCGGGAGCTGGAGAAGGTGCGCGAACAGGGCTGGGCCACCGACCTCGGTGGCCACGAGGAGTCCATCAACTGCGTCGCGGCCCCCATCCGCGGCGCCGACGGCCGCGTGGTCGCCGCGATGTCCGTCTCCGCGCCGAACGTCGTCGTCACCGCCGACGAACTCCTCACCCTGCTCCCGCTGGTGCGCCGTACGGCGGACGCCATCAGCGGCGAGTACTCCGGCAGGACGCCAGTAAAGGACCCCGTATGACCGACAAGATCGCCCTCACCCCGAAGACCCACACCACCCCGCCCGCGAAGTTCTCGCACGGCGTCCGCAAGGGCAACATCCTCCAGGTCGCCGGCCAGGTCGGCTTCCTGCCCGCCGAGGAGGGCAAGCCCCCCACGCCGGCCGGCCCCGCCCTGCGCGAACAGACCCTCCAGACCCTCGCCAACGTCAAGGCGATCCTGGAGGAGGGCGGCTCGGGCTGGGACGACGCGATGATGATCCGCGTCTATCTGACCGACGTCGGCCACTTCCCCGAGATGAACGCGATCTACAACGCGTACTTCGAGGAGCAGGGCCTCACCCAGCCGCCCGCCGCCCGCACGACGGTCTACGTCGGACTGCCGGCCGGCCTCCTCATCGAGATCGACGTCCTCGCCGTCCTGAGCTGACGCCCGCGCACCACCCGCACCTCGTACGCCCTCACGGCGCGGCGCTTCCCGGTCCTCACCGGGGCGCCGCGCCGCGATCCCCCCTGCCCGAAAGCACTGTGGACCTACGAGACAGAGGCTCCCCATGTCCCATCCGCTCGCCGCCACCGCGCCCGCCGAGACCCCACCCCACACCGGAGGCCTGCTCCTCCTCCTCGACGGCACCGCCGGACTGCTCACCGTCGCCGCCATCGGTATCGCGCTCCTGCTCTTCCTGATCATCAAGGTGCGGCTCCAGCCCTTCGTCGCCCTTCTCGCCGTCTCCATAACCGTCGGCCTGCTGGCCGGTCTGTCGGTCACCGAACTCTTCGGCACGGTGCAGCGCTCGGACGCCGTCTCGACCATCGAGTCCGGCATGGGCGGCATCCTCGGCCACGTCGCCGTCATCATCGGCCTCGGCACGATGCTCGGCGCGATCCTCGAAGTCAGCGGCGGCGCCGAGGTGCTGGCGTCCCGGCTGCTGAACCTCTTCGGCGAGCGGCGCGCCCCGCTCGCGATGGGCCTCACCGGCCTGATCTTCGGCATCCCGGTCTTCTTCGACGTCGGCATCTTCGTCCTCGCACCGATCGTGTACGCGGCCGCCAAGCGCTCCGGCAAGTCGATCCTGCTCTACTGTCTGCCGCTGCTCGCGGGCCTGTCGATGACCCACGCGTTCCTGCCGCCGCACCCCGGCCCGGTGGCCGCCGCCGGACTGCTGCACGTACAGCTCGGCTGGGTCATCCTCATGGGCATCGTCTGCGGCGTCCCCGCCGTCCTCGCCGCCTGGGCCTACTCCGCCTGGATCGGCCGGCGCCTCTTCGTCGCCGTACCGCAGGACATGGTCGAGGCGGCCGAGGAGGCCAAGCGCGCGGTCGTCGACGAGCAGCGGGCGGCGGGCGTCGAACCGCGGGAGACGCCGGTGCCGCTGGGCACGGTCCTCGGCATCATCGGCACTCCGCTGATCCTGATCCTGGCGGCCACCTTCTCCTCGATCGCGCTCGACCCGTCCACCGGCCGTTCGGTCATCGAGTTCTTCGGCCACCCCTTCGTGGCCCTCACCCTCGCGCTGCTCCTCGCCTACTACCTGCTCGGCCTGCGCCGCGGCTGGTCCCGCAAGTCGCTGGAGACCGTCTCGACGGCGTCCCTCAAGCCGGTCGGCAACATCCTGCTGGTGGTGGGCGCGGGCGGGGTGTTCGGCGCCGTGCTGAAGGCGAGCGGTGTGGCCCAGGCGCTGTCGGACACCTTCAACGACGTCGGCCTGCCGGTGATCTTCCTGTCCTACCTGATCTCGGTCGTCCTGCGGGTCGCCCAGGGCTCGGCGACGGTCGCGATCGTGACGACGGCGGGCATCGTCGCCCCGCTGCTCGCCGCGGGGGACCACTCCCAGGCCTTCGTCGCCCTCGTCATCATGGCCATCTCGGCGGGCTCCATCTTCGCCTCGCACGTGAACGACGGCGGCTTCTGGATGGTGTCCAAGTATTTCGGGATCAGCGAGCGGGACACGCTGAAGACATGGACCGTGCTGGAGACGGTGCTGTCGGTGGCGGGGTTCGCCGTCGCCGCCGTCTTGAGCATCTTCGTATAACGAAGTTGGGGGCTGGCTGTGTCCGGCACAGGATCGTCGACCATACTGCCCGCTGTGGAGCAGCGCATAGGTTCGAGCAGCCAGCCCCTGGAGGGCGAGCCCCTGAAGGGCGCCGGATTCGACCCGGCCTTCATCCCCGGGCTCACGTCACCCGTGTCCACCGAGCCGTCGGACGCCGAGCCGTCGGACGCCGAGCCGTCGGACGCCGAGCGGACCACGGACGCCGAGGAGGCCGCGGCGGTCTCCGAGGAGGAGTCCACCGCGGACGGGGCGGTGACTCCGGACGACGGGGCCGCCGTTGGGGAGGCCTCGGAGGAAAAGGCCCCCGAGGGACCCGTCTTCGAGGCGTCCGACCGCCGGGCGCGGATCGTCGCCGACGCCACGGGCGTCCGTCTGAGCCTGGACGACCAGGCGTGCGAGTTCCGTTGGGACGAGATCGGCGCGGTCGAGACCGAGACCGCCCGCTTCGGCAAGCGGTTCACCGTCACGGTGCACACGCCTGACCGCCGCTGGTTCCCGATCGAGATCGAGGCGACGGCCAGGTCGCGCTTCCCGGAGTGGGAGTCGCAGCTGGACGCGGTCCTCGACGCCTACTTCGACGAGGGAGAGGCCGAAGGGGACGAGGAGGCCGCGCCGGCCGCCGAGACGACCGAGGCCGAGACCGCCGATGCCGACACCGCGGGGGCGGAGAAGCCCGACGCGGAGGCGGCCGACGCCGGGACCGCCGGTGACGCGGAAGAGGCTTCCGCGTCCGGTGGCGACGACGACGCCGAGAAGGACGACGACGCCAAGAAGGACGAGTCCGCCGCGTCGAAGTCCTGAACGGGCCGGCGAGGACCGCCGCGACTCCCCGCGTCCCTCGAAGGGGCGCGGGGAGTCGCGCGACCGGCCACGGTCACCGCTCGCGGCGGAGCGCTCAGCCGCAGTACTGCGCTTCCTTCCCGATCGACCGGTACATGCAGTCCGCGTTCTCCAGCAGTTGGAGCACCGCGTCCCGGTTGCGCGAGGTCTCCCGCTCGATCACCTCGTCGGGCGGGTAGAAGCCGCCCCCGGAACTGGACGCCGGATACATCTCGAAGGTGAAGTCGAAGATCTTCTGACTGCCCCAGAGGTAGTCGTCGATCGAACCGTCGGTGATGTACAGGTCGCTGGCCTGCTCCGCCGTGTAGCCGTTGCTGGCGGCCATCTTCCGGCCGACGGCCTTGAACGCGGCGGCGTCGTCCGCCGTCATCCCGGTGGCCGTGTCGGAGTACGTGTACCCGAACGGCCACAGCACGAGTTCGCTGTACGTGTGGAAGTCGATCCCGGCGGTGATCTGCTGCTTCCCGCCGACGACCCGGCTGCGGACGAAGTCGGCGACGACCTTCACCTCGGGCGCGGACTCCGCCGACGCGCCGCGATAGGTCTCCGAGGAGGCCGACCCCGACGAACCGCCGCAGCAGCCCCACTTGTAGTTCCAGTTGCGGTTGAGGTCCGTACCGACGTACGAGGAACCGGAGTTGGGCTGGCGGTTCTTGCGCCAGGAGCGGTAGGACCCGGACGCGATGTCGTACTCGCCGCCGTCCGGGTTGAGGTCCGGCACGATCCAGATCTCGCGGTTGTTCACCATGTCGGTGACCCGGGAGTCGGATCCGTAGCCCGCGCCGAGCTCACGCAGCAGGTACAGCGCCATCTCCACCGTCATGTGTTCGCGCGCGTGCTGGTGGAAGGTGAGGATCACCTCCGGCTCGGACTCGTCGGTGGCCACGTTGTCGCTGACCTTGACGGCCACGATGTCCCGGCCCTGGTACGACTTCCCGATCACGCGCCTGCTCATGATGCTCGGGTAGGCGGCGAGCCGCTGGCCGATCTCCGCGGTCGCCTCGGCGTAGTTGTGGTACTTCGAGTCGGCGGAGGGGAAGTCGAAGAGCCGGAGGTCGCCGGCGCCGGACGAGCGGTCGGGGGCCGAGCCCAGCGGCGAGACCTCGTAGCCCTGCCGCCGCAGCCTGCTGATCTGGTCCGCGCGGCCGGAGACGACCACGGTCTCCTCGTCGGCCTCGTCCACGCTCACACCGGCCGACGCGATGGCGGTACGGGTGACGGGGGTGCTGTGGTCGACGTGGATCTCGTACTGGCGGATGTCGTCGGCGGCGGGGGCGGACCTGCGGGCGCTGTCGGCGGTGGCGTCGGTGGTGGTCGCCGCCACGGGTGCCGCGAGCGCGAGGGCCATGAGGGTGGCCAGGACGGCGCCGCGTCTGCCGCTTCGGGCACCTGATCCGCGGATGCGAAGTCGCATGAAATCTCCTTGGTTCTCCAGGGATTCCGGGGTCGCCGGAAGTGGGGGAGTGGAGCTGGGGGGTGGTTCAGTGCGACGTACTGGTGCGGGTGCGCCGCCCATCGTCTGCTCATGTCATGAGCTGGTCAAGAGTGGGCCAAGGGTCGGTGGCGCGAACCAGCCGGAGTGGCCGAGGGCCGGTGGCGCGAAGCGGACGGAGGGGCCGGGAGCCGGTGGCGCGAACCGGCCGGAAGGGGGCCGGGCAGTGTACGCGAGGCCGGACCCGGAGGCTCGGTCCCCGGCAAAGTGCACCCGGGCGGGTGACCGGCGCACGCATATAGGTGAGCCGCGGGAGGAGAGTGAGAGGTCCGCGCCAGGTGAGTTTCCCGTGATCAGCCAGTCCCGCAGCGGTGGGAGGGCCGCGGAGCCGGAGGTGAGCGGATCGCCGTCCGGATGACCGCCCGGCGCCCGCACCGCCCACGCACCTGTCGACCAGGGGGACTCATGAGCAGCACCCGGACCGGCACCACCCCGGGGCCGTTCGACCACCGTATGGCGGTCTTCGGCTCGGACGGCGACTTCGCCGCCGCCGCCCTGCCCTTCCTCGCCGAGGGCCTGGCGGCCCCGGGCGAACCGCCGCCGGTGGCCATCGCCGCCCCCGGCAACCTGGAAGCCCTGCGCGACGCCCTCGGCGCCGACGCGAGGGACATCGGCTTCATCGAGCACACCGACTGGTACACCGGCTCGGCCGCCAACGCCGTGGCGCAGGGCGCCGGTTACCTCGCCGCGCAGGCCGGGCCCGGCGGCCGCGTCCACCTCGTGATGGAGCCCGTGTGGGGCGGCCGGGCCGGCCGATCGGTGCGCGAGAGCGCCGAGTGGATCCGCTACGAGGCCCTCGCCAACCTGCTCTTCGCGCCGATGGCGACGACCGTCCTGTGCGCCTACGACACCCGCACCGCCGGTCCCGCCGTCGTCGCCGCGGCCCGCCGCGCGCACCCCGACACCGAGGTCTACGAGGACCCGTTCCGGCTCGCGGCCGAGCTGGACTCCGTGCCGCTGCCGCCGCCCGCGCCGGACGCGCGGCGGCTGACCGGAGGCGTCGCCAAGGACGTCGTACGCGCCTGGGCGAACGCCAGCGGTCTGCCCCTGGCGGACGCGGAGCTCTTCGCCGAGGCCGTCACCGAGGCCGCCGCCCTCGGCCCGGTCACCGGCGCCCTGCTGTGGGGCGAGGCTCCCGTCTGTGTCGCCGAACTGAGCCTGGCCCGCCGGGTCGACGACCCGCTGGCCGGCTTCGTGCCGCCGCCCGCCGCCGAACTGGAACCCGGCCAGGGACTGTGGTTCGCCCGGCAGGTGTGTGCCTACGTCGACGTGCGCGACGCCGACGGCGGGTCGACCGTGCGCCTCCAGTACGCCTAGGACACCGTCCGGCGCCGCCCTATCCCTTCGCGAACCATTGAGGGCTGAGCGCGATCTTCCGGAGCTGCTTCATCGTCAGGGCGGGCGTCTCGCGGGTGGCGGGGGTGTTCTGGGCGCCGGAGTTGAAGGCGCTGACCACGACCCGCCGGCCGTCGGTCCGCATGGTGTCCACGGTCCACATCACGACCCCCGAGCCGCCCTTCTCGCCGGGGCTCTGATGGGCCGCGACCAGGGTGCCGTCGGGCAGGGTCTGCGAGCCGCTGCCGAAGAGGTCGCCGATCGCGTCCTGCATGTCGCGCTGCACATTGACCTGGACGTAGCTGCGGCCGTTGCCGTCGTCGAGGACGAGATAGACGAAGGAGGTGCCGTCGGCGCTCTTCGTCACCACCTTCACCCCCTTGGGCAGCAGACCGGTGAAGGTCTTCAGGAGCGGCTTGCCCTCGGGCGCCGGGGAGCTGGGCGGCGCGGCGGGTGCGGGGAGCCCGTCGACGACCGCTCGCCACTCCTTCGCGGCGGCCAGCTTCACCAGTGCCTGCGGGGACAGCGTGGGTGTGGGGCGGCTGACGGGCTCGTCCTTCTCGGCGGCCGCGTTCCACTCCTGCACGGCGACGTGCCCCCCGGTCGGCGTGACGAGGTCGGCGGTCCACCTCTTCGTGTCCACGCGCTTGTCGGGGTACTCGTACCCCTGCACGACCATGGCCACGGATCCGTCCGGGAGCCGCGTCGTCGTGCACGCGTCGTACGGGATGAACGTCTTGTCCGGGCACTGGACCGTCTCCCGCGCCTCGTCGCTGCCCGGCGCGACCCTGTTCAGGCTGACCTCTATGGTCGAGGCGCCCTTGCCGTCGTCGTGGACGACGTGCGCGTACGGCGACGCGGGCAGTTCGTTCGTGCCGCGCCCCGCCCGGTCGCTCAACTCGCCCTCGGGGAGCAGCTTCTCGAACGTCCGGATCATGTCGTCGGCGGACACCGGGCCGGGGCCGACGGTCTTCGCCGCGGTCGGGTCGGCGGCCACCGACGACGGCCGCGGGGCGGTCTTCCCGCTGCCCGGCACGATCAGCGCGACACCCACGCCCACGAGCGCGACGCCTGCCGCGCCTCCCATGACGGCGCTTCGGCGCAGCAGTTGCCGTCGCCGTCCGCGCACCGCGCCGCGGGCGGTGAGCGCGGCCCGGTCGGTGTCGAAGGTGCCGCCGGTCTCGTGGAGAGCGGCGGACAGCCGTTCCTCGAAGGGGTCGTCGTGAAGGTCACCGGACGGGTCGCTGTACTGGTCTGCGGGCATGACGAACACCGTTTCCGCGAGGTCTTGGGTGGTTGACGGAGGTGATGGGGGTGAGGGGGGCGGTCGGACGGATCAGGACCGGGCGTACTCCCCGATGTCCTCGCCGAGGAGCTCCCGGAGCCGGGCCAGGGCCCGTACACACCGGGTGCGCACCGCCGCGGAGCTGGCGTTCATGGCGTCGGCGGTCTCCTCGATCGAGCGGTCCTCCCAGTAGCGCAGGACGATCACGGCCCGGTCCTTGACGGGCAGCCGGCCGAGCGCCGACATCAGGGTGAGCCGCAGGGAGGGGTCGGTGGAGCGGTCGGCCCGTTCGGGCAGGACGTCCGTGGCGCGCTCGGTGCTGCTGCGGCGCCGCTGGTGGGCGAGGAACGTACGGGTGAGGACGGTCTGCGCGTAGGCGGCGGGGTTGCCGACCCGGGAGACCCGGCCCCAGCGGACGTAGATCCGCCCGAGGGTCTCCTGCACCAGGTCCTCGGCGAGGTGGGTGTCACCGGCGGTGAGCAGGCACGCGGACCGGTACAGATGCCCCACGCGTGCCGCCGCGAACTCCGCGTACTCGTCCGCGTGGACCTGCCTCATGAGTGTTCCCCTGTTCTCGGTGCCCCGACCGGGGCCGCCCTCACCTCATTGATGCGGTGAGGCACGGGGAATGTTTCAGACGCGATGCACGGGCCGCTGAGATCCGGCTCACAGTACGGCCACAGGGGGCGGTCGCGGAGGCCCGGGGGCAGGGGGCGTGGGCCGGTCGTGACACGGCCGGTAGGTTGCCGCTGCGGGCATCTCGCGCCCCGGGACCCGGACATGAGGACCGATAACCGATCCATGAGGACCGACGTATGACGACCGATCCGACGAACCAGCCGCAGCCGCAGCCATCGCCATCGCCGCAGTCGTCGACGCCGCCCCACGGTGCTCCGTCGCCACCGCCCATGCCGCCGTACGCGCCGGCGGGGTTCGGTCCGCCGCCCCCGCAGTACGCGTTCGCGCCGCCGCCGGCCCCGTCCGCCCCCGTGGGACCGGAGTTCCTCGCGGTCGACAAGAACAACTCGGTCGTCGTCGACGCGTCGGGCGTCGCCTTCGAGGCCTACGGCGTGGACGTCGACTTCCCCTGGCCGGAGATCCGCAGCGTCCACTACCAGGCCGGTCCCAACGGCAAGGTCCTGATGGTCGCCGTCATCCCGCTCGACGGCAGGGTCTACGAGTGCGTGGTCGACGCGAAGAACCGGGACCGGCTGCACGAGTGGTTCGCGCAACTGGCCCCGGTCCTGGGGTACTACCGGCCGCTGGGATGACCCACCGGACGTACGCCGGTCACGGCAGCGCGTGCACGTGCGGCCCCACCGCGTTCGACCACGCGTTGCCCGCCGACGCGTCCCAGTTCGTCGACCAGGTCATCGCGCCCCGCAGGTCGGGGTAGGTCCGCGACGGCTTGAAGCTGCCGCACCCGGTCCCCTTGGCCAGGCAGTCCAGGGCGTTGTTCACCACGGTCGGCGACACGTAGCCGCTGCCCGCGCCGCTCGTCGAGGCCGGCAGCCCGAGGCCCACCTGGGAGGGGGAGAGGCCGCCCTGCAGCTGGATGCAGGCGAGGGCGGTGAGGAAGTCCACCGACCCCTGGCTGTACACCTTGCCGTCGCAGCCGAGCATCGAACCGCTGTTGTAGTACTGCATGTTGACGACCGTCAGGATGTCCCTGATGTTCAGCGCGGTCTGGAAGTACGTGTTCGACGTCGACTGCATGTCGATGGTCTGCGGAGCCATCGTGATGATCAGCGACGGGCCCGCCTTCCCCGACAGCGACCGCAGCGCCTGGGACATGTAGGTCGCGTTGAGGCCGTTCTCCAGGTCGATGTCGACGCCGTCGAAGCCGTACGTCTGCATCAGGGAGTAGACCGAGTTGGCGAAGTTCGCCGCCGACGTCGCGTCGTTCACCGACACCGTGCCGTTCTGGCCGCCGACCGAGACGATGACCTTCTTCCCGGCCGCCTGCTTGGCCCTGATGTCGGCCTTGAACTGGTCGACGGTGTAGCCGCCGAGGCCCGCCGAGTCCAGGTTGAACGTCACCGCGCCCGGTGTCGTCGTGGCGTCCGCGAAGGCCACCGCGATGATGTCGTACTGGGCGGGTACGGCCGAGATCTTCTGGACCGTGGCCCCGTTGTTGAAGTTCTGCCAGTAGCCGGTGACGGCGTGCTTGGGCAGGGTGCCGCCTCCGCCGCCGGTCGGGGCCGTCGTCGCCGTCACGGTCGCCGACTTCGGCGACTCGCCCGCCGCGTTGGTCGCGGTGACCTGGAAGGAGTACGAGGTGGACGCCGCGAGCCCGGTCACGGTCGCCGAGGTGCCGGTCACCGCGGTGACCTTCGTGCCGCTCCGGTAGACGTTGTAGCCCGTCGCGCCCGAGACCGTGTTCCAGGCGAGGGAGACGGACGAGGACGTCGTGCCGGACACCGCCAGGCCGCCCGGCGCGGACGGGACGGTCGGCGCCGGGTCGGTGCCTCCGCCGCCGTCGGGGCCGAAGACCGAGACATCGTCGGCGTAGTAGGGCACCTGGCCGTACCAGCCGTGCGTGTAGACCGTCACCGAGGTCGTGGCGGAGCCGGTCGTGAACGTCGTCGTCAGCTGCTTCCAGGACGCCGAGTCCGGCGTCCACGTCGACACGTCCGTGGTGCCCGTGCCGGTCGCGCCCAGGTAGGCGTAGCCGCCCTGCACCCACGCGCTCAGCGTGTACGTCGAGTTGGGCTTGACGGCGACCGTCTGGGTGCACTTGGCGTTGTCCTGGCCGGCCGGTGTCCCCTTCAGGGCGGCCGAGCCGCCGTGCACCGGGGAGGAGACGGTGGCGCCGCTGCCGGCGGAACAGGTCCAGTTGGACAGCCCGGACTCGTAACCGGCGTTCTTCACGTTGTTGATGTCGGCCGCCGACGCGGGGCTCGTCGTGCCCAGGGTCAGGGCGAGGGCGGCCGTGGCGGTGGCCGCCCAGAGACGGGTGCGTCTGGGGAGGGCTGGTGCGCGATCCACTGGGGCCTCCGGTGGGGAGAAGAAGTGGGGGGGGAGGGGCGGAGTGCGGTGCGGAGTGCGGTGGGGAGTACGGAGCTTGAGCGCCGTACGGAGAAGGGGTGGAGCGAAAGGGGGGCGCGAAAGGTGGCGCGACGGGTGGAGCGACGGGCCGAACGCGGTGCGGAGCGAGAGGTGGGGCGGGAGGTGGAGCGAGGGCGGACGGTGGTCACCGTTGGACGTACAAGTTGGTCCAGACCAATTGGGGTTGTCAAGAGGTCCATACCGAATCCGTCGCCAGGGCCGCAGTTGTCCGGCGCGATGCGTAACCTGCCCTGTTTTGCCGTGACTTGCGCAACGACAGTTCCCTCTCAGCTATACAAACGCTGTTCTCCGGTCACAGAGCCGTGGATACAGTGCTCAGGTAGTCACGCAGTGAAGTCACCTCGGTGTACCGGAGTCACACCGGTGCGCCGACAGGCGTGAGGGACGGGGAGCTGCGCGTGCCAACAGCCATCGCCGTGACCGGTGCCGACATGGCGCTGCCGGCGCAGGACGAGCGGACCGTACCCGCCGCCGTGCTGCGCGACCTCGACCGACAACCGCTCGACCAGGCCCTGGCGGCCGTCCAGGCGCTGATCGAGCAGTACGGGCACGTGATCGTCCTGAGCTCGGCGGCCGCCCCGGCCGCGACGACGGAGCGGCTGCACACCATTCGCTCCCTCCTGGAGAGCGACCGGATCGCCCTGTTCGACCCGGAGCTGCCGCCGCTCGGGACCGCCGTCCTGGCCCGCCAGCTGCGGCAGCTGGCGTCCTGTGACCTCAGCCCCGGCGTGCTCGCCTCGGCGGGCCGGCTCCTCACCCACTACCTGCACACCGGGGCGCTCCTCGGCTCCGTCGCCAGACTCGACCGCGTCCCCGTCGACCTGAAGGCGCACACCAGGTCCTGGGTGCCGGGCAGCCAGTTCGCCGTGCTCGCCCACCCCGCCCCGCAACTGGCGCGGGTCGGCCCCGGAGTGACCCTGGCGGGGCCCGAGTTCGCCACCTCGATGCTGGTGGCCAAGGGGCAGCTGGCGTCCGACTGGGTCACCGGCACCCTCGCCCCGTCCTGGAACGTCCAAGGGTTGCGGGAGGTGCCGCTGCCGGCCGAGTCCGCGCAGTGGTGGGGGACCGGGAAGCTGGTCGAGTTCTGCGCCTACCTGCCCGACCTGTCGGTGCTCTACCAGCTGGTGACCTCGGTGCGGCAGACCGCCTGCCACTGGTGTGGCATCGACGTCATCGGCGACCGCTGTGTGTTCTGCTCCGCCACCCCGCCCGTCCACGACCTTCCGGTCCCGGCCGGCTGACGCGCCTTCTTCGGCCGCCTTCCCCGACCGCCCTGCTCCCGCCGACTCCCGTAGCCCGCTCGACCGATTCCCCCAATGAGGTTGCACGGTTCATGAACTCCCGTCAGCGCCGCGGCGTGCTTCTCCTGCTCCTGTCGGTCGTCTGCGCCCTGGGCGCGTTCGCCGGTGTCCTGTCCGTCATCAGCGACGTGAAGTCCAAGGTCGGCCCCGAGGTCACGGCGTACGAGCTCAGGACGGACGTGGCGCCCTACGCCCCTCTCAGCGCCGCCCAGTTCAAGAAGGTCAGGATGCCCGAGCGCTGGCTGTCGGAGAACGCGGTCACCGATCTGACCGCCATCCGGGGCAAGATCGCCGTCACCACGCTGCGCGAGGGCTCCCTGCTCCAGAGCGACATGATCGTGGACCAGCCCGCGCTCCAGCCCGGGCAGCAGGAGGTCGCCATCATGATCGACGCGGCGACCGGTGTCGCCGGCAAGATCACGCCCGGTTCCTCGGTCAACGTGTACGCCACCTTCAAGGGCGAGCGTGAGGGCGATCCCGCCCAGTCCAAGATCATCGTGACCAACGCGAAGGTGCTCGACGTCGGCGAGCTGACCGCCCTGGAGCCGAACGCCGACAACCGCACCCAGGAGCCCACCGACGCCGTCCCGATCACCTTCGCGCTGTCCACCATCGACGCCCAGCGCATCACCTACGCGGAGTCCTTCGCCCAGCGGGTACGGCTCGCACTCGTCGCGCCGGGCGGCAGCACCACGGTCCCCGACAAGGACCGGACCTACGAACTCGCGAACGACAAGTAGGAGGCCCCCCCATGCCTACGAGGATCCTCCCGGCCGTCGGCGACGCGGACGCGGTCCGGTCCATCACCACCCTGCTCAGCCAGCTCCCGGACGCCGAGCCGGTCCCCCCGGTCGTCGACTCCACCCAGCTCGTCGACACCCTCGCCCGGCTCGCCGCCGAGTCGTTCGACGAACTGCCCGAGGTCGTGGTCGTCCACGAACGCATCGGTCCCGTCCCCGCCCTCGAACTCATCCGCGAGGTCGCCCTGCGCTTCCCCGCGGTCGGCGTCATCCTCGTCACCACCGACGCCGGCCCCGGCCTGTTCGCCGCCGCCATGGACTCCGGGGCCCGCGGCCTGGTCTCCCTGCCGCTGAGCTACGAGGAGCTCGCCAGCCGCGTCCAGGCGGTGGCCCAGTGGTCGGTCGGGGTACGCCGTCACCTGGGCCACGGCGCCGACGTACTGCCGGGCGTCGGCGGCAGGGTCGTCACGGTCAGCGGGGCGAAAGGTGGCGTGGGGACCACCCTCACGGCCGTCCAACTCGCCTTGGCCGCGCAGGCGTCCGGCCGCGGCACGGCCCTGGTCGACCTGGACCTCCAGACCGGCGACATCGCCTCCTACCTCGATGTGCAGTTCCGCCGCTCGGTCGTCGACCTCGCCACCATCAGCGACATCTCGCCGCGCGTCCTGGCCGACGCCGTCTTCCGCCACGACACCGGCGTCGCCCTGCTGCTCGCCCCGGGCGAGGGCGAACGCGGCGAGGAGGTCACCGACCGGGCCGCCCGCCAGCTGGTCAGCGCGCTGCGCTCCCGCTACGAGGTCGTCGTCATCGACTGCGGCGCTCAGCTGGGCGGCCCCGGCGCGGCCGCCGTCGAGATGGCGGACACCGCGCTGCTGGTCACCACGCCCGACGTGGTCGCCGTCCGGGGCGCCAAGCGCACGGTCCGCATGTGGGACCGCCTCCAGGTCCGCAAGGCCGAGGAGACGACGGTCGTCGTCAACCGCCACACCCGGGGTACGGAGATCCAGCCCCCGCTGATCCAGCGGATCACCGGCACGGGGATCGCCGCCACCACGATCCCCGCCAACTTCAAGGAACTCCAGGCCGCCGTCGACGCGGGCCGTATCCACGCCCTCGACAACCGGAGCACCGTGAAGCAGGCGCTGTGGACCCTCGCCGCCGAACTCGGCCTGGTCAAAACCCCGGAGAGCGGCCACCGCGGCGGCCGGCCCCGGGGCGGCGAACGGGGCGCGGTGAGCCTGCGACGCCGGAAGGGCGGCGGAGGATGAACGGGATACGCGGAGCCGGCCGGGTGGGCGGGGGAGGCCGATGGTCGGACGGGGGAGCCCGCCGGGTGGTCGGCGGAGTTCACGGGCTGGACGGGGGAGCCCTCCGGTCGGGCCGGGGAGGATCCAGTTCGGTTCGGGGAGCCCTCCGGTCGGGCCAGGCAGTCCCCCGCTCGGTCCGGGGAGTTCTCCGCTCGGACCAGGGCCAAGTCACCGTCGAGTTCCTCGGGATGACCCCGCTCATCATTGTCACGCTGGTGCTGCTGTGGCAGTTCGTCCTCGTGGGATACACCTTCACGCTCGCCGGGAATGCTGCGGACGAGGCGGCGCGCGCGGGCACGGCGGCGCGACCGGGGGAGCGCCAGGCGGCCTGCGCGCAGGCGGGCCTGGACAAGCTGTCGGACGCGTGGAAAGGGGGCGCCCAGGTGAACTGCACCACCGGAGGCGGCTATGTGCGTTCCTCCGTCTCCCTCAAGGTGCCCGTCCTCTTCCCGGGCGCGGTCGCCTTCCCGTTCACCGTCCACGGCGAGGCGGGCGCGGTGGAGGAGGCGAAGCGCTGAGATGCCGTACGACGTCAGGTCACGCGATCGCGGCCAGGTGGCCATCGAGTACCTCGGGTTCATCCCGATCCTGCTCCTGGTCGCCCTGGCCGGTGTCCAGCTCGGACTGATCGCCTACACCGCCCAGCAGGCCGGCACCGCGGCCCGCGCCGGGGCGCGCAGCGCCTCGCTCGACCAGGGCTCCCAGGGGGCGTGCCAGAACGCCGTCAGCGACTGGCTGGCCGACGGCACGTCCTGTGCCGACGCGGACCTGGGGGACTCCGTGCGGGTCACCGCGGCCATCGAGATCCCCTCCGTCGTCCCCGGCTGGGACTTCGGCCGGGCGAGCAGAACCGCCACGATGCCCAAGGACCACTGACCCGGGCGGGCGCGACCCGCGATGCCCACGGACCACCGGCCCGACTACCGCACAGGGACCGTACGAGCTAGGAGCACAGGACCATGAGCCTGCGGGCACGTATCAACTCCCCCGAGGAGAACGGCAGCCGGGGCGAGGACGGCCATCTGGTCGCCTCCTACCGGGCCAAGCTCCTGGAGGAGATCGACCTCGCGGAGATGGGCTCGCTGGCCGCGGCCGAACGCAGGGCGCGCCTGGAACGGGTGCTCGGGCACATCATCAGCCGCGAGGGCCCGGTCCTGTCCACGGTCGAGCGTTCCCAGCTGATCCGCCGGGTCGTCGACGAGGCGCTGGGCCTCGGCATCCTGGAACCGCTCCTGGAGGACGCGTCGATCACGGAGATCATGGTCAACGGCCCGGACGCGATCTTCGTGGAACGCGGCGGCCGCGTCGAGCAACTGCCCCTGCGCTTCGCCTCCGCCGAGCAGCTGATGCAGACCATCGAACGCATCGTCTCCACGGTCAACCGCCGGGTCGACGAGTCCAACCCGATGGTCGACGCCCGCCTCCCGTCCGGTGAGCGCGTCAACGTCATCATCCCCCCGCTGTCGCTGACCGGGCCGATCCTCACCATCCGCCGCTTCCCGCGCTCGTACACGCTCCAGGAACTGGTCTCCTTCGGCTCCCTCGACGAACACATGCTGTTCCTGCTCGCGGCCCTGGTGCAGGCCAAGTTCAACATCATCGTCTCCGGCGCGACCGGCACCGGGAAGACCACCCTGCTCAACGCCCTGTCCGGTCTGATCCCCGGCGGCGAACGCATCATCACCATCGAGGACTCGGCGGAGCTCCAGCTCCAGCAGGCGCACGTGATCCGCCTGGAGTCCCGGCCCCCGAACGTCGAGGGCAACGGCCAGGTCAGCATCCGCGACCTGGTCCGCAACTCGCTGCGTATGCGTCCCGACCGGATCGTGGTCGGCGAGGTCCGCGGCGGCGAGTCCCTCGACATGCTCCAGGCGATGTCGACCGGCCACGACGGCTCGCTCGCCACCGTCCACGCCAACAGCGCCGAGGACGCCCTCACCCGCCTCCAGACCCTGGCCTCCATGTCGGACGTCGAGATCCCCTTCGTCGCGCTGCACGACCAGATCAACAGCGCCGTCGACGTCCTCATCCAGCTCACCCGGTTCGCCGACGGCGCCCGCCGCGTCACCGAGGTCGCCCTCCTCGACAGCCAGGGCGGCGAGCCCTACCGGCTCACCACCGTGGCCCGCTTCGACGCCCGGCCGATGGCCGCCGACGGCCGGGTCTACGGCGCCTTCCAGTACCACCCGCTCCCACGCCGTACCGCCGACCGCCTCTACATGGCGAGCCAGCCCCTCCCCCAGGCCTTCGGCGTCGCCCACACGACGGACCAGCTGGCCATCCGCGAAGCCAGGTAGAGACGGCGAAGACGTAGAGACAGGACGGACCCTCCCCCATGGATCTCCAGACGCGCATCACCCTCACCACCGGCGTCACCCTGCTGACCTGCGCCCTCGCCGTCATCGGCCTGCACGTCTACGCCACCGGCCGGGCGCAGCGGGCCGCGCTCGTCGAGCGGCTGTCGCACACCGGCCAGGTCCCCGTCATCGGCCGTCGGCGCCGCTTCCGCAACCTCGACCGCCGACTGCGCCGCACGAAGACGGGCCGGAAGCTGGAACTGAAGCTGGCCGCGACGGGCCTGGACGTGACCCCCGGCGAGTTCTTCGCCTACATGGCGGCGACGGTGGCCGGCCTCTTCCTGGTCGGCCAGGCCTCCCTGGCCCCCTTCTTCGGCCCGATCGCCGGCGTCCTCGGCATCTGGGCCGCCCTCCAGTTCCTGAACTGGCAACGCCAGAAACGCATCGAGAAGTTCATCAACCAACTCCCCGAACTCGCCCGCATCCTGGCCAACGCCACCCAGGCTGGCCTCGCCCTGCGCACCGCGATCGGCATGGCGGCGGAGGAACTGGAGGCCCCGGCCGGTGAGGAACTGGGCAAGGTCGCCGACCAGTTGGCCCTCGGCCAGTCCCTCGACGACGCGCTGGGTGAACTCGCGGACCGGCTGCCGTCACGCGAACTCGTCGTGCTGGTCACCACGCTCGTCCTGTCCAACCGGGCGGGCGGCCAGGTGGTGGGCGCGCTGCGCAACCTCACCGAGACGCTGGAGGAACGCAAGGAGACCCGGCGCGAGATCCGCACCCAGCTCTCCCAGGTCAACATGACGTCGTACGCCGTCCCCGTCCTCGGCATCGGCTCCCTGTTCCTGATGAACGGGGTCAAGGACGGCGCCCTGGACCGGATGACCGGCTCGACCGCCGGGCAGGCCTGCGTGATCATCGCCTTCGGGCTGTACGCGGTCGGGTTCGTCCTCATCCGCCGTATGTCCCGGATCGACGTCTGAGCGCGGGAGAGGAGAGGATCTCGTGACCGGACCACAGGTAGGAATCGCGCTGGCCCTGCTCATGGGCCTGAGCGTGTGGGGTGTCTTCGCCGGCATCCGCATGTACCGGGCGGACGTCAAGCTGCCCACCGACCTCGCGCTGGCCCTGGAGGTCGGCGCCACCCGCACCGGCGCGGTCGACTCCCTCGTCGACCGGCTCGGCATGCGGTACGCCCCCGCCGTACTGCGCCTGATGGGTCCCAGGCTGGTCGCGCGGTACCGCCGCAGGATCGACCTGGCGGGCAACCCGGGCGGCCTCACGATCGACCGCTACGCGGCCCGCCGCGCGGTCTACGGCGCGCTCGGCGGCCTGGGCGCGCTGGTCTTCGCGCTGCGCGGCCAGTACCTCATGGCCCTGCTCCTGCTGGCCTTCGGCGCGTTCTGGACCGAGGTCGGCATATGGGCGGCCATCCGTATCCGCCGGGACGTCATCGAGCGCACGCTGCCGGACTTCCTGGACGTCCTCGCGGTCGTGGTCGGCGCCGGACTCGGCTTCCGCCAGGCGCTGGACCGCGTGGCGACCCGCTACGAGGGCCCGTGGGCGGACGAGATCCGCATCACCCTGCGCCAGATGGACCTCGGCATGAGCCGCCGCCAGGCCTTCGCGGAACTGCGCCGCCGCAACGACTCCGAACAGGTCGCGATGTTCGTGACGGCCCTCCAGCAGGGCGAGGAACTGGGCGCCCCCATCGTCGACACGCTGGTGGCCATCGCCAAGGACATGCGCCGTACGGACGCGCAGAACGCCCGCCGCAAGGCCGCCCGCGCGGTCCCCAGGGCCACGCTGGTGATCACCACGTTCATGGTCCCGGCCACCATGCTCCTGCTCGGCGCGGGCCTGCTCCTGGGCTCGGGCACGGACTTCGGCTCCATCACGGGGAAGTAGGCGGGGCGGATGACGGCGACGATGACGCGGAAGCCGAGGCGACGCGGCGTACGGCTGCGACGCGGCCGGGAGCGGTCGAAGACGGCGGCGGCGGGTGCGACGACGGGCGCGGCGTCGGCGCCGGAAGCGGGTGCGGTGACGCCGGCGGCCGGGGGGAAAGCCGTCGCGCCCCCGACGATCCCCATCCAGGTCAACGCCCTCCAGGCGATGTGCCGCCAGGTGTTCGGCTTCCGCCTCGCGATGATCGCCCTGGCCACCCCCGCCGCCCTGCTCAACGCCCAACCCGGCCTGGGCGCGCGCCTGGTGGGAGCGGCCGTGGTCGTCACCTTCATGACGAGCTACGTCCTCTTCCGTGACTGGGAGCGCTTCGGCCCGCTCCTGCTGCGCCACCCCACCCTGCTGGCCGTGGACACCCTCTTCGGCTCGCTGCTCCTGATCTCCGCGGGCCCGGACACGACCCTCGCCTACGTCAGCGTCTGCACCCCCCTCCTCGCCGGCATCGTCTACAGCTGGCGCGGCGCGGCCTGCTTCGCCTCCCTCCAGTCGGGGATACTCCTGCTGGTCTACGCGGCGACGAGGGACCTGCGCGCCGACCTCGCCGAATCCCTGCTCCTGCCCGGCCTGTGCGTCATCACCGGCGCCCTCGGCTCGACCCTGCGCGGCCTGCTGCTGCGCTTCGGCGCCGCCACCCACGCCCTGACCGCCGTGCAGTCCCGGCTGGCCGTGACGGAGGCGGTGGCCGCCGAACGGGCGCGCCTGGCCCGCGAGATGCACGACTCGGTGGCGAAGACCCTGCACGGAGTAGCCCTGGCGGCGGAGGCCCTGGCCGGCACCGCCCGTACGGACCGGATGGACCCCGCCCTGGTCCGGCAGCAGGCGGAACTGGTCGCCCGCTCGGCCCGCCGCGCCGCCGCCGAGTCCCGCGAACTCCTCACCGACCTGCGCGCCCGGACCGCCCCCGACGCCACCGACGTCCTGGGTGAACTGGCCGCCCGAACCGACGACTTCAGTACCCGTACCGGTCTCCCGGCCACCTACCACCCCACCGGCGAGCCCGCCAAGGACCCGCCCGCCCTCCCGCCCGCCGTGGCCCGCCAGCTCCTGACCATCGCCGCCGAGGCCATGGAGAACGCCCACCGGCACGCCGCCCCGACCCACGTCGACGTCCGCGCCGGCGTCCACGGCGACCTGCTGCGCATCAGCGTCTACGACGACGGCCGCGGTCTGCCCCCCGACACGACCCTCGAACGGCTCTGTAGCGAGGGCCATTTCGGGATGCTCGGCATGGTCGAACGGGCCGCGGCGGTCGGCGCCCGCATCCACATCGGCCGCGGCGGCCACCTCCGGGGCACCGAGGTCAGCCTCGAACTGGAGCTTGCCGCGGCCACGGCCCGAGAGGAGGCCCCGAGATGACGGACCGACCGCTGCGCACCCCCGTGAAGCCCCTGCGTGTCGTCGTGGCGGACGACAACCCCGTGGTCCGCGCGGGGCTCACGGCCCTGCTCTCGGGCCGCGAGGACATCACGGTCGTCGCGCAGGCCGCCGACGGGCACGAGGCCTGCGAGGCGGCCGACCGCCACCGCCCCGACGTGGTCCTCCTGGACGTCCGCATGCCCGGCGTGGACGGCCTCTCGGCCCTTCCGTACCTGGTCCGGATCGCCCCGGTGGTGATGCTGACGTACACCAGGGAGTCGGAGACGGTCCGGGAGGCCCTGCTCAGGGGCGCGGGCGGCTATCTGGTCCACGGAGAGTTCACCGTGGACCAACTCGTCGCAGCGGTACGGGACATCAGGGACGGCCGGGCCCATTTCACGTCGACCGCGGCGGACGCGCTGCTGGCGCAACTGCGGGAGGCGGGTGCGACTGCACATGGCGAGGAGGCGTCTCAGCCTTTGTCGCGTACAACTTCTCCACAAAACCTTTCGCACATGCAACCGGATGTGGGACAGTCGTCTTCGACGTCCTCGCCGGCGTCGGCGGCTCAACTCAGCACGAGAGAGGCGGAGATCATGGATCTCATCGCATCGGGCATGAGCAACCAGCAGATCGCCGCCACGTGTTTCATCAGCGAGAAGACCGTCAAGAACCACATCAACCGGATCTTCGCCAAGCTGCACAGCACGACCCGGGCGCAGGCCACCGCCAAGTGGCTCGGGGTGACCCGATGACCGGGCGGGGGAGCGGCCGGCTGGGCCTGGACTGGGCCCGGAAATGGGTCCCGGGACCCTTCTCGGAGTCAGGTGTTCCGGCGTACGTTCCCTGCGACGCGACACCTGGAGGAGCACACCATGAGCGACCTCATGCTGAGGACGGCCGTCGCGGCCAAGGTCCGCGTGAACGGCTGGAAGAACACGACGGCGGAGGCGATGCGCCGCCGAGGCGGCGACGCGGGCCAGACGGCGGTCGAGTATCTGGGCATCATCGCGGTGGTGGTGGCGATCGTGCTGGCTATCACCGGTACGGATATCGGCAAGGCGATCCTCGACAAGATCAAGGCGAAGATCACCGAGATCACTTGATCCCTTCGCGCAGGTACGGCGGTGACGCAGGGCAGGCCTTCCCCATCTACATCACGGTGGTGGCGGGCCTGCTCTTCCTTGCGTTGGCCTACCTCGCGGTCGGGCAGGCGGCGGCGAACCGGAACGGCGCCCAGACGGCGGCCGACGCGGCGGCCCTCGCCGCGGCCCAGGACACCCGGGACCAACTCGCGCGCCAGTGGGTCACGGACGTACTCGACCCGACGAAGTGGCAGGACATCCTCGACGGCGACGTCCCGGTCGTCGCCTCGTGCTGGCGGGCCTACCAGCTCGCCGCGCAGAACGATGCCCATGTGACCGACTGCGGCCCGGACGGCTTCCTCAGCTACACGGTCCAGGTGCGGACGGACAAGCCGGTCGGGGACTCGGTCGTTCCCGGCACGGAGAACACGTACGCGGACGCGTCCGCCACCGCCGTGATCGAGCCGCTCTGTACGTTCGCGCTCCCGGGGGAGGACGCCGGGGACGACGTACTGCCCCATCTCACCTGCAAGGACGGGGACTGGGATCCGGACCCGGACGACATCGCGACGCTCCCGCGACCCGAGGATCTCTTCGACGTCCACCTGGCCAGACTTGCGAACGACGAGTGAAGGAAGCAGAGCGATGAGCATTCGGTTCACTGCGAAGGCCCGCAGCGGGATGGTCGCGTTGACCGTGGTGACCGGCCTGACTCTGGGGATGGCCGGCTGCGGCGGGGGCGGCGGCGACGACAAGAAGCCGGAGGCGTCGGCTTCCGCCACGAAGGGCGACGGGTCCAATCCCAGCACTCAGGAGGGGCAGTCTGACGAGCCCCTGGCCGAACTCAGGGGACCGGACGGCCTGAACTTGAAGATCACGTCAGCCGCGCGGGACGCCGGTGGGTTCGTCACCGTCAACGCCGAGCTCAAGAACGACGGGAGCAAGACGAGCGTGCTGTCGTCCCAGCTCACCGGCAACGAGACCGAGATCATGAAGAACGGCCAGTCGTTCGGCGGCGCGACCCTCGTGGATTCCAAGGGGAAGAAGCGCTACTACGTGCTTAGGGACACGGACGGGCGGCCACTCACCACCGCCGGGGTCCAGACAATCGAGCCGGGCGCGACAGTGCCGATCTTCATGCAGTTCCCGGCGCCCCCCGCCGGCACGACCGAGGTCAGCTTCCAGTTGCCGACCTTCCCCACCGCCACCATCACGATCTCCGGCTGAGGCCCACCATGACCCGCCTCGCCCTCGCTCTCACCGCCCTGCTCGCCGCGAACATCTACGCGGCCACCACGGCCCGGGCCGACGACGCTCCCAGCGTGCCGCCCGGCACCGAGGCCTCCGCCTCCGCCCCCGTCGAGGTCGACCCGAACGATCCGGATCTCAAGCTGCCCGAGGGCGCCACCCTCGCCTCCCCCAAAGTCCTCGACATCAAGTCGGTCGTGGAGGACCAGTCCGGGGACGAGCGCCGGGAGGACACCAACTCGTCCGTGAAGTTCGCCCTCCAGGCGGAGGTGCTGTTCGGCAAGGACAGCGCGAAGCTGGGCGCCGACGCGAAGGCGCGGATCGCCGCGATCGCCGAGGAGATCAAGAAGCAGAACGCGACGAACGTGCGCGTCTTCGGATTCACCGACGACCTCGGCAGCTCGGCCCACGGTGACGTCCTGTCGAAGCAGCGCGCCAACGCCGTGCAGGACGTCCTCTCCCAGGACCTGAACGACGCAAGCATCACGTTCGAGGTGCGCGGCTACGGCGAGCAGTACCCGATCTCGTCGAACGCCACGGAGGAGGGCCGGAAGAAGAACCGGCGGGTCGAGGTCTCCTTCCCGCGCTCGGAGAGCTGACGCGCGGCCGGGTCACTCCGGGCGGACGGCGACCAGCGACCCGGTCCGCAGCCCCCACCGGGCCATCGCGCCGGCCTCCGCCTCCAGGACGTGCCGGGAGCGCGGCCGGGGCAGCCCCAGCCGCCCCGGTCTCATCGTCCGGACGGCGATGACACGCAGGCGGCGGTCGACGTAGGCCACGTCGATGGGGATGCGCATGCCGAAGGTGTGCACGCCACTCGCCGGGGAGAGCAGGAGTGCCCCGTCGACGGAGTCACGGCCCAGCAGACCCTTCGTACGGGCCCGGTACGAGGTGGCGATCTCCAGTGCCACGGTCACCGAGTCCCCCTCGCCCCCGCCGTCGGCCTCCCCCTCCGGCCCCCGCCGCACCACCAGTTCGCCCCGCCCGTCCCGCCAGCGTCTCCCCATGCCGGTCACCTCCCCCGTTCCGTCCCGGCGGTAACCGCCCACGGCGCCCGCCGGTAAAGGAGTTGTCGTGCGGGCCGGGGCCCGATAGGAAGGCCGCATGACCGGACTCGGCGCGGTGTTCCGTCCCCAACTCCCTCCCGAGCGGCTGCGCGCGGTGGCCCGCCTCGCGGACGAGACGGGCCTCGAAGAGCTCTGGCTGTGGGAGGACTGCTTCCGCGAGGGCGGGATCTCGACGGCGGCGGCCGCGCTCGCGTGGACCGAGCGCGTGCGGGTCGGGGTCGGCCTGCTGCCCGTGCCGCTGCGCAACGTGGCCGTCACCGCGATGGAGGCCGCCTCGCTGCACCGGATGTTCCCGGGCCGTGCGACCCTCGCCGTCGGACACGGCGTCCAGGACTGGATGGGGCAGGTCGGGGCTCGCGCGGAGTCCCCGCTGACCCTCCTGCGCGAGCACCTGGAGGCGCTGCGCGCCCTGCTGCGCGGGGAGCGCCTGACCACCGACGGACGGTACGTCAGGCTCGATGACGTCGGCCTGGACTGGCCGCCGCGGGGCGCCCCCGTCGAGGTGCTGGCCGGCGCCACCGGACCGCGCACCCTGCGGCTGTCCGGCGAGGCCGCCGACGGCACCGTCCTGACCGCCTCCACCGCGCCCGACGGCGTCCGCCGGGCCCGTCGGCTGATCGACGAGGGCCGTGAGGCGGCCCGGCGCACCGACCCGCACCGGATCGTCGTCTACCTCCTCGCCGCGACCGGCCCCGACGCCACCGCCCGGCTGCGCGCCGAACTGGCGTACGAGGGCGTCGCCGACGTCCCCGGCCTAGGCGTCGCCGGGGACGCGACCGCCGTCGCCGAGGCGGTCCGGCGGCTGGCCGACGCGGGCGCCGACACGGTGATCCTCCAGCCGACGGGGGACGAGCCCGACCCCGAGGGCTTCGTACGGTTCACGGCCGAGGAGGTACGGCCGCTGCTCGGCTGACCGCCCGTTCACTACGGCCGGCGATGTCCCGTGGCGCCGTCGATCAGCTCCCGTACGACGTCCATGTGGCCCGCGTGTCTCGCCGTCTCCTCGACCATGTGGACGAGGACCCAGCGCAGCGACACCTCGTGGTCGCGCCAGGCCGGCCGGCCCGGGGCGTCCAGGGACAGCTCGGCGATGGTGCGGTCGGCGGCGGCGCGGGCACGGGCGTAGAAGGCGAGGATCTGTTCGGTCGTCTCGCCCTGGTCCGCGCGCATGTCCTCGTCCTCGTAGGGGTCGAACCACAGCGGTTCGGTCTCGCGGCCGAAGGTCTCCACGAACCAGCCGTACTCCACCGACCCGAGATGCTTCACCAGCCCGAGCAGACTGGTTCCCGAGGGTGTCATCGGCCGCCGCACCTGCTCGTCGTCCAGCCCCTCCAGCTTCCACACCACCGCGTCCCGGTGCCGGTCCAGGCTCTCGTGCAGGGTCTCCTTCTCACCGCCCCGGTACGGCATGCCGGGGTCGGCGGGCAGGGCGGGCACGGCGGGGCCGTCGGAAGCACTGTCGGCGTCAGGTCGCGTCATGCCGCCGAAAACTAGCAGCGCGCACTGACACCGTCCTGCCACGATCACCGTATGCGTGACACCGGGGACCCCTACGACATGGACGACACCAAGGACGCCTTGGGCCCGGAGGGCGCTTTCGCGGACCTCCTCGCGGAAGGTGCCGCCGTGCCCACCGACGGCTGGGACTTCTCCTGGTTCGAGGGCCGGGCCACCGAGGAGCGGCCGTCCTGGGGCTACGCGGTGGCGATGGCGGGACGCCTGGCGGGGGCCACCGCCGCGCTCGACGTGCAGACCGGGGGAGGGGAGGTACTCGACTTCGCCCTCGGCCGTGCCGCCCGGACACCCCCGCTGACCGCCGCCACCGAGGGCTGGCCGCCCAACACGGCCAGGGCCACCGCCCTGCTCCGCCCGCGCGGCGTCGCGGTCGTCGCCGCCCCGGAGGAGGCACCGCTGCCTTTCGCGGACGGCACCTTCGACCTGGTCGTCAGCCGCCACCCCGTACGGCCCCGGTGGACGGAGATCGCCCGGGTCCTCGCCCCCGGCGGCACGTACTTCGCCCAGCACGTGGGACCCGGCAGCGTCCACGAACTCGTCGACCACTTCCTGGGCCCGCTGCCGGACCCGGCACTGGGCCCCCGTCACCCCGACCGTGAGCGCGCCGAGGCCGAGGCGGCCGGGCTGGAGATCGTCGGGCTGCGGGCCGAGCGGCTGCGGGTGGAGTTCCACGACATCGCCGCCGTCGTCCACTTCCTGCGCAAGGTGATCTGGATGGTCCCCGGCTTCACGGTGGCGGCGTACGAGCCGAGGCTGCGCGCCCTGCACGAGCGCATCGAGGCGGAGGGCCCGTTCGTCGCCCACAGCACGCGCCACCTCGTCGACGCCCGCCGGCCTCTGGCGGTCGACACGCCATGAGCGGCATCCGGGCGCCGGTTCCACCGTTTTCGGGCCGTCGGCGGGAAGTGGCCAGGAACGGTCGTCGGCCACCCGCCCGCTCGCCTCGCCGAGTTCACCCGGGCGGGCCCGGCGTCCCCCTCGGGTAGGGGGCGAATCGGGTGATCCGCTCGCGCCTGGACAGATCGCCCGGCGATTCTCCACAGGGTTTCCACATCGTTATCGGTACGGCTCGCCTCCACGTCCCGGCCTCACGTAAATTCGGCCAAGGCAATTCGCGTGAGCAAAGCTGCGCGGCGGTACCGCGCAGTGGAGGGGGCTGCGCGGTGCCGGGCCTGTGGGGGCTGACGGCGCTCCGGCGTCAAGGCCGCGTTCGCGGTCGGGGTCGCCCGTCGGGGGGAACCGAGGGCGACACGCCCGGGGCCCTCCAGACACACCAAACCCTCGGGATCTCTCCGCATCTCAGGCGAAACACCCGGCAATCCGCCCTGTTTCGGCCATGGGCGGCCCCTGAATCCCCCCTTCCGCGGCCACCGAGGCGTCGTCATCCGACTGCGGAGAGTAGTTGTGGGGCGCCGATGCACGCAGCATCACTTACGAAGGGTTATGGTGGAAACCCCCCCTCGGGCCGGTCCGTCTCCCCCCCACGGACCGGCCCGTTTTTTTGTGCCCGCGAGCAGCCGGCTCCCCGCCGCCGCGAACGGCCCCCTCGCCGGCCCGCGAGCCCATCCCTCTCCGCACCCGCGAGCGCCGTGGCCTCCGGCCCCGGGAGCGGCCCGCCGCCCGGCCGTCCGCGAGGCGCCGCCGAAGCACCCCGACCCCGTTCCCGGGGCTCGGCGAGACCCCGCCAGAGGGGCCCGGGAAACCTTGCGAACGCATTCCCGCGCCCCGAGCCCACCCTCGTCCGCCTCCTGCCGGCGCCACGCCGATCCCCACCGGCCCCGGCCCCGGCGTCGGCACCGCGCCCGCCCTCACCTGCCCCCGCCACCGTGCCCGCCGGCCCCCACCTGCCCCCGGAACAGCGCCCCAGCCGCGCAGCGGTAGGCTTCGCCCGCGGGGACCGCCACCGTACGGAGGGGCTGACAATCACGTGAACCTGCGCGACAGGCTGCGCGGCCTGCTGGTCAGGCTGTACGCACGCCGGGTGGAAGGCCACCTGGACCACGCTCAGGTGCCCAAGCACATCGGCGTGATCATGGACGGCAACCGACGCTGGGCGAAGGCCGCGGGTTCCACCACCGCGCAGGGCCACCGGGCCGGTGCGCACAAGATCGAGGAGTTCCTCGGCTGGTGCACCGAGACGGACGTCGAGGTCGTCACCCTCTGGCTGCTGTCGACGGACAACTTCGACCGTGCCAAGGAGGAGCTCGTCCCGCTCCTCGGCATCATCGAGGACGTCGTCCGCACCCTCGCCGCCGACGGCCGCTGGCGCGTGCACCACGTCGGCACCTCCGACCTGCTGCCGTCCGGGATGCAGACGGTGCTGAAGGAGGCCGAGGAGGCCACCGCCCACGTCGACGGGATACTGGTCAACGTCGCCATCGGCTACGGCGGCCGCCAGGAGATCGCCGACGCCGTCCGGTCGATGCTCCTCGACGCCCACGACAAGGGCGTCTCGATGGAGGAGCTCGCCGAGTCCCTCGACGTCGACATGATCGGCCGCCATCTCTACACCGGCGCCCAGCCCGACCCCGACCTCGTGATCCGCACCAGCGGCGAACAGCGGCTGTCCGGTTTCATGCTGTGGCAGACCGCCCATGCGGAGTACTACTTCTGTGAGGTCTTCTGGCCGGCCTTCCGCAAGGTCGACTTCCTGCGTGCGCTGCGCGACTACGCCGCACGTCACCGCCGTTACGGCGGCTAGGACGGGTCGGGGGACCCTTCGCGAGGATCCGGGACGGGGCCTGGTCACCCGTACGGCCCACAAGGGGCCCCCGGGGTCCCGCTCGACGCGGACGTAACACGGAGTTCACCGGCGCGCCGTCATATGCCGTGGCATGGCCGTGCGTGTTCGAGGGCATAAGCCAAGCAGGTCGGTGCCCGAACCACGGGTACCGCATCTCAGCGGGCGGCTCGGGGCCGTCCGCCCGGGAGGCCCTTTGCACCAGCCCGACCGTGTGTTCCCCGCACGGACGCAGCCGCGGAGGGCCGGTTCTCGGCCCGCCGTGCATCGGCGCCGTCAACCGGTCCAGCTCCTTCTCGTCGCTCCCCGACCTCATCCGAGGGGGTACGTCCTTCCGTGGTGACCAGCACAAAGCGCCGTATGCCAGACCGGCGCACCTATGTTCTCGACACCAGCGTCCTGCTGGCCGACCCGAACGCCCTGACCCGGTTCGACGAGCACGAAGTGGTGCTCCCGATCGTCGTGGTCACGGAGCTGGAGGCCAAGCGGCACCATCCCGAACTCGGCTACTTCGCCCGGCAGGCCCTGCGCCTGCTCGACGACTACCGGGTCCGGTACGGCCGTCTTGATTCCCCCATCCCGATCGGCGAACTCGGCGGCACGGTGCGTGTCGAGCTCAACCACTCGGACCCCAGCGTGCTGCCTTCCGGCTACCGCCTGGGGGACAACGACTCCCGCATCCTCGCGGTGGCCCGAAATCTTCAGGCCGAGGGGTTCGACGTCACCGTCGTGTCGAAGGACCTGCCGCTGAGGATCAAGGCGTCGTCCGTGGGACTCCTCGCCGAGGAGTACCGCGCCGAACTCGCCATCACGGGCTCCTCCGGCTGGACCGGAATGTCCGAACTGACGCTGTCCGGCGAACAGGTGGACATCCTCTTCGAGGAAGGGCACGTGTACGCGCCGGAGGCCTCCGACCTTCCCGTGCACACCGGCCTGACCATCCAGTCGGAGCGCGGCAAGGCGCTCGGCCGGGTGTCTCCGGAGGGCAATGTCCGCCTGGTGCGCGGGGATCGCGAGGTGTTCGGCATCAAGGGGCGCAGCGCCGAGCAGCGCATCGCGCTCGACGTCCTCCTCGATCCGGACATCGGGATCGTGTCGATGGGCGGCCGGGCCGGCACCGGCAAGTCGGCGCTGGCGCTGTGCGCGGGTCTGGAGGCGGTCCTGGAGCGCCGCCAGCACCAGAAGGTGATGGTGTTCCGTCCGCTGTACGCGGTGGGCGGTCAGGAGCTGGGCTATCTGCCCGGCTCCGAGTCCGAGAAGATGAGCCCCTGGGCCCAGGCGGTCTTCGACACCCTCTCCGCGGTCACCAGCCGTGAGGTCATCGAGGAGATCACCGCGCGGGGGATGCTGGAGGTCCTCCCGCTCACCCACATCCGCGGGCGCTCGCTCCACGACGCGTTCGTGATCGTGGACGAGGCGCAGTCGCTGGAACGGAACGTTCTGCTGACCGTTCTGTCCCGAATCGGCTCGAATTCCCGGGTGGTTCTGACCCATGACGTGGCCCAGCGGGACAATCTGCGGGTCGGGCGCTACGACGGCGTGGTCGCCGTGGTGGAGAAACTCAAGGGTCATCCGCTCTTCGCGCACGTGACGCTGACCCGGTCCGAGAGGTCCCAGATCGCGGCGCTTGTGACCGAAATGCTGGAGGACGTACAGATCTGAGAAACCGTTTCCCGGTTGCCCGATCGAGTCCGGTTACTCGGTAGTTGGCGCCGTCCGAGAAGGCGATGAGCCTAGTCGGGCGGCGCCTTCGCGTGTGGTTGTTTCGCGAAATCCCTGGGGCCAAACAAGATGTGAGCTTTCACACGCAACTCAGAATTGCCTCCCGGCGTCGGGTTACGGCAGAGTCTCAGTCCTGTCAGGCCCCGCATACGACACATCTGTACCCCCAGCGGTGCGGAACCGCAGTAGCACCAGTGCCAACTCCATAGCGTCGTCGTATGCCGCCCGCTCTCCACGCGGCGCTCCCTCACCGGGAGTTGCCCACCGGGCCCGCGCCTCCCGTGACCCCGTAGTTGGGAGGCCAGTGTCAAGGGCACGATTGCGTCCGCCAGGGTCACCGAAGCGGGCGATGCTGGAAGGAAAACCGTGTGAGCCGGATCTCGGTCCGGGGATTCGCAGTGGCCTCGGCCACCGCGGTCACCGCCGTCGGAAGCGTCGTCGGTGTTGCCTCGGGCAGCAGCGCGCAGCCCATCGACGCAGAGGCGACGGCAAGCGACGCGACGCTCCTCGCGGACATCCCCGCGGGTCAGCAGGCCCAGGTGCAGACCGCGTCCCTGACGCAGCAGGCCGACGCCCAGGCCATCGCCGCCGACGCGGGCGCCAAGAAGGACGCCGAGGAGGCGGCCCGCAAGGCCGCCGCCGAGAGCGCCGTCGCGAAGAAGGAGGCGGCCGAGAAGGCGGCCAAGAAGCGCGCAGAGGAGAAGGAGGCGGCGAGCCGCAGCACGCGTGACGCCTCCAGCTTCAGCGTGCAGAGCTCCTACACCGTCGGGCAGATCCAGGCGATGGCGCGCCAGATGGTGCCGAGCGCACAGTTCCAGTGCTTCAGCAACATCGTGGACCACGAGTCCAGCTGGAACTACCACGCCGTCAACGCCTCCTCGGGCGCCTACGGCCTGTTCCAGGCGCTGCCCGCCTCCAAGTACTCCACCGCGGGCTCGGACTGGCAGACGAACCCGGCCACCCAGATCAAGTGGGGCCTCAGCTACATGGACGGCCGCTACGGCAGCCCCTGTGAGGCATGGTCCTTCTGGCAGGCGAACCACTGGTACTGAGCCGGTTCCGGCTGCCGGTGCTCAACCTCGCGAAGCCCCTCCCCGTCCTAGGGGGAGGGGCTTTCGCCATGTACGGTCGGACGCGACGACTCCAGGGGGGAGTGGTGAGGGGAAACGGGGGAAGAGAGCGGATCATGTCGCGAGTTCCAGGGTGGCTCAGCCGGCTCGGCGCCGGACTGAGTGAGATGGGTGAGCGTCTCGACAAGCGCCGGGCCGAGTTCGAGCGCGAGGACGCGGACCCCGCGCCGCCGCCGCCCGCGCCCGCGCCGCCGGCTCCGCCGCCACCGGCCGAGCACGCGCCCGCCCCTGCGCCCGCGCCGGCCGGTCAGCAGACCGCCGCTGTCGCCGTCCGCCCCGACCCCGTGCACGCGGTTCCCTGGGGTGTCCGGGTCGCCGCTGAGGCGAGTTGGCGGCTGCTGGTCCTCGCGGGCACCGTCTGGGTCCTGATGCGGGTCATCAGCGCGGTCCAGCTCGTGGTGCTCGCCTTCGTGGCGGCGCTGCTCATCACCGCCCTGCTCCAGCCGACGGTGGCCCGCCTGCGCCGCTTCGGCGTGCCGCGCGGCCCGGCCACCGCCCTCACGGCGATCCTCGGCTTCGTCGTCATGGGGTTGATCGGGTGGTTCGTGACCTGGCAGGTCGTGGAGAACATCGACAACCTCTCCGACCAGGTCCAGGACGGCATCGACGAACTGCGCAAGTGGCTGCTGAACAGCCCCTTCCACGTCACGGACAAACAGATCAACCAGATCGCCAAGAACCTGCGCGAGGCGATCGGCGCGAACACGGACCAGATCACCTCGGCGGGCCTGGAAGGCGTCACGGTCGTGGTCGAGGCCCTGACCGGCATCCTCCTGACCGTCTTCTCGACCCTCTTCCTGCTCTACGACGGCCGGCGCATCTGGGAGTGGTCGCTGAAGCTGGTCCCCGCCGCGGCCCGTCCGGGGGTGGCCGGCGCCGGACCGCGCGCCTGGCACACGCTCACCGCCTACGTCCGCGGCACGGTGATAGTCGCGTTGATCGACGCGATCTTCATCGGCCTGGGCATCTACTTCCTCGACGTCCCCATGGCCGTCCCGCTGGCCGTCTTCATCTTCCTCTTCTCCTTCATCCCGCTGGTCGGCGCGGTGGCCTCGGGAGCGCTCGCGGTCGTCGTCGCCCTGGTCACCCAGGGCGTCTTCACCGCGCTCATGACCCTCGTGGTGGTCCTCGCCGTCCAGCAGATCGAGGGCCACATCCTCCAGCCGTTCATCCTCGGCCGCGCGGTCCGGGTCCATCCGCTGGCGGTGGTCCTCTCCGTCGCCGCGGGCGGCATGGTCGCGGGTATCGGGGGCGCGGTGGTCGCGGTGCCGCTGGTGGCGGTGACGAACACGGTCGTGGGCTACCTGCGCTCGTACTCCCTGAGCACGGCCCCGCACACGTCCCCCGCCCCTGGGGGCGCCACGGCGCCGGACCCGCTCCCGGAGACCCCGCCGAAGGAATGAGCACCTGAACCGCCCCTGAGGGAGCCCCCCTTCCAGCCCCGGGGCCCGAGGAGCGGGGGTCCGGGGGCGGCGCCCCGGGGACGGGAACGGGCGGCGGGGAGCGCGGGAACACCGAGGCCCCGCCCACCCCTCACAGGGGTGAACGGGGCCCGGGGCGAACCGATGGGCGGAGTTACTCCGCCAGCACCGCCTCCGCGTCCAGCGTGACGCCGACCGCCTGGATCACCGAGGCGATCTTGAAGGCCTCCTGGACGACCTCACGCTCGACGCCCGCCTTGCGGAGCACCTGCTCGTGCGAGTCGAGGCACAAGCCACAGCCGTTGATCGCGGAGACCGCGAAGGACCACAGCTCGAAGTCGACCTTGTCGACACCGGGGTTGCCGATGACGTTCATCCGCAGCCCCGCGCGCAGGGTGCCGTACTCGTGGTCCGACAGCAGGTGCCGGGTGCGGTAGAAGACGTTGTTCATCGCCATCACCGCGGCCGCGGCCTTGGCCGCCGTGTACGCCTCGGGCGACAGTGCCGCCTTGGCCTCCGGCTCCAGCTCACGCAGCACGATCGGCGACCGCGAGGCGATCGCGGTCGCCAGGACCGTGCCCCACAGCTGCTGGGCGGGCAGGTCGGAGTTGCCGATGACCGAGCCCAGGTTGAGCTTCAGGTCCTTGGCGTAGTCCGGGACGCGGGACTTGAGGGAGTCGAGGGACAACTCACTCACCGGCCAGCAGCGCGACCGGGTCCAGCGTCTGCTCGCCCTTGGTCCAGTTGCACGGGCACAGCTCGTCCGTCTGGAGGGCGTCCAGGACCCGCAGGACCTCCTTGGGGTTACGGCCGACGGAGCCGGCGGTCACCATGGAGAACTGGATCTCGTTGTTCTGGTCGACGATGAAGACGGCGCGCTTGGCGAAGCCGTCCTCGCCCTCGATGCCGAGGTCACGCATGAGCTCGTGCTTGGAGTCGGCCATCATCGGGAACGGCAGGTCACGCAGGTCGTCGTGGTCCTTGCGCCAGGCGTGGTGCACGAACTCGGAGTCACCGGAGAAGCCGAGCACCTGGGCGTCACGGTCGGCGAACTCGTCGTTCAGCTTGCCGAAGGCCGCGATCTCGGTGGGGCACACGAAGGTGAAGTCCTTGGGCCACGCGAAAACGACCTTCCACTTGCCCTCGTAGGTCTTGTGGTCGATCGTCCCGAACTCCTTGCCCTTCTCCAGCGAGACGCAGGCGGTCAGTTCGAACTCGGGGAACTTGTCACCGACAGTGAGCACACGCTCTCCTTGCAGCGAAGAAACACCCTTTCCGGGGGCGTTTCCCATGGGTTGGACGCTGGTGATGTTGGCACAGAGTGCATTGATTAGGGAAATTGATACACTCGGTCGTGTTGATCGGAGGCGGTTATTAGTGACTGTTGGTAATGGGAGTAAGAAGAGGCAGCCCAGCCTCGCCCAGCTTCGGGCCTTCGCCGCCGTCGCCGAGCATCTCCACTTCCGGGACGCCGCCGCGGCGATCGGCATGAGCCAGCCCGCGCTCTCCGGTGCCGTCGCGGCACTGGAGGAAGTGCTCGGCGTGACGCTGCTGGAGCGCACGACGCGCAAGGTGTTGCTCTCCCCGGCCGGCGCCCGGCTCGCCGTACGCGCGAAGGCCGTCCTGGAGGAGGTCGGCGCGCTGCTGGAGGAGGCGGAGGCGGTGCGCGCGCCCTTCACCGGCGTCCTGCGCCTCGGGGTCATCCCCACCGTCGCCCCCTACCTCCTGCCCACCGTCCTGCGTCTGGTCCACGACCGCTATCCGCAGCTCGACCTCCAGGTCCACGAGGAGCAGACCGCGAACCTGCTCGACGGTCTCACCACCGGACGGCTCGACCTGCTGCTGCTCGCGGTGCCCCTCGGCATGCCGGGTGTGGTGGAACTCCCGCTCTTCGACGAGGACTTCGTGCTCGTCACGCCGCTCGATCACCGGCTCGGCGGCCAGCAGGAGATCCCTCGCGAGGCGCTGCGGGAGCTGAACCTGCTGCTCCTCGACGAGGGCCACTGCCTGCGCGACCAGGCCCTGGACATCTGCCGCGAGGCCGGGCGCGAGGACGCCCCGGTGACCACGACCGCCGCGGGCCTGTCCACGCTCGTCCAGCTCGTCGCCGGCGGTCTCGGCTGCACCCTGCTGCCACGGACCGCCGTGAGGGTGGAGACGACCCGCAGCACCCAGCTGCGCACCGGCTCCTTCGCCGACCCCGCCCCCAGCCGCCGGATCGCCCTCGCCATGCGCTCCGGGACCGCGCGTGGCGCCGAATACCAGGAACTGGCCCGCGCGCTGCGGGAGTCGCTGCGGCCGCTGCCGGTGCGACTGTTCGACGAAGGCGTCTGAAAGCCTCGCTCAATCGTTCAAATGGGCACCGGACAAAGCCCTTTGGGCGGCTGTACATCTCAACTTCCGTCACCTGGCGACAGGTAGGAAGACCCCGACCGGAATATGCGCCCCGGCTGATACACATACCCCCTCAGCGCTATGCGTCAGTCGTATGTGCGAAATCCCAAGGGGAGTGATGTCGGGTATTCGGGAGGGCACTCGGGATTCCCTCGGCCGGGTCGGCTACGACCTGTTGTCGCGTGCGTTGCTGGACTGCGGACGGGAGTGGTTCACGGGGGAACTGAGGGTGGCCGGATCCCCCGGGGGCACCTTCCACCTGCGCAACGGACTCGTCGTGTCGGTCGAGAGCCCCGGTGCCCCGGGTCCCGGCGCGCTGTTGCTGCGCTCCGGCCGGGTCACCGGCGAGCAATGGGGCGAACTGCTGCGGGAGTCGGGCGGCTCGCGCTGGCCGGCCGGCGGCCTGATCGCCCACGGATACGCCGGCGCCGCCCAGCTCAGGGTGGTCTGCATGATGGCGTTGCAGGACGCGGCCTTCGCGGTCGTGGCGGGCGACGTCGAGGCCTGCGAACCCGTGGAAGGGGCCGAGCCGCCCGCCGCCCCGGTCGCCGTGGGGGAGGCGTCGGCCCGGCTGCTCCAGGACGCGACCCGCAAACTGGCCGCCCTCGCCGCCCTGCCGTATCCGGTGCGCCCGGAGCGGGAGCGGCCCGTACCCGCGCTGGTCTCCCGCGCCGGAGTCCGGCTCACCGAACTGCAGAGCGAGCTGCTGGTGCACGCCGACGGCCGCCGTACCGCACGTGACCTGGCGTTCCGTACCGGGCGTGGGGTCTACACCGTGACCGTCGAACTCTCCCGGATGCTCGGCGAGGGTTTCCTGGAATGCGCCGACTCACCCGTGCCCATTCCGGTCCGGCTGCCGCCCGACGTCCAGAGCGTGCACCCCCGGGAGGCGCCCCCGCCGCCCGAACCGCCCCCGCGCCCCACCGCGCTGCCCCGCAGGAAATCCCACCGCGAAACGAACCCCATGTCCCCCCACTCGAAAAAGAAGAACAAATGCGATCGGAATTAGGGGAGTTGCATACATGGATCACAAGGCTCTCGCGCAGGAGATGCGCGGCCTGCGTGAGCAGGTGACCGGTATCACCGACACCGCGGTGGCCGCGGCGGACGGGCTGCTCATCGCGGCCGACACCGCCGACTCCATCGATCCGGAGGGCCTCGCCGCCCTCGCCGCGGCCGGCCTCGGACTCGCCCGCCGCACCGCCGAGGCGACCGACCGCGGTGCCCTGCACCGGACGGTCACCTACGGCAGCCACGGCTGCGCCGCCTTCTACGCCGTCGGCGACACCGCGCTGATGGTCGTACTCGGCGACGAGGGCATGGACGTGGACCGCCTGCACACGGCGACCCAGCCGGCCCTGAACAGGATCGGCTCGATCCTCACCGCGCAGGACACCAAGGCTTCCGAGGGAGTGTGAAGGGATGGCGACGAAGCGTATGTCCCCAGGTTTCTCCGATCAGGTGATGGGCCTGGTCAAATCCTTGCGTACCGATGCCCCCGAGTGCGTCGCCTCCGGCGCGGTCGACATGTCCACGGGCATGCTGCTGTCGTACGAGACGGTCGACAACCATCCGCCCGAGGTGCTGGACCTGCTCGCGGGCGCGACCCTCGACCTGTTCCAGGGCCGTACGGTCGTGATGATCGAGGACGTCTTCAAAGAGCGTCGCGGCGTCGCGAGCGACAACCACTTCTTCCAGGAGATCCTCGTCAACAGCGAGAACCTCACTCACCTGTTCGTGCGGATGAACGAGCAGCAGGACGTCGTCGCCGTGGTGGTGTGCCGCAAGTCGGTGAACGTCGGCATGCTGTTCGCCCAGGTCCGCCGGGTGGTGCGGGAGTACAGCCTCTGAGCACGCGCGGGCCCCGCCCCGCCGACCCGGCCCGATCCGTGGGGATCGGGCCGGGTCCGGCAGGGGCGGGGCCCGTACGCGTGCCTCGTGCGGCTACTCCGTGCGCAGACCGTCCGGCCGCATCAGCCGCAGCAGCGGCGGCAGGCTGAGCAGCGTCACCACCAGGACCACCGCGGCGCCGACACCGACCATCGACAGGACACTCGCCCAGTCGACGCTCACCGCGGTGTTCGTCATCCGCAGCAGCACCGCGCCCAGGGCCAGGCCCACCGCCGAGGCCAGCAGCAGGCCGAGCGCGATCGGGATCGCCGTCTGCCACAGCACCGACAGGCTCAGCGTGCGCCGCCGGGTGCCGAAGGCGACCAGCGCCGAGAGCAGCTTCCGGCGTTCGCGCAACTGCTCCAGCTGGGAGACCAGCAGACTCGCGCCGATCAGGGCCAGCACGCACACGGCACCCACGAACAGACCGGTGCGGATCGAGGTGTACTTGCGGGACTGCTCGGTGGACGCCCAGGTCATCGGCTGGACGAGCGGGTCGATCCGCGCCGCCGCGTTGCGTACGTACTCGCGCGCGTTCGGGACGGCGGGATCCAGGGAGAGGTAGATCCGTCCGCCGACGGCCGCCGCGCCCTGCGGAGGCAGCGCCGCCGGGGTGAGCAGGAAGCCGACGCGTTCGAGACCGGACGGGTCCACCCGCGCCTGAGCCTGCTTCAGCGCCTCCGGGACCTGCCAGGCGACGGCCGCGCTCTCGCTGGTGTCACCGCTGTAGGCCGGGTCGAGGAACAGCGTGCGTCCGGCCTTGGCCAGCTTCGGCGTCTCGGTGTCCGCTTCGGTGCCCCGCAGCTGGAAGACGTCGCCGTCCCGGCACGAGGGCAGCGTCGCCACCTCGCGCAGGGCCGCGCAGTCGCCCACCGTCACCGTGGAGGTCACCTCGGGATCCTTGCGCCGGTCGCCGAAGGACCCCTCGGACAGGGCCGTCACCTTCCGGACGCCCCGGGTGGCTCCCATGTCCCGGGAGACCTGGGCGAGCGGCACACCGTCCGGCACGTCCACCTGCATCTGCGCCCGGGTCACGTCGACCGTCGTCGCCTTGGTGAAGTCCGACTCCACTCCGGCGAAGAGCATCTGAAGGGCGATCGCGCCGGCCACGGCCACGGCGATGCCGTTGACCATGCGGGCCGCGGTACCGCTGCTCAGCTGGAGCCTGCGCACGGCCAGCTGCCAGGCGACACCGCCCGAGTTGAGCCGGGCGACGACCGCCTCCACCACCCAGGGCAGCAGCGCGGTCACGCCGACGAGCAGCAGCAGGACACCGCCGGTGACCAGATAGCCGTTGAAGTCCCCGTTCGTGTGGCCCTGTCCGACCATCGGGTAGAGCAGCGCGAGCCCCGCGAGCGGCAGCAGCAGCCGCCACCACAGCCGGCGCCGCGCGGGCTTGGCCGTACGCACCACACCGAGCGGCTCGATGACCACACCGCGCAGCGCGAACAGGGTCACCAGCACGGCTGCCGCGGGGACGGCGAGCACCACCAGCGCGGCGAGCGCGGGGGAGGGGTCGAGATAGCTCGGGAACACGCTGACGTGGAACACCTCGGCGTTGCCCGCGACCTGGCGCCCGATCAGGAAGAAGACGGTGCCGAAGACGAGTCCGAGGGCGGCGCCCGCGAGCGCCTCGCCGGCCGCGGTCCGCCGCACCATCCGGGCGTCGGAGCCGATCAGCCGCAGGGCCGCGAGCCGCCGGTCGCGCCGCTCGCCGCCGAACCGTACCGCCGCGGCGATGAAGACGGCGACCGGCATCAGCAGGACCACGAACACGACGAGGACGAGCAGCAGCAGGACCGGGTCGGTGGCCTCGGACGGCGAGGGGTTCGGGTCGCCGAAGGCGCTGATACGGGCCACGTTCGGCGGGTCGATCTTCGCGGCGAGGCCGTCGGCGCCCGCGTAGTAGGCCAGCTCGTGCGAGCCGACGAGTCCGTCCTCCGCGATGGTCCCGCTGATCCGGTACGGCAGCCGCTCCCGCAGCAGTTCGCCGTCCTTGGAGTCGAGCAGCCGCTTCAGCGCGGGGGAGACGACCATGTCGCCCGGCGCCGGGAACTTCTCCAGGCCCGGCGGCAGCGGTGCCCGCGGCCCCTCGGGCTGCATCGTCCGGCCGCGGACGTCCAGATCGTGGTACGTGGTGTCGGTGTCCGAGATGACGAGGGTGTCGTCGGCCGCGGGCTTCGGGGTGAAGTCGTAGGTGTAGTCCAGCCGGGCCTGCTCGCGCTCGTGCCGCACGTCCAGAGCGCTGGGCAGGGCGGTGGTGAGCAGCAGCAGTGCCACTCCCAGGCCCACGCCGACCGCCGTGAGCAGGGCGCGGACCCATCCCTCGCGTCCGCCCGTGAAGGCGAAGCGGACGCCCATGGCCAGATCCCTGGACCACTGCCGCACGCTCATACGACGCGCTCCATGTCCCGTGACTTGCCGTCCCGTACGACGATCTCGCGGTCGGAGTAGGCGGCCACCCGTGCCTCGTGGGTGACCAGGACGACGGCCGCGTTGGCCGTGCGGGCCGCGTCGGTGAGCAGTTCCATCACGCGCTCGCCGTTGAGGGAGTCGAGGGCGCCGGTGGGTTCGTCGGCGAACACCACACGGGGGCTGGTGACCAGCGCCCGGGCCACGGCGACCCGCTGTCCCTGGCCGCCGGACACCTCGCCGGGCCGCTTGCCCCCGAGGTCGTCGACCTCCAGCCGTTCCATCCAGCCCAGGGCGGTCTTCTCGGCCGCCTTGCGGGGGGTGCCGTTCAGCCGCAGCGGCAGGGCGACGTTCTCGACGCAGGTGAGCTCGGGAACGAGCTGGCCGAACTGGAAGACGAACCCGAACTCGGAGCGCCGCAGCGCGCTGCGCTGGGCGTCGCTCATGGTCGCCATCTCGCGCCCGTCGTAAAGGATCGACCCGGAGTCGGGCGTGACGATCCCGGCGAGGCAGTGCAGCAGCGTCGACTTGCCGGAGCCGGAGGGGCCCATCACCGCGACGACCTCGCCGGGGTGGATGGAGAACTCGGCGCCGTCGAGCGCGTTGGTGGGCCCGTACGCCTTGCGCAGGTCGTGGGCGTGGAGCAGGGAGCCGGCGGGCGCGGTCACTCGGTCACCGCCTCGGCGAGCTTGTCGAGACGCGCGGCGGTCAGTTCGAGCCAGCGCAGGTCGGCCTCGAGGTGGAACAGCGCGTGATCGCAGATGAGCTGGTCGGCGAGGTCGCCCCGGCGCTTGCGGTCGGTGAGGATGCGCATGCCGCGCAGGTGCTCGGAGCGCTGGGTGTCGAGGATGTCGGCGGCGTCGCGGCGGGTGAGCAGCGCGAGGACGACCTTCGTGTACAGCGTCGACTGGAGGTACGGCTCGGGCTTCTCCGGCGTCGCGAGCCACTGCGCGACGTCGGTGATCCCGGCGTCGGTGATGGCGTACCGCTTGCGCTCGGGGCCGCCGCCGGCCTCGATGCCGTCGACTTCGACGAGTCCGTTCTTCAGCAGTCGGGACATCGTCGAGTAGACCTGGCCGTAGTGCAGCGGCCGGTCGTGACCGAACTTCTCGTCGAAGGCCCGCTTGAGGTCGTAACCGTGGCGGGGCCCGGACTCCAGGAGCCCTAGAAGCGTGTGACCAATGGACATGCCGGCGACTCTACACAGCGTGTATACGCACCATGTATACGCACGGTGTGTAGATCATGGCGGCCGGTATGGATGCCCAGGTGGGAGGCCATTGTCACGGTTCTGTCACCGAGACGGGCCCGCTCGGCCGGAGGGGCCCGTTCATCCGGAGGGGGGAGCCGGCGGGGAGCCTTGGGGCGGGCGCCCGCGGCGCGGGAGCGGCCCCGCCTCGCCGGGCAGCCGCCCGGCCTCCGCCAGCGCCCTGCGCAGCAGGAACTCGATCTGCGCGTTGGCCGAGCGCAGCTCGTCCCCGGCCCAGCGGGCGAGCGCCTCGTACACCGACGGGTCCAGCCGCAGCAGCACCTGCTTGCGCTGCTGCGGCCGACGCTGGGGGGCGGGGCCCCCGGGGGAGTCCGTCACTGGTAGAGGGTCCCGGTGTTCAGGACCGGCTGCGGCGCCCGGTCCCCGCACAGCACCACCATCAGGTTCGACACCATCGCCGCCTTGCGCTCCTCGTCCAGTTCCACGATGCCCTGCTCGGCGATCCGGGCGAGGGCCGCCTCGACCATGCCCACCGCACCGTCCACGATCTGCCGCCGCGCCGCCACGACCGCTCCGGCCTGCTGGCGCTGGAGCATCGCGGAGGCGATCTCCGGAGCGTAGGCGAGGTGGGTGAAGCGCGACTCGATGATCTGCACGCCGGCCGCCCGCACCCGCGCGCTCAGCTCGACGGCCAGCTTCTCGGTGATCTCCTCGGCGTTGCCGCGCAGCGAGAGCCCGCCCTCGTCGTGGGCGTCGTAGGGGTACTCGATGGCGATGTGCCGCACGGCCGCCTCGGTCTGGGTGGCCACGAACTCCAGGTAGTTGTCCACCTCGAACGACGCCTGCGCCGTGTCCTGGACCTTCCAGACCACCACGGCGGCGAGCTCGATCGGGTTGCCGTAGGCGTCGTTGACCTTCAGGACGGGGGTCTCGTGGTTGCGCACCCGCGTGGAGATCTTGCTGCGTGAGGTGAAGGGGTTCACCCAGCGCAGGCCGTCCTCGCGGATCGTGCCCCGGTACCGGCCGAAGAGCTGCACCACACGCGCCTCGCCCGGCGCCACCATGTTCAGCCCGCACATGGCGAGGAACGCGGAGACGCCGATCACGATGCCGGCGACGATCAGCGCGGCCCGGGCGCCGTCCCCGGTCACCGTGGAGCCGCCCGCGATCAGAGCGGCCGCGGCCGCCAGCCCGGCCAGGCCGAGCAGCAGCGACAGGCCGCCTCCGATGCTGTGTGCGGCGAACTCCCGCACCTGCGGGGCGGGCATCTCGGGGACGTCGGCGTCGGCCGACGGCTCGTGTGCGGACATGAAGGGTCCCCCGTTCCTGGATTTCCGTGAGCTTAGATCTAGCTAAGTGATATCAAATTACCCTGTCGCGGCAACCTTGACCCCCTTTCGCACGTCGGTTCTATCGAGCGGGGGTGCTGATTCTCACGTCCGTAAAAGACCGGATCGGCATCCCTTTGTCATAGAGAGCGGTGTTAGCTTTCTGAGCTGACCTGCCCCCGGGCACTGGTGTGACAGCCGAGAACGAAGCGGAGCGAGCAGACACATGGGACGAGCGGAAGAGAGACGAGCGCGGCAACGGAGCGGCCGCCGCGCTGCGCCCAGGGACCGCTCGTCGCAGGCGACGGTCGAGGAGGGGCCCACGGTCGTCGGTGAGGGCCGCGCGGCGGCCCGCCGGGGTGCCAAGGGAGGCAAGGGCGCCAAGGGAGCGCAGGGCGCGAAGAAGAGCTTCCTGCGCCGGATGTTCACCTGGAAGAAGATCCTCGGCACGTTCCTCGGCCTGTGTCTGCTCGGCATAGGCGCCTTCATCGCGCTGTACATGGTGATCGAGATACCCGCGGGCAACGCCGACGCCCAGCTCGAGAGCAACGTCTACAAGTACAGCGACGGTTCGCTCATGACCCGCGACGGCGACGTCAACCGCGAGATCGTCGACCTCGCGCACGTCCCCAAGGACGTCCAGCGGACCTTCGTCGCCGCCGAGAACAAGTCCTTCTACAAGGACTCCGGCGTCGACCTCAAGGGCACCGCGCGCGGTGTGCTCAACACGCTCTCCGGCAAGGGCGCGCAGGGCGGTTCGACGATCACCCAGCAGTACGTGAAGAACTACTACCTGACCCAGGACCAGACCGTCTCGCGCAAGCTGAAGGAACTGGTCATCTCGCTCAAGCTGGACCGCGAGAAGTCCAAGGACTACATCCTCGCCGGGTACATCAACACCAGCTACTACGGCCGCAACGCCTACGGCATCCAGGCGGCCGCGCAGGCGTACTACCGCGTCGACGCGGAGAAGCTCACCGTCCCGCAGGGCGCGTACCTGGCCGCGCTGCTCCAGGCGCCCAGCCAGTACGACTGGGCGGCGGCCACCGGCACCGGCAGGAAGCTGGTCCAGCAGCGCTGGAACTACGTCCTGGACAACATGGTCGAAGAGGGCTGGCTGCAGAAGTCCGAGCGCGACGCCATGACGTTCCCGATCCCGAAGGAGCCCAAGCCCGCTCCCGGCCTGGGCGGCCAGAAGGGCTACCTGGTGAAGGCGGCCAACGCGGCACTGGAGAAGCAACTGGTCTCCCAGGGCGTCGCCGACAGCGCCAAGCAGGCCGAGGACATGGTCGGCCGCGGCGGCTGGACCATCACCCTCAACATCGACAAGAAGAAGCAGGCGGCGCTGGAGAAGTCCGTCAAGGACCAGCTCACCGGCAAGCTGGACAAGAAGAAGCGCGCGGTCGACGGCAACGTCCAGGCCGGTGCCGCCTCGGTCGATCCCAGGACCGGCGCGGTCGTCGCGATGTACGGCGGTGTGGACTACTACAAGCACTACTACAACAACGCCACGCGCACCGACTACCAGCCCGCCTCCACCTTCAAGCCGGTCATCCTCGCGGCGGCGATCGACGAGGACGCCCACACGCAGGACGGCAAGCCGATCACGGCGAACACGATCTACGACGGCACCAGCAAGCGGCCCGTCAAGGGCAGCGACATCGGTTTCGCCCCGGAGAACGAGGACGACCAGAACTACGGCAACATCACCGTGCAGACGGCGATGAACAAGTCGGTCAACTCCGCCTTCGCGCAGCTCGGCGTGGACGTGGGCATGTCCAAGGTGCTCAAGGTGGCCGACGACCTGGGCATGGACACCAAGGACCTGAGGGCGGTGCCCGCGCAGACCCTGGGCACCATGGGCGCCAGCCCGCTCCAGATGGCCGGCGTCTACGCGACCCTCGACAACCACGGCAAGAAGGTCACTCCGGCCCTGGTCAAGTCCGTCGAGCACATCTCCCGCAAGGTCACCATGCCGGACCCGATCGGCAAGCAGGTCATCAGCCGCGAGGCCGCCGACACCGTCACCTCGGTGCTCACCGGCGTGGTCGACGACGGTACGGCCAGGACGTCCGTGCGGGACAACCCCCTGCGCGACGGTCAGAAGGTGGCGGGCAAGACGGGTACGTCCGACAACAACAAGTCGGCCTGGTTCACCGGCTACACCCCGAGCCTGGTCACCTCCGTCGGCCTGTTCGGCGAGAACGCCAAGAACGGCTCCCAGGTGACCCTGACGGGCGCGACCGGACTGATCCCGGGCGTCGGCCGGATCAACGGTGGCGGCTACCCGGCGCAGATCTGGGCGGCCTACACCTTCGGGGTGCAGTCCGAGGTCACCAAGTTCGACCTGGAGACCGACCAGGGCGCGGCGGTCCAGCCGACCCTGACGCCGACCCCCTCCAAGTCGGTCACCCAGACCCCGACCCAGTCCCCGACCACCGAGGCACCCACCGAGTCCCCGACGACGCAGACGCCGACGCAGACGCCCACGCAGACCCCGACGCAGACGCCGACCCAGACGCCTACGCAGACCCCGTCCCAGACCCCGACGGACGATCCCGACGATCCGTTCGGCCTGGACGGTCAGTGACCGCCGGAGAGGGGCGCCCGGGATCCACCGGGCGCCCCTCTCCGTATGCGGGGCTCGTCAGCCGCCGTTGACGTTGCCGGCGATCCGGTCGCCGAGCTCCTTGTCGATGTTCCGCCAGTACTGCACCGCACGGTCCAGCACCGGCCGGGACACGCCGGCCTTCAGATGTCCGCTGACGTTGGACACCAGCCGGTCCCGCTGCGCGTCGTCCAGCACCTGCCGGACCATCGTGCCCGCCTGGCCCCAGTCGTCGTCCTCCCGGTGCAGCTTGTACGCCTCGCGCACCAGCTCGCCGGCGGTCTGCCAGCTCGCCGGGTCACCGAAGCGCCCGTAGTCGGCCGCGGGACCGCCGTAGGAGTTCGGCGCGTAGGGCCGGGCCGCCTTCGACGGCTCGTACCGCATGGGCCCGTCCTTGGCGTACGAGTTCACCGGGGAGTGCGGCCGGTTCGGCGGCAGCTGGGCGTAGTTCGGGCCGATCCGGTACCGGTGGGTGTCCGGGTACGAGAACAACCGGCCCAGCAGCATCTTGTCCGGCGAGGGACCGATGCCCGGGACGAGGTTCGACGGCTCGAAGGCGGCCTGCTCGATGTGGATGAAGTAGTCCTCGGGGTTGCGGTCGAGGACCATCCGGCCGACGTCGATCAGCGGGTAGTCGCCGTGCGGCCACACCTTGGTCAGGTCGAAGGGGTTGAAGCGGTAGTCCGCCGCGTCCTCGAAGGGCATGATCTGGACCTTCAGGCTCCAGCTCGGCGCGTTCCCCGAGTCGATCGCCTCGAACAGGTCCCGGCGGTGCTTGTCCGCGTCCGAACCGGCCAGCTGGTCGGCCTCCTCCTGGGTGAGGAAGTCGATGCCCTGGTCGGTCTTGAAGTGGTATTTCACCCAGAACCGCTCGCCACCGCCGTTGATCCACATATAGGTGTGCGAGCTGTAGCCGTTCATGTTGCGGTAGGTCTTCGGGATACCCCGGTCACCCATCAGCCACGTCACCTGGTGGGCCGACTCGGGGGAGAGCGTCCAGAAGTCCCACTGCATGTCGTTGTCGCGCAGCCCGGTCGCCGGGTGACGCTTCTGTGAGCGGATGAAGTCCTGGAACTTGATCGTGTCACGGACGAAGAAGACCGGTGTGTTGTTGCCCACCATGTCGTAGTTGCCCTCGTCGGTGTAGAACTTGAGCGCGAAACCACGGGGGTCGCGCCAGGTGTCGGGAGAGCCCTGCTCACCCGCCACCGTCGAGAACCGCGCCAGCATCTCCGTGCGCCTGCCGGGCTGGAAGAGGTCGGCCTTGGTGAACTGGCTGACGTCATTGGTGACTTCGAAGAACCCGTACGCGCCGCTGCCCTTGGCGTGCACCACCCGCTCGGGGACCCGTTCCCGGTTGAACTGGGCCATCTTCTCGATCAGGTAGTGGTCCTGGAGCAGGATCGGTCCGTCGGGGCCGACGGTGAGCGAGTGCTCGTCGCTCTCCACCGGAATTCCGACGTTGTTCGTGGTGTACGGAGCCTTCTGGGATTCCTGTGTCACGAGCGTCCTCCCGTCGACAGAGGGTGGTCAGATCGCTTCGCTCACCCCAGCAGTCAACGCCGCCGACGAGGTGTCGGCAACTTCTGGACGCGGTCCAGCCTCGGTACGGGTCCGAACGGCTGCCGGAGGGGCGCCCCGCACGGGGTACCCCTCAGCCGCGGTTCAATTCGAACCAGACCACCTTTCCCGTGCTCAGTCTGGTCGCGCCCCACCGCTTGGCCAGTTTGTTCACCAGATACAGCCCGCGCCCGCCCTCGTCGGTGGCCCGCGCCTGCCGCAGCCGAGGCAGCTGCGGCACGTCGTCGCCGACCTCGCAGCGCAGCACGTCGGTGCGCAGCAGACGGAGCGTGACGGGCCGCGACGCATAGCGCACGGCGTTGGTCACGACCTCGCTGACCAGCAGCTCCACGGAGTCGCTCATGTCCTCCATGCCCCAGCGCGAGAGCGCGCGCCGGGCGAGCCGACGGGCCCGGCCGGGAGCCGCGTCCTCCGGCTCCAGGAACCAGTACGCCACGTCGCTCGGCGCGATCCCGTCGAAGCGGGCGGCGAGCAGCGCGATGTCGTCGTCCCGGTCGCCCGGGCCGAGCATGTCGAGCACCTCGTCGCACAGCGCTTCCAGCGGCGGCGGATGGTCGGGTCCGGTGAGCTGCGCGGTCGCGGCGAGCTTCTCGCGCAGCTGCTCTATACCGGTCCACACGTCCCGCAGCCGCGACTCCACCAGCCCGTCGGTGTACAGCAGCAGGGTCGCGCCGGCCGGCGCGTCCAGCTCCACCGCCTCGAAGTCGACCCCGCCCACCCCGATGGGCGCGCCCGCGGGCACCCGCAGCACCTCGGCCCGGCCGCCCAGGTGCAGCAGCACCGGCGGCGGATGCCCGGCGTTGGCGATGGTGATCCGGTGCGAGACCGGGTCGTACACCGCGTAGAGGCAGGTCGCCATGCGGTCCGTGCCCAGCCGCTGGGCCTGCTCGTCGAGGTGGTGCAGCACCTCCTGCGGCGGCAGGTCCAGTCCCGCCAGGGTCTGCGCGGTCGTCCGCAGCTGGCCCATGATGGCCGCCGACGTCATGGAATGCCCCATCACGTCACCGACGACCAGGGCGACCCGGCTGCCGGGCAGCGGGATCGCGTCGTACCAGTCACCGCCGACCCGCGCGGTCTCCGCGGCCGGCAGATAGCGGGACGCCAGCCGCACCCCCGTGGGACGCGGCAGCGTCTCCGGCAGCATGGTGCGCTGGAGCTCGTCCGCGATGTACGCCTCACGGCCGTACAGCACCGCCTTGTCGATGCCGAGCGCGCTGTGCGTGGCCAGCTGGGCGGCGACCAGCAGGTCGTCCGCCTCGAACGCGATGCGCTCGGGACGGCGCAGGAAGACCGCGGCGCCGATCACCCGGCGCCGCCCGCGCAGCGGGGCCAGGATCGCCCGCTGCCCGCTCGGCACCACCAGCTCGCCGCCGTCGCCCAGCAGCTCCGGGAGGGCGGCACGGGCGGCCGGGGCGTCGGCGAACACCGGACGCACCCCGCGCAGCACCTCGGCGAGCGCGCCGCCGGGCCGTACCTCGCACAGCTCGGCGGTGACGGCCGACAGCTCGGTGAGCTCCGAGGGCTGCTCCGGCTGCGGCGCCGGCGCGAACCCGTTCTCGGTGTCCCGCTCCTCCGGGATCCGGTCGGTGCGCCGCAGCCGCAGCACGACGGGCCCGGTGGGCCGCTCGTCGCCGACCGGCAGCGGATCGCGCAGATACACGAGGATGGCGTCGCTGAAGGTCGGCACGGTGGCCCGGCACAGCCCCATCACGATCTCGTCCAGGTCGATGCCCCGGGCGATCCGCCGGGTCGCGGCCCCGACGAAGCGCAGCCGGTCCCCGTCCCGCCGCATCGGAGTGGGCCGCCCGGGCACCACCCCCTGTCCCGTACGCCGGTCCTGGCGGTCCCCGGCGCCCCGCTCGACGGCACCCGGCCCGGAGCCGCCCGGCTGGGCCGGGATGGCCTCGGGCGTGGGACGCGGCCGGTGGGTGCCGGTCTCGGCGACGGCGGGCTGGGAGTGCTCGGGATCACCGCCGGCGGCCGTCGTCCCGGGTGTCTCGCCGGTACGGGCCTGGGCGGGCTGCGCGGCCTGGGCGGGCTGAGGCGGTAAAGCGGTCGCGCCGGGCGTGCGGGCCGGTGCCGGGGTACGCAGAAGCGCCCCGCGGGGATCCGTGGGGTCGACGCCCGGCTGCGGGCGTTCGTAGGAGGTGGGCTGCTCCGTCACGCGTGTCGAATCCGTCCGTCCGGGGCTGCGCGCCGCGCGCGCAGTTCGTCCCGCCGAAAAGCCGATACCCGGAATACCTGTCCCAGGAACGGAATTCCCGCGTGACCAGAGGTTGTTCCTGTGCCGCGGGCGGTCCGGGCGCACCCCTCGCCGGCATCGCCGGGGGTTGTGCCCATACCGCCGAGGCCCTGGGCGATGCCCGGACCGGTGTCGCGCTCGTACCCCTCGCTCACGTCCTGCCGCCCCTCGGTGACGTTCGGTCAGACCTGATGCCTGCTCCGGGAGTTGCCTCTGTGCGCCCTTGCGGAGGACGATCCTACGTTTGTTGCCCGGGGGCGCATCAAGGGTCTCATGAGGACACGTGCGCGGGCGTACGGTCCCAGTCCTCCGGCAGCAACGGTACGGCCCAGGACGGATCCGGGCGCCAGTGCTGCCAGCCCTGGGAGTACGGCGCCCCCCAGGCCCGGATCGCGTCCACCGCGTCCCGCCCCGCCGCCCGCACCCGCTCGGCGACCTCGGCGTCCATCAGCCCGTCCCGCTGAGCCTGCGCGAACTCGTCCTCGTCGCGCCAGTGCCAACTGCGGTCCGGGTGAACGGAGATGTCCAAAAAATGATCCTCGGAGTCGACTCCGCCCGCCCAACGGGCCAGCGGTTCCTCCAGGTTCACGTACCAGTTCTTGAACTGCCAGCCCTGGTCCCAGAACAGCCACACCGACCAGGGCTCGCCGGGCCGGGCCAGCTTCAGCACCCCGGTACCGAACCACCGGTCGCGCGCGACGGTGCGCGGCCTGGTGTAGCGCGAGACGAGCGGCTCGACGTGCACGGGCGTGCCGTCGGCGAGCACGGGCTTCACACACTCGGTACCGGGCGCCAGCCACACGGCGAGCACCTCCTCGTCGTCCCGCGCGACGGTCACGGGCCGCGCGATGTGGAAGCCCGCGCCGGCGTTCTCCCGGTAGCGCCACAGGATCTGACTTCCGGGCGCCCAGAAGGCTGTCGAACCACCGTTCCCCACGCGTCTCACCGCTTCACCGTCTGCCATGCACAGATATTAGGTGTCATGGCCATACGACGCTGCCGCGGGCGGCACGGTTCACGCACGGGGCGCAAAGGGTTCGCGGCGCGTTACGGACGCGTCATACGCAGGACATCCAGCGCCTCGTCGAGCTGCTCGACCGTCAGATCCCCGCGCTCCACGTACCCGCCGTCCAGGACGACCTGCCGAATCGTCCTGCGTTCGGCCAGCGACTTCTTGGCGACCTTGGCGGCCTCCTCGTAGCCGATGTACTTGTTCAGCGGGGTGACCACGGACGGTGACGACTCGGCGTACTCGCGGGCCCGCTCCCGGTGGGCGACGATCCCGTCGACGGTCCGGTCGGCGAGCAGCCGCGACACGTTGGCCAGCAGCCGCACGGACTCCAGGACGTTCTTCGCGATCACCGGCAGCATCACGTTGAGCTCGAAGTTCCCCGCGGCTCCGGCGGTCGCGATCGTCGCGTCGTTCCCCACGACCTGGGCCGCGACCATCAGCACGGCCTCCGGGATGACCGGGTTGACCTTGCCGGGCATGATCGAGGAGCCCGGCTGGAGGTCGGGCAGGGAGATCTCGGAGAGTCCGGTCCGCGGCCCCGAGGCCATCCACCGCAGATCGTTCGCGATCTTGGTCAGTGAGACCGCGATGGTCCTGAGCTGGCCACTGGTCTCGACGATCCCGTCCCGCGCCCCCTGCGCCTCGAAGTGGTCGCGCGCCTCGGTGAACGGCAGCCCGGTCGCGCGGGCCACCTCCTCGATGACCGCCGCGGAGAACCCGGGCGGGGTGTTGATCCCGGTCCCGACGGCGGTGCCGCCCAGCGGCAGCTCCGCCAGCCGCGGCAACGAGGCCCGCAGCCGCTCGACCCCGTACCGCACCTGGGCGGCGTACCCGCCGAACTCCTGGCCCAGCGTCACGGGCGTGGCGTCCATCAGGTGCGTCCGCCCCGACTTCACGACGTCCCCGAACTCCTCCGCCTTGCGGCCGAGGGCGGCGGCCAGGTGCTCCAGGGCCGGGATCAGGTCGTGGGTGACGGCACCGGTGGCGGCGATGTGGATCGACGAGGGGAAGACGTCGTTGGACGACTGGGAGGCGTTGACGTGGTCGTTCGGGTGCACGTCGCGCCCCAGCCGCTCCGTCGCCAGCGTCGCGATGACCTCGTTGGCGTTCATGTTCGACGACGTCCCCGACCCGGTCTGGAACACGTCGACGGGGAAGTGCTCGTCCCACTTCCCCGCGGCGACCTCGGCGGCCGCCTCCTGGACGGCCTCGGCGATGTCCTTGTCCAGCACCCCGAGCCGGGCGTTGACCTTGGCCGCGGCGCCCTTGACGCGGGCGAGGGCCTCGATGTGGGCCCGCTCGATGCGCTGTCCGGAGACGGGGAAGTTCTCCACGGCACGCTGCGTCTGGGCCCGCCACTTGGCATCCGCCGGTACGCGGACCTCGCCCATGGAGTCGTGCTCGATGCGGTAATCGCTCATGCCTGGTACAGCGATCGGGACGACCCGGTTGTTCCGGCCCGCGGCCGAACGGGGCGGATCCCCCGAGGGGAGCGGGGACGGACAGGGGCGGCGGGTCCGCCGTATGCGTCAGCGGCCCCGCCACGGGCCGTCCCCGCCGCCCAGAAGGGCCCTACGCGAGCCCGGGGCCGCGCACCGGGATCGTGGTGAACGTCGGCTGCGGCGCGGGATCCTGGAAGAAGTCGTTGCCCTTGTCGTCCACGACGATGAAGGCGGGGAAGTCCTCGACCTCGATCTTCCAGACCGCCTCCATGCCGAGCTCCTCGTACTCGACGACCTCGACCTTCTTGATGCAGTCCTGGGCGAGCCGCGCGGCGGGCCCGCCGATCGAGCCGAGGTAGAAGCCGCCGTGCGCTTCGCACGCGTTGGTGACCTGCGCGGAACGGTTGCCCTTGGCCAGCATCACCTTGGAGCCGCCCGCGGCCTGGAACTGCTCGACGTAGGAGTCCATGCGGCCGGCGGTCGTGGGGCCGAAGGAGCCGGAGGCGTAGCCCTCGGGGGTCTTCGCCGGGCCCGCGTAGTACACCGGGTGGTCCTTCAGGTACTGCGGCATCTCCTCGCCCGCGTCCAGCCGCTCCTTGATCTTGGCGTGCGCGATGTCCCGCGCGACGACCAGCGGCCCGGAGAGCGAGAGACGCGTCTTCACCGGGTACTTCGCGAGCTCGGCGAGGATGTCGTCCATCGGCTGGTTCAGGTCGATCTCGACGACGTCGCTGTCGGACTCCAGGTGCTCGTCCGTCGTCTCGGGCAGGAACCGCGCCGGGTCCGTCTCCAGCTGCTCCAGGAAGACGCCCTCGGCGGTGATCTTCGCGACCGCCTGCCGGTCGGCGGAGCAGGACACGGCGATCGCGACCGGGCAGGACGCCCCGTGCCGCGGCAGCCGCACCACCCGCACGTCGTGGCAGAAGTACTTGCCGCCGAACTGCGCGCCGATCCCGATCCGCTGCGTCAGCTCGAAGACCTTCTCCTCCAGCTCCTTGTCCCGGAAGCCGTGCCCGAGCTCGGAGCCCTCGGCCGGGATCTCGTCCAGGTAGTGCGCGGAGGCGTACTTCGCGGTCTTCAGGGCGTACTCGGCGCTCGTGCCGCCGACCACGATCGCCAGGTGGTACGGCGGGCAGGCGGCCGTACCGAGCGAACGGATCTTCTCCTCCAGGAACTTCATCATGGAGCCCTCGTTGAGGACCGCCTTCGTCTCCTGGTAGAGGAACGACTTGTTGGCGGAGCCGCCGCCCTTGGCCATGAACAGGAACTTGTAGGCGCCGCCGTCGGTCGCGTACAGCTCGATCTGCGCCGGCAGGTTGGACCCGGTGTTCTTCTCGTCCCACATGGTGAGCGGGGCCATCTGCGAGTACCGCAGGTTGAGGTTCTGGTACGCGTCGTAGATGCCGCGCGAGAGGGCCGACTCGTCGCCGCCCTCGGTGAGGACGTTCTGCCCGCGTTTGCCCATGACGATCGCCGTGCCGGTGTCCTGGCACATCGGCAGCACGCCGGCCGCCGCGATGTTGGCGTTCTTCAGCAGGTCCAGGGCGACGAACTTGTCGTTGCCCGACGCCTCGGGGTCGTCGATGATGCGGCGCAGCTGGGCCAGGTGGGCCGGGCGCAGGTAGTGCTGGATGTCGTGGATCGCCTCTTCGGCGAGCTTGCGCAGCGCCTCCGGCTCCACCTTGAGGAAGGTCCGCCCGTCGGCCTCGAAGGTGGACACACCCTCGGAAGTCACCAGCCGGTAGGGGGTGGTGTCCTCTCCCATCGGGAGCAGATCGGTGTACGCGAACTCAGGCATCTCGCCCATTCCTCACTCGACAGACAGCGGCCGGCCTCCATTGGCAAGCGCTCACCAGCGTAGAACCTGCCGTGGGCGCCGAGCTTGTGAGGTAAGGCTCAGTTCGGGGCTGTCGCGATCTATCGTGTTTCGCTACGCTGGCTCCGTGGACCTTCAGAAGCAGACCGCGCCGCGCGCCGCCGAACCCCGGGTCGCCGAACTGCGCGCCTCGGACGCCGACCGTGACCGCATCGCCGACATCCTGCGTGACGCCCTCGCCGAGGGCCGCCTCACCGCCGAGGAGCACGCCGAGCGCGTCGAGGGCGTGCTCGCCGCCAAGACGGTCGGCGAGCTGGAGGTCTTCATCCGGGACCTGCCCGCCGCCCACCACCGGGCCGCCCCGGCCTACGCCGCCGCCCCGAGCCGTCCGACCGCGGGCGCGATACCGGCCGACCCCGACGAGAACGTGGTCGCGGTCTTCAGCAGCGCCGTCCGCAAGGGCCGTTGGCGCGCCGGACGCCGTATCCACGCCTACGCGATCTTCGGCAGCGTCGAGATCGACCTCAGCGAGGCGCTCTTCGAGTACCAGCAGGTCGTCATCAAGGCGCTCTCGGTCTTCGGCAACGTCGAGGTCCGCGTCCCGGAGAACGTCTCGCTGCGCGGCACCGGCGGTGGCGTGCTGGGGAACTTCGAGGTGGACACGCTGGACGCGGCCGACCCGGACGCCCCCGTCGTCTATCTCGACGGCTGGGCCGTGCTGGGCAACATCGAGGGCAGGCCCAGGCGCGGCCGGCTCGTCGGGGACATCCTCGACCGTGTCCACCGCAAGGTCGACAAGAGTTTGCGCCGGCACCTGGACCGTTGACGGTTGTGAACCCGGGCGGCCCCGGGCGCGGTCGCCGGGGCGCGGCGGGGCCGACGCGGGCGCACACGACCCCCCGAAATCCTGCGGTTCGGAACTCAGTGCATAGGCGCGCGTACAGCGGGTAGGCCTTGCTGCATCGTCTCTCGCTCGCGAAGCCGTCGTCAGGAGTAGACCGTGCTGCAACCGCCGCATTCGTCCCTGCAGGTAGCTGCCGTACCGGCCCAGCGGGGGCCAGTGCGGGACAGGGACCAAGACGCACCCTGGCACACCGAGGCGGTGTGCCGGCGCGACGAGGCCGGCCTGTTCTTCGCACCGTCCAAGGAACCCACCGCCGCCCGGCTCTCCCGTGAGGAGGCGGCCAAGCGCGTCTGCGCACGCTGCCCGGTGATGGTGGAGTGTCGTGAGCACGCGCTGCTCCAGCCCGAGCCGTACGGCGTCTGGGGCGGCCTCACCGCCGCCGAGCGCCGCGTGGTGCTGGCCCGGCGCCGCCGCCGCGAGCTCGAACTGCAGAAGGCCCGCACGGCGAACCGCATAGCCGCGGCCGGCTAGCGCGTCCGCCCCGGGACAGCTCCCGGGCTTCGCCGACCCGTACGTGAAGGGGGCGCTCCCTCCGCACCGGGAGCGCCCCCTTCACGTACGACCTCATCAGGGGCCGGCGGACCGCCTACTTGGCGCGGTCGAAGTCGACCGCGCTGTACGCGCGCAGCTTGCTCAGCCGGTGCTCGGAGTCGATCCGGCGGACCGTGCCGGACTTCGAGCGCATGACGATCGAGTCGGTGGTGGCGGTCTCGGAGCGGTAGCGCACCCCGCGCAGCAGTTCGCCGTCGGTGATGCCGGTGGCGACGAAGAAGACGTTCTCGCCGGAGACCAGGTCGGCCGTGGTCAGGACCCGGTCGAGGTCGTGCCCGGCGTCGATCGCCCGCTGGCGCTCCACGTCGTCCTTCGGCCACAGCTTGCCCTGGATGGTGCCGCCGAGGCACTTCACCGCGCAGGCGGAGATGATGCCCTCGGGGGTGCCGCCGACGCCCAGGAGCAGGTCGATGCCGGTGCCCTCGCGCAGCGCCAGGATCGAGCCGGCCACATCGCCGTCGGAGATCAGCTTGATGCGCGCGCCGGTCTCCCGGATCTCCTTGATGAGCCCGTCGTGGCGCGGCCGGTCCAGGACGACGACGGTGACGTCCTCGGGCGAGGACCGCTTGGCCTTGGCGACCCGGCGGATGTTCACGGACACCGGCGCGTCGATGTCGACGAAGTCGGCGGCCTCGGGGCCCGTGACCAGCTTGTCCATGTAGAAGACGGCGGACGGGTCGAACATCGAACCGCGGTCGGCGGCGGCGAGGACCGCGATCGCGTTCGTCATGCCCTTGGCGGTGAGCGTGGTGCCGTCGATCGGGTCGACGGCGATGTCGCACTCGGGGCCGGTGCCGTCGCCGACGCGCTCCCCGTTGAACAGCATCGGCGCCTCGTCCTTCTCGCCCTCGCCGATGACGACGACGCCGTTCATCGACACGGTGGAGACGAGGGTGCGCATGGCGCGTACCGCGGCACCGTCGGCGCCGTTCTTGTCGCCGCGTCCGACCCAGCGGCCCGCGGCCATCGCCGCAGCCTCGGTCACCCGGACGAGTTCCAGGGCGAGGTTGCGGTCGGGGGCCTCGGAGGGAACTTCGAGTTCGGACGGCAGCTGATGATTCTCGGTCATCGGAGCGCACCTTTCTGATACGACGACGGCCGGACGAGGGTGTTGGTCCCGACTCTATCGCCAGGTGAACAAAATGAGCAGGGGCCCCCACGGATGAGCGCTCCGGGTACCTGCGACGATAGAGGGCGTGGCAGGTACGAACGGCAAGCAGAAGACGGTCCGGGACATGATCCTTTCCCTGGGCCTGATCATGATCGCGGCGGGCGTCATCTACGTGTTCGTCCCGCACGACGACAAGGCTCCCGACATCGAGCGGGTCGACTACCGCGTGGAGCTGCTCACGGCGCGCCGCGCCGCTTCGTATCCGGTGGCGGCGCCCGAGGGCCTGCCCGGGAGCTGGAAGGCGACCTCCGTGCGCTTCCAGGGCGACAAGTTCGATGCCTGGCACCTCGGCTTCCAGGACCCCGACGGTGAGTACGTGGCGATCGAGCAGTCGACTCAGAAGCGCGCCGCGTTCGTCGACGAGGCCAGCCAGGGCGCGAAGGAGACGAAGGCCACCGAGGAGATCGGCGGCCGGACGTGGACCCGCTACACCGGTGGCCGCTACGACGCCCTCGTGCTCAAGGACACCGACGGCTCCACGACGGTCGTGGCGGGCACGGCGTCGTTCGACCGGCTGGCGAAGATGGCCGAGGCGCTGAAGCTGGCGTGAGCGCCTGAGCGCCTGAGCGCGTGAGCGCCTGATCCGGGCCGCGCGGACGCGGGGCGATCGGGTGTGCGCCGCCCGCGCGGACGCGGGCTCGCGGGACCCGCCCGAGGTCGTGGCCCGCGCCGACGCACGACAGAGGCCCCCGGCGGTGTGCCGGGGGCCTCTGTCGTGTCCGTGGGCCGGATCGGATGGCGGATCAGACGGTGGTGACGACCTCGTCGTAGGCCAGACGCGGGGAGCGCGGGAACCAGGCGTCGGGGCCCGGCTTGCCGATGTTGACGACCATCAGCGGGGTGTGGTCGTCGTCGAGGAACTCCTTGCGGACACCCTCGAAGTCCAGACCGGTCATCGGGCCGGCGGCCAGACCGGCGGCGCGGATGCCGATGATGAAGTAGGCGGACTGGAGGGCGGCGTTGAGCGTGGCGTTGGACTCACGCACCGAACGGTCGGCGAAGACGGCGTCCTTGGCCTGGGGGAAGTGCGGGAAGAGCTCGGGCAGCTCCTCGTGGAACTCGTTGTCGGCGGAGAGGATCGCGACCAGCGGGGCGGCGGCGGTCTTCTTCTGGTTGCCCTCGGCCAGGTGCTGCACGAGGCGCTCGCGGGCCTCGGCGGAGCGGACCAGGGTGACGCGCAGCGGCGACTGGTTCATGGAGGTCGGGCCGTACTTGACCAGGTCGTAGATCGCCTGCACCTGCTCGTCGGTCACCGGCTCGTCGGTGAAGGTGTTGGCGGTGCGGGCCTCACGGAACAGCAGGTCCTGGGCGGCGGGGTCAAGAACGAGAGACATGCGTCGACTTCCTCGGGTGGTGGGCCGGATCCGGGGCGTCGGACCGGCTGTCTGTAACGACCGTACGTGATGGAAGTTCAACATTCAACAAAATGCGGAGTGCGGTGATCCGATTCACAGGCGTCGCAGGTCACAGGGCGGTCGACCGGACACCGGGACGAGGGCGCGACCGCCGGCCCACCCCTACTCGGGGTCAGGTTCCCCGTCCCGCGCGCCCTCCTCGGCCAGCGCCGCGTCCAGCCGTGCCCGCGCGCCCTCGAGCCACCGCCGGCACACCTTGGCCAGCTCCTCGCCCCGCTCCCAGAGCGCGAGGGACTCCTCCAGCGTCGTACCGCCCGCCTCCAGCCGCCGCACGACGTCGATCAGCTCATCGCGGGCCTGCTCGTAGCCGAGCGCCTCTTCCACCTTGCCGGTCATGCACTCACTCCTGGACATCGACTCGTACGTTGAACTCACCCTCGGCGACCCGCGCCCGCAGCGCCTCGTCCGCCGCCACCTCCCCCGGGTCGCGGACGACCTGACCGTCCGCCTTCTGCAACACCGCGTAGCCCCGCCGCAGCGTCGCCGCGGGGGAGAGGGCCACCACGCGCGCGTGCGTGTGCGTCAGCTCGGAGTCGGCCCGGTCGAGGAGATGGCCGAGGGTCCGCCTGCCCCGGTCGAGCAGGGACGTCACCTGCTCCGCCCGCTCGTCGATCATCCGGTGCGGATCCTCCATCGAGGGCCGGCTGAGCGTCTGGGCGAGACCGCGCTCCTCCCGCGTCACGAACGCCTCCACGCTCCGGCGCGCCCGGTCGCGCAGCATCCGCACCCGCTCGTACTCCTCGCCGACGTCCGGTACGACCTTCTTCGCCGCGTCCGTCGGGGTCGAGGCCCGGAGGTCGGCCACGTAGTCGAGGAGCGGGGTGTCGGGCTCGTGCCCGATCGCCGACACCACCGGCGTACGACAGGCCGCGACCGCGCGCACGAGCTGCTCGTCGGAGAACGGCAGCAGGTCCTCCACGCTGCCGCCGCCGCGCGCGACGATGATCACGTCCACGGCGTCGATCGCGTCGAGCTCCTTGACGGCCTGCACGACCTGCGGGACGGCGTGCACCCCCTGCACGGGGACGTTGCGCACCTCGAAGCGGACGGCGGGCCAGCGGTGCCGGGCGTTCTCCAGCACGTCCCGCTCCGCGGCGGAGGCGCGGCCGCAGACCAGCCCGATGAGCTGCGGCAGGAACGGCAGCGCCTTCTTGCGCCCGGGCGCGAACAGCCCCTCCGCGGTGAGGGACTTCTTCAGCTGCTCCAGCCTGGCCAGCAGTTCGCCGACGCCCACCGGCCGGATCTCGGCGGCCCGCAGCGACAGCTGCCCCCGCGGCGCGTACCACTCCGGCTTCGCGAGGACGACGACCCGGGCGCCCTCGCCGACGACATCGGCGACCGCGTCGAACACCTGCCGGTAACAGGTCACGCTGACGGAGATGTCGTGCGAGGGGTCGCGCAGCGTCAGGAACACGACACCCGCCCCCGGCCGCCGCGACAACTGGGTGATCTGTCCCTCGACCCACACCGCGCCGAGCCGGTCGATCCAGCCCCCGATGAGCCGCGAGATCTCGCCGACGGGCAGCGGGGCGTCCGCGGACGTGTTCACAGCCATGCGCCGAGCGTATCCGCCGACACCGACATCCCGGCCCGTCCACCGCCCCGCCCCGTCCAGGAGCGGAACGAGGCGGCCCGGACCGGTGAGGGGCATTCCGAAAGCCGAGGCAGCGCCGCAGGTCGGGGGCCTGCTCGCCGGTACGGACCGCCGTCCCGCGGTCGGACATCAGTGCCCGGGCGCTCCCGTCCCGTCCGGCCCTTCCCAGCTCACCGCCCGTCACGCCGGCCGGAGCGGGGGGACGCGATCTTCGACCCCCCGAACGCGGCCTTACGATGGGTGCCATGACTGCTTCGCCTGGCCGCCGTGTCCTGCTCGCCGCCCCCCGGGGCTACTGCGCGGGCGTGGACCGCGCCGTGATCGCCGTCGAGAAAGCCCTGGAGCAGTACGGGGCTCCGATCTACGTCCGGCACGAGATCGTGCACAACAAGTACGTCGTCCAGACCCTGGAGCGGAAGGGCGCGATCTTCGTCGAGCGGACGGAGGAGGTGCCCGAGGGGAACATCGTCATGTTCTCCGCGCACGGTGTCGCCCCCGTCGTCCACGAGGAGGCCCAGCGCGGCCGCCTCGCCACCATCGACGCGACCTGCCCGCTGGTGACCAAGGTCCACAAGGAAGCCGTCCGCTTCGCCAACGAGGACTTCGACATCCTCCTGATCGGGCACGAGGGCCACGAGGAGGTCATCGGCACCTCCGGCGAGGCGCCCGACCACATCCAGCTCGTCGACGGCCCGGCGGACGTCGCCAAGGTCGAGGTCCGCGACCCGTCCAGGGTGGTCTGGCTCTCCCAGACCACCCTCTCCGTCGACGAGACCATGGAGACCGTCGACGCCCTGAAGGAGAAGTTCCCGCAGCTCATCTCGCCGCCCAGCGACGACATCTGCTACGCCACGCAGAACCGCCAGCTCGCCGTGAAGCAGATGGGCGCCGAGGCGGAACTCGTGATCGTGGTCGGCTCGCGCAACTCCTCCAACTCCGTGCGCCTCGTCGAGGTCGCCAAGCTCGCCGGTTCCCGCGCGGCCTACCTGGTGGACTTCGCCAGCGAGATCGACGAGGCCTGGCTGGAGGGCGTGACCACGGTCGGCGTCACCTCGGGCGCGTCGGTGCCGGAGGTGCTGGTCGAAGAGGTCCTGGAGTGGCTGTCGGAGCGTGGCTACGCGGACGTGGAGCTGGTCAAGGCGGCCGAGGAGTCCATCACCTTCTCGCTGCCCAAGGAGCTGCGCCGCGACCTGCGCGACGAGGCGGCCGGCCTGGTCGCCGAGCGCGGCGGAGCCGGCACACCTGCCGATTCCACGGAGTGACCGTCAGTCCCACGTCGTAACGTAGAGCCATGCAGATCTTCGGCGTGGACATCGGTGGATCCGGGATCAAGGGCGCTCCCGTGGACCTGGACAAGGGCGAGCTGGCTCAGGAGCGTTGCAAGGTGCTCACCCCGCACCCGGCGACTCCCGACAGCGTGGCCGACGGGGTGAAGGAGGTCGTCGACCACTTCGGGTGGACGGGCCCGGTCGGGCTCACCTTCCCGGGCGTGGTCACGGGCGGGGCCACCATTCGTACGGCGGCCAATGTCGACAAGAGCTGGGTCGACACGGACGCCCGCGCGTTGTTCGGCGAGCGGCTGGGCGGCCTCCCGGTGACCGTGGTGAACGACGCGGACGCGGCCGGCGTCGCCGAGATGCGGTTCGGCGCCGGCCGGGACCGCCGGGGCACGGTCATCCTGCTGACCTTCGGCACCGGCATCGGCAGCGCCCTCTTCGTCGACGGCGTCCTCGTCCCCAATACCGAGCTGGGCCACCTGGAGCTCAACGGCCACGACGCGGAGAAGCGCGCCTCCAGCAAGGCCAAGGACGACAACGAACTGACGTGGGAGCACTGGGCCCACCGCGTCCAGAAGTACCTCGCGCATGTCGAGATGCTGTTCTCGCCCGAGCTGTTCGTCATCGGCGGTGGCGTCAGCCGCAAGGCGGACAAGTTCCTGCACCTCATCGAGGGCATCAGGGCGGAGATCGTCCCGGCTCAGCTGCAGAACAACGCGGGGATCGTGGGGGCGGCGATGCACGCCCTGGATCAGGACTGAGGGTGCCGCGGGGGCCGGGTCACCGCGCCCGCCGCTGTCGCCGGCGCTGACGCACCAGGCGGACCTTCCGCACGGTCGCGATCAGCCCGGCGACGAGCGTCCCGGCGTACAGCCAGCCGGCCTGGGTGGCGAGCGCGGTGACCAGCCCCATCAGCCGGCTGCCGATCCCGCCGTCACCGTCGGCCACCGGCAGCAGCCCGACCGTGAAGGCGATCGGCGCGATGACCGGCGCGCTCAGCAGGTCCCCCCTGCGCACCCACAGCGCGGTCAGCGCGCACACCGGCAGGAACAGCACGCTGTAGACCGTCAGCGACCCGTCGAACAGCAACTGGTCCAGACAGCCGAGCAGGAACAGCACCGCCCCGCAGAACAGCCCGCCGCCCAGCCCCGTCAGCCGGGGGCCGGGCAGCCGCCGCGCCGCCTTCCCGACCGGCGGAGCGGGCCGCCGTACGGTGACCGGGCGGCGCTGCACGGGTCCGCGCGCGGGAGCGCCCACCCGCGCGGGCCGGGAGGACGGGCCCGGGGCGGACGGGCCGGGAGCGGACGGCCGGGCGGGCCGTGCCGCGCCCGCGCCACCCCGGCCGCCCTGCGGAGGCAGGGACGAGGGCGTGCCGCGTCGCGGTCCGTGCTGCTGGGGTCGCGTCCTGTGTTGCTCCACTGGACCAACTTAGGTCGTTTTATGTGTCGAACGGCTCCTCAGACACGCCGTTGAGCCGAGCTTGGCCAAGCGTTCGACAGGTCGCCGGGGCGGGGCGCGGCACGCCGTAGACTGGTGGATCGGCCCCCTGGTCTCCAGTCCTCTCACGTCCTCTCACGTACGGGAAGTCGCAACGTGTCGCTCACGATCGGAATCGTCGGTCTGCCGAATGTCGGCAAGTCGACCCTTTTCAACGCCCTGACCAAGAACGACGTGCTGGCGGCCAACTACCCGTTCGCCACGATCGAGCCCAACGTGGGCGTGGTCGGCGTGCCGGACGCCCGTCTCACGAAGTTGGCCGAGATCTTCTCCTCGCAGCGGGTCCTGCCCGCGACCGTCGACTTCGTCGACATCGCCGGCATCGTGCGGGGCGCGTCCGAGGGCGAGGGCCTGGGCAACAAGTTCCTGGCGAACATCCGTGAGTCCGACGCGATCTGCCAGGTCATCCGCGCCTTCAAGGACGAGAACGTCGTCCACGTCGACGGCAAGGTCTCGCCCAAGGACGACATCGAGACGATCAACACCGAGCTGATCCTCGCCGACCTCCAGACCATCGAGAAGGTCCTGCCGCGCCTCCAGAAGGAGTCGCGCATCAAGAAGGACGTCGTGCCCAAGGTCGCGGCGGTCGAGGCGGCGAAGGAGATCCTCGAGAAGGGCGACACCCTCTTCTCGGCGGGCATCGTCCAGGGCTCCGGCAACGAGGAGCTGCTGCACGACCTGCACCTGCTCACCACCAAGCCGTTCCTCTACGTCTTCAACGTCGACGAGGACGAGCTGGTGGACGACGACTTCAAGGCCGAGCAGCGCGCCCTGGTCGCCCCCGCCGAGGCGATCTTCCTCAACGCCAAGCTGGAGCAGGACCTCGCCGAGCTCGACGAGGCGGACGCGCTGGAGCTCCTGGAGTCCGTCGGCGCCGAGGAGCCGGGCCTTGCGACCCTCGCCCGCGTCGGCTTCAACACCCTCGGCCTCCAGACCTACCTCACGGCCGGCCCCAAGGAATCCCGCGCCTGGACGATCAAGAAGGGCGCGACGGCCCCCGAGGCGGCCGGCGTGATCCACACGGACTTCCAGAAGGGCTTCATCAAGGCCGAGGTCATCTCCTTCGAGGACCTGGTCGAAACAGGCTCGGTCGCCGAGGCCCGCGCCAAGGGCAAGGCCCGCATGGAGGGCAAGGAGTACGTCATGCAGGACGGGGACGTGGTGGAGTTCCGCTTCAACGTGTGACGGTCGACAGATCGCACGTGAGCCACCGACTTGAACGTGCGGGTGGGAAGGGGTCGGACTTCGTCGAGTCCGGCCCCTTCCATATCACCGTGCCGGGTGGGTGCCGGGGTTGATCGGCATCGGCGGCATCAGGTGTCCCAGACGCTGGAGCGGTGTCCCGGGTGAACGACCCAGACCACCAGTTCTCCGTTGTCGATCGTGTAGACGACGCGGGAGTCGCCGACCCGAAGCCGACGGCGGTCCGGCCGGGACACGAGTGCGGTGGTGTCGAAGCCGAGGGGATCGCTTTCCAGCGCGGGCAGCTTGGCCAGGAGGCCCGCGCCTCGGCGCGGAAGACGGTTCGGTACTCACTCACCGCGCGCCGGCGTCTCCCCCATGATGTCCTCGATCGGGATGCCGGGTGCGGGGCTGGCCATGCGCTCGTCGATGATCCGATTGATTTCGCGCTCTTCCCACTCCTGGTACCTGCGCAGTACCTCGATGGAGACGACGGCGGCGACTTCCTTGCCGCGGCGCGTGATCACCGTGGGTACGTCGTCGCGGTCCGCGCGCTCCACGACCTCCGCCGGCCGGCCTCCCTTGAGCCGAACCGACCCGTGTACGGAGTCGGCTCGGCAGGGTGCCGGTGCCTTGCTGTCTCCCTTACGGAGCCCTCGGCCTGTCGGTGGGCGGTGGGAGGATGCCGGGAGAGCGAGAGTGAGGGGCGGGGCGCGTGGGGCGTGGCGAGCGGGACCTGGTCGCGAGGGGGGCGCGACTGCACGAGGCGGCGCGGGCGGTGGTCGGCGACCACGGCAGGGCGGTCGAAGCCGTACGGGCCGCACTGAAGCCGATCCAGGACGCGGCGGTGCGCCGGGAGCTCGACGCCATCCCGGTCAGCAGACTCCAGGACGTCACCGACGGACGGCTCCGACTGGGGAACGTCGAGAAGAGCGGGCTGCGCACGGTCGGCGGGGTTCTCGAAGCGGGCCCCTATCGGTTGCGGCAGATTCCGGGCGTCGGGCAGCGCACGGTCGACCAGATGCTCGGCGCCGCCCGCCAGCTCTCCGCGGCCGTACACGAGAGCGTGGCGGTACACCTGGACGTGGACCGGCCGCGGCCGGACACCACCGCCCTCGTCATGGCCCTGTACGTGCTGGTGGAGGCCGGTCCGGACGCCCGGCGCGCGGTGGACAGGGCCGTCGGCCTGGCGGAGGAACTCGGTCCGGCGCTGACCGAGGCGAAGCCCGCCGCCGGGCGTTTCCGGATGCTTCTGGCGGGCCAGGAGAAGAGGACGCGCGCGCTCGCGGCGGTCGCCGAGATCCGGGCGCTGGTCGAGGAGGCCGAGCAGACGGACCTCCCGGAACTGCTCGCCCAGGCCTCGGTGGACCTGCTGCGGGGACCTCCGGACGACCTCGCGGCCTGGGTGGACTTCGAACTCCGGTCCGCCGAGTACTACAGCCTGCTCGCCGAGATCTCCGGGCGGCCGCCCGACACGGCCGCCGCCGAGGGCTTCCTGCCGGACGAGATCGCGGAACGGGTCCGGGCCCAGTACCTGGACGACTCCCACCGGCGGGTCTCGCTGCGTGGATACCAGGCGTTCGGCGCGCGGTTCGCCCTCGCCCAGCGCAAGGTGATACTCGGCGACGAGATGGGCCTCGGCAAGACCATCCAGGCGATCGCCGTGCTGGCGCACCTGGCCGCCGAGGGGCAGAGCCACTTCATGGTGGTCTGCCCGGCGAGCGTCCTGGTGAACTGGACGCGCGAGATCGAGGCCCGCAGCGCCCTGCGCGTAGCGGTGCTCCACGGCCCCGACCGGCAGGACGCGTTCGCCGACTGGAAGGGGCGGGGCGGGGTCGCGGTGACCACGTTCGAGGCGCTGCGCGGATTTCCGGCGCCGGGCGGAGGGGAGGTCGGACTGCTCGTCGTGGACGAAGCGCACTCCGTGAAGAACCCGAAGGCCAGGCGGTCGCAGACGGTCGCGCTCTGGGCGGAGCACTGCGAGCGCGCCCTTTTCATGACCGGTACGCCGATGGAGAACAGGGTCGTCGAGTTCCGCAACCTGGTCGGGATGCTGGACGGCGCGGTCGCGCGATCCCTGGACGAGCGGGACGCGCTGGTCGGATCGGTCGCCTTCCGCAAGGCCGTCGCCCCGGTCTATCTGCGACGCAACCAGGAAGACGTCCTGACGGAACTCCCGAGTCTCCAGCGGACCGACGAATGGGAGGAGCTCAGCGCGTCGGACGAGGAGGCCTACCGCGCGGCCGTGCGGGCGGGCAACTTCATGGCGATGCGCAGAGCCGCGTACACGCGCCCGGAGAAGTCGGCCAAGCTGGACCGGCTCCGGGAGATCGTCGAGGAAGCCGCCGAGAACGGGCAGAAGACGGTGGTCTTCTCCTACTTCAGGGATGTGCTGGGCGTCGTCCGGGAAGCACTCGCCGCCGGACCCGCCGGACCCGCCCACGCCCTCACGGTGTTCGGTCCGCTCAGTGGAAGCGTTCCGGCCGGGCGGCGGCAGCAGATCGTCGACGACTTCGCCGGTGTCCCGGGCCCCGCGGTGCTCCTGGCCCAGATCCAGGCGGCGGGCATCGGCCTGAACATGCAGGCGGCCTCCGTCGTCATCCTCTGCGAACCCCAGATCAAGCCGACCATCGAACACCAGGCGGTGGCCCGGGCCCACCGCATGGGCCAGGTCAGGCCGGTGCGCGTGCATCGCCTCCTCGCCACCGGGGGAGTGGACGAACGCATGGTGAGGATGCTGGAGGAGAAGACCCGCCTGTTCGACGCCTATGCCCGTCGCAGCGCCGTGGCCGAAGCCACCCCGGACGCGGTCGACGTGTCGGACATCGACCTGGCCCGCCGGATCGTCGAGGAGGAACAGGCCCGCCTCGGCATGACGGACGGGGGCGGATGACCTCCGCTCACCTGCCCGGTACTCCGGCACTCCGGCACTTCAGTACGCCCGTCAGCCGTCAGCCGTCAGCCGTCGAGCCTGTTCAGCGCGTCGGTCCAGCCGTGCTGTCGGCCGTCGCGCCGGCGGCGTCCGCGCGGGCCGAGGTGCGCAGTGTGCCGACGGTCTTCAGGAGGCGGTCGGCCGGCTCCCGCAGGGTGGGGTGGGCCAGGACCGTGTTCCGCAGGCCGCGTACCGGTCTGCGCCACAGCCGGTGCGCCGCCGCCACCGGATGACGGGGACGGGTCGCGAACCCCTCGCCGACCCGCAGTTCCCGGGTCTTGAGCCAGTCCTTGTACTCCTTCTCGCCGCGCCCCATGTCCATCAGGGTCACGCCGTGCCGGGCCGCGGCCTCGGCCATGCGCAGGTGCATGATCAACCCGGGGGAGTAGTAGCGGAACTCGGGGTCGTACGCCGTGAACCAGGCCGCGAACACCGTGCGCGAGCGCGGCCCGAAGTGCGCGGCGACCGGCCGGTCACCGGCGTACACCACGGACAGCACGCCGGTGAAGTACTCCTCGCGGACCTCGAACAGGTCGTCCACCAGGGCGACGATCCACGGTCGCGCGAACCGGTCCATCCGCCCCGTCCTGCGGTACTGGGCGGACTTCCACCGCATCAGCGTGCGCAGCACGGCCGGATCGCGCTCGTCGAAGACGAACCGCATCTCGCCCACGTTGCGCCCCAGGCGGCGTTCCTTCTTCAACGTCGTCTTGGCCAGCCCGGGGTACGCCCCGCGCAGCCACTGCGCGTACTCGCCGTCGGCGGGCTTCAGATCCAGCACCGGTGAGGCGAAGGTCCCCGTGACATACCTGCCGAACGGTTTCTGCTCGGCCACCAGATGGTCGAACTCGAAGACGGACAGGCCGCAGGCCCGCAGCAGTTCCCGCGGGTCCCAGGTGACGCCGGGGCGGTGCACCAAGGCCTGGAGGTCCGACAGGCCGAGTCCGATGGCCCGGCCGACGCCGAAGGAGTTGCGCTCGTACGGGAAGAAGCCCACGGGTTCGCCGCCCTCGTGCAGGACCGCCACGTACGTGTCACCGCGGTGTCTGCCGACACCGGTCGCGAACTCCGGTGCCAGAAAGGGGTTCGCGTATTCCGGCGACTCGTCCATCGCCCGGTGCCAGGCGTGACGGAGCGCGTCGCTCAGTTCGTCGGGTCTGTGGATCGTGATGTCTGATGGACCACCGTGCAAGGACCGCATGGGCGACCGCTCCCCCAGTTCCCCCCATGACGCGCTGATCGCGTCCTGTCACTGCATCGCGTAACTGCCGCTCCACGCCGCCGTCCACGCCGGACGCGAGCTCGTCCGCGGCGCGGAGCTCAAACGTCGCGAAACAGTACGCACGCTGTCAAGGTGTCTGCCGCAACGGAACCCGTCCGCCGTCGCGAACGGGACCGGCGGGGCCGGTGTGCGCACCGGTCACCTCGGCCCGGGCGGGCCCGCTCGCGGACCGGCGTTCCGTCCCGGGCCGCGGCCTGCATACCATGCGCGCAAGTCGTACGTGAGTTCTTGTCCTTCCGCATCACAGGACGCCCGTATCCGGGGGCGTCCGCATCCGCCACTCCCCGCATCCCGCATCCCGCACCCGCGGCGGCCGCGTCGCCCCGCCGTCAGAACCAGGAGCACGGCACCCGTGTCCATACCCCCGCCCCCTGGGACCCCCGACCCCCAGCAGCCCCAGGGCCCGTACCAGGCGCCGCAGTCCGCGCCGTACGGACAGTCCGCGCCGTACGGACAGTCCCCGCCGTACGGGCAATCCGCGCCGTACGGGCCGTACGGGCCGCCTCCGTACCAGACGTGGGGGCAGGGCTACAGCCCGTTCAACCGGCCCGCGCCCGTCAACGGCCTCGCCATCGCCTCCCTCGTGCTCGGCGTCCTCTGCTTCGTGCCGGCCGTGGGTCTGGTGCTGGGGGTGATCGCGCTGGTGCAGATCAGGAAGCGGGGCGAGCGCGGCCGGGGGCTGGCCGTCGGCGGCGCCGTGCTGTCGACGGTCGGACTCGTGCTGTGGACGCTGATGCTCACCACGGGTGCGGCGTCCGACGTCTGGGAGGGCTTCAAGGAGGGCGCCCGCGGCAGCACGTCCCTGTCGGTCGGTACCGGTGAGTGCTTCGACACGCCGGGGGGCTCCCTGGAGGGGTACACCTACGACGTCGACGAGGTCCCCTGCGAGGGCGAGCACGACGGCGAGGTGTTCGCCGCGTTCAAGCTGCGCAGCGGCACCGACTACCCCGGTGACGGTTACCCCGGCGACACGCGTATCAGGGACATCGCCGACGAGCGGTGCTACAAGCTCCAGGGCGAGTACGCGATGGACGCCTGGGCCGTGCCCGAGAACGTCGACGTGTACTACTTCACCCCGACCGAGGACAGCTGGAGCATCGACGACCGCGAGGTCACCTGCGCCTTCGGCAACACGGACGAGCACGGCAAGCTGACCGGCTCGCTGCGCAACGACGGCACGAAGCTCGACTCGGACCAGCTGGCCTTCCTCAAGGCGAGCCGCGCCCTCGACGCGGCGCTGGCGGAGGAGCCCGAGGACTACGCCGAGGAGGACCTGGAGGGCAACACGGCCTGGGCCGGCGACGTCGACGACGCGCTCGGCGAGCAGGCCGGGGTGCTGCGCGGCTACGCCTGGTCGTCCGCCGCCGCGAAGCCCGTCGCCGCCTTCGCCAAGGACCTGGAGGCCGCCCGCAAGGAGTGGGCGAAGGCCGCGTCCGCCCACGACGTGAACACGTTCTACGAACACTACGACCGGGGGTACGAGGTCGTCGACGGCGACAGTGCGGTCACCGCGCGCGAGGCTCTGGGGCTGGCCACCACGCCGCCGTCGTACGACGACTACGACGACAGCTCCGGCGACAGCAAGGGCGGCGGTGACCTCGATGTGTGATCACGTCCACAGCGGGGAGAAAGTGCCTGAGTAATGCCTCCCGCGGGCACGCGTCATCACATCGAGTGATTCTCTGGCCTTCGCTTGCACAGGACAACCCACGGTTGCCAGGCTGTCGCTGTCTGTACAACCTGATGGGAGCGGCCAGTGACTTTCGGTGAGCAGCCGGCGTACCTGCGCGTCGCGGGTGATCTCCGCAAGAAGATCGTCGACGGTTCACTGCCACCGCACACCCGGCTCCCCTCGCAGGCGAGGATCCGCGAGGAGTACGGCGTCTCGGACACCGTGGCGCTGGAGGCGCGCAAGGTGCTGATGGCCGAGGGGCTGGTCGAGGGCCGCTCCGGTTCCGGGACGTACGTGCGTGAGCGGCCCGTGCCGCGCCGGATCGCCCGCTCCGGCTTCCGGCCGGACGGCGGGGCCACGCCGTTCCGCCAGGAGCAGGCCGACCTCGACACGCGCGGCACCTGGGAGTCGAACAGCGCGCAGGCGGAGGCGAGCGGCGCGGTCGCCGAGCGGCTCGGCATCAAGCGCGGCGACCGCGTGATGTGCACGCGGTACGTGTTCCGGGAGGCCGGCGAGGCGATGATGCTCTCCACCTCCTGGGAGCCGCTCGCGGTGACCGGCCGCACGCCGGTGATGCTGCCCGAGGAGGGCCCCCTCGGCGGTATGGGCGTGGTCGAGCGGATGCGCGCCATCGACGTCATCGTGGACAACGTCACCGAGGAGGTCGGCGCCCGCCCCGGACTCGCCGAGGAACTCCTCGCGCTGGGCGGGGTGCCCGGCCATGTCGTCCTCGTCGTCCAGCGCACGTACTACGCCTCGGGGCGCCCGGTGGAGACGGCCGACGTGGTCGTCCCGGCCGACCGCTACCGGGTCGCGTACCACCTCCCCGTGAAGTAGCGCACCACCCCTGGGCAGTTGACCCCGGACCGTCCTCAACCGGAGGCGCCGGGCGAGCCGTTGGTTTCCGGTCGTTCTCGCAGGTCCCCAGCGTGTGCCGGGCGTGCCGCCGACCGGTTGCACCGCAGCGTCCGCACGGCGCGTTCGTCGACGTGCGCCCCCTCCGTACTGGCTGGTTGCGTACCTCTTTGTGAAAAGCCGTATTCGCTGCGTAAAGGTTAGGCGTAGGGTCGGGCATATGCGGATTGCGGTTTCGTCAGCGGGCGGGGCGTGGGCGGGATGTGGAGGGGTGCGATGAACGACGGCAGCACGATCGCTCTTCCCTGGCTCGTCATACGGCAGGACGACAACGGCAATCGCTATCGCGTGGGGCGGTACGCGACCCGGGCCGAGGCGGAGAAGATCGCCGACAGCCTCGATAGCCGCGGCCACAAGCAGCTCTACTGGGTCGAGCGGATCGGACAGCACGGGGACGTCACCCGCAACTGACCCGCGTTCCGCTCCCGTAGGCTCCGGGCATGACGGATCGGATCGTGGTGGTGGGAGCCGCCCTGCTCGACGACGGCCGACTGCTCGCCGCGCGCCGCAGCGCGCCTCCCGAACTGGCCGGGCGCTGGGAGCTGCCCGGCGGCAAGGTCGAACCGGGCGAGACGCCCGACGCGGCCCTTGTGCGCGAGCTGCGCGAGGAACTCGGCGTCGAGGCCGAGGCCGTCGAGCGCGTCCCGGGGGAGTGGCCCCTGCGGCCGCCGTACGTCCTGCGGGTGTGGACCGCCCGGCTGCGCGCCGGCTCCGCCGCTCCGCGGCCCCTCCAGGACCACGACGCGCTGCGCTGGCTCACTCCCGCCGAGATCTGGGACGTGAACTGGCTGGACCAGGACGTGCCCGCCGTGCGGGAGGCGCTCGCGCGCCTCGGCGCGGGCGCGGGCTGAAATCCTCGTACGCCGTTCGTGCCACAGTGCGCCCGGGAGGGCGGTACTGTGCCCCGGATATCGGGTATGTGCCCATTAACCCCACGAAACCGGACATGGGTGAACTCGCTGGCCTGGGAAGTGATCGGCGTGATCGACACCGAAGGCGAACGCGCCGAGTGGACCTTTCCCGCCGACCCCGGCGCTGTGCGCGCCGCGCGCAGGGTCGTCCGGGAGCGGCTGCGCGGCTGGGACCTCGACTGTGTCGGTGACATCACGGCCCTGCTGGTCAGTGAGCTGGTGACCAACTCCCTCAGTCACGCCGCCGGGCCCATCGGCGTCCGCCTCGTCCGTCCCGCCGGCCTGCACAAGGTGCTGCTGGTGGAGGTCTCCGACCCGCTGCCCGACCCGCCCCGTGAGCGCGTCGCCCGCCCCGAGGACGAGAGCGGCCGCGGACTCCAGCTGGTGGCGTCCTCCTCCCGCCGCTGGGGCACCCGTCCCGGGGGCGCGGGCAAGACGGTGTGGTTCGAACTCGCGGTACCGGAGTGAGCCGGTTCACCGGAGTGAGCCGGTTCACCGGAGGGGAGCCAGTTCCGCCCGAGTGATCCGGAATGATCCCGGGTGATTCCCGAGCCGCTCGCGAGTGGCCCCCGAGAGGCTCTCGGGCGATTTGGGTTGATATGCCCATCCGGCCCGGCCTGTACGGACATCCTCGTCCTGTCGACCGGCCGGTTTACGCCGGTGATGATCCCCGGCGGGCGTGGTTCGACGGCGTGTTCCCTGGTTAGAAGACTGGAAGTGTTGTCACGGAAGGGTCTGAAAAGAACCTGGACCGTGCTGTGATCGTGAACACCGTGTCGTGCGGCACCGTAGTGCTGGATACTGCGGGCAGCCGCCCCTGGTGACCGGTGCCGGGCGCGGTGAGCTGGAGGGGACGGTTCGCGTGAGCGAGATACCAGCGAAGGCCACGGAGTCGGATGACCCGTCGGGCGGCGCTAGGGCTGAGGCCGTGGCTGCCGCTGCCCATGGCGAGGCGCCGTCCGGGGATGCCCTGTGGCAGGTCAGCCCGCCCGGCTCGATGTACGACTACATCCGGGTCGCGTCCTTCTCCATCGGCTCCGACGGGTTCGTGGAGCAGTGGAGCCTGCGTGCCGAGCAGATATTCGGTATCCCCGCCGAGCGTGCCGTCGGCATGGATCCCATCGAGGCGTTCATCGACCCCGACCTGCGGGCGCGGGGGCAGCGCAAGATGGCCGAGATCCTCGACGGCCGGGAGTGGACCGGGGTGGTCCCCTTCCGGATGCCGGAGACCGTCACCGGTGAACGGGGCGAGGAGGGACTCGCCGAGGTCTACGTGATGCCGACGCGGACGGCGGAGGGCGACAAGGCGGCCGTCTGCATCGTCGTCGACGTCCGCACGCTCCGCAGCATCGAGACCGACCTCGCCGCCTCGCAGGCGATTTTCGGTCAATCTCCCTTCGGCTTCCTGCTGATCGACGCCGAACTGCGGGTACGCCGCGCCAACGAGCGCTTCGCGTCCATCTTCGGCGGCACCCCCGACGACCACCGCGGCCACGGAGTCCACGACTATCTGCCGCGCGGTGAGGCGGAACGGGTCTCGGCGACCCTGCGGCGCGTCCTGGAGACCGGCGACTCCATCACGGACATGCACGTCACCGGTCATGTGCCGGGCTCCGACGAGCGTCGGCACTGGTCCATCAACCTCTACCGCGTGCACAGCGGCAGCGGCCGCCCGATCGGCATCGCCTGGCTCGGCACCGACATCACCGCCCGCCGCGCCGCCGCCCGCGAGGCCGCCGCCGCCCGACGTAATCTCGCCCTTCTCAACGAGGCCGGGGCCCGCATCGGCAACTCCCTCGACCTGGAGACCACCGCCCGCGAACTCCTCGACGTCGTCGTACCCGGCTTCTGCGACCTCGCCACCGTGGACCTCTACCAGGGGCTGCTGGCCGGCGACGAGACCCCGCCGGGCCTCGCCGACGGCAGCGCCGAACTGCGCCGGGTGGCCTTCGCCAGTGCCGTCTCCGACGCCCCGTTCGCGGACACCGCCAACCCCGTCGCGGTCGGCGCGGTCCACCACTACCCCTTCAACTCCCCGTGCGCGGACGCCCTGCGCACCGCCCGTCCGCAGCACATCCCGGGCGAGGAGGGCGGCCTGGTGCAGTCCACGCTCGCCGTTCCGATGGTCGCCCACGACACGGTCGTGGGACTGGTCCAGTTCGCCCGTACGAAGGGCAGCGAGCCGTTCGGGGAGCGCGACCGGGACCTGGCCGTGGAGTTGGCGGCGCGGGCCGCCGTCTGCATCGACAACGCCCGCCTGTACCGCCGCGAGCACGAACGGGCGCTGATACTGCAACGGTCCCTGCTCCCGCCCGGCGACCCGGTCGCCTCCGGCCTCGACATCGCCTGCCGCTACCTTCCGGGCATCGCCTCCACCGGCCGGCCCAGCGAGGTCGGCGGCGACTGGTTCGACGTCATCGAACTCCCCGGCCACCGCACGGCGCTGGTGGTGGGCGACGTGATGGGCCGCGGCCTGCGCGCGGCGGTGGCGATGGGCGAACTCCGCACCGCCGTACGCACCCTGGCCCTGCTCGACCTGGAACCCGCCGAGGTGCTCTCGGCGTTGGACGAGATCGCGCGCGGCCTCGGCACCCCCGGCGGTGTCCAGCAGGCCACCCGTGCCGCCCGCCGCCCCCGCGAGGCCGACCTCTCCGAGGTGTACCTCGCGACGTGTATCTACGCGGTCTACGACTCCGTGACCCGCCGCTGCACCTTCGCCAACGCGGGCCATCTGCCGCCCGTCCTGGTCGAACCGGGCGAGGCGGCCCTGATGCTCGACGTGCCGCCCGGCATGCCGCTCGGCGTCGGCGGGGAGCCCTTCGAGGAGGTGGAGGTCGAACTGCCCGAGGGCGCCCTGCTGGCGCTCTACACGGATGGACTGGTCGAATCCCGCGACCACCCCCTCGACGAGGGCCTCCAGGCGTTCGTGGGGGCGCTCACGGACCCCACCCGGCCCCTCGAGGACGTCTGCGACCACGTCCTGCACACCCTCGACACCCACCACGGCGAGGACGACATCGCGCTGCTGATGGCCCGCGTCCAGGGACTGCCCGCCGAGTCCGTCGGCGACTGGACGCTGCCGCGCGAGCCGCGCAGCGTCGGCCGGGCCCGTGAGTACGCGCGCGGCCAGCTGCTCAGCTGGGACCTGGAGCCCCTGGTCGACACCACGGAACTCCTCGTCAGCGAGCTGGTCACCAACGCGCTGCGTTACGGCGAGGGCGAGATCAGGCTGCGCCTGCTGCTCGACCGCACCCTGGTGTGCGAGGTCTGGGACTCCGGCCTGGTCCAGCCCCGGCGCCGGCGCGCCCGCGACACCGACGAGGGTGGCCGTGGCCTCCAGCTCGTCGGCCTGCTCTCCGCCGCGTGGGGCTCCCGCCGTACCCCGCGCGGGAAGACGGTGTGGTTCGAACTCCCGCTCCCCGACGGGGAGACCGGGCTGATGGATCCGGCGGAGGCGTTGCTGAGCCTGTTCTGACGCCGGGCCGCGCGGCGGTCAGGCCGGCGCGGCCCCCCGGCGGCCGCGGGTACGGGGGCCGCCGAAGCCCGACGGGGTGCCGTCGGGCGGGGCACCGTCCAGCAGGACACCACCGAGGACCGCCCCGGCGAGACCGCTCTGGTGCGCGACGGCCCGGTCGTGCGGGTTGCCGTGCGTGCGTACGTCCTGCTCGGCGAGGTGGCGGGCCTGCCGGGACAGATCGTCGGCTGCCAGAAGGTCGGCGGTGGCCGGGTCGCCGGTGCCGTAGAGGTCCGTGGTGGCCGGGTCGCCGGTCGGCAACAGGTCCGCGGTGGTCGGATCCGCGGTGGTCGGCTCCGCGATGGTCAGGTCGTGGGCCGTGAGGGGGCCTGTGGCGGCCGGGTCGCCGGTCGTGAGGGCGCCCGTGGGGGTCGGGCTCGTCAAGGTCGGGGCCGCGGAGGCCGACCGGTCCGCCGCGGCCAGGTGGCGTCGTGCCGCCGCCAGCCGGGTGCGGGCCTCGGCGCCCACCGCGCCCCGGTGCGTCGCGACGAAGCCGCCCGCCCCGGCCGTGGCGTCCCGCGCGACGAGCGACGCGGCGGCCGCGAGTACTCCGGCCCGACCGGCCCCCAGCGGGGCGGTCGCCCGCACGACCCGGCGCAACAGGTCCAGCGGGTCGTACGGCCGCCGTGCGGTGACCTCCTGGCGTATGGAGTCCAGTACGGCGTCCGCGTGCAGCAGCCGCGACCTCAGGCCGCCGACGGCCGCCCCGGGCTCCGCCACCGACCTCGTCGTCCGCGCCCGCGCCGGCGCGAGGGCCGCCTCGGCCCCCGTGAGCGCGGCCGGGAGCCACTGCGCGGCCGTCGCCAGGTCGGTCGCGAGGCGGTGCACCTCGTCCACGAACACCGCCGCCTGCGCCACCGCGCCCTCGGCGGCCCGCAGATGCGCGGCCGCGCGTCCGGGCTCGCCGCGGTCGGCCGACTGCCGGGCCCGGTTGAGGCGGCTGGTGACGAACACCAGCCGGTCCTTGGCCTGTTCGACATATCCCGTGACCCCGGCGGCCGCGCCCGGCCCGTACCGGACGGCCAGCCCGGCGAGCGTCGTCTCCGCCGCCCCGGTACGGCCCGCCAGCTCCCGGAACCGCGCCTCCGCGAGCTCCAGCGCCGTGCCGGTCCCGAGACCGGGACCGCGCAGCCGGTCGAACCCGGCCGCCTCCGCGTCCAGCCGCCGTCCGGCCTCCGCGCACCGCCCGGCGATCCCCGCGAGCGTGTGCCGCCGGGCCTCCTCCTGCGCCGGTACGCCCTCGTCGTAGCGCTGCCGCATGGCGAAGGCGGCGGCCAGTTCGGCCTCCGCCTCCCGTACCGCCCGCGCGTAGGGCTGCGCCGGTTCCGTGCCGGACAGGGCCGCCGCGAAGGCGAGTTCCTCCCGGCTGGTGCGTACGCAGTCGTCCGCCTCGACGAGCGACTGCCGTGCCCGCTCGTCCAGTTCGGCCAGCGGCGCCAGGTGCGGGCCGGCCGGTAGGCCGCCGGGGGTCGTCCGGGTGCGGGCCCGCCGGGTGCGCCGTACGTAGCCGTATCCCGCGACCACGCCCGCCGCGCCCACCGCGGCCAGCGGCAGGACGAGATCGACGGCGGAGGCACCGTCGTCCTCGGGCGCGGCGGCGGCGCAGGAGGTCGCCCCGGGGTCGGTGATCGCAACCGGAGTGTCGTTCCCCGTCGTCATCCCTGGCAACACCAGCCACACGAGCCCGATCACACCGCCCAGCGCGGTGTGCGCCACCCGCACGGATATGTGCGAGGTCGCACTCCGCGGCCGGCCCCGGAACAAGGATGACGTCACATTTGGGAGCGTATGGCCGCGAATGCGGGCACGCGAGTGGTGTGCGTCCGAGACGGGGCGGGTGAGGCGGACAGAGCCAGGAGGGGAAGACGGGTATGGAACGCGCCGAGCACGCGGAGGCGGACCGGGAGGCCGGGAGGGACACGGGGACGGACAGCGGCGGGGGGACGGATACGGAGACCGCCACCGCGCCGAACGCCGAGACCGAGCCGAAAGGGACCCCAGCCCCAGCCCCGGACCCGGACCCGGACCCGGACCCAGCCCCGGAGCAGGCCCCGGGAGAGGCCGTGGAGCCCGCCCCCGCCGGTGGGCGGCCCCGCCGTCCCCTCCGCTGGGCGGTGCGCGGCGCGCTCGGGCTCGTCCTGCTCCTGCTGCTGCCCCTGCTCGCCGCCGAGACCGCCCTGCGCCTGAACTACGCGGGCGACCCCGCCGACGGCACGTACACCCGCGGCCGTGACGCGATCTGGCTCGGCCACGCCTGGGTCGACGGACGCAAGCGGGACGCCGACGTCACGGCCCTGGCCCGCCGCCTCGACGGCACCGGCATCCGCGACCTCTACGTCCACGCGGGGCCCCTGGAGCATGACGGCACGCTCCCCGAGTCGGCCTACGCGAAGGCGGGTTGGCTCGTCTCCGCGGTGCGTCGCGAGATCCCCGGCGTCCGCGTACAGGCCTGGCTGGGCGACAAGCTGGCCACCGAGGAGCCCGACGGCATGCACCTGGAGCGCGCCGCGACCCGCGCCGCGATCGTCGGGTCCACCCGCGAGATCCTCGCCGCCGGATTCGGCGGCGTCCACTTCGACCTGGAGCCGCTGCACTCCGGCGACGGCCACTACCTCGACCTCCTCGACTCCCTGCACGCGGTCACCGCCGCCGCCGGGGTCCCGCTGTCGGTCGCCTCCCACCAGATCGACCCGCTGCCGGGCTTCCACTCCTTCTGGGGCACGGTCGCCGGGCACCCGAAGTGGTGGTCGCAGGAGTTCTTCGGGCAGGTCGCCCGCCGCGTCGACCAGATCGCCGTCATGTCGTACGACACCATGCAGCCGCTGCCGAGCACCTACGGCGGCTACGTCGCCCAGCAGACCTCCCTCGCCCTGGAGGTCACCCCGCCCACCACCGACCTGCTGATGGGCCTGCCGTTCTTCCACGAGGACCGCTTCGGCCACCGCGCGTCCGCCGAGACCGTCCCCGCCGCCGTCCGGGGGGTCCGCCTGGGCCTGTCCCGCACGGACGCGGACCGCGCCCGCTTCGGCGTCGCCCTGTACGTGGACTTCGCGGCGACGGAGGACGACTGGTCGGCCTACCGGGAGGACTGGGTGGACGGCGCATGACCGGCACCCGCGCGTTCCTGACCCGCGCCGATCTCGCGCCCCTCGCCCGCGCCGCGCTCGGCCCGGACCGCACCCTCACCGCCGTCGCGCGCCTGCGCGGCGGCACCAAGAAGGGCGTCTACCGCCTGACCTTCGACGACGCCACGACGGCGGTCGCCTACGTCTGGGCCCCGGGCGAGGACTACTGGGATGAGCCGGGGGCCGACCCCCGTGACCCCTTCTCGCACGCCTCCGGCCTCGGCCTCTTCACCGCCTCCCACGACCGCCTGACCGCGCTCGGCGTCCGCACTCCGCGCCTGCTCCTCGCCGACGCCGACCGCCGCTTCCTCGCGGCGGACGCGGCCGTCGTCGAGGATCTCCCCGGCGACACCCTGGAGGAGGCGCTCCGGCGTGACCCGAGGGCGGCGGCGCCGGTCCTGGACCGCCTCGCCGAGGCGCTGGTGGCGATGCGCGGCTGCGCGGCCCCGGGCTTCGGGAAGGTCGCCCTCGTGGACGGCGGAGGCGTCTCCCGCGGCGACTCGTGCGAGGAGCGCGTCGCCGGGCGCGCGCTGGCGGACATCGCGGAGATCGCCGTACGGGAGCCGGGGGCCGCGGCCGCCCGCGAGGCGTTCGAGGACGCGGTCCGCGCCTTGGCCGGCGGCATCGCGCCCCGCGCCCGCCACACCCTGGTCCACGGTGAACTCGGCCCGGACCACGTCCTGGTGACGCCGGACGGCGAGCCCGCCCTGATCGACATCGAGGGCCTGATGTACTTCGACGCCGAGTGGGAACACGTCTTCCTCGCCCTGCGCCTCGGCCCGCACTACGACGCCCTGCGCGCCCCTGACCTCGACGAACCCCGCCTGCGCCTGTACCGTCTGGCCCTGCATCTCAGCCTGGTCGCCGGGCCGTTGCGCCTGCTCGACGGGGACTTCCCCGAGCCGGGCCCGATGCGGGCGATCGCCGAGTACAACCTGGCCCGGGCTCTCGCCCTCGTGGGACGATGACCGTCATGTACATGTTCCTGTTGGTGCTGGGCGTGCTGATCGTGGTGCTGGGCGTGGTCCTCGGCGTCGTGACCCTCACGACCGGCTGGGTACCGCGCGGGGCCAGGCGCCGTGTCGTGCGGCCGGAACTGTCGGGGTACGGCACCCTGCTGGGCGCGGTCGGGTTCGGCCTGTTCGACTTCCTGGGCCCGCTCGGCGAGTCGCACGGATACCTTCCGCTCCTCGGCATAGCGATCTTCCTGACCGGATCCGGGCTTCAGATCGCGTCCCAGCACCCCGGCCGCATCCCCCCGGCGGACGTCACGAAGGACGTCGCCTGATCTTCGACCCCAGCCACACCAGCGGGTCGTACTTGCGGTCGACCGCCCGCTCCTTCAGCGGGATCAGCGCGTTGTCCGTGATCTTGATGCCCTCGGGGCACACCTCCGTGCAGCACTTGGTGATGTTGCAGTAGCCGAGGCCGTGTTCGTCCTGGGCCGTGCGTTTGCGGTCCAGGCCGGTGTCGTCGGCCGCGTCCAGCGGGTGCATGTCCAGCTCCGCGACCCGCATCAGGAAGCGCGGCCCGGCGAACGCCGTCTTGTTCTCCTCGTGGTCGCGCACGACATGGCAGGTGTCCTGGCACAGGAAGCACTCGATGCACTTGCGGAACTCCTGCGAGCGGTCCACGTCCTCCTGCCGCATGCGGTACTCGCCGGGGCCGAGTCCGGCCGGCGGCACGAAGGCGGGAACCTCCCTGGCCTTCTGGTAGTTGAAGCCCACATCGGTCACCAGGTCCCGGATCACGGGGAAGGCGCGCAGCGGCGTGACGGTGATCGTCTCGTCCCGGGTGAACACCGACATCCGGGTCATGCACATCAGCCGGGGCCGCCCGTTGATCTCCGCCGAGCACGAGCCGCACTTGCCCGCCTTGCAGTTCCAGCGGACGGCGAGGTCGGGGGCCTGGGTGGCCTGGAGGCGGTGGATGATGTCGAGGACGACCTCGCCGTCGTTCACCTCGATCGCGAAGTCCTCCAGGCCGCCGCCCTTGATGTCCCCGCGCCACACCTTGAAGCGGGCCTCATAGCTGCTCACTCGTACAGCTCCTCTTCGGCGAGGTACTTGACCAGCTCCTCCTTGTCGAAGAGGGCGAGCAGGTCCGGGCGGATGGGTTGCGTGGTCTCGCGGGTGAGGTCGATCTGGCCGCTGACCGGATCGGTCGCCGCCAGACCTCCCGTCGGGTCGGCCAGCCGGCAGATCAGGTTGACGCGGCGCCACCCCCGGTCCATCGTCGGGTGGTCCTCGCGGGTGTGCCCGCCACGGGACTCGGTGCGCTCCAGCGCGGCCCGCGCCACGCATTCGCTGACCAGCAGCATGTTGCGCAGGTCCAGGGCGAGGTGCCAGCCGGGGTTGAACTGGCGGTGGCCCTCCACACCGGCCCGCCGGGCCCGGGCCCGAAGCCCGGCCAGCTTCTCCAGGGCCTGTTCCATCTCCGCCTCGCGGCGGATGATGCCGACCAGGTCGTTCATGGTCTGCTGGAGTTCCTGGTGCAGGGTGTACGGGTTCTCCGGCGGATACCCGTCCCCCTCGCCCGGCGCCGGTCCCTCCGCCGAGAACGGCCGCAGCGCCTCCGCCGCCGCCGTGTCGATCTGGACGTCGTCGACCGGCGGTCGCCCGCCGGCGAGCCCGCTCGCGTACTCGGCCGCGTGCCGGCCCGCCCGGCGTCCGAACACCAGCAGGTCGGACAGGGAGTTGCCGCCGAGCCGGTTGGAGCCGTGCATGCCGCCCGCGACCTCCCCGGCCGCGTACAGGCCCGGCACCCCGCGCGCGGCGGCCGTCTCGGAGTCGACCGCGATGCCGCCCATCACGTAGTGACAGGTGGGGCCGACCTCCATCGCCTCGGCCGTGATGTCGACGTCGGCCAGCTCCTTGAACTGGTGGTACATGGACGGCAGCCGGCGCCGGATGACCTCGGCGGGCATCCGCGTCGACACGTCGAGGAAGACGCCGCCGTGCGGGGAGCCGCGACCCGCCTTCACCTCGGAGTTGATGGCGCGGGCGACCTCGTCACGGGGGAGCAGTTCGGGTGGGCGCCGGTTGTGGTCGGGGTCCTCGTACCAGCGGTCGCCCTCGTCCTCGGACTGCGCGTACTTCTCCTTGAAGACGTCGGGGATGTAGTCGAACATGAACCGCTTGCCCTCGGAGTTCCTGAGCACCCCGCCGTCGCCGCGCACCGACTCGGTGACGAGGATGCCCTTCACCGATGGCGGCCAGACCATGCCGGTCGGGTGGAACTGCACGAACTCCATGTTCAGCAGCGGCGCCCCGGCCAGCAGGGCCAGCGCGTGCCCGTCCCCGGTGTACTCCCACGAGTTGGACGTCACCTTGAAGGACTTGCCGATGCCGCCGGTCGCGATCACCACCGAGGGGGCCTGGAGGACGAAGAAGCGGCCGGACTCGCGCTCGTAGGCGAACACCCCGCCCACCCGGCCGTCGGCGTCCTTCAGGACCCGGGTGACCGTGCACTCCTGGAAGACCTTGAGGCGGCTCTCGTAGTCGCCCGTCTCGCGGTGGTCCTCCTGCTGGAGGGCGACGATCTTCTGCTGGAGGGTCCGGATCAGCTCCAGGCCCGTACGGTCGCCGACGTGGGCGAGGCGCGGGTACTCGTGGCCGCCGAAGTTGCGCTGGGAGATCCGGCCGTCCTTCGTACGGTCGAACAGGGCGCCCCAGGTCTCCAGCTCCCAGACCCGGTCCGGCGCCTCCTGCGCGTGCAGCTCGGCCATCCGCCACTGGTTGAGGAACTTCCCGCCGCGCATGGTGTCGCGGAAGTGGACCTGCCAGTTGTCGTGCTCGTTGGCGTTGGCCATCGCCGCAGCGATGCCGCCCTCGGCCATCACCGTGTGCGCCTTGCCGAACAGCGACTTGCAGATGACGGCCGTACGGGCGCCGCGCTCGCGCGCCTCGATGGCGGCGCGCAGTCCGGCGCCACCGGCCCCGACCACGACGACGTCCCACTCCTGCCGGTCGACCACGGACATCAATAGGCCCCACTCGTTAGAAGAAGCGCGGATCGTCGAACACGCCGGACGCGACGAGGTACACGTAGAAGTCGGCGAGCGCCACGCTCACCAGTGACGCCCACGCCAGCAGCATGTGCCGGGCGTTCAGCCGCCCCACGAACTGCCACATCCGGTAGCGCACGGGATGCCGGGAGAAGTGTTTGAGCTTGCCGCCGACGATGTGCCGGCAGGAGTGGCAGGACAGGGTGTACGCCCAGATCAGCGTGATGTTGGCCAGGAAGACCAGGGTGCCCAGACCCATGTGGCCCCACCGGTAGTGCTCGTCGCGGAAGGACAGCACGGTGTCGTAGGTCAGGATCCCGGCGACGACGATCGCCGCGTAGAAGAAGTACCGGTGGATGTTCTGCAGGATCAGTGGGAAGCGGGTCTCGCCCGTGTACGTCCGGTGCGGCTCGGCGACCGCGCAGGCCGGCGGAGACGCCCAGAAGCCCCGGTAGTAGGCCTTGCGGTAGTAGTAGCAGGTCAGCCGGAAGCCGAGCGGGAAGATCAGGATGATGATCGCGGGCGACAGGGCCCACCAGCTGCCGAAGAGGTCGGCGTTGGGGCCCGCGCGCATGGTCCGGCAGTTCTCCGCCAGGCACGGCGAGTAGAACGGCGAGACGTAGGGCGCGGCGTAGTAGTGCGCGTTCGCGAAGGCCCGCCAGGTCGAGTACGCGATGAAGGCGAGCAGTCCGGCGGCGGTGGCGGCGGGTGCCAGCCACCACCGGTCGGTCCGCAGGTGCGCGGTGTCGATCGCGGCGCGCGTCGCGGACCGTACGCCGCCGCTGTTCGGGCGAGGTTCCGTACCAGTGGCCAACTCAGGACTCCCGGTCGGGTTCAGGGGGCGTGTCGGTCACGGGCGCCGAGTCCCTCGTCGTCCGAGTCCGTCCACAGGGAGATGTCGTAGGGCGTGTCGGAGATGGTGACGAGTTCGGGTGTGCGGGGCGCCGTACCGGCGGCCGTCGCGCGCAGCAGCGCGACGCTCTCGCGCAGGTGGTCGGCGTCCGCGCGGACGCGGCGCATGTCCAGACCGCCGCTGCCGAGCTGTTGCTCCAGGCGGCCCACCGACCGGTACAGGTCGTCGAGACAGCGCTGGACCGATGTCAGGTCGTCGTGCACGGACATGACATGACCTCACTTCCACGGGCCGGATGGCCTTGGGTGGCGTCGTTCATGCGCCTGCGAGTGTTGCGCGTCACACCGTCCGGTGTGAAGGCGTGTGCAGCGATTGGCGGATTGCATGCCTCCCGTGCGCACTCGTGTGCGCTCCGTGCGCGCCGGGGTTCGCGCATTGCGCCGCACGGGTGGGCTTCCGGGTCGCGACCGCCGTGTCGCCCCGGACTGCTGAACCCTTTCCTCTTCAGTGGGTCCATAGATCTGATCAACTCCAAAATACCGCCAAACGTGATCAGACCCCCACTCATGTCACCGGTGGGAGCGGCTCCCCGGAGGTACCCAGAGATGTCCTACGACGGCCTCGGACCGCGCGCGGTCATGCGCTCGGTCGCCTTCCTCACCGCGGGCGCGCTCGCGGTCCCCCTGCTCGCCGCGTGCAGTTCCGAGGACGAGGCGAGCAAGCCGCTGGCCGGGCAGGATGTCGCGCCGGCCGCGCGCCCCCTGGTGGCCGACAGCGGCACCCTGCGCTGGGCCGTGGACTCCGTGCCCGAGACGCTCAACGCCTTCCAGTCGGACGCCGACGCGACCACCACCCGGGTCGCCCAGGCCGTCCTGCCGTCGATGTTCCGGCTGGACGTGAACGGCCGCCCGCAGCGCAACCCGGACTACCTGGAGTCCGCCAAGGTCGTCGAGACCGAGCCCAAGCAGACCGTGCTGTACCGGCTCAACCAGCAGGCCGTCTGGAGCGACGGCCGCGAGATCGGCGCCGCCGACTTCGCCGCCCAGTGGCGCGCCCTGTCCGGCAAGGACACCGCGTACTGGACCGCCCGCAACGCCGGCTACGACCGCATCGAGAAGATCGAACGCGGCGACAACGACCTGGAGGTCCGGGTCACCTTCGCCCGGCCGTACGCGGACTGGCGCTCGCTCTTCTCGCCCCTGTACCCGAAGGACGTCATGGGCACCCCGGACGCCTTCAACGACGCGGCCCGGCGCGGCCTGAAGGTGACCGCCGGGCCCTTCGCCGTCCAGGCGGTCGACCACAAGACCAAGCAGGTCACCCTCGTCCGCAACGCCCGCTGGTGGGGGCATCCGGCCAAGCTGTCCGAGATCGTGCTCGCCGCCGTGCCGCGCGACAAGCGGGCCGACGCGCTGGCCGACGGCACGGTGGACCTGGCCGACATCACCGGCGCCGACGCCCGGCGCATTTCCGGCGCCGCCACGGACACGGGAGCGGGCGCACCGCTCCAGGGCCCCGCCGCCGGCCGGACCGCGGCCAAGGCGCTGCGCTCCTGGGCCCTGCTGCACGGCACCGACGCGGACGCCGCCGACGACGAGCTGGACGCCCGCAAGAAGCTGACCAAGGCCATCGCGAGGTGGCAGGCCCAGCAGGACGGGCTGCGCGACGTCGAGATCCGCAGGTCCCTGGAACCGGCCTACACCCAGCTCGCCCTCAACGGCGCCGAGGGCCCCCTGGCCGACGAACGCGTCCGCCGGGCCGTCGCCCGCGCCATCGACCGCCGGGAGCTGGCCAAGCTCGTCCTCAAGCCGCTGGGCCTGCCCACCGCGCTGGTCGGCAGCCACCTCGCCCTCTCCGGCCAGGACGCCTACAGCGACAGCAGCGGCGCGCTCGGCGGCCAGGACACGGCGGAGGCGCAGGCGCTGCTCGCGGACGCCGGCTGGGTGTCTGGCGGCCCGCTCAAGGAGCAGAAGACGGCCGAGAAGGCGGCCGGGGCCGAGGGGAAGAAGGCCGACGACGAGTCCGAGGGCGGCGACGACGGCGAGTACATCGTCGGCGAGGACAACAAGGCGCACCGGGGGGCCGGCCGGGAGCAGCGGCGGGACCACCAGCAACAGCACGACGCCGGTGACGAGGGGCCCCGCCACCTCGCGCAGGACGGCAGGCAGTACGCCGACAAACACCTGCGGCAGGGCGGCGCGCCCGGCGCGTACGCCCCGAAGGGCACCGCCGCCCCGGCGGGCGCCGCGGCCGCGCCGCTGGCCAAGGACGGCAAGCCGCTCACGCTCCGCTTCGTGCTCCCCTCCGGATCCGGCTCCGAGTCGCTGCGCAGCGTCGGCGACCACATCTCCCGCATGCTGGAGCGGGTCGGCATCCACACGGAGATCACCAAGGTCCCCGACGACAGCTACTTCAAGGACCACATCGCCTCCGGCCAGTACGACCTGGCCCTGTACTCCTGGCCCGCCACCGCCTACCCGGCCACCGACGCCCGCCCCATCTTCGCCAAGCCGGTCCCGGCCGCCGACGGCTCGCTGACCGTCGAGCAGAACTACACCCGGGTCGGCACCGACCAGGTGGACCAGCTCTTCGACCAGGCGATCGCGACGCTGGACGAGGAGGAGGGGCGCGCGCTGATCCAGAAGGCGGACTCGCGGATCTGGGCGACGGCCGGATCCATCCCGCTGTACCAGCGCCCCCAGCTCACGGCGGTGCGCAAGAACGTCGTGAACGCCGGCGCCTTCGGTTTCCAGACCCCCGTCTACGAGGACATGGGCTTCCTGAAGAAGGGGGCGACCCTCCCGACGGCGGGCGCCTCCGGGAACTAGCACCGGACGTCGACGAAGACCGGCCGGCGCCCCCGCAGCACGCGGGGCGCCGGCCGGCCGCCGTTGCGGCGCCGGAAAGGCTGACCGGGGCTGGGCGGCGATGCCCGGGCGCGCCCCAGCCGCCGCGGGCCCCTACCAGGGGGGGGATCGGGAGAGGGGCGGGGAGGGGAAGAGGGTGGTGTTA
>NZ_JBSFCK010000021.1:0-121851 GCF_053593435.1 Streptomyces sp. NPDC002306
GAGGTTGGAGTGAAATCGAGCGGCCGGAGGCGAGCGAGTCGCGACACGCCCGCAGCCCGCAGCCCGCAGCCCGCAGCCCGCAGCCCGCAGCCCGCAGCCGGCCCGGCGGCCGGTCCGCGGGCCGCGCGGTGCCGGTCGTGGGCCGCGGGCCGCGGGCCTGTCGGGACTCGCTCGCCTCCGGCCGCTCGTTATCACTCGAACGAGTGGCCTGGGCTGGGATCTCTGGTCGAATCTCGGCCGTTCTACGAGGTGCGGGGGCAGAACTCGGCGGCGAGCAGCGCCGGTTCGAGGTCGGGGTCTGCGACCGCGGTCGTGTTCACCCGGAAGGTGAGGACGCGACGGCCGTCGAGGGTGGCCGCGGTGCGCACGTAGCTGCCCGGGATGCGTCCGTTGTGTCCCCACACCGTGGTCCCGCACGGCAGCTTCACGGGGAACAGGCCCATGCCGTACGCGCCGTGTGCGGCACGGGTGTCGAGCATCTCGCGCAGCCGGCGCGGGGACAGCAGCTCACCGCCGAGCAGTGCCCCGTAGAAGCGGTCCAGATCGGCGAGCGTGGTCACGAGTTCGCCCGCGGCCCCGGCCACCCGCGGGTCGAGTTCGGTGACGTCGGACCCGTCGGCGGCGTAGGCGCGGCCGTGCGGGACGGGGAGGGACGTGCGGGATCCGGGAAAGGAGGTGCCCGTCAGACCCAGCGGAGCGATGACGCGGCGCTCGGCCTCGGTGGCGTACGAGCGGCCGGTGACCTGCTCGACGATCAGGCCGAGCAGGACGTAGTTGGTGTTCGAGTAGGCGAAGCGGCCGCGGTCGGCCGGAGGGTGGGTGAGCGCGACACGCACGGACTGAAGCGGGGTGAGGGGCACCGAGCCCCCCGTGTCCCGGGTGAAGTCGTACAGGCCGCTGGTGTGGGTGAGCAGGGAGCGCAGGGTCAGCGCGCGCCCGTCGTTGCCCGCTCCCCGCACCAGGCCGGGCAGGTGCCGCTCCACCGTGTCGGACAGGGACAGCCGGTTCTCGTCCACCAGTTGCAGCACGACCGTCGCGACGAAGGTCTTGGTGATGCTGCCGGCCCGGAAGCGGTCGGTACGGGAGATTCCCGGACCTGCCTGGGCGTAACGGGTGTTCGTCGCCTCCCGGGCCAGCAGGGCGGCGGCGGGCGCCTCGCCCCGGGCGACCAGCAGGGGCAGGACGGAGTCGGTGGGCGGGGCGGAGTGCGCCTGCGATCCGGCCGGCGCCAGGCAGAGAAGGGCCAGGGACACAGGCACGGCCAGCAGTGTCCGTAGCGGCGCCATCGCGGTCCTCCCTTGTCGCGGCCCATCATGCAGGGCGGGCGGACAGGGCTCTCACCGGGCCCCGCGAATTGGCTGGAGCCCAGGTCGGAGCCGGTGGCCGGTATCAGTCGGTGAGATCCGCGGGTTCCCGGGCACCAGGGTGTGGACCCGGTGGCGCGGTCAGGGGCACCCTGGGCGTCGAGCACTTGTCGGGTGAGGGACAATGGAGGCTCTGTCAGGGCGGGTTGCATGAGGGGACGCATGTCGGAGGCGGAGCGGGCGGGGACATCCCGTCAGGACAAGAGCGCACGTCTCCTCGCCGGGCGGTACCGGCTGGGAGATGTGCTCGGCCGCGGCGGCATGGGAACGGTGTGGCGCGCCGAGGACGAGACCCTCGGCCGCACGGTTGCCGTCAAGGAGCTGCGGTTCCCGTCGAACATCGACGACGAGGAGAAACGCCGGCTGATCACGCGGACGCTGCGCGAGGCCAAGGCCATCGCCCGGATCCGCAACAAGAGCGCGGTGACGGTCTTCGACGTGGTCGACGAGGACGACCGGCCGTGGATCGTGATGGAGCTCGTCGAGGGCAAGTCCCTCGCGGAGGCCATTCGTGAGGACGGACTGCTGGAGCCGAAGCGCGCGGCGGAGGTCGGCCTGGCCATCCTCGACGTGCTGCGGTCCGCCCATCGCGAGGGCATCCTGCACCGTGACGTGAAGCCGTCGAACGTGCTGATCGCCGAGGACGGCCGGGTCGTGCTGACCGACTTCGGCATCGCCCAGGTCGAGGGCGACCCGTCCATCACCTCCACCGGCATGCTCGTCGGTGCCCCCTCCTACATCTCCCCGGAGCGCGCCCGCGGCCACAAGCCGGGCCCCGCGGCCGACCTGTGGTCGCTCGGCGGTCTGTTGTACGCGGCGGTCGAGGGTTCCCCGCCGTACGACAAGGGCTCCGCGATAGCGACGCTCACAGCGGTGATGACCGAGCCGCTGGAGGAGCCCAAGCACGCGGGTCCGCTGAAGGACGTCATCTACGGGCTGCTCACCAAGGACCCGGCGCAGCGACTCGACGACGCGGGCGCGCGGGCCATGCTGACCAAGGTGGTTCAGGCGTCAGAGCCCAGGGCCGCCGAGCCGGAGCCCGCGGACGCGACGAAGGTCGTGCCCCTGCCGGCGCAGCCGGACGCGCCCGCGGGCAAGCGGGGCGAAGAGGCGGCGGACAAGCTGCGCGGGGCGCTGCGTTCGGTGCGCAAGGCCGCGGTCGCGGCCGGTGCGGCCACCTCGGCGGCCGCGACGCGCACCAAGTCCGCCGACGGCGGAGCGGCCGCGGGCGGCGCCGGGACGACGGCGGTCTCCGCGTCCGCGCCGGCCTCGACGGCCGCTTCCGGATCGGCCCCCGCGCCGGTGTCCGGCGGCCCGTCGGCCGACGCGGCCGGTGGCGGTGGGCGGTTCGCGCAGGGGAGCGGTGACGCGGTTCCCGGTGGGCGTAGTTCGGGGTGGCCCGTCATGACGCCGCCGGATCTGCCGGCCCGGCCCGTGCCCAAGGCGCCGCTGACCGACGTGGTGCCGAAGCGCACGCTGGTGATCATCGCCCTGGTGGTGGTGCTCGCGGTGATCGGCACCGTGCTGGCCCTGACGCTCGGCGGTGGTGGCGACGACAGCGCCAAGGGCTCCAAGGGCGACAGCGGTGCGAGTACCGCGGCCGGCGCGTCCGGGAGTGCCGGTACCAAGGAGGACAAGGGCGGCGGCTCGAAGTCGGACGACGACGCGTCGCAGTCCGGCTCGACGGGCGACGACCCGGACTCCTCGGACGGGTCGGCACCGGACACCACGGCGGGCTCGGCGTCCGGCGGCTCGGGCGACACCGGCAACTCCACCTCCGGCACCTCCGGGAGCTCCGACGACAAGGTGGCGTCGAAGCACAACGGCGGGCAGGGCTACTCGATAGGACTGCCCGAGGGATGGACGTTCCAGTCCTCGGGCTCCGCGGGGGACCGCTTCACCGGTCCCGAAGGGCAGAAGCTGCTGGTCGCCTGGACGACCACGCCGAAGGACGACCCGAAGGCGGACTGGGAGAGCCAGGAGCGCTACATGACGCGCTCGCAGTATCAGAAGATCCAGATCGAGACGGTGAACTATCGCGGCTGGAAGACCGCCGACTGGGAATTCACCTACACGGAGAGCGGCACGAAGTACCGGACCGTCGACCGCGGATTCGTCGTCAACGACCATCTCGGGTACGCCCTGATGTACACGGCGCGGGCCTCGGACTGGGACGGCGATCTGCATAAGAACACATGGCGGACGCTGACGGAGACCTTCGAACCGAAGAAGTGAGCCCGGTGGCCCGCGGGTTCGGGGCCCGAGATCGGTCAACCCCTCTTTGCAGGTTGCCTCCGGCACGTATCGTGAGTGCTTGCGGACCGTACGCATCCAGCTAAACGGCCGGAACGGTCCGCGTGACGAACGGATTTGACCAGCCGGGCGGCCGGGGGAGGCGCAGTGGACGACTACGCGGGTCGGGTGCTCGCCGACCGCTACCGCCTGCCGCTGCCGCCGTCCGACGAGTACGAACTCGCCGAGACCCGCGCCTTCGACACCTACAGCGGACAGGAAGTCCTGGTCAGGCAGGTGCCGTTGCCGGAGGTCGTCGAGGCGGAGGTGCTCGACGCCGAAGGGCTGCCCGAGGGGTTCACGGCGCGTGAGCGCGCGCCACGGCGGCCGGCGGCACGTTCGGGCGCGAGCACCCGGCGGCCGGCCGATCCCGTCGTGCGGCGGGCGGTCGAGGCCGCGCAGGCGGCCGCCCGGATACCCGACCATCCGCGGCTCGACCAGGTCTTCGACGTGTTCGCCGAGGGTGGTTCGCTCTGGGTGGTCAGCGAACTGGTGGCCGCGCGGCCGCTGGCGGCGCTGCTCGCCGAGAAGCCGCTGTCGCCGTACCGGGCGGCGGAGGTCGCCTCCGACGTGCTCATGGCCCTGCGGGTGCTGCACGCGCACGGCTGGGTCCACCGCAACATCACCGCCCGCACGGTGCTCGTCTGCGACGACGGCCGGGTCATGCTGACCGGACTCGCGGTCGGCGCGGCGGAGGAGGCGCTGTGCGGGTACGACCCGGTGCCGGCCGAGGAGGCGGACGAGAGCGGCGCGGCCGGTGGGCCCGGGGAAGGACCTGGCGGCGTGCCGGGCCCGAGGGGCGGTTTCGGCGCGCCCGGCGGGCTCAGTGCCGTGGAGGCCGAGGCCGCGCGGCGGGCCGCCATCGAGGCGCGTGCCGCCGGTGGGCTGCCGTCGGCCGGCCCGGACGCGGCGCACGACACGCACGGGACGAACGCCTCGGCCCCCGTCGCCCGCCGGGCGGCCCTGGAGAGCGGTGGGGACGTCCGGGCCGCGCGCGCCGGGGCGATCGCCGCGTATCGCGCGGGCGCGCGGGCCGCGGCCCGGGTGCAGGAGGCACAGCAGAACGGCCGGGCGGCGCTGCCCGGGGCCCGTCCGGCCCCCGAGGGCGACAGCACGGCCGACGGCCGCCCACAGCCGCCGTACACCGCGGGAAGCGGTACGCAGGGCCAGAGCGGCGCCGCGCAGGGCCGCCCCGGCGGTGTGGTGCCGCCCGGGCAGATCGCCGACCCCTACGGCGTGCGCGGAGCGTCCTGGCAGGGCGCGGTGCCCCGCCCCGCGGCTCCCGCGCCGGGAGCGCCCGCGGGAGGCCTCCCCGCCGGTGCCGTGCCGCCCGGAGCGCCCGGTGGCGCGCTACCTGTGGGCGCCGTACCGCCGGGAGCCCGCGGCGGCGCTCTTCCCGTCGGCGGCGGGCAGCCGCCGGCCCGTTGGGACGATCTCCTCGCCGGTGCCCCCGTCCGGCGCGGGCCGGCGACCGCGCTGGCCGCCGAGCGGGCGCGGCAGGCACGGATGGCGCTCGTGGGACCCGTGACCGAGCGCTGGGCCCCGGAGCAGGCGGGCCCCGTGCACGAGAACTGGCAGCTGGCCGCGCCCATCGGGCCCGCGACCGACCTGTGGGCGCTGGGGGCGCTGCTCTTCAGGGTCGTACAGGGCCACGCGCCGTACCCGGAGGAGTCGACCGCCGAGCTGGTCCAGATGGTGTGCGCGGAGCCGCCCGCCTTCGCCGAGGAGTGCGGACCGCTGCGGCCGGTCGTGGAGTCGCTGCTGCGCCAGGACCCCACCGAGCGGCTCGACTTCGAGGAACTGGGCGGCTGGCTGCGCTCACTGGTGCGTTCGGCGCCCGAGCCGGACGCCGGCGTGCACGTCGTGGCCGCGCCGCCGGTGGACCCGCGCCGGCTGCCGATCGTGCGGCGGCGGGGCGAGCTGGTGCGCAGGCGGCGCGCCAAACTGCCCGCCAACAGTCCGCACGGCCGGCACAAGCGCGCCAAGCAGGAGGCCTCCGGCTCGCCGCGCAGCCTCGGGCGCACCCTGCTCGTGCTGATCCTGCTCGTGCTGGCCGGGGCGATCGCGTACGCGATGCTGTTCATGCCGAAGGCCCGGGACACCGGCGCGGCCGGCAGCGCCGGACAGGTGAGTCCGGCTCCGACGCGGTCGGACACGGGCCCCGACGCGAGCAGTGAGCCCCGGCCCGACCAGACCTCTCCCGCGCGGGAGAACACCCCCTCCGCGTCCACCGGGAGCGGCGAGACACAGACCGCGGGGCCCGAGGTCGCCGACGGCTTCACCCTGCGCAAGGACGCCGAGGGCTTCCGGGTGGCCGTGGCGAACGGCTGGGACCGCACGCCGAAGAACGGGCTCGGGCAGGTGGTGTACGGGCACGGGGACTTCGAGCTGATCGTCGTACCGGGCCGGGACCGCGCGTCGGCGTACGGCACCGATCCGATGGTCTACCAGCGCGAGAAGGAGTACGAGCTGGGCCCGTACCGCGCGTCCAGCTGGGCCACCTCCGGCGGCCTGCGCACGATCGAGGTGGGCGGGCGGACCATGGCCGAGGGGCAGTTCACCTGGAGCGACGACAGCGGGCGCGAGCTGTTCGTCCGCAACCTGGCGATGCTCGTCGACGGGCGGTACCACGTGGTGCAGGTCCGCGGCCCCGAGGCCGAGCGCGACGAGGTGACGCGGTTGTACGAGCAGGCGTCGGCGACCTACCGGTCGACCGGTTGATCCGGTATCCGGCTCGCCGTACGGCCACGGTGTTTCGGCGCCTTCGTCGCCCGCCCGGGTTCGGTTCCCACCGGCCGACAGAAGCGACAACCGTCACAGTGCGGTTTCCTGGGCACCCCGCTTGTTCCCTGGACGCGGGCCGGTCCTTAGTCTGACCCTGTCAAGAGCATTGCGGGGCAACGTGAATCAGATGCAGGGCCTGCTCCTCGCGGGCCGGTACCGGCTCGCCGACGCGATCGGCAGCGGCGGCATGGGCCGCGTGTGGCGGGCGCACGACGAGCTGCTGCACCGTGCTGTCGCGGTCAAGGAGCTGACGGCCGCGCTGTACGTGTCCGAGAGCGAGCGGGGCGTGCTGCTCGCGCGGACCCGCGCGGAGGCACGGGCCGCCGCGCGGATCAACCACTCGGCCGTCGTCACCGTGCACGACGTCCTCGAACACGACGGCCGGCCGTGGATCGTGATGGAGCTGGTCGAGGGCCGCTCGCTGGCCGACGAGGTCAAGGAACAGGGACGCGTCGAGGCCACCGAGGCCGCGCGGATCGGCCTGTGGGTGCTGCGCGCCCTGACCGCCGCGCACACCGCGGGCGTACTCCACCGGGACGTCAAGCCCGGCAACGTCCTGCTCGGCCACGACGGCCGCGTCCTGCTCACGGACTTCGGCATCGCCCAGATCGAGGGCGACACCACCATCACCCGTACCGGAGAGGTCGTCGGCTCGGTCGACTACCTGGCCCCGGAGCGCGTCCGCGGCCACGACCCCGGGCCGTCCTCCGACCTGTGGGCGCTCGGCGCGACGCTGTACACGGCGGTGGAGGGCCGGTCGCCGTTCCGCCGCACCTCACCGCTGACCACCATGCAGGCGGTCGTCGAGGAGGAGGCCGCCGGACCGCGGTACGCCGGTCCGCTGGAGCCCGTCATCAGCGCCCTCCTGCGCAAGGACCCGGCCACCCGGCCGGACGCGGCCCAGGCCGAGCAGATGCTCGCCGAGGCCGCGGAGGGACGGCGCCCCAGCGCCGCGCAGGCGTTCGTCCCGACGCAGTACGGCGGAACCGGGGAGTCGGGGGCCGGGCGGCCCACCGGGCAGGGGACGGGGACCGGCGGGGCGTCGTACGGGCCCGAGGCGGCCACGGCGTACCGTCCCGAGACGGGCGTGACGGCCATCGGGCCGACCGCGATGGGACCGACGGGAACCGGTGGCCTCCCCGCGGAGGGGACCGGCACGTCCGCGCCCCCGAGGCGCCGTCGGCTGCGCTCGCTCGCCCTGGTGATCGTGCTCGCCGCGCTCGTCGGCGGGGGCACCGCGGTGGGCCTTCAGAAGTGGCACGAGGGACGGCAGGACCGGAACGGCTCGGCAGCTTCGTCCGGCCCGACCGGGGCGAACCCCGGGGCGTCGACGAGCGCGTCGGGAACGCCTGGCCCCGACGCGCAGACGGTCCCCGACAACTGGGAGCACGTCGACGACCCGCTGGGGTTCGGCCTCGCCCTGCCCAACGGCTGGACGCGGTCGGTCTTCAGCGACGAGGGCGACCTGACCCAGATCGACTACTCGCCCGACGGCGGCAGGCACTTCGTCCGGATCGCCGTCGACGCCTCGCCCGACTTCGCCGACCCGTACGAGCACCAGCGCGACCTGGACCAGCAGCTCACCCGGCTGGTCGACTACGACCGGGTGCGGCTGGAGGTCAACACCTACCGCGACCGCAGGGCCTCGCTGTGGGAGTACACCTGGACCGCGCAGGCGAAGGACACGAAGTTCCCCGGGCCGCGCCGCGCGATCGACGAGACGTACATCAGCCGGGACGGCGTGGAGTACGCGATCTACCTGTCCTCGCCGGCCGAGGACTGGCCGACCGCGCGGGAGCAGTTCGACACGCTGTTGCGGAGCTGGCAGCCCAAGGCCTCGTGACCTGGGCCCGGCCGGCCGGACGGGCCACGCCCGAGTGACCCGCGCCGAACCGGGTGGCCGGTCCGGGCCTTGATCACCTGTGCCCACCCGGCGCACCGGCCCAACCCGTGGGCGCAGGGCGGCCGTTCGGGGCGGGCTTGGCCGGTCGCCGCCCCGGAGCCCGGCCGTCCGGTGCGGCATGATGGGGCTCATGGGGACCGAGGGGGACTTCCGTGTGATCGCGGGCCGCTACCGGCTGGAGGCGCGGCTGGGACGCGGCGGCATGGGCATCGTCTGGCGTGCCACCGACCAACTGCTCGGTCGGCGGGTGGCGGTCAAGGAGCTCGCCTTCGACGAGACCCTCTCCCCGGAGGAGATCCGACGGCAGCGCGACCGGACGCTGCGCGAGGCCCGCGCGGTCGCCCAGCTGCGCCACCCGCACATCATCGTCGTGCACGACGTCGTCGAGCAGGACGAACGCCCGTACATCGTCATGGAGTTGATCGACGGCGGCTCGCTGGCCGACCGGATCTCCCGGCGCGGACCGGTCGACGTCGGTGAGGCCGCCCGGATCGGCATCGACCTGCTGAGCGCGCTGCGCGCGGCGCACGCGGCCGGTGTCCTGCACCGGGACATCAAGCCCGCGAACGTCCTGGTCGCCGAGGACGGCCGGGTCGTCCTCACCGACTTCGGCATCGCCCAGGTCGCGGGCGCCACCACGATCACCGACACCGGAGCCTTCGTCGGCTCGCCCGAGTACACCGCGCCCGAGCGGATGTCCGGCGCCGGCACCGGACCCGCCTCCGACCTGTGGTCGCTCGGCGCGCTGCTCTGCACGGCCCTCAGCGGTGAATCGCCCTTCCGGCGCGACTCGTTGGGCGGCATCCTGCACGCCGTGGTCTTCGCCGACATCCGTACGCCCGGGCAGGCCGAGCCGCTGCTCCCGGTCGTACGGGGGCTGCTCGAACGCGATCCGGAACGGCGGCTGGACGCGGCGGAGGCGGAGCGGATGCTGCGCGGCTTCCTGGAGACGGGCCGTACGCCGCTGCCGCCGCCGACCGGCTACACGCCGACCCGCCGGGACCTGCCCGCCCGGCCGGCCCCGGCCCCCTCGCCCGGGGCGCTCTCCCGGCGGGGCGTGCTGGTGGCCGCGCTGCTCGTCGCGGCGGTGGCGGGGGCGGGTCTGTCCGCGGCGGCGCTGCTGATGGACCGGGGCGGCGACGGGGGCGGGACGCCGGTCAGTTCGGCACCGGGACGTTCCACGAGCCCCACGCCCACCCCTTCGTCCTCCGCCCCGCGCACGCACTCCGCCTCGCCTTCGCGCTCGCTCTCCTCCTCGCCCTCGGCCCCGGTCTCGCCCTCCGTGACACGGTCCCCGTCCCCCGTGTCCGTGGACCGGCCCACCGCGCCCTCCGGCTACCGCGTCGCCGACGACCCGGCAGGGTTCGCGCTCGCCGTGCCGGAGGACTTCACCCGCGAGCCCCAGGGCGAGCGGATCTTCTACATGTCGCCGGGGAAGACCTTCCGCCTCGGCATCAAGGTCACCGACCCCGAACCGGGCGGCCCGCTCGCGGTGATGCGGCGCGCGCACGCCGAGGGCCCCGACACGAACCCCGGGTACCACGACGGCCGGGTGGTCGAGACCGCGCACGGCGGACGGCCCGCCGCCCTGTGGGAGTTCAGCTGGAAGGGCTTCAGCACGGCCGAGGGCCCCCGGCACACCTACGACCTGTGCTGGGAGGAGAACGGGCGGATGTACGACGTATGGGTGTCGGCGCCGGTCGGGAAGGTGCGGGAGGCCCGGGAGTACTTCGACGTCGCGGTCGACACGTTCGTACGGACCTGAGCGCCGAAACCGGCACAAGCCGGAGATAGGCGACCGCCCGCGTCACGGGTCTGTGACCGGTGCGCGTCCGGTGTGGATGCGGGAGTTCACGGCGCGATAGGGATGGGGGCATGAGGAGCAACGGGGGGCGCCGTCACGGGGCCGACGAGCCGACAAGTTTCGCTCTGCAACCGCCGGATCCGGCTGCGGCCGTACCGTCGCCGCATGCGGCCGGGGGCGTACCGTCGCCGCACCCGGCCGCGGCCGTGAGACCGCCGGACTCGGCCGTGGCCGTGCCGCCGCAGACCGCGGACGACGGCACCGGACGGCTCATCGGCGATCGGTACCGGCTGCTGGCCAGGCTCGGGCACGGCGGCATGGGCACGGTGTGGCGGGCCAGGGACGAGACGGTGGACCGCGAGGTCGCGGTCAAGGAGCCGCGCGTCCCGGACCATGTTCCCGAGCACGAACGCGACAACGCCTTCGAGCGGATGCGCCGTGAGGCGCGCGCCGCGGCCCGGCTGGACCATCCGGCCGTCGTGGACGTGTACGACGTGGCCGTGGTCGACGGCCGGCCGTGGATCGTGATGGAGCTGGTGCGGGGGCGCTCCCTCGGGGACGCCCTCCAGGAGGGCACGCTCGGCGCGCGCGAGGCCGCCCGGGTCGGCCTGGAGGTGCTGGGCGCGCTGGAGGCCGCGCACGCGGCGGGCATCCTGCACCGGGACGTCAAACCGGACAACGTGCTGCTCGGCCGGCACGGCCGGGTCGTGCTCACCGACTTCGGCATCGCGCGGATCGAGGGCGAGACGAACCTGACGGACACCGGCGGCTTCGTCGGCTCGCCCGAGTACGTCGCGCCGGAGCGGGTGCTGGGGCAGCGGCCCGGCCCGGCGAGCGACCTGTGGTCGCTGGGCGTGCTGCTGTACGCGGCGACGGAGGGCGTCTCGCCCTTCCGTCGCAGCAATACGCCCGCCACGCTCCAGTCCGTCCTGAACGGCACGCCCGCCCCGCCCGCCTCCGCGCGGGGCACGCTCGCCGAGGCCATCAACGGCCTGCTCCAGAAGGACCCGGTCCGTCGCCCGGCCCCCGCCCAGGTCCGTGCCCTGCTGGAGACGGCCGCGCACCCGCCCGCCCCCGAACCCACCCAGGCCGTACGGTCCGAGACAGGCGAAGGCCCCCCGAGGACCGGGCCGCGGACCGGGCCGCGGCCGGGCTCGCGGCTCTCGCGCACGGCGTGGGCCGGGCTCGGTGCGGCGCTCGCCGCGCTGGCGGCGGTGGCGTATCTGGTGGTCGCCGACCCGTTCGCGGGCCCGCTGCCCGACGACTGGGACAAGCACCGGGAGAAGGACGTCGCCGCGACCCTCGTGGTGCCGCACGGCTACGAGCGCGCGGATCCCGACCGGAAGACGGACCAGGGGCACTGGGTCACCTACACCGACTTGAGCGGCACCATCTCCATCGGCCTGTCCCTGGACCGGAAGGCGCAGGACACGGGCCGCACCATCGCCGGGTCAGCCGCGGCCGAGATGTACGACGACGACAGCAAGTTCCGGGAGCAGGGCGATTACGCCCTCGACATGTCCGAGGGCGCGAATACCTCCCCTGAGGGCGAGATGACGTACCGCGGCGGGAAGGCCGCCGAGAACACGATCGTCTACACCACCCACGACGCCCAGCACCCACGCCCCCGCGAGGCGCGGATCTTCTACTACAAGAGCGCCGCCGGGGACATGTACAAGCTCACCGTGAGCTACCCCGGGAAGGGGGATGTCACGGAGCGGGGCCGGGAGGTGGCGCGGACGGCCATCGCGAACCTGGACGTCGACCGGCTCTGACGACCCCCCCCGCGAGGGCACAGGGTGTGAGGGCTTCAGGGCTTCAGGGCTTCAGCCGGTCGGCGATCGTCCTGACCAGGCTGGTCTGCGCCACCCGCAGCCCGAACTTCCCGCCGTCACCGCCGGAGACCGCTCGGGCGTACCAGGCCCGGCCGCGCCGGTGCCATGTGCCGGCCGGCAGGGTCTTCGGGAGCGCCGGGAGCGGTGCCGTCCGGTCGCCGAGACGCAGTTCGCCGCGCCAGAGCCCGGCGGGCAGCTCGGACACCTGGACGTTCGCGGTGAAGGTGTCGGTGTACGGGGTGCGTTCGGCGGGGAAGGCCACGCTGGTCCCGTCGGCGGTCAGGACGACGGTGAGGTCGCCGTCCGGGTAGGCGCCCAGCGTGCTCCGGCCGGTGACCACCAGCCGGCCGGGGTCGCCCGCCGACCAGCGGAACGTCTCGACGGGCAGCCGTGGCATGACCCGGTGCTTCCGCTCGCCGAGGTCGAGCGTGTAGTTGCCGTGCGGCTTGGTGGTGTACAGGGTGACGGCACGGGCGCCGCGCGCGGTGTCCACGACCCGTACGTCCGGGCTGCCGTCCAGCGACCGGTCCCGCTTGCCGCCGATGCGGGCGTCCCGGGACAGTCCCCGCGCGCCCACGCTGAGGTGGATGTCCCAGAGGCCGTCGGCCAGGGGCTCGCCGTCGGCCGCGGTGTCGAGGTCGACGACGGCCTCGAAGCCGGCCCGCTCGTAGGCGAACGTCCCCGCGTCCTCGTCGGCACCGAGGCCCGGGGTGGGGGTGTGCGTCACGGGCAGCCGGTACTCGACCTTGGTGTCGCGCTCGCGCAGCAGCAGGGCCGTGCTCACCTCGTCGGTCGCCACGCGGTGCAGGTAGGCGTGCCCGGCCAGGTGCAGCGTGGTGCCGCGCAGTTCGGCGCGGGAGACGTGGTGACGGGTGCCGAGCCGGTCGGTGACGTCGTAGTAGGCGTCGGGGACGGAGCGGTCCGGGTCGCGCAGGAAGGGGTGGCGCACATAGGCCCGGCCGTCCTCGACGAGCAGCGGGGTGGCGGACTTCGACGCGCTCTCCCGGATCTCGAAGCGGTCGACCTCCAGGAGCTCGTCGAGCATCCGCTCCCGGATGAAGTGCAGCCGCAGCCAGGCCAGTCCGGTGATCCGCTCGCGCAGGCCCTCGTGGAGCAGCGGGTCGATGATCTCGGCGAGCCGGGCGAGGGTCTTCTCCTGCTGCTCGCGCGGCTCTCGTGCGAGGTGCCAGCGGACCAGGGTGCGCACCTCGACGGTCAGGTGCCGGTGCGCCAGGTGGTCGCGGTCCGGTCCGGCCGGCACGCTGTCCACCATCAGGTCGACCATGCGGGCGAGATAGCGCAGCCGCGGCTCCGAGCCGGAGGTGGTCTTGGTGACGTTGTTGCCGTCGTCGCGCAGCACCCAGAACACGCAGTCGTAGTCGGCGACGACGGAGACGCCCGCCGCCGCCAGGTACGCCCTGCCCACGAACGGCTGGTCCTCGCCGGTGCGCAGATCGGTCGGGAAACGCAGTGCGAGCCGTTCCAGCAGCGCGCGGCGGAACAGCTTCATGGGGCTGAGCGTCCACCAGACACGCGAGGTGAAGACATCGGTCTTCGGCTGGTCGCGCTGGAACATCGACTTGGGCGCGCCGCGTCCGCCGACGCCGACCATCTTGCCGAGGACGACGTCGGTGCCGTTCTCCTCGGCCATGGCGACCATGCGCTCCAGGGCCTCGGGGCCCAGGTAGTCGTCGGCGTCCAGGAAGAAGACGTACCTGCCGCGCGCGAGGTCCAGACCGGCGTTGCGGGGGGCGGCGGGGCCGCCGGAGTTCTCCTGGTGGACGACGCGGATCAGCTTCGGGTACAGACCGGCCAGGCGTTCGAGTTCGGCGGGGGTCGTGTCCGTGGAGCCGTCGTTGACTGCGATGACTTCCAGCTGCTCACGGCCGATGGTCTGGTCCGCGACGGACTCGACGCAACGCGTCAGATAAGGCATCGCGTTGTACGCAGCGATGATCACCGAAACGGTGGGGCCGGCCATCGTCACGCTCTCCAAGAATGCGGGGCACGCCCCGGATCATGGTCGGCTTCGCGGACGCTGGCTCAGCCTCCGTTTGCTTGGGGAAAGGTGCCGGAAGAAAAAGGAAGGAATGTGAAGATACCATGAGCCGCCGATGGATACCCGGTGTCCAAACGGCGAAACCTTTTATTTACTCGGGCGTGATGCATATCACTCAATATGACCGATCCGCCCACTGATCGATTTCATGGCACATTCCCAAACATTGCTTCGAGAGAGACGCGGAGAGACGCGGAGAGACGCAGAGAGACGCAGAGAGACGCAGAGAGGCGCGGAAAGACGCGAAAGACACGGAAGGGCGCGGAAAGACGCGCAAAGCCTGCGGGGTCAAAGCGCCGGAATGCGGCTCGCGCCTCAGTCCCGCAGCCGCTCCCGGAATCCTCCCGGCGTGACCCCGAACGCGCGGCGAAACGCGTGCGACAGCGCGTACGGACTGCCGTAACCCCGCCTCTCGGGCCGCCGTCCCCAAGGGAGCGTCCGTGTCCCGCGGGCGCGCCGCCGCCAGGGCCGGCCGTCACCACGTCAGGTGCGCCACCGGCGGCCGGCCGGGGATGTTCGCGACCGCCTGACGATCGGACGTGACCGAACTGTGGCTCGCCGACGGAGAACAACGCCCTGATCAGCGCGTTCGTTGCCAGTGACCACTGGCGTCGTGTGAGCACTCGGTGAATCCCGATTACCGACGGGTACCCAAAGCCTGCGCACCGGCATACCCTGCGGCCATGACGGACTCGCAGGCCCCGGAGAAGACCGGCACGGGCACGCCCGAACAGACCGGCAGCAACCCCCTCGCCCCCGCTCCCGCGGGCGCCCGTACCGCCGCCGACGTGGTCACCCCCGAGCTGGTCGCCCAGCTCACCAAGGGCGTGGTCGGCTCGGGCCGGACCGCCAACCACACGCCGTTCACCGGCGAGAAGCTCGCCGACCTGCCCGAGTCCACCCCCGAGGACGTACGCGAGGCCTTCGCGGCGGCCCGCCTCGCGCAGGCCGTCTGGGCGCGGACCCCCGTCCGGCAGCGCGCCGCGGTCCTGCTCCGCTTCCACGATCTCGTCCTCGACCGCCAGGCCGAGGTGCTCGACCTGATCCAGCTGGAGACGGGCAAGGCGCGCCTGCACGCCCACGAGGAAGTGCAGGCGGTGGTCGTCGCGGCCCGCCACTACGGCCGCAAGGCCCCCTCCTACCTGAGGCCCAAGCGGCACGCGGGCGCCATGCCCACCCTCACCAAGGTCACCGAACTGCGCCACCCGCGCGGTGTCGTCGGCCAGATCGCTCCCTGGAACTACCCGCTCGAACTCTCCGTCGGCGACGCGCTTCCCGCCTTCGTCGCGGGCAACGCCGTCGTGATGAAGCCGGACACCGAGACCTGCCTGACCGCCCTGTGGGCCCGTGACCTGCTCATCGAGGCCGGACTGCCCGCCGGCGTCTTCCAGGTCGTCCTCGGTGACGGCCCGGTGGTCGGCCCCGAGGTCGTCAAGCACGCCGACTACGTCTCCTTCACCGGCTCCACCCGCACCGGCCGCGAGGTCGCCCAGGGGGCCGCCGCCCGCCTCATCGGCGTCTCCCTCGAACTCGGCGGCAAGAACGCCATGCTGGTCCTGGAGGACGCCGACATCGAGAAGGCGGCCGCGGGCGCCGTCCGCGCCTGCTTCTCCTCCGCCGGCCAACTCTGCATCTCCATCGAGCGGTTGTACGTCCACGAGTCGATCGCGGACGTCTTCCTGGAGCGCTTCGCCGCGCGCACCAGGGCCATGCGGCTCGGCACCTCCCTCGCCTACGGCGCCGACATGGGTTCCCTGGTCGGCGAACGCCAGCTGGAGACCGTCAAGCGGCACGTGGAGGAGGCCGTCGCCAAGGGCGCGAAGGTGGTCGCCGGCGGGGTCGCCCGACCCGACATCGGCCCGTACTTCTTCGAGCCCACCATCCTCGACGGCGTCGAGGCGCCCATGGCGGTGTGCACGGAGGAGACCTTCGGCCCGGTCGTCTCCGTCTACCGCTTCACCTCCGAGGACGAGGCCGTCGAGCACGCCAACTCCACGCCGTACGGCCTGAACTCCTCCGTCTGGACGAAGGACGGCCGGCGCGGCCGCGCGGTCGCCGCCCGGCTGAGCACCGGCACGGTCAACGTCAACGAGGGGTACGCCCCCGCCTACGGCAGCGTCCAGTCGCCGATGGGCGGCATGAAGGACTCCGGCCTCGGCCGCCGCCACGGCTCCGAGGGCATCCTCAAGTACACCGAGGCGCAGACGGTCGCCCAGCAGCGGCTGCTGCCGATGGCCCCTTCCCTCGGTATGGACGACGAGAAGTACGCGGCGTTCATGAGCACGAGCCTGAGGGTCATGAAGGCACTCCGGCTCCGGTAGCCGGACCACGGGGCGCGGGGGACCGCGCGATCAGCCACCGATCACCCGCACTGCACACTCAAAGGGGAGAACGCACGTGCAGAAGGATGCCTACGACTACGACGTGATCGTCGTCGGCTCAGGATTTGGCGGCTCGGTCACCGCCCTGCGCCTCACCGAAAAGGGTTACGACGTCGGCGTCCTGGAAGCCGGCCGCCGCTTCACCCCGGGCACGCTCCCGAAGAACTCCTGGGACCTCAGGAACTACCTCTGGGCCCCGAGACTCGGCATGTACGGCATCCAGCGCATCCATCTGCTGGGCAACGTGATGGTGCTGGCGGGCGCCGGGGTCGGCGGCGGCTCCCTCAACTACGCCAACACCCTCTACGTCCCGCCGAAGCCGTTCTTCGACGACCCCCAGTGGCGGGACATCACCGACTGGCAGGAGGAGCTGACGCCGTACTACGACCAGGCCCGGCGCATGCTCGGCGTACGGCTCAACCCGACCATGACCCCGTCCGACGTGCACCTCAAGGCGGCGGCACAGCGGATGGGGGTGGGCGACACCTTCCACATGGCGCCGGTCGGGGTGTTCTTCGGGGACGGTCAGGACGCCGACGGCGGGGCCCGCGCCAAGCCTGGTGAGCAGGCGGCGGACCCGTACTTCGGCGGGGCGGGCCCGGCGCGCAAGGCCTGTACCGAGTGCGGCGAGTGCATGACGGGCTGCCGGCACGGCGCGAAGAACACCCTCAACGAGAACTACCTGTACCTCGCCGAGAAGGCGGGCGCGGTCGTGCACCCCATGACCACGGTCATGTCGGTCACCGAGGACTCGCGCGGCGGCTACGCGGTCGCCACCCTGCCGACGGACCGGAAGAAGGGCGAGGGGCGCACGTTCACGGCCCGCCGGGTCGTCCTCGCCGCCGGCACCTACGGCACCCAGACGCTGCTGCACCGCATGAAGGCGGGCCGGCAGCTGCCGTACGTCTCGGAGAAGCTCGGCGAGCTGACCCGTACGAACTCCGAGGCGCTGGTCGGCGCCCAGACCGACGACCGCCGCTATCGCAAGGCGACCGGCGAACCGAAGGTCGACTTCACCCGCGGGGTGGCCATCACCTCCTCGGTCCACCCCGACGAGAACACCCACATCGAGCCGGTCCGTTACGGCAAGGGCTCCAACTCGATGGGCGGGCTGTCGATCCTCCAGGTCCCGTACACCGAGGGCTCCTCCCGGCTGGCGGCCTGGCTGGCGAACGCCGCCCGGCACCCCCTGCTGATGCTGCGTTCCCTGTCCAACCGGCGCTGGTCGGAGCGGACCATCATCGGCCTGGTGATGCAGTCCCTGGACAACTCCCTGACGACGCACCTGAAAGCGGATGGCGTCGGCAAGGGGCTGCTCACCGCCCGCCAGGGCCACGGCGCTCCCAACCCCAAGCAGATCAGGGCCGCGTCCGAGGCCGCCTCGGCCGTCGCCGCCGAGATCAACGGCTTCGCGGGCTCGAACGTGGGCGAGCTGATGGGCACCCCGCTCACCGCCCACTTCCTCGGCGGCTGCCCGATCGGCGCCACGCGCGAGAGCGGCGTCATCGACCCGTACCACCGCCTCTACGGCCACCCCGGCATCTCGGTCGTCGACGGTTCGGCCGTCTCGGCGAACCTGGGCGTGAACCCGTCCCTGACGATCACCGCCCAGGCCGAGCGCGCCATGTCGTACTGGCCCAACAAGGGCGAGGAGGACCCGCGCCCCGCGCAGGGAGAGGCCTACGCGCGTCTGCACCCGGTCGAGCCGAAGTCGCCGGCGGTTCCGACGGAGGCGTTCGGCGCGCTGCGGCTGCCGTTCCTGGGCATGCCGACGGTGCCGCCGAAGCAGACGAAGTGACGGAAACCCGGAGGGGGACCTGAGTTCCCCTCCGGGCCCAGGTCCCCCTCCGTCGCGTCACGCGGTACGTCTCACGCCCGCGCTTCGTCCTTGCGCCGGCGGACCATGAACACCGCACCCGCGCCGGCCACGACGGCGACGCCGCCGACCAGGCCGATCATCGGGAGGGCGGAGCTGGAGCCGGTCGAGGCGAGGTTGCCCGTGGCCGGGATCTCGTCGGCGCCGCCCTGCGGCTCCTTGCCGCCGGTCGGCTTCCCGCCCTTGCCCGGCTTGGCCTCGCCCGGGTCCTCGTTGCTGCTGCCGGGCGCCAGAACCTCGAACTCGTAGAGCGCGAAGGAGCTGTGCACACAGTTCTTCTCGGTGTCCAGGTATCCGCCGAAGCCCACGCTGTAGGCGTCGGAGGGCTCCGCCCGGGCGGTGATGTCGACGCGCAGCTTGATGTCGACGGTCGCCTTGGGGCCGAGTTCCGTCTCGCCGAAGTAGTAGCCGCCGAAGACCTCGCCGTCGATCGACTCCCAGGCCTTGGTCCGCGGGTTGAGGTACTGGACCTTGGTGAAGTTGCTGAGCGGAAAGCCTCCCGGGTCGCTGTGGTAGGAGTCGATGGCCGCGGCCCAGTGCACCGTGCCCAGGCTCTTGTCGCTGTGGTTGGCGGCGGTGAGCTGGAAGGTGTGCCAGCCGCTGCCCGCGACGATCTTGCCGGGCAGGCCGGAGACGTCGATGCTCAGCTGGGAGTCGACGTCGATGCCGTCCTCGTCGGTCGGGCACTCGTCGGGTTCGTCGGACGGCTCGTCGCTCGGCGTGCTCGACGAGGACGGCGAGGGCGGGGCGATCGCGGTGTTGCTCGGCGTACCGGTGCCGGGGGTCCCGTCGTCGCCGGCCGGGTCGTCGGTGCCCGGCGTGGAGCCGTTGCCGTCGTCGGCGGGCTGGCTGCTCTGGTCCGCGGCAGGGGTGGACTCGTCGGCGGCGGGAGTGCTCTCGTCCGCGGCCGGCGCGCTCGTGGAAGTGTCGGGTGTGGTGTCGGCGAAGGCGGTGGGAGCCGAGAGCAGGGCGAGCGGCACGATGACGGCCGTCGCGGCCGCGGTGGCCAGAGCTCGGCGAATCTTCATGAAGACCTCGGTGTGTCCGGATGCGCCACGACATCGGGGTCGCCGCACACCACTGCGTGGAGGCTTCCGCGAGTGGGGCGCGGGGTGGCCGTGGTTCGCAGGGTTCGATCAGCGGCGGGGCCGAATGGTTGTGCCGCCCTCACGCACGTTTCACAGCCGTGATCACGCAAGAGCCCCGCGCCCATGGCGAAGGGCCCCGCGGGACGGAGTCGCGGGGCCCTTCTTCCGTCAGCACCGACGTCAGGGCAGCGCCGGTGCCTGGGAGCGGCGCCGGGGGGTTGCGCCGCTTGTCCTCACCACCCTGGGGTGCCGTCGGCCGACGCCCCGGCGTACTCGGGGCGCGCGGATGGTCTCGACCTCTGGCGGTCGGGCGGTGCAGTGCCATGCAGTTGTCTGCGGTGGGACTGGGGCTTTTCCGCATCGTGCTGGATGGGCGCGGCCTCCGCAACCGTTTGACCCGGCATTGTGCGTTTTTGTGTTTCCCGCCGGTCGGCTCCGAGCGTCCCCGGAGCCGACCGTTCTCTTGGGGTGACCGGGCTGCTGTCCCCTGCCGTCCGGTCACTTCCCTGGAGCGAGGTCCCACGACGTACGGCACGATCCGCACGCCTCATCGCTCCAGCAAGCCACGCGTGGTCTTTCGGGCCCGCCCCTGGCTGGCACGGACACCGGGACCAACGAAGCGGCTCGCGAGGCGGTCACGCGCCGTACGGGTGAGAGCGGGCCCGAACTCAGATACGACCCCGGCACAGCTCCAGCAGCAGCATCGCGACGGACGTGCCGGGTTTGCCCAGCGCCTCCCGGTAGTGGCCGAGGACCTCCATCTCGCGCGAGAGGTTCACGCGCCGGCCGCCGGAGGTGATCCGCGCCTCCTGGATGACGGCGGAGACGGCCATCCGTTCCTGGACGAGACCGATGATCCGGTCGTCGAGGGCGTCGATGCGCTCACGGGCACCGGTGATCACGTCGGCGGCCTCGTCGGTGCGGGCGCCGGTCTTGTCGAGTACGTCGGCCATGGTGGGGCTCCTCGTCGGGTCGGGTGCGGTGAGGTGCCCCGGGGCGGCAGGACCCGGGAACGACAGGCGCCCCGGGCCTTGTCGGCCCGGGGCGCCTGGGAAGTCGCTCGTCAGTTGCTCAAGCGGCACGACCATGGCAGCCGGCGGGCCGGTCGCCATAGGTAAACAGGAAGGTCGCGTGCGTGAGCATGCGTCCAGTATGCACCGGGGACGGCACCCGTCCCAAGCCCCGCCCGTCACCGGTGGGCGAGGCCGGTCACGTCCGCCCCGGTAGAATCGGCGGCACAGACCCCCCGCCCAGCCGCCGGAAGGCAACCCGTGTCATCAGCGACTCCCGCTGCCGCCGCCCCCGACACCGTCCTGGTCGTCGACTTCGGCGCGCAGTACGCCCAGCTCATCGCCCGTCGCGTCCGTGAGGCCCGGGTCTACAGCGAGATCGTGCCGAGCACCATGCCGGTCGCGGAGATGCTCGCGAAGAACCCGGCGGCGATCATCCTCTCCGGCGGCCCCTCGTCCGTCTACGCGGAGGGCGCGCCCCGCCTCGACGGCGCGATCTTCGAGGCCGGCGTCCCCGTCTTCGGCATGTGCTACGGCTTCCAGCTGATGGCGACGGCCCTCGGCGGCACCGTCGACAACTCCGGCGCCCGCGAGTACGGCCGTACGCCCCTGCGGGTCAGCAAGCCCGGCTCGACCCTCTTCGAGGGCACCCCGGCCGAGCAGCCGGTGTGGATGTCGCACGGCGACGCCTGCTCCGCCGCCCCGGAGGGCTTCACCGTCACGGCCGCCACCGACGTCGTCCCGGTCGCCGCGTTCGAGAACGACGAGAAGAAGCTGTACGGCGTCCAGTACCACCCCGAGGTGATGCACTCCACGCACGGCCAGCAGGTGCTGGAGCACTTCCTCTACCGCGGTGCGGGCCTGACCCCCTCCTGGACCACCGGCAACGTGATCGAGGAGCAGGTCGCCGCGATCCGCGAGCAGGTCGGCGACCGGCGCGCCATCTGCGGGCTGTCCGGCGGCGTGGACTCCGCCGTGGCCGCCGCCCTGGTGCAGAAGGCCATCGGCGCCCAGCTGACCTGCGTGTACGTCGACCACGGTCTGATGCGCAAGGGTGAGACCGAGCAGGTCGAGAAGGACTTCGTGGCCGCCACCGGCGTCCAGCTGAAGGTCGTGGACGCGGAGGAGCGCTTCCTCACCGCGCTCAACGGGGTCAGTGACCCCGAGCAGAAGCGGAAGATCATCGGCCGCGAGTTCATCCGCGTCTTCGAGCAGGCCCAGGCCGAGATCATCGCGGACGAGGGCCCCGAGGTGGCCTTCCTGGTCCAGGGCACGCTCTACCCGGACGTCGTCGAGTCCGGCGGCGGCACCGGCACGGCGAACATCAAGTCCCACCACAACGTCGGCGGCCTCCCCGAGGACCTGGAGTTCCAGCTCATCGAGCCGCTCCGCAAGCTCTTCAAGGACGAGGTGCGGATGGTCGGCCAGGAGCTCGGGCTCCCGGAGGAGATCGTCCAGCGCCAGCCGTTCCCCGGTCCCGGCCTCGGCATCCGGATCGTCGGCGAGGTCACCAAGGAGCGCCTGGACCTGCTGCGCGAGGCCGACGCCATCGCCCGCGAGGAACTGACGGCGGCCGGTCTCGACCGTGAGATCTGGCAGTGCCCGGTGGTACTGCTCGCGGACGTCCGCAGCGTCGGCGTCCAGGGCGACGGCCGCACCTACGGCCACCCGATCGTCCTGCGCCCGGTCTCCTCCGAGGACGCGATGACCGCCGACTGGTCCCGCCTGCCGTACGAGGTGCTCGGGAAGATCTCGACCCGCATCACGAACGAGGTGCGGGACGTCAACCGGGTCGTCCTCGACGTGACCTCGAAGCCGCCGGGCACCATCGAGTGGGAGTAGTCCCGCCGGGGCGGCCCACGGGGGAGTTCCCCACGGGCCGCCACGCGGGGGTCAGGTCCGCTTGACGACCCGCACCGGTTTCCCGGGCTGCCAGATCTCGACGACCAGGTACGTGTCGTCCTCGACGTAGGTTCTGACGACCTCCGTCAGCTCGGTGCGGAAGAGGTGGAACGGCTGCGGCGGTTCCACCTCCTTCACGTACGCGGCCTTCGTGGCCGCGTCGTCCACCTCGACCGCCCGCCCGCTGATCCGCACGTCCCCGCCACCCATCCCGGTGCCGTGGCCGGGGTTCGCCTGGAGCGTGAAGCGCGGGTCGCGGCGCAGGTCGAGCGCTTTGACCGAGCCCGGCATCATGCCGAACCACAGCTCGCCCAGCAGGAAGCGCACCTCCAGGCCGCTGGTGCGCGGGGAGCCGTCCTTGCGCAGGGTCGCGAGGACGTGATGGGTGAAGGCGTCGAACCGCGCTTCGACGGTGCCGGCGAGATCGGGTTCGGCCGCGGAGAAATCTGCCCAGTTCATACGCCCCAGTCTTGCGCGGATACCGGACATCTTCTGTCAGGTATCGGAGGGGGCGGGGGTGGGATCGCGGCGGATGCGCACGAATTTCTGTTGCGTGCGTCATCTTTGCATAACATCCCTGTTCTCCTGCGCTGACCGGCGGTAACTTCCGCCCCGTAAAGCAACTCAGCGCTGGAGGATCTATGCACGGGCCCACTCCGCCCCTGCCCCTGCCCACGGACCAGCTCCAGTTCGCGATGCCGCCGATGCACGACTCGCTCGACGACGAGCGCAGGCACCGCAAGGAGCGGCTGGCGGGCGCGCTGCGGATCTTCGGGCGGCTCGGCTTCGAGGACGGCGTCTCGGGGCACATCACCGCACGCGACCCGGAGCTCAGTGACTGCTTCTGGGTCAACCCGTTCGGCATGCCGTTCAAGCACGTCACGGTGAGCGATCTGGTGCTGGCCAACGAGGACGGCCAGGTGATCGAGGGCCGCTACCACGTGAACCAGGCCGCGTTCACCGTGCACTCCCAGGTCCACGCCGCCCGCCCCGACGTCGTCGCCGTCGCCCACTGCCACTCGGTGCACGGCCGCGCCCTGTCGGCGCTCGGCGACCTCCTGGACCCGATCACCCAGGAGAGCTGCGCCTTCTACGAGGATCACGCCCTCTACGACGCCTACACCGGCGTCGCCGTCGACGCCGAGGAGGGCCGGCGCATCGCGAACGCGCTCGACTCGCGCAAGGCGCTCGTCCTGCGCAACCACGGCCTGCTGACCGTCGGCGACTCGGTGGACGCGGCGGCCTGGTGGTTCCTGTCGCTGGAGCGGTCCTGCCAGGTGCAGCTGATGGCGAAGGCGGCGGGCAGACCGATGCTCATCGACCACAAGATGGCCACGACGACCCGGGAGCAGCTGGGCGGCGACCTGGTGGCCTGGATCAACTACCAGCCGATGTGGCAGGACATCAGCCGCAGCGAACCGGACCTCCTGAGCTAGGAACCGCCCGACGGGCCCGGGAGGCCGGAACCTGGAGGCCCGGTTCCGGAATCCCGATGCCAGGTTCCGGAATCCGGATGCCAGGTCACGGCCGCCGGTTCCTGGAACCCGCTGAGTACCGCCGCCTTCGTCATCGCGAACTCCTCGTCCGTGAGGACGCCGTCCCGGTGCAGCTCGCCCAACTCCCGCAGCCGGCGCAGCAGCACGTCGTGGTGGTCGGCCCGAGACGGGACGACGGCCGGGCCGGAGTGGCGGGGGCGGTCGGCGTACGCGCGCCCGGTGCGGGCGGAGGGGTGCGGCAGCCGGGACGTGACCGCCGTCGCGACGAGCGCGGTGAGCAGGTCGCGTCGGGCGCCGCCCCACAGGTCCAGAGCGTACGGGTCCTTCTCGGGCGGCAGTTCGGCGAACGTCGTCCCGCGGGTGACGAAACGCAGGAAGCCGTCCTCGTGAGCGGAGTTGGGCAGCCACTCGACCTCGACCAGATCGCCGACGGCGATGATCCGCGGACCGGTGGCCCGCTTGACCCGGTCGGAGGTGTCGGACCAGTCGATCCGCACCTGGGTGCCGTCGAACGACACCGTGCCGTCGGAGGACCGCACCGAGACCGGAACCGGCGGACCGGGCAGCAGATAGGCCTCCGTCGGTTCGCTGGGGATCTGGTCGAGCAGCACCGCGTGCCGGATCTCCTCGGCCACGTACTCGGCGGCCCCGCAACCGTCGGCGTCCACCGTCAGCCGGTACGGATCCGCCGCGTCCGGCAGCCGGCCGCCCGTCGCCTGAAGCAGTGGATCGGCCCCCTCGCGCAGCCTCAGACGCAGCCGGCCGCGTTTGCGCTCCGGCTCGTAGGCGACGCCCGCGACCGCCTCCAGCGGTACGGCGACCTCCCCGTACGTCTGCCGGAAGAGCGGTACGGAGCGGTGGAGTCCCGGCGTGATCCGGACCGTCGTGCCGTCGAAGGCCCAGGTCCCGTCACGCTGGATGATCTCGGCCATACGGAAATTCTCGCAGCCGGGTCAACACGCCCGCCGCCCCGTCACCCGCCCTGACCAGACCTGCCGGACACACACGGTGTGCCGTAGGGCACAATTCGCTGTCGTCGCCCGGGAGTTGTTCGAGGGACGGCGGCGAAGTCCGGGCTCTGCGCAGAGCCGCCGGTTCGGTTGGTCGTGGTTGCGGGAAGGCAGGCGTCGGGCGTGGCGGTACAGGAGGCGAGACAGGGCGCGGAAACGGGCGCGCACGCGGGCGGCTGTACCTGCGGGGACTGCCCGCACGGGGCTCGTGAGGGACATCGGCGCGCGGTCGCCGCGTTCCTGCTGAAGCGGGACGGCTTCGCCGCCGGGCAGGGTCTGCCGGCGGCCGTGGCGCACTCGGTCTCGGCGTCCCGGCAGTGGGTCTCGGAGGAACTGGCGCAGTCCGCGGAGGCCGTCGCCGAACGGGGCCGCGCCGAGGGCATGGCGTGGCTCACCCGCCTGTGGCGCCGGACCGCTTTCACGGTCTGGGCGGCGGTCGTCGCGTTGCTGCTGGCGCAGTCGCTGACGGCGATCGGCGCGGGCTGGACGTCGGCCCGCACGGCCGGGCTGCTGGCGGCGGTGGTGGTGGCGGGAGCCCTGACCGCCGCGTCGTGGTTCCACCGGGCGCGCGGCGGAGCGCTGGCCCCCGTCATCGGCGACGACAACCGTCTGTCCACCTCGCGCGCCGTCGCCGTCGCCTGGGTGCTGTTCGTGGCCTACGCGGTGCTCGTGCTGGTCGGCCGGCTGGCCGCCGCCTCCCACCACGCCGAGCGCGACGCGCTGATCTCCGGGTTCGAACTCGCCCGCGGGGCCGGTGTCGTGACCGTGCTCGCGGTGGTGTGCGGGATCGCGGTCCTGGTGCGGCGGGTGGTCGGGCTGCGGGTGCTGGGACAGAAGCTCCAGAAGGTGCGCGCACACCGTCCCCGCGCGGCCGACCTGCTGACCGACGACGCCGGACGCGGCACCTTCGCCGACATCCAGTACGTCGTGATCAGCACGGTCGCCCTGCTGTTCGGCGCGGTACGCCTGGCCCGCCGCCCCGACCAGCTGCCCGATCTGCCCTGGGGCCTCGCCGTGGTGGTCCTGGTGTCTGCGGCGACCTACCTGGCCGGCAAGTACGCCGAGGGCGGCCGCCCGGTGATCCTCTCCGTCGTACGGGCCCGTGAGGCCGGCGACCTGGACGCCCCCATCCGTACCGGCGACGACATCGAGATCCGCGGCGCCGGTTTCGTACCGCTGGGCGCCCAGGACGCGGACCGGCTCTCCCGGATGGTCGTCCGCATCGGCCCGGTCCATGTCCACGTCCCCCTGGTCCCGGTCACCGGCGGCTTCAGCAACCCCACGGACGCCCTCCTGACCGTCCCCGTCCCCGCGGACGTGGAACCGGGCCGGGTGGAGGTCCAGGTCGTCACCGCCGCCGGGGTGGAGACCAACCGCTACGAGATCGATGTGACGGACTGACAGACCGACGCACCGGCAGCGACGCACCGGCACCGACGCGCGGGTGACACGTCGTCCGGGTGTGCCGCTGGGGTGGAAACCGGGAAAACGGCGGCGGCGAGGTTGAGCCGGACGCCTCTTTCGTACGTATGGTCTGTCGAGGGGCCATGTCACCGCGGCGAGAGGCGGCTACGAGCGATGACTCACGGCATTCGTACGGATACGCACACCTCCTATCTCGACGGCGGCGGAACCTGGCGGGACACCGCCGGCCGCTACGCCCTGCTCCCACTCCGGATCTTCCTCGGCGTCACCTTTCTCTACGCCGGCATCGACAAACTCATGGACAGCGCCTTCATGAAGAGCACGGGCGCGGGCTCGGTCGGCGACACGATGCGTGCCGTCCGCGACTCCTCGGCCATCCCGGCCCTGGTCGACCTGGCACTGAAGAGCCCGGTCGGCTTCGGCTACGCCATCGCCTTCGGTGAACTCGCCGTCGGCATCGGCACCCTGGTCGGCCTGCTGTCCCGGCTCGCCGCACTCGGCGGCGCGCTGATCTCCCTCAGCCTCTGGCTGACCGTCAGCTGGTCCACCGACCCCTACTACTTCGGCAACGACCTCCCTTACCTGATGGCCTGGCTGCCCCTGATCCTCGCGGGCGCCCCCGTGTTCTCCCTGGACGCCGCCCTGCGCGCCCGGCGGCGACGAGGCGGCGGGTATCTGTAGCCGACGGCTTCCGGTGCCCCGCCCGGTCAGACCGGAGCCTGCGGACGTGTCTCCCCGCTGAGGCTCCGGTTCCGGGCGCGGCGTCCCCGGACGCCCCTGGCCAGGATCCCTACGGCTCCCGCCAGGCAGTGGCCGCCCAGGACCAGCGGGACGAGCACGAACCACGGGGTGTCCCAGAGCCCGCCCGCGTCTCCCGCGTACAGGACACCCGCGACGATCAGACAGACCCCGGCGACCAGCCTCCCCGGCTGGAACTCATGACGCAGCACGGGACACCTCCACCTGTCCCACACCGACCTGGAGATCCAGGTCGAGCGTCCCGCCCCGCGCACCGGCCGAGGCCGGTGGCAAGGTCACCCGCTGGTGCTTGTCCGGTGCCACGTCCACGTCCTTCGCCTCGTCACCCGGCAACTGGATGTCGCCCACCCCGACCTCGGCGGACAGCTTCACGGTGACGTCCGGCGGCACGATCACGTGCAGCCGGCCCACCCCCACACCGGCCTCCGCGGACACCGTTCTGCCCTCGGCCAGGTCCAGCCGGGACAGGTCCAGCGTCCCGACGCCGTTCCCGAGGTCGTACTTCTGCCGCACGTCCGCCACCGTGGCGGGCCGCCATGTCGTGTGCGTCCACCGCGTGCCGATGTCCTTGGGGAGCACCGTCGCCCCCGCGAGCAGGGCGGCCGTGACGAACGCCAGGAGCACCGACCCGGCCCCCGTACGCCCCAGGCCCGAACTGACCGCGATGCCCACGCCGAACACGATGAGCGCCGCGGCCAGTCCCGCTTGCAGGCTGGTGCCGAGCGGATGCCCGTGCCAGGTCAGACCGGTGCCGAGGCCGCCCGCGACCAGGGCCAGCAGGAAGGTCCAGCCGCCGATCCAGCGAGGTCCGCGCGATGCGGTCCGCCGGGCCTGCGGGGTGCGTATGCCGTCCTGGGGGCGGCCGCCGTACGGACTACGGCTGATGTTGACGGCCGCCGCGATGTCCCGTTCCCGTGAGTCCCCGGGGCCCCACAGGTAGCCCGTGCCGCCGACATGCGTCCCGTCCTTGACGATCGGGTCGCGCCACCAGGACGGGTAGGCGCTGGGGACCGGCGGTGCCTGCGCCTCCGGCGGCGCGTCCGCCGCGGCCTGGGCGGCCAGCGGATCGGGGTCCGGGGCACCGCGCCGCCGCGACCAGTACCCCGCGCCCGCGAGGAGGAAGGAGAGAACGAAGGCGAAGGTCAGCACCCCGCCGTTGTTCAGCATCGACAGGAACACCCCGCAGCCGACCAGCGCGAACAGTACGGCGGCCAGTGCCTGGCCGTCGACCCGGCCGGTCAGGAGCTTGTGCACCTCGTTCTCGCTCTCGTCGTCGTACGGGACGAAGAGCCAGGCGAAGCCGTAGAAGATCAGACCTATGCCGCCGGTCGCGGCGAGGACCGCGAGGGTGATCCGGAAGATCACCGGATCCAGGTCGAAGTGCCGCCCGAGCCCGGAGCACACGCCCGCGAGCGACTTGAACCGCCGATCGCGCCGGAACCCGTGCGGCGTCCCGGGCGACCCGGTGCCTTCGGGCCCGTTCGTTCCCTCACCCGCCCCCGCCCGCCCGTGCGCGCGCGGTTCCCCACCCGCACCCGCGGCGGCCGCGTCGGCGGGCGCGCCGGACGAGGGGTTCTCGTCGGGCACGGCGTCCGCGGCGTGCTGGTGATCAGTCATGGGTCCATGGTGACGGGCGAGCCGCCGTCGCGGCAGCCGGGATGACCCTGGCCCGACCCTGATATCCGCCCCGAGCCCGGACCGGGAAGCGTTCGACGAGGTCGCTGAGATCAGGGGAGTCTCGGGGCTCCACCCTGATGCCCCGGTCCGCCGGTCCGTGTGACCATCGGTGGCATGCCGGAAGCCGCAGCAGCGCCACTCGTCGAGCCGCGGCCCCCGCGCAAGCTCTACCGCAGCAGCGACGGACGCTGGCTGGGTGGCGTGGCGCGGGGGCTCGCCGGGCACCTCGGGCTGCCCGTGATCTGGGTGCGGCTGGTCTTCGTCGGCCTGTTCATGGCGAACGGTCTCGGCGCGCTGCTCTACGCCGCGTTCTGGTTCTTCGTCCCGCTCGGCGTGGGCGGTGTGGGCGACCAGAAGCCCCCGTCCCTCGTCGGCGCCGAGACCTCGCCCGACGGCCGGCGCCGGCTCATCGCCCGCAAGCCGGACAAGGGGCAGATCGTCGCCCTGCTGCTCATGGTCGCCGTGGCCATGGTCTTCGTCAGCAGTGTGAACCTGGGCAGCGGCGCCAAGGCGTACCTCCTGCCGGCCGTCCTGGTCGGCGCGGGCGTCGCCCTCGTCTGGCGGCAGGCGGACAACGCCCGCCGGGCCCGCTGGGTCGAGGTCGGGCGGCGCCGGCGCACGCTGTCCCTGCTGCGTGCCGTGGGCGGCGTGCTGCTGGTCACCGCGGGCGTCTCCGGCATCTTCGTGCTCCAGGGCTCCGCCGCCCACCTCGGCTCGGTGCTCCAGGCGGCCCTGGCCGTCCTCGTCGGCATCACGCTGCTCGCCGGTCCCTATCTCGTCCGGATGACCCAGGACCTCTCCGAGGAGCGTCTGATGCGCATCCGCGCCCAGGAGCGCGCGGAGGTCGCCGCACACGTGCACGACTCGGTCCTGCACACCCTGACCCTGATCCAGCGCAACGCGGAGAACGCGAACGAGGTGCGCAGACTCGCCCGCGCCCAGGAACGCGACCTGCGGACCTGGCTCTACAAGCCCGAGGGCACCGGCAAGGACGAGGCCGACGAGCCGACCACCCTCGCCGACGCGGTGCGGCGCAACGCAGCCGAGGTCGAGGACAAGCACGGCGTCCCCATCGAGGTCGTGGTCGTCGGCGACTGCGCGCTCGACGAGCGCACCGGCGCACAGATGCAGGCCGCGAGGGAAGCAATGGTGAACGCCGCCAAGTACGGTGGCGAGGGCGGCGCCGTACAGGTCTACGCCGAGGTCGAGGGAAAGACGGTCTTCGTGTCCGTCCGGGACCGCGGTCCCGGCTTCGACCTCGACTCGATACCCGCCGACCGGATGGGCGTCAGGGAATCGATCATCGGCCGCATGGAGCGGCACGGCGGCACGGCCCGGCTGAGGGCGGTGCCGGACGGCGGCACGGAGGTCGAGCTGGAGATGGAGAGGGTGGAGAAGACGTCATGAGCGATCCGACCGAGGCGACCGGTACGGCGGGGGCGGAGCAGACGGCTGGGCGCCACGTGCGCGTGGTCCTCGTCGACGACCACCGCATGTTCCGCACAGGCGTACAGGCCGAGATCGGACGGACCGACGAGACCGGTGTCGAGGTGGTCGGGGAGGCCGCCGACGTCGACCAGGCCGTCACGGTCATCACCGCGACCCGGCCCGAGGTGGTCCTGCTCGACGTCCACCTCCCGGGCGGCGGCGGCGTCGAAGTGCTGCGCCGCTGCGCTCCGTTGATGGCCGACGCCGAGCAGCCCGTCCGCTTCCTCGCCCTGTCCGTCTCGGACGCGGCGGAGGACGTGATCGGGGTGATCCGTGGCGGCGCGCGGGGATACGTGACGAAGACGATCACCGGCACGGACCTGGTCGACTCCGTCTTCCGGGTCCAGGAGGGCGACGCGGTCTTCTCCCCGCGGCTGGCCGGGTTCGTCCTCGACGCCTTCGCCTCGACCGACGCCCCGCCGGTCGACGAGGATCTCGACCGCCTCACCCAGCGCGAGCGCGAGGTGCTGCGGCTGATCGCCCGCGGTTACGCCTACAAGGAGATCGCCAAGCAGCTCTTCATCTCGGTGAAGACGGTCGAGTCCCATGTCTCGGCGGTGCTGCGCAAGCTCCAGCTCTCCAACCGGCACGAGCTGACCCGGTGGGCGACGGCGCGACGACTGGTGTGAGCGGCGGGCGCCGGCGTCGCGGCCGCCGCCTCTAGAGGTGCTCCGCGACCGGTACCCGCCCCAGCACCCGCAGCGCCCACCGGTAGTGCCGTACGGCCTTCACCACGCCGATCAGGCCCGTCAGCCACAGGATCGTGCCGATGCCCAGGCCGAGGGCGACCTCGCTGTGGGCGGTGCGGCCCGGTGTCGGGCCCGCCGTGGCCGCGAGGGACGCCCACAGGCCGGTCGCGCAGACCGTGAGGGACGACAGCAGCCAGAAGAGGCTGAGGCCGGGGGAGCGTAGACGGGCGTCCGTCGCCTGATGGCGGTCCAGAGCGAGCCAGGCGTCCAGGAGCCGGCGTATCTGGCCGTCCTGGCGGACGGCGAGGACGACGGCGATGACCGGCGGGGTGAGAGCCGCCAGGCCGAGGAGCAGGAAGACGGGTCCGAGGAGGAGCCCCGTCGGGTCCTGCTCCTCGAACTGCTGGAGCGGCAGCACCAGCAGCGACCAGCCGATGATCGCCGCGAGCGCCAGCAGCCACAGCAGCAGCACCCGGTGTACCCCGAGGCTGTGCCGCCTCAGCTCCTCCAGCACCCGCCCCCGGTCGGCCAGCAGCGCTCCCCGGTCCTGCCAGGTCCGTACGTGCGGAGGCGGCGGGGGCGGCGGCAGCGTGGACGAGGACATCGGCACCCTCTCGGACGGCGCCGGGACGGCGACGGATCGGCGGACTGCGGACGGGGAGGCACTGCCACCCCGCTCGTCGACGCTACCGTGCCGCCGCGCTCAAGCCCGTCCCGGCGCCACCCCGCCCGGCCTCATCAGGCCATCCACGAGCGGCTCTTGACCCCCTCCACCCTCTTCGGACTTCCCGTCCACCAGGCACCCGGCACTAGGCGTTCAGCATTCGGTACGCGTCGCACCCGTCGTGGTCACGTCACACGACCCGGGTGGCCCCCGCGAACGGCATCTGGTCGATGGGCGCCAGCCGTACCGGCGCCGAGGGGTTCGGGGCGTGGATCATCTGTCCGTCGCCGACGTAGATCCCGACGTGGGTGATGCCCGAGTAGAAGAACACCAGGTCGCCCGGGAGCAGTTCGGAGCGGGAGACCCGGCGGCCCGCGTCGATCTGCGCGTACGTCGTGCGGGGCAGGGAGAGGCCGGCGGCGCGGTACGCGGCCTGGGCGAGGCCCGAGCAGTCGAAGGCGTCCGGTCCGGTGGCGCCCCACACATAGGGGCTGCCGAGTTTCGAGTAGGCGTAGGAGACGGCGTCCGCCGCGCGGGAGGTGGGCGCGGAGGTCCTGGCCGCCGTGGCCGTCGTGCTCCCGGGTGCCGCGAGGCTGTCCCGCCCGGTCGTCGACGCGCGCGAGGCCCGGCCGGTGCCGCTCGCCGTCGCCAGGTTCGCGCGGTCCGCGGCCGACAGCCGCGACAGCAGCCGCCGTGCCTCGTCCAGTTTCCCGGTGATCGTCTCCTTGTTCCGCCGCAGCTCCGCCTGCCGTGACCTGAGAGAGGTCAGTTCGACGCGTGCGGCGCCGCGTAACTGCTCGATCTCCCGTAGCTGCTTGCGGACGCGCGCGACGGCGCCCGCCTGCCGGTCACCGGCCCGTTCGGCGAAGGCGGCTCCGTCGAGATACCGGTCGGGGTCGTCGGAGAGCGCGAGCCGCAGGGCGGGGTCGATGCCGCCGTCGCGGTACTGGGCGGCGGCGAGAGATCCCAGCGCGTCCCGTGCCGAGTTGAGCCGGTCCTCCCGGCGGGCCGCCTCGTCCCGCAGCGTTCCCAGCCGCTTCTCGGCAGCCTGTGCCTTCTCCTGCGCGCCGTTGTACTTCTCGGTGGCCGCCTCGGCTTCCTGGTACAACTTGTCCACCTTGGCCTTGACCTGCGCCGGTGTCAGATTCGGTGCGGCCTGACCGGTTCCGTCGAACGCCGTCGCGGTCGCCGCGCCCGCGAGGGCGAGGGTGGCGGCGGTACGGGCCGTATTGCCGCTGAGCGAGCGCCGGCGGGGCTTGCGGTGCGCTGCCACGTGGACTTGCACGTCCTTTCGTACGACCGCCTCTTCCGTGTGACCGCCCGGCGGACGCACGGCCGCCAGGGGAGCGGACGCGCGGCCACCGGAAGGCGGTCCACGCGTCCGGCGACGGCCCGCACAGGGGGAGCGAGCCGCCGCCGGACCTTCTCGGCGGTGGTGTCCGACTGCCGCCCCTGGCCCGGGCGGCGGTGGGGAGCCGGTCACCTGGGGCAGGACGCTAAACCCGTCTGTGTCGGTTGGGTAACAGCATGTGCGGAACTGGCGCCGGCGGATCGAACGGTGACCTCAAGTGGCTGCGGTCCCGGCGCGGAGCCGTCGACTTCACGCAGTGTGATGACCGATGTCGGGATTCCCGGACACGTTCGGGCGACGCGGTGCTATGGCGCATATATGCAGCCCGCCGTCGGGTGCGGCGGCCGGTGCCGGGCGGCGGGGGATCCCCTCGTCGGGCTCCGGCCTCATGACGGGATGAAGCCGGCCCCGCTGACCACGGCGAACGTCTTCATCGCGGTGCTGTGGCCGCGGCGCCGGCACGGACGGCCCCCGAGGCCGCCCGGACCGCCGCCACGGCCACCGCGAGCCAGACCGCCACGGCGATCCACAGCAGCACCTCCCCGACCGGCTTCAGCCACGGGACGCCGACGGCGGAGGCGACGGACAGCACCGCCGCCGCCGTCATCCCCATCGGGAACGCGGTAGACCACCGGAGCACGTCGTAGCGCAGCCTCGGCCGCCGCACCTCGGCCACCAGCAGGACGACGTACCAGCACAGGTCGAGCGCCAGCAGACCGACGGTCATGACGCGCAGGGCGCCACGGTCGTCGTCGTTCCACAGGTACAGGCGCGGCCCGTCGGCCGCGAGCAGTTGCGCCCCCGCCAGCGCCGAGATCGCGAGCGCCCCGCCGGCCACCCACTGGTCGCCGGCCCCCTCGACGGCCTGACGCGGGTCGAAGTGGGCCAGGGCCAGGCAGTAGAGCACCAGCCCGCACAGGAACAGGACCAGCGCCGCGTGCGCGAGCCAGGCCGTCGACAGGGCCCCGGCGAGGCCGGCGCAGAGCACCGCGAGCCCCTGCGTGGCCACGCAGCCGAGGAACACCGCCCCGGGCATACGGCGCTCCCAGTGCCGTAGGACGACGACGAGCAGCACCGGCCACAGCACCGCGGCGAGGGCCAGCAGCGCCTCGGCCGGCGTCCGCCACCCCGGCATCGAGAAGCGGGTGCCGAGGACGGCGCTCGCGGCGACCGAGGTGAGCGCGGCGGGCGTGCAGGCACAGCTCACCCAGTCCTCCCGCGCCCACAGCAGCTGGACGACGAAGCCCGCCGCCAGTGCCAGCCAGGCGGCGCAGGCGAGCACCAGGGTGATCCGGGACAGGACCTCGTACCCCGTCAGCCGGAGCGCGACCGACAGGATGCCGGTCGCCAGCACGGCGGCCCCGGCCGCCGGCTGACCGTGCGCCCACCAGGCGCGAAGAGGGGAGGTACGCGGCATGCGGCCGATGCTAAGGAGCGCCGCACGCCGCGCGAGCGGGGCACGCGCGCGGGCGCCCGGAAATACGCGCGGGCGCGGGCAGCCTCGTCAGGCGGGGCGCACCACGCTGTGGATCCCCGGCTCGCCGTCGTAGTAGATCGACTCCTCGCGGACGTACGCGCCGGGCTTGGGGGCGTGGATCATCATCCCGTCGCCGAGGTAGATACCCACATGGCTGACGTCGTCGTAGAAGAAGACCAGGTCACCGGGGCGGGCGGCGGAGAGGGGGACGGTGGTGCCGGCGTTCACCTGGTCGTAGGTGGTGCGCGGGAGGGTGACGCCGGCGGCCTTCCAGGCGGCCTGGGTGAGGCCGGAACAGTCGTAGGAGCCGGGTCCCGTCGCGCCCCAGACGTAGGGCTTGCCGATCTGGGCGCGGGCGAAGGCGAGCGCCTTGTCGGCCTGGGTGTCGTACGAGGAGCCGGAGGACGACGGCGAGGACGTGGACGGGGAGGACGTGGACGGGGAGGCGGGTGCGGACGAGTCCGCCTGCGGTCTCGTGCTCGCGCGCGAGGCCGCCGCCTGTCGCTTCGCGAGTTCCGCCGCCGCGCGCGTGGCCTCCGCCTGCTCGCGCTTCTCGATCTCGGCCAGCCGGGCCTTCTCCTGGGCCGTCAGCTTCGACAGCAGCACACGCGCGTCGGCGAGCTTCCGCTGGACGGCCGCCTTGGCCGTTCGCAGGTCGTCCTGCGAGTCGGTGAGCGTCCGCAGGCCCTCGGCGGCTTCCTGGCGCTTCTTCATCGTCGCGGACCGCTCGGTGACGTAGTCGTCGACCGCGCCCTTCTGGCGCGTGGTCAGACGGCTCATCAGCTGGGCCTGGTCGAAGTAGTCCTGCGGGGAGTCCGCGAGCAGGAAGGTCGCGGTGTCAGGTGCGCCGGCGCCGGTGCGGTACTGCGCGGCGGCGGCGGAGCCGAGCTCCTCGCGTGCCTCGTTGAGCGCCTGGGTGCGCTGGGCGACGTCGTCGAGGAGGGTGTCGACGCGCTTGCGCTGTTTGCCGGACCGCTCTTTGGCCGCGTTGTACTTCTCGGTCGCCGACTCCGCCTGGCGGTAAAGGTCGTCGACCTTCTTCTCGACCTCTTCGAGGCTCGGCCTGCCGTCGTCGGCCGAGGGGGTGGCGTCGGCCGTCTGGGAGAGCAGGGCGACGGAGGTGAGCGCCGCCGTGGCGAGGGCGGGGGTGCGTATGCCTGCTACGCGCGTAGCTGCTGGACGCGACTTGCGGTGCGACGCCAAGGGAGGCGACTCCTTCCACGTTCCGCCTACCGGGTTAGCTGTCGGGTTCGGGCGGATGGATCGGAAGGGTTGCCCTACGGCCGCTCCCCGATGGGAAGCCGGGCCGATTCACCCCGGGTCTCGGTTGGGTCCCCGGCTCCGGTCGCCGTGGCGGCGTACCGAACTCGGCGGAGGGCCGCGCGGCCCGGCGAGGTTCGCCGGAGGGGGTCGTGCGGCCTGCTGGGCACGCTAGCCAACGCGTGTGGCCTCTGTGAAGGTTGATGGGCGATATGCCCGATACATTTTCGTGACCTCAGGTCAGGAGTTGTTCATCTTGGTCGATCGGAGGACTTTTTGGTGATTTGGCCGTAGATGGGCAGATGGTGCTTCGGTCGCGCTGCCGGTGCGACTGCCCGATCGCGGTCGGTGCCGGGGTCGTTCCGTAAGGTGAAAAGGTGCCGGAAGGCCGATTACGGGGGGATGTTCTCAGGGCGGCGGCGGGTTGTCGGTGGGGCGCCCTAGACTCGGAGAGCGATGAGCAGCCTCTTTGACGACAGCTTCCTGGCGGATCTCCAGGCCCCCCGGGCCCATGGGGAGGAACCCCCGCCACCGCCCGAGGACGAGCACGTACCGGAGCCGGTTCCGGACGATCTGTTCGGCGGGAAGTTCGACGTGCCGCCGGACCGGGACGCCTACTATCGCGACGGCGCCCCACGCCCGGCGATCGACCCGGCCTCCCTGCTGGAGGGGCTGAACGAGAACCAGCGCGCGGCCGTGGTCCACTCCGGCGCCCCGCTGCTCATCGTGGCCGGCGCGGGATCCGGCAAGACCCGGGTGCTCACCCACCGCATCGCCCACCTGCTCGGCGAGCGGCACGTGCACCCGGGCCAGATCCTCGCGATCACCTTCACCAACAAGGCCGCGGGCGAGATGAAGGAGCGCGTCGAGCATCTCGTCGGCCCGCGCGCGAACGCGATGTGGGTGATGACCTTCCACAGCGCGTGCGTGCGCATCCTGCGCCGCGAGAGCAAGAGGCTCGGCTTCACGTCGTCTTTCTCGATCTACGACGCCGCCGACTCCAAGCGCCTGATGGCCCTGGTCTGCCGGGACCTGGACCTCGATCCCAAGCGCTTCCCGCCGAAGTCCTTCAGCGCCAAGATCTCCAACCTGAAGAACGAGCTGATCGACGAGGAGGACTTCGCCGCCCAGGCCACCGACGGCTTCGAGAAGACCCTCGCCCAGGCGTACGCGATGTACCAGTCGCGGTTGCGCGAGGCCAACGCGCTCGACTTCGACGACCTGATCATGACGACGGTCAATCTGCTGCGCGCGTTCCCGGACGTCGCCGAGCACTACCGCCGCCGCTTCCGGCACGTGCTCGTCGACGAGTACCAGGACACCAACCACGCCCAGTACGCCCTGGTGCGCGAGCTCGTCGGCACCGCCGAGCACCCCGTGGACGTACCGCCGGGCGAGTTCGACCTCCAGCCCGCCGAACTGTGCGTCGTGGGTGACGCGGACCAGTCGATCTACGCCTTCCGCGGCGCGACGATCCGCAACATCCTCCAGTTCGAGGAGGACTACCCGAACGCGACGACGATCCTGCTGGAGCAGAACTACCGCTCCACGCAGACGATCCTCTCCGCCGCCAACGCCGTCATCGAGCGCAACGAGTCCCGCCGCCCCAAGAACCTGTGGACCAACGCGGGCGCCGGCGCGAGCATCACCGGGTACGTCGCCGACACCGAGCACGACGAGGCGCAGTTCGTCGCCGACGAGATAGACCGTCTCACGGACGCGCGCCAGGCCAAGGCCGGCGACGTCGCCGTGTTCTACCGCACCAACGCCCAGTCCCGCGTCTTCGAAGAGATCTTCATCCGCGTCGGCCTGCCCTACAAGGTCGTCGGCGGCGTCCGCTTCTACGAGCGCAAGGAGGTCCGGGACGTCCTGGCCTACCTGCGCGTCCTGGCCAACCCGGAGGACTCGGTCCCGCTGCGCCGCATCCTCAACGTGCCCAAGCGCGGGATCGGCGAGCGCGCCGAGGCGATGATCGACGCCCTCTCCCAGCGCGAGAAGATCAGCTTTCCGCAGGCACTGCGACGCGTCGACGAGGCCTACGGCATGGCCGCGCGCTCCACGAACGCCGTGCAGCGCTTCAACGCGCTGATGGAGGATCTCCGTACGATCGTCGAGTCCGGCGCGGGCCCGGCGACGGTCCTGGAGGCCGTCCTCGAACGGACCGGATACCTGGCCGAGTTGCAGGCCTCCACCGACCCGCAGGACGAGACCCGTATCGAGAACCTCCAGGAGCTCGCCGCCGTCGCGCTGGAGTTCGAGCAGGAGTCCGGCGAGGGCGAGGCGACGGGCGGGCTGTCCGAATTCCTGGAGCGGGTCGCCCTGGTCGCCGACTCCGACCAGATCCCCGACGAGGAGGACGGCGACGGTGTCATCACGCTGATGACCCTGCACACCGCCAAGGGCCTGGAGTTCCCGGTCGTCTTCCTGACCGGCATGGAGGACGGCGTCTTCCCGCACATGCGCGCCCTCGGCCAGGCCAAGGAACTGGAGGAGGAGCGCCGCCTGGCGTACGTCGGGATCACCCGCGCGCGGGAGCGGCTCTACCTCACGCGGTCGGCGATGCGCAGCGCCTGGGGGCAGCCGTCGTACAACCCGCCCTCCCGGTTCCTGGAGGAGATCCCGCCGGCCCACCTGGAATGGAAGCGGACCGGTGCCACGGCGCCGGTGTCCTCAGGACCGGCCTCGGGGATCGCGTCGTCGCTGTCGTCGTCGCGCTCGCGTTCGTCGGCGTCGGGGGCGTCCGGCTTCGCCACGCGCAGGTCCGCGGAGAAGCCGGTGGTGGCCCTGGCCGTCGGCGACCGCGTCACGCACGACCAGTTCGGGCTCGGCACGGTCGTCGGGGTGAAGGGCACGGGCGGGAACGCCGAGGCGACGATCGACTTCGGGGACACCAAGCCGAAGCGGCTGCTGCTGCGGTACGCGCCGGTGGAGAAGCTCTAGCTCCGACGGCCACGAGATGAGCCCCCGGCACTGTGCCGGGGGCTTTGCCGGCTTTCCTGGGTACGTCTCATGCGCGCGACGCCTCGCGTGGAAGACGGGCGGGACGGTGAACGCGTTGCGTGGGAAACGGGCGGCGCGGGGGAACGTGTGGCGTGAGCGGGGTCTACGTCGGGTCGAGGCCGTGGCTGCGCAGCCAGGGGAGCGGGTCTATCGCCGAGCCGCCGCTGGGCCGGACCTCGAAGTGCAGGTGCGGACCGGTCGAGTTGCCGGAGTTCCCGGAGTACGCGATCGGGTCGCCGGCCTTCACCGTCGTACCGGAGGCGACGCGGTAGGTGGAGAGGTGGCAGTACCAGGTCTCCGTGCCGTCCATCGCCGTCACGATCATCATGTTGCCGTAGGCGCTGTTCCACTGCGTGCGGACGGTTCCGTCGGTCGCGGCCATCACCGTGGTGCCGTAGGAGACCGGGAAGTCGATGCCGGTGTGGACCGACATCCAGTTGACGCCGGCCTGGCCGAAGTAGGCGCTGAGGCCCTGCCGCTCGACGGGGAGGGCGTACTTGGGGCGCAGTCGCTCCTTGCGGGCCGCCGCCGCCGCTGCCTTCTTCTTCTCGGCCACCTGCTGGGCCTTGAGGTCGATGCGCTCCTGCGTACGGCTGGCGCGGTCCCTGAAGTCGTCGGCGCCGGCGGAGAGGCTTTCGAGCTGGGTGTCCAGCTTGTTGTTGGCGGCGGAGGGCTTCACCGCCTGCGCGTCCGAGGCCGACGCCGTCGTCTCCTTGCCGTCCTCCGTCATGGTGCCGACGGAGGCGGCCGCGATTCCGGCGACACCCATCACACACACCGAGGGCACCGCCACCGTCAGCAGCGCGGAACGCCTCGGGGGCGGACGGCGGCGGGAGCGGGACGCGGCGCGCGGGGCGGGGAGCGGGGCGATCTCCTCCTGGTCGTCGAGGAGCGGCGGCACGGCGGGGAGTTCGCCGGTGGAGGTCAGCTCGTCCGCTGCCTCGGCCGGTTCCTCGTCGGGGGCGGGTGACTCGTCGCCGTCGGTGTTCCACTGCGTGGCGTCGTACGCGCCGGTGTCGACGGCCTGCGTGCCCCATTCCCACTGCTGGGTCGGGTCGGCCGGGGCCTCGGACGGGTCGGCCTGCGCCCAGGTGTTCGCGTCCCACTCGCCGGAGGCGTCGGAGGCCGTGGTCTGCGGCGGGACGGCGGAGAGCTGCTGGTGTTCGGCGGACCAGGCGGTCGTCTCGTACGCGCCCGTGTCGTAGGCGGCGTGGTGCTGGGCCGCGTACGGGTCGTAGTTCAGGGTCTGGTGCGCGTCGGTCGCCCATTGGCCCGCGTCGTACGCGCCGGTCTCCTGACCGGTGCCGTGCCCCCCGCCGTGCCCGCCGTCGTACGCACCGGTGGCGTAGGCGGCGCCGGTGTCGTAAGAGGCGTGGTCGTGGGCGCCGAGGTCGTGGGGGTTGCCCGGGAGATCACCGAAGAGGGGGTCGGTCGCGAAGGCCGCGGTCGCGTGGGCACCGTTGTCGAAACCGCCGGTGCCGAAACCGTTCGCGTCGTAGCCGACGCCGTACGTGGTGAAGTCGCCGTACTGGGCTTCCTCGGTGCCGTACGGCGCGTAGTGCGCCGCGGCGGCGTCGGAAGCCGGAGCCGGGGTGGTCATGATCCCCGACGGGTGACGGTCGTTCACCAACTTCTCTTTCGCCTCGACAACAGGGGCTGCCAGAGCAGTGCGGCGACTGTACCCGGCGGTACGCGGGCACGACAATCTTCGGCAGGTTTCGTGCGCGCAGGAAACGGGCATTCGGCGGTGTTTCGGGGGACTGCGGGCACGACTTTGGCTTTGCGTTCGAGAGTTGTTCGAGTTCGAGGCGTCCTCAAGCCCCGCCGAGTCGACCGCGGCAAGTCACCGTCAGGGCGAAGTGCGCCCTATATCCCTTATCTCCGTCGACCCTCGCATATCTCCGTCGGCCCTCACGCCACGGTCGCGTCACCGGCGCGTGCGCCGGTGACGGCGCCGACGTCCGCCGCCGGTTGCAGCGCGGTGTCGAGCGCCTGCCGGATCCCGGTCGCGACCGCGGGATGCACGGGCAGCGCGAGATGTCCGATCCCGCTCACCCGCACGTTGTGCGCCAACAGGTCCGGGTGGTCGACGCAGGCGGCCTCCAGCGGGTCCATCACATGGTCGAGGTCGCTCCAGAAGCTGACGAACCGCGTACGGCAGCCGGGCGCGGGCAGGGCCAGCTCCTCGATGACCTCCGAGCCGGGGCGCATCTGGCGCACGATGGGGTGGGCGTTCGCCAGCGGCGCGACCCGGGTGCCGGAGTGCGGGGTGCCGAGCGTGACCAGGGTGCGCACGCGCAGGTCGCCGCCGAGCCGCTGCGCGTAGTAGCGCGCGATCAGGCCGCCGAGGCTGTGTCCGACGATGTCGACCTGCTCGCTGCCCGTGCGCGCGCAGATCTCCTCGATGTGCCGGCCGAGCAGCTCCGCGGCGGTGCGGATGTCACAGGTGAGCGGCGAGTAGTTGAGGGACGTCACCTGGTGACGGCCGTGCTGGGCGAGACTGCGGCGCAGCAGGACGAAGACGGAACGGTTGTCGATGAAACCGTGCAGCAGGACGACAGGGGGGTCGGACCGGGCCGGCAGCCGGGGGGTGTCCAGGGTGTCCGGGAGGTCCTGGGCCGCCGAGGCGTGCCGCTCCTGGGCGATGCCGGAGGGGTAGAGGAGGAGATGCCCCGCCAGGATCGCGATCTCCAGGGCGGTGGCCTTCAGCAGAGTGACGGAGAGCCCCGCCAGCCTGGTCGGCAGAAGCCATTGGCAGAGGGGCGGAAAGGGCGGCAGCGCCCGGGTGACCTTCATGGCCGACCTCCTGTCGGCACACCGAGGACGTCTCTGTCCCCCGTGTGCTCTCGTGGAAGTCGCTGAGGCTGTCGGTACGGGGTGCGCCGGGTGCGCTGTCGTTCCGTGCGGCTCGTGCTCTGTGGCTCTGAGGGCCGTGATCTCCGCGGCTCCGAGAGGGATGCTTCCCGCTCTCCGCGTGGTCTGCGCTCTCTGTGCTGCTGTGCGTGTTCCCGCTGCTGTGCGGGTTTCGTGGACCGTGCTTCGTGGTCCGTGGGTTCTGGTGTGCTTCTGTATGCCCGGCGTTCCTGTGTCGACTCGCCGCACCGCCACGGCGCGCGGCCTTGCGGCGCGGTGGCACGGCGACCTCGTGCGGCTCCCTTGCGCGGTTTCCCTCCCGGCCCTGGACCGCAGGAGCATGCGGCTCGTGGGCCGCGGAGACTCGGAAGGTGCGCGGCGAACGTGTCCCATCGTGTGATTTCCCCCTCGGTCGCCTCCGCGAAACTGCCGGTTGCGGGATGCTGGCGATAACGTTCGTTCACTTCCCCTGCGGTGCGGCCCGTGCGGTACTCGTCGGTAGGGATGAACGCATTCGCTTCATGGAGGCAGTGATGGGTGTGGCAGCCGGTCCGATCCGCGTCGTGGTGGCCAAGCCGGGGCTCGACGGTCATGACCGCGGGGCCAAGGTGATCGCGCGGGCTCTGCGCGACGCCGGCATGGAGGTCATCTACACCGGGCTCCACCAGACTCCGGACCAGATCGTCGACACCGCGATCCAGGAGGACGCCGACGCGATCGGGCTGTCCATCCTCTCCGGTGCCCACAACACGCTGTTCGGCGCGGTGATCGACCTGCTCAAGGAGCGGGACGCGGAGGACATCCTGGTCTTCGGCGGCGGGATCATCCCCGAGGCGGACATCCCGCCGCTGAAGGAGAAGGGCGTCGCGGAGATCTTCACGCCGGGCGCGACGACGACGTCGATCGTGGACTGGGTCCGGGCGAACGTACGCCAGCCCGCCGGCGCCTAGCCGCTGGGCTACGGCCGTTGGGTGTCGGGGCGGCGCGGGACGGCCGCCCCCAGCTCCTGCGCCATCGCCGCGCGCAGGCGCAACGTGGTGACCAGGCGCTGGAACGCCTCCGCCCAGTACCCCCCGGCTCCCGGTGACGCGTCCTCGGGCTCGTCGGGTATCGCCAGCAGGCCGTCCAGCCGGCTCGCCTCGGCCGGGTCGAGACAGCGCTCGGCCAGTCCCATCACCCCGCTGAAGCTCCACGGGTAGCTTCCGGCGTCCCGCGCGATGTTCAGCGCGTCGACCACCGCCCGGCCCAGCGGCTCCGCCCACGGCACCGCGCACACCCCGAGCAGCTGGAACGCCTCGGACAGCCCGTGCGCGGCGATGAACCCGGCGACCCACTCGGCCCGCTCATCCGCCGGCACCGTGGCCAGCAGCTTGGCCCGCTCGGCGAGGGACACCGCCCCCGGCCCGCCCGCCTCGGGAGCCGACGCCACCCCCAGCAGGGCGCGCGCCCACCCGGCGTCCCGTTGACGCACCGCCGCCCGGCACCAGGCCGCGTGCAGCTCGCCCTGCCAGTCGTCCGCCACCGGCAGTGCCACGATCTCCCGCGGGGACCGTCCGCCGAGCCGCGCGGACCAGGTGGCGAGCGGCGCGGCCTCCACCAGCTGGCCCAGCCACCAGGAACGTTCACCGCGGCCCGCCGGCGCCTTGGCCACGACGCCGTCGCGCTCCATGTCCGGGCCGCACTCGTGCGGCGCCTCCACCGTCAGCGTCGGCGCGGCCCGCATATGGTCCACGGCCACACACGCCCCGGCCCGCACCGCCATTCGCCCGGCCAGCGCCGAACCCGGCAGCGCCGACAGCAGCTCCGCCGCCGTCGCTCGCACGTTCCGGCTGCGGTCGGCCAGGGACTGCTCCAGGAAGGGCTCGTCCCGCGGACCGAGGCCCGTGCGCAGGGAGTCCAAGAACATCAGCCGGTCCTCCGCACGCTCCGTCGCCCACGTCGTCGCGAGCAGGTCCCGCGCCGCCGCGGGCTCGCGTGCCCGGATCGCCGACAGCAGGGCGACCCGCTCGGCGAACAGACCCTCCTCCCACAGCCGCCGGATCCTGTCGGCCTCCTCCGGGCCCGGCAGGTCCGCACCGCCGCCCGGGGCCGCCCGCAGGGCGAACCGCCAGTCCGGGTTCGACCGGGCCAGCCACAGGGCACGCGGACCCGCGAAGGCCAGCGCCGCCGGCCGCAGGTCCGTCCGGCCGCGAGCCGCGTCCAGCAGCGCGGGCAACGCCTGCGCAGGCGCGGCGAAGCCCCGGGAGTTCGCCACCGCCAGCCACTGCGGCAACAGCTCCATCAGGTCCGGTGCCGTACCTCTGCGGCCCGTACCGCCCGCGCCGGAACGGTCGGCCAGCAGCATCGTCAGTCTGCGGGCCGCCGGGTCGGGCAGGGCCGGACGCGGGTCGACGGGCGCGGGTTCCGGGCGCCGGGCCGCGCGGGCCGGCCGCAGCCCGGCCCGCCGCCGTACGGTCGCCACGGCGGCCGCGTCCAACAACGCCATCGGCGCCTCGCCGCCCCGGCCCGGCGCGGAGGCGGCGGGTGTACTGGGGGTACGGGGTGCGCGCCGGTCCGTGCCCAGCAGCGCGGTGGTGACCAGGTCCTCCCAGACACCCGGCGCGGGCGGGTCCATGGGAGCGGGCGTCCGGTTCATGCGGGTCCTTTCCGTGGCTGCTGGTCGTGCGTCCGGGGACGGAGGCCGGGCGTCGGGGACGGAGGCCGGGCGTCGGGGGCGGAGGCTGGGCGTCGGGGGCGGAGGCTGGGCGTCGGGGGATGGTGGTCGTGCGTCCGGGAGCACAGGCCGCGCGTCGGAGAATGGTGGCCGGGCGACTGGAGATGAGTTTCGGGCGTCCGCGGACAGATGCTGTGGGTCCGGAGTCCGGGATCGCGCGTTCGGTGCCGGTGGTCGTGCGGGCGCGGTCGGAGGCTGTGCGGACGCGGTCGGAGGTCGCGTGGCCGTGCTCGGAGGCCGCGTGGTGCGCCGTGGTTCAGCACAGCGACACCGCCTCGCCCCCGTCGTCCGGCCAGACCGTGAGCGGGGTGAAGCCCCGGTGCCCGCACTCGCCGAAGACCTTGACGGGACCTCCGCCCGCCAGGGCGACCAGGCGCCACAGGCCCGGCCGGGACCGGGCGGTCGGGGTGAGCGGCAGGGCCGTGTCCTCGTCGGCGTCCGCCAGCTGCCAGGACTCGCCGTCCGGCACCGGTATCACCCGGTCCAGCGTCACCGGGACCGAGTCGAGCCAGGGGTCGCCGCGCAGGGCCTCGCCGTAGCGCTCCGCCGCCTCGGTCGTCGTCGTCCCCGGCGGCCGTACCCCCGTCGGTGTGGGGAGCGTGAACTGTTCGCCCAGGGCCACCCGGAGCTGCCCGGCACCCGGGTACGAGGACACCTCCGCCTCCAGGGACAGGCCCACCGGCAGCGCGATCTCGGGGGCCCGGCCGGCGGCGCCATAAGAGAGGAGCAGTGCCGTGCGCCGCGACGCGGAGCCGTGCAGCCAGATCCGGCGGGTCGTCAGTTTCGGGTCGACCGTGTCGTACTGGGCGAGAACCAGCCAGTGGTCGCGCAGCGGTGGGCCGTCCGCCGAGCCGGACAGGCCGACGCGGGAGCGGACCGTCGCCGCCAGGCCGTCCGGCAACCGCTCGCGGCGCAGCCAGCCCTGGTCGAGGAGATGGAGCAGCGCGCACTCCTCCAGCAGACGCACGGGCCAGCCGGGTCCGGACGCCGGTATCGCCCCCAACTCCCGCACCCGGGCCGCCAGCCCGGACGCCTGCGCGTCGACCATGCGGGCCGCCGTCTCCTCCCACAGCCCGTACCCCGCCTGCTCCGCCGTCGCCAGGCCGCCGCGCAGCAGGTCCGTCAGCCGCTGCTCCAGCTCCGTCGCCCCCGCGGTGATCCGCTCGGCCCGGCGCTCCGCCCTGCGCCGTGCCGCCTCGGGATCACCGGTCCCTGCTGCGGAACTCCCGGCACGCTCCGTCCGTTTGTCCTCCGCCCGCTTTCGTCTCCCCTCCAGCCACTCCTCGGCCCAGGCCGGCGGCTGTCCCGGTGGCACCGCGCCGTCCCCGCCCGCCCAGAGCAGCAGCAGCCCGAGCGCGTGCTTGCACGGGAACTTGCGGCTCGGACAACCGCACTTGTACGCCGGGCCGGACGCGTCCGCGACATCGACCACCGTCCGGTACGGCTTGCTGCCACTGCCCTTGCACAGTCCCCACACCGCCCCCTCGTCGGAACTGCCCCCCTCGGACCACGGCCCGGCCGCGCCGAGCTTGCTCCCCGCCTTGCGTGAGGCGGCGTCAGGTGCCAGTGCCAGCACCTGGTCCGCCGTCCAGCGCACCCCCTGCTGAGTCATGACATCGAAGGTAGGTCCCCCCACTGACAATCGGTCGCGCGAGGCGGTCCCGCGAGCCGCCTCACGAGGTGTTTTCCCAGGTCGGAACGCATTGTCAGTGCCGTGGTGCACGGTGGACACCAGATCCGAACCGGCCGAGCTGGAGGGGGCCTCAGCCATGACTGTGTCCGTGGAACCGACGGTGGTCGATCCGCCCGCGCAAGAGAGCGGCGCGGTGTTGCGGCCGCACGCCGAGGACGCCTTCGCCGCCGAACTCGCGGCGCTGGCCGGGCAGGACGACCGTCCGCGCCCGTCCCGCTGGAAGCTGTCGCCGTGGGCGGTGGCCACCTATCTGCTCGGCGGCACCCTGCCCGACGGCACGGTGATCACGCCGAAGTACGTGGGCCCGCGCCGCCTCGTCGAGGTCGCCGTCACCACCCTCGCCACCGATCGCGCCCTGCTCCTGCTCGGTGTGCCCGGCACCGCGAAGACCTGGGTCTCGGAGCATCTGGCCGCGGCGGTCAGCGGCGACTCCACCCTGCTGGTGCAGGGCACGGCCGGCACCCCGGAGGAGGCGATCCGCTACGGCTGGAACTACGCGCAGCTGCTCGCCCACGGCCCGAGCCGCGACGCCCTCGTGCCCAGCCCCGTCATGCGGGCCATGGGGGAGGGGATGACCGTGCGCGTCGAGGAACTGACCCGTATCCCCGCCGACGTACAGGACACGCTCATCACGATCCTGTCCGAGAAGACCCTGCCGATACCGGAGCTGGGGCAGGAGGTCCAGGCGGTCCGCGGGTTCAACCTGATCGCCACGGCCAACGACCGCGACCGCGGGGTCAACGACCTCTCCAGCGCGCTGCGCCGCCGCTTCAACACGGTGGTGCTGCCGTTGCCGGAGAGCGTCGAGATGGAGGTCGACATCGTCGCGCGCCGCGTCGACCAGGTCGGCCGCTCCCTCGACCTGCCGGCCGCACCCGACGGCATCGACGAGATCCGCCGTGTGGTGACGGTCTTCCGCGAACTGCGCGACGGCATCACCGCCGACGGCCGTACGAAGGTGAAGTCGCCCAGCGGCACGCTGTCCACCGCCGAGGCGATCTCCGTCGTCACCAACGGCCTCGCGCTGGCCGCCCACTTCGGCGACGGCGTGCTGCGGGCGGGCGATGTCGCCGCGGGCATCCTCGGCGCCGTGGTCCGCGACCCGGCCGCCGACCGTGTCGTCTGGCAGGAGTACCTGGAAGCGGTCGTACGCGAGCGGGACGGCTGGAAGGACTTCTACCGGGCCTGCCGGGAGGTCAGCGGGTGAGCGCCGCCGGGCGGGGGTTCCCGGGCCGGGTCAGGATCCGGGGGCGGCGAGAACAAGGGGGAGCGGAAGGGGGAGTGGGATGACGACCGGTGCGGGGCGGGGTCCGCTGTTGCTCGGCGTACGGCATCACGGGCCGGGGTCGGCGCGGGCCGTGCGGGCCGCGCTGGAGGCGGCGCGGCCGGGAGTGGTGCTGATCGAGGGGCCGCCCGAGGCCGACGCACTCATCCCGCTGGCCGCCGACGAGGACATGCGGCCACCGGTCGCCCTCCTCGCCCACGCGGTGGACGAGCCCGGCCGCTCGGCCTTCTGGCCGCTGGCCGAGTTCTCCCCGGAATGGGTGGCGATCCGCTGGGCCCTGGAACACGGCGTGACGGCCCGCTTCATCGACCTGCCCGCCACCCACACCCTGGCGTGGGGGAGGGAGTCGGACGACGACGGCGAATCGGGGGAGGCCGTCGATCGCGAGGGCGGTGAGGGCAGCGGTCGCGAGGAAGGTCAGGTCGAGGAGCGCGAAGAAGGAGAGGCCGAGCAGCGCGAAGAAAGCCGGGCCGCGGAGCGGGCCCTCGTCGCCGACGTCCGGGTCGACCCGCTCGGCGTGCTCGCCTCGGTCGCCGGATACGACGACCCCGAGCGCTGGTGGGAGGACGTCGTCGAGCACCGGGGCGCCGGGGAAGGGGACGTGTTCGCTCCGTTCGTGGTGCTGGAGGAGGCCATGGGGGCGCTGCGGGAGACGTACGGCAGCGGCGGCCACGACCGCGATCCCGTGCGGGAGGCGTACATGCGGCTCCAGGTGCGGGCGGCGCGCCGGGAGTTCGGGGACGACGGGGTCGCCGTGGTGTGCGGGGCCTGGCACGTGCCCGCACTGCGGCACCGGACCACCGCGGCCGCCGACCGGGCGCTGCTGAAGGGGCTGCCCAAGGTCAAGGCCGACCTGACCTGGGTGCCGTGGACGCACCGCAGACTGTCGCGGCACAGCGGGTACGGCGCGGGCATCGACTCGCCGGGCTGGTACGGGCATCTGTTCGGCGCGCCGGACCGGCCGGTGGAGCGGTGGATGACCAAGGTCGCCGGGCTGCTCCGCGCGGAGGACCGGCTCGTCTCCTCCGCGCATGTCATCGAGGCGGTGCGGCTCGCCGTGACGCTCGCCGCCATGCGGGGCCGCCCGCTGCCCGGGCTGAGCGAGACCACCGACGCGGTACGGGCGGTGATGTGCGAGGGCTCGGACGTGCCGCTGGCGCTGGTGCACGACCGGCTGGTCGTGGGGGACGTACTGGGGGAGGTGCCGAGGACGGCGCCGGCGGTGCCGTTGCAGCGCGACCTCGACCGGTCGCAGCGTCGGCTCCGGCTGAAACCGGAGGCGCTGGAGCGGGAGCTGGAGCTCGATCTGCGCAAGGAGACCGACGCGGGCCGCAGCAGACTGCTGCACCGGCTGCGGCTGCTGCGTGTCGACTGGGGCGAGCCGGCCGCCTCGCGGGGCAGCACGGGCACGTTTCGGGAGACCTGGCGGCTGTGCTGGGAGCCGGAGCTGTCGGTGCGGGTCGCCGAGGCCGGGGTGTGGGGGACCACCGTGCCGGCCGCGGCGAGCGGGAAGGCGCAGGCGGACGCCGTCGGCGCGCGGAGCCTGGCCGACGTCACCGCGCTCGCCGAACACTGCCTGCTGGCCGACCTGCCCGACGCGCTGCCCACGGTCATGCGGATCCTCGCCGACCGCGCGGCCCTCGACACGGACGTCGGTCACCTCGCCCAGGCCCTGCCCGCCCTGGTCCGCTCACTGCGCTACGGCGACGTGCGCGGCACGGACACCGGGGCGCTCGCCGAGGTCGCCGCGGGCCTCGCCGAGCGGATCTTCGTCGGCCTGCCCCCGGCCTGCGTCGGGCTCGACCCGGACGCGGCCGAGGAGATGCGGCGTCATGTGGACGCGGTGCACGGGGCGGTGGTCCTGCTGGCCGAGGATCCCGCGCCACACCACGGCGACCTGCGCGGGCGCTGGCAGCGGGTGCTCGGAGTGCTGTCGGCGCGGGACACCGTTCCCGGCGTGGTCCGGGGACGGGCCGTGCGGCTTCTGCTGGACGACGGGGAGCTGGCGCAGGACGAGGCGGCACGGCTCATGGGGCTCGCGCTGTCACGGGGAACACCCCCCGCCGACGCGGCCGCGTGGATCGAGGGCTTCGTCGGCGGCGCGGGCGGGATGCTCCTCGTGCACGACGAACGGCTGCTCGGCCTGGTCGACGGCTGGCTGACCGGGGTGCCGGCGAGTGCGTTCACGGACGTACTGCCGCTGCTGCGACGCACCTTCTCGGCGTACGAGCCGGGGGTGCGCAGAACCCTCGGCGAACTGCTGCGGCGCGGGCCCGGAGAACGGGGGAGCGCGGACGGTGGCACGGGCTCCGGCCTGCCCGGCTTCGCGCCGGAGCCGGACACCGCGCGCGCGGACGCCGTGGAACCGGTGGTGCGGCTGCTGCTCGGCCTGGGCACCGGTGACGAGCGGGCCGAGGACGACGACCTGATGGAGGTGGGCACATGACGACCGAGCCGACAGACCGCACGGACCCGGCGCGGGAGCGGCTGCGGCGCTGGCGGCTCGTCCTCGGCGGCGACTCCGCCGACGGCACCGGGTGCGCGCTGTCGGGGCAGGACTCCGCGATGGACGGCGCGCTCACCGCGCTCTACGGGAAGGGGGACAGAGCACGGTCGGGGCGGGACCGTTCGGCGGGACTGGGCGCGTCGGCGCCGTCCGTGGCCCGCTGGCTCGGGGACATCCGGACGTACTTCCCCTCCTCCGTCGTGCAGGTCATGCAGCGCGACGCCATCGACCGGCTCGGGCTCTCCGCGCTCCTGCTGGAACCGGAGATGCTGGCGGCGGTGGAGGCCGACGTGCACCTCGTCGGCACGCTGCTCTCGCTCAACAAGGCGATGCCCGAGACGACGAAGGAGACCGCGCGGGCCGTCGTGCGCAAGGTCGTCGAGGACCTGGAGAAGCGGCTCGCCACGCGCACGCGCGCCACCCTCACCGGCGCCCTCGACCGCAGCGCCCGCGTCAGCCGGCCGCGCCATCACGACATCGACTGGAACCGCACGATCGCGGCCAACCTCAAGCACTATCTGCCGGAGTACCGGACGATCGTGCCGGAGCGGCTCATCGGGTACGGGCGGGCGTCGCAGTCGGTCAAGAAGGAGGTCGTCCTGTGCATCGACCAGTCCGGGTCGATGGCGGCCTCGGTGGTCTACGCGTCCGTGTTCGGGGCGGTGCTCGCGTCCATGCGGTCGATCAGCACGCGGCTCGTCGTCTTCGACACGGCGGTCGTCGACCTCACCGACCAGCTCGACGACCCCGTCGACGTCCTTTTCGGGACCCAGCTCGGCGGTGGTACGGACATCAACAGGGCGCTCGCCTACTGCCAGTCCCGGATCACCCGGCCCGCGGACACGGTGGTCGTGCTGATCAGCGACCTCTACGAAGGCGGGATACGGAACGAGATGCTCAAGCGGGTGGCCGCCATGAAGGCGTCGGGGGTGCAGTTCGTGACCCTGCTCGCGTTGTCGGACGAGGGAGCGCCCGCCTACGACCGGGAGCACGCCGCCGCGCTGGCCGCGCTGGGAGCACCGGCGTTCGCCTGCACACCCGACCTGTTTCCGGAGGTGATGGCCGCGGCGATCGAGAAGCGGCCGATACCGGTGCCGGACAGTCAGTGATCACCGATCGGCGGGAGACACGGAAGGGCGGCGGGGGCACGGGCAGCGGCGGGGGCTCGCGAGGGAGGCACGAAAGTCGGCTGGGTCAACACGGCAGCATCGAAACGGCAGGACCAAAGTGACTGCACCGAAGCGTCCGCATCAGAGCGTCCGCATCAAGGCGTCCGCAGTGAAACGGACATGACGGTCCATCGGTGACAGGGGGCTTGCGCGGCCGTGGCGGTCGCGTGCGAGGATCGACGCCGCCGTCACCCGTTCCGCCTCACGGAGGATCCGTCCCCTCTTGACCCGGCCAGAGGCTCTGCCCGGTGCCGCTCTGCGCGAGTCGCGCACGGCGGCCGGGCGGCGTGCGCTGCGAGTCGCGCTGCTGGTGGGCGGATTGTTCGCACTGGGCGTCCTCTGGGGGGAGCAGGCACACGCGGCGGAGCACCCGGCGGCGCCGACATCGCCGACCTCCACGACATCGACGACCGTCACGGCTTCTCCGACCTCGGGGATCCTCCCCGTCGTACCCCCAGCGGGTCATCACGGCGCGGTCGCGGTCCCGAAGGCGATCACCCATCCGGTGATCGAGGCCGTGACGCAGCCGGTCGGGAAACTGGTCGGCACGGTGACCGAGGGGCTGGCGGAGGCGCGCGCGCAGCTGCCGAGGCCCCCGGCCCAGCCCGCGCCGTCCACACTGCCCACCCTGCCCGCCAGCCTGCCCCTGATATCCGCGCTGCTCGAAACGTCGTCTCCGCCGGGCCTGCCCTCGTCGCCCGACCCACCCTCGTCGTCGGGGGAGGCGCCGCCCGCGCCCGACGCCACGACTCCGCCGTCGGCGGCGGAGTCCGCCTCGGCGGAACGGGCGGCCTCCAACGGCCCCACGGAACGCCCGGCGCCGGCCGGTCCGCCTCTGCCGCCGTACTCCGACCCGAACCCGTACGAGCCACGGTTCATCGCCGTCGGCAGCGACATGGGCACAGGCGCGGGCGCAGGTGCCCTCGCGGCCGACGGCACCCGGCACCGACCCGCGCACGCCGGCCACACCGGACCCGCGCGGCGAGCGCCTGCCGGGGATCCCCGCAGCGTCCTGGTCGGTCAGTCGACGCTCGACGCGGGGACCTCGCGGCACGGCGACGCGTATGCCGTGGCCCCGGGCCACCACCAGATGCCGCTGAGGCTCCTGCGCGGCACCGTGGCGCGTGCGGAGGCCGCCGGGACCAGGGGCAGGTACCGGGACATCCCCGTGTCCCCCGCGTAGGCGGGCCCCGGCCCGCCACCGGCACGCCGTGCGGGGACGCCACGGGTCCGCCCTCCGTCCGGAGCGCTCACCCCACCTCTTCGGCGGCCCGGCACCCCACACCCCACACCCCACACCCCCGCACCTCGCCCCACGCTGCCGCGCCCCACGCCCCATGTTCACTCAGGGTTACGTGAAGGATGCACAGAACGTCATCCGCGCTCGGCACAAAGACTCCGCGGGGCCGAAGGACCCGGATGGCCGAAACCCGTCGGCCTATCCGGCCGTGACTCCGCGGTTGGGCGGATCGATCCCCATTGGGGTGGGGATCGGCCGCTCTGGGCCCCTCTGGGGCCGTTCCAGGGGCCTCACCGGGTCAACCCCAGCCCGGTGAGGCCCGTTTTTCGGCCCTGTTCCCGGGCCCCGCTTCGTGGCACGCCGTGCCAAAGCGTGCCGTATACACGGCATCATGTGACAGGTATCACCGCTCAGGTGTGACCCTCGATTTAGAGACCCTCTCCAACCGGCGATAACCTGCGAGACGGACATGCCGCGCGCTCGGACACCGTGTGCGCATCCCCTGTGACACATGCGGTCGTCACGTTGCCCTTCGCGGCACGCCCACGCATCCAACGAACCGCGAGATCACTGATAGGGACGGAAGCGCGTGGACCTGTTCGAGTACCAGGCGAGGGACCTCTTCGCCAAGCACGATGTACCGGTGCTGGCCGGTGAAGTCATCGACACGCCTGAGGCGGCCCGCGCAGCCACTGAGCGTCTTGGTGGCAAGTCCGTCGTCAAGGCGCAGGTGAAGGTCGGTGGCCGCGGCAAGGCCGGCGGCGTGAAGCTGGCTGCGACCCCGGACGAGGCCGTCGCTCGCGCGACGGACATTCTCGGCATGGACATCAAGGGCCACACGGTCCACAAGGTGATGATCGCCGAGACCGCTCCGGAGATCCTGGAGGAGTACTACGTCTCCTTCCTCCTCGACCGTGCCAACCGCACGTTCCTCTCCATCGCCTCCGTCGAGGGCGGCATGGAGATCGAGGAGGTGGCGGCCACCCGTCCGGAGGCCGTCGCCAAGACCCCGATCGACGCCAACGAGGGTGTGACCCCGGAGAAGGCGCGCGAGATCGTCGAGGCCGCGCACTTCCCGGCGGAGGTGGCCGACAAGGTCGCCCACGTCCTGGTCACGCTGTGGAAGACCTTCATCGCCGAGGACGCGCTCCTCGTCGAGGTCAACCCGCTGGCCAAGGTCGCCTCCGGTGACGTCATCGCCCTGGACGGCAAGGTCTCCCTGGACGAGAACGCCGAGTTCCGTCAGCCGGAGCACGAGGCCCTCCAGGACAAGGAGTCCGCCAACCCGCTCGAGGCCGCCGCCAAGGCGAAGAACCTCAACTACGTCAAGCTCGACGGCGAGGTCGGCATCATCGGCAACGGCGCGGGTCTCGTCATGAGCACCCTGGACGTCGTCGCGTACGCCGGTGAGGCCCACGGTGGCGTCAAGCCCGCCAACTTCCTCGACATCGGTGGCGGCGCCTCCGCCGCCGTCATGGCGAACGGCCTCGAGATCATCCTCGGCGACCCGGACGTCAAGTCCGTCTTCGTCAACGTCTTCGGTGGCATCACCGCCTGTGACGAGGTCGCCAACGGCATCGTCCAGGCGCTCCAGCTGCTCGCGGACAAGGGCGAGGAAGTCACCAAGCCGCTCGTCGTCCGTCTGGACGGCAACAACGCCGAGCTGGGTCGCAAGATCCTGTCGGACGCCAACCACCCGCTGGTCCAGCGCGTGGACACCATGGACGGCGCGGCCGACAAGGCCGCCGAGCTCGCGGCTGCGAAGTAAGGACGAGGGAAAACAGCCATGGCTATCTTCCTCAACAAGGACAGCAAGGTCATCGTCCAGGGCATGACCGGTGCCACGGGCATGAAGCACACCAAGCTCATGCTGGCGGACGGCACGAACATCGTCGGTGGCGTGAACCCCCGCAAGGCGGGCACCACGGTCGACTTCGACGGCACCGAGGTCCCGGTCTTCGGCACGGTCGCCGAGGCGATCGAGAAGACGGGCGCGAACGTGTCCGTCCTCTTCGTGCCGCCGGCCTTCGCCAAGGCCGCCGTGGTCGAGGCGATCGACGCGGAGATCCCCCTCGCGGTCGTCATCACCGAGGGCATCGCCGTCCACGACTCGGCCGCGTTCTACGCGTACGCCGTGTCGCAGGGCAACAAGACCCGCATCATCGGCCCGAACTGCCCCGGTCTCATCACCCCGGGCCAGTCGAACGCCGGCATCATCCCGGGCGACATCACCAAGCCGGGCCGCATCGGCCTGGTGTCGAAGTCGGGCACGCTGACGTACCAGATGATGTACGAGCTCCGTGACCTCGGCTTCTCGTCGGCCGTCGGCATCGGTGGCGACCCGATCATCGGCACCACGCACATCGACGCGCTCGCCGCGTTCGAGGCCGACCCCGACACCGACCTGATCGTCATGATCGGTGAGATCGGCGGCGACGCCGAGGAGCGGGCCGCGGCCTTCATCAAGGAGAACGTGACCAAGCCGGTCGTCGGCTACGTCGCGGGCTTCACCGCGCCCGAGGGCAAGACCATGGGCCACGCCGGTGCCATCGTCTCCGGTTCCTCCGGCACGGCCCAGGCGAAGAAGGAGGCCCTCGAGGCCGCCGGCGTCAAGGTCGGCAAGACGCCGACCGAGACGGCCAAGCTGGCGCGCGAGATCCTCGCGGGCTGAAGCACGCCGAACCCGCAGGACCCGCCTGACGAGCGGCCGCCGGCCGGTTGACGGCTGATGCCTGACGGCTGATGCCCGACGGCTGACGTCGGCGCTCTGTGGCACAGAAGGGCCCGCACCCTCACGGGGGTGCGGGCCCTTCCGCATGGCGGTCGCGCGGACTCAGCGGCCTTCCGGTACCAGCCGCTCCGGTCCGTTCTGCGTCTCCGAGCGCAGTTTGGACCGCAGGGTCAGCTCCACGTTCGACAGGGGGCCCGGAGCGGCCTTCGGCGGGACTCCCCGTACGGTCTCGCCGCTGGGCACCGGGGGCTCGTAGCGGGTGGGCGCGGTGCGCAGGGTGAGGGTGGTCGCGCCGATGATGGCGACCGTGAACGCGATGGCGGCCCGGGTCCAGAAGCGTGCCCTGCGTTCACCGCTCACCCGCACGGTGGCCGGTTTGGCCGCCCGCAGGCGTTCCCTGGAGGCCAGCTCGGTCAGCCGCCGGTGCAGACCGGAGGGTTCCGCGAGCTCCGGCAGACGGGCCGCGACGGCCTCCCGCGCGTGCAGCAGCCGCTTCGCCGCCGCCCGGGTGCTCGCCTCCGTCTCCGCCGCGGTCTCCGCCAGACCGAGACCGACACCGTCGTAGAGCAGCAGGGTGCGGCGGTACGGTGACGGGAGTCCGAGGAGTACGTCCATCAGGACCCGGTCGGTGGCGTCGGCGGGCGGTGCCTCGGGATGCCGGTAGCGCAGGCGGAACCGGTGCCACGGGCAGAGCGCGTACTCGTACGCCGTCGCCCGTACCCAGCCCGCCGGGTCGCGGTCGCAGGCCACCTCGGGCCAGCGCTGCCAGGCGAGCTGGAAGGCTCGTTCGACGGACTCGCGTGCGAGTTCGCGGCGGCCCGTGAGCAGATACGCCTGCCGTACGAGGGCGGGGGCGCAGAAGGCGTACAGCGCGTCGAAGGCCTGAGTGGGCGTCAGCGTCTCGGCGGGTGTGCGCGGTTGGGACGGCTCGGCGGGCGGCGGCGTCTGCCTGTCCAGGCGTACGGTCACCTCGGTCTCGTCCGGCTCGGCCCGACCGGGCGCCATGCCGTCCTCCAGCAGGGCGAACGCGGCCAGCAACTTGGCGTACTCTTCCCGTTTCCGGCCCCGTGGAGCCGTGCGACCGGCCTCCCAGGCGCGCACCGTCTTGCGGGTGACGCCCACCCGCTCCGCGACCTGATCCTGCGTCAGTGAGCCCTTCTCGCGCAGGCGTCGGCGTTCCTTGGGCGGGGGGAGCGGGAGTACAGGGCTCTGTGTCACAGGACGCCCCTTCGTGCGAAAAAGTACATAAACGTATATTGAGTGACACGGCGGAGGTTCGCCTGTTACGCCGGGAAAGCGCGTGTCGTTGGGAGCATGACGGGCGTGATCCAGATGACCGCTCGCCGACCGCCGTTGTCGCCCCTGCTCGCCCGGGTCCGAGACCGTTCGCCGGGACTGGCCCCCAGTGTCCTGGGCGGCGCCGTCGCCGCGGGGCTCGGGCTCGCTTCGTTCGCCGTGCTCGTGATGGTGCTGTGGATCAGCTCGCCGTACCCCGACAGCGGGCCGGGCGGCGCCCTGCATGTCGCCGCCGCCCTGTGGCTGCTGGCGCACGGCGCCGAACTGGTCCGCACCGACACCCTGTCCGGCGTCCCGGCGCCCGTGGGCATCACCCCGCTGCTGCTGTTCGCGCTGCCGGCCTGGCTGGTGTACCGGGCGGCGCGGGACGCGGTGGACGGCGCTCCGGACGCAAACGCGGAGGTGGATCAGGATCCGGACGAGGACGTGCCGCGGGTGGCCGCGCGCACGGCGTGGGTGGGCGTCGTCCTCGGCTACCTCGCGGTCGGCGCGGCCGCCGCCCTCTACGCCGCGAGCGGTGATCTGCGGCCCTCGTGGACGTGGACGGGGGTCTGTCTGCCGCTGGTCGCCGTGGCGGGGGCCGGGGCGGGAGTGTGGACGGCGTACGGGCGGCCGCGCGAGCCCGTGGACAGCGTGCTGATCCTGCTGCCGGGCGGGTTGCGGCGGCTCGTTCTCGGGGCGGACGCCCGGGAGCGGCTCGGGGCCGCCGCGCGGGCCGCGGGTGCCGGCGCGGCGGTGTTCGCCGGCGGCGGCGCGCTGCTGCTGGGGGCCTCGCTGGTGTGGCACGGAGGGGCGGCCCGGGCGTCCTTCTGGCAGCTGACGGCGGGCTGGTCGGGGCGGTTCGCGGTCCTGCTGCTCTGCCTGGTGCTGGTGCCGAACGCCGTGGTCTGGGCGGCCGCCTACGCCCTCGGCCCCGGCTTCGCGCTGGGCGTCGGCCATGTGACGGGTCCGCTGTCCTCGGCGCCCGCGCCGCTGCTCCCGCCGTTCCCCCTGCTGGCGGCGGTCCCGGACGCGGGTCCCGGCACGCCGGTGAACTGGGCGTGCGTGGTGGTGCCGGTGGCGGCCGGGGTGACGGTGGGCTGGTTCACGGCCGGTGCGGCGCTGCGCCGGGAGGAGACGGCGGGGATCTGGTCGCTCCGACGGACCGCGGGTTCGGCCGGGCTGTCGGCGGTGCTCTGCGCGGTGGTGCTGTCGGTGTTCGCCGGGCTGGCGGGCGGACCGCTAGGCGTCGCCGCCCTCGCCCGATTCGGGCCGGTGTGGTGGCAGGTGGGCGGAGCGGCGCTGCTGTGGACGGCCGCCGTGGGGATTTCGGTGGCGGTGGTGGTGCGCGGGTGGCGGTGCCGAGGCGGGCGCGGCGTGCTGGCGGGCGCGACGGGGGCGTGGGGATCGACGAAAACCTCGGAGTCGACGAAGGCGTCAGGATCGCCGGGGGTGCCGGGATCGGCGGGTGTGTCGACGATCGGCAGGCCACGGGAGGCGGAGGAGCAGGGGGACGCGGGGTCGCGAGGGTGGCTGAACGGACGTCGGCGGCCGTGGCTCCGGGGAGCGGCCGGGCGGTCGACGGAGGCGGGCGCCGCTCAGGGGACCGAGGGGCGCTCCGGGGCCGAGAGTCCGTACGATCTGCTGCCGGCCGACCCGCCCGCCGTGGAGGAGGTGCCGCTGCCGCTGTTCGGGTCCTGGTACGACGAGGATGCGCGTGAGGCTCGCTGGGCGGCGTTGCGGGACGCGTCCGGGCCGCCGGAGGAGGAGAGCGGGCCTCGGGACTGACGCCGGCCCCTCCGGGCCGGACGGCCCGGAGGGGATGGACGGCCCGGAGGGGATGGACGGACGGATGGACGGATGGGGCGGGCGTCGGTCAGTTCGTCCCGAGGACTCCGCGGAGTTCCTCCGGGAGGAGCTCCTTGCACGAGTGCTTCGCCTCGTTGGTGAGGGCGTCGGTCGTGCAGGTGTAGTAGTCGCGGTAGACGAGCTGCGCGGTGAAGCCCGCGGCGACCAGGGCGATCGCCAGGGACGCCGTGACCAGGCCGCTCACGGCGGCGGTGGTCTGCGGGCGGCCGCCGCCGGTGTCGGTGGACGGGGTGTTCGGGTCGGGGGTGCGGGGCTTGATCCGCAGGGCGCTGATGCCCCAGTAGAGGGACAGGGCGCCCAGCAGCAGGGCCACGTAGGGCCAGCTGAAGAGGGCGAAGAAGAAGGCCCACATGCCGCTCAACAGGGCGTAGCGCGCCCGGCGCTGGGCGGGGTCCGTCGGGTCCCAGCGCATGCCGGTGCCGGAGCCGCCGCCGGACGGCCCCTCCGGGCCGCCGCCGCTGTTGCCGCCGCCGGGGCGCTGGCCGAAGCCGCCCTGGCCGCGGCCGGGCTGCCGGTCGCTCCACTGGCTGCCCCAGGGAGCGTCGCCGTTGTCCCCCGCGCCGCCCGCCGGGCGCCGCGGCTGCCACGGCCGGTCGGGCGTGCCCTCCGGCGGCGGGGCGAAGGGGTTGTCCTCGGGAGCCGGGCCGTTGCCGCCCTGCTCGCCGCCGTTGTCCTTGCCCGAGGGGGTCTCCGGCGGCGAGGTGGGCCGCTCGCGCAGCAGCACACCGCTGCGCACCGCTCCCCGCGTCGACAGCGGGGGGAGCGTGAGGAGTCGCTGGCTGCGGTCCGGCATCAAGTGAGCGTCTTCCCCTTGGTGAATACGACTGGTATCGCGACGGGTCCTGCGTGAGCTGTCTCTTCGTGAACGCACCGCACACCGACCGCGTTCCCGAGCCCACTCCTCGCAGACGCTACCTTCCGGCCACGCCCCCGTCCCGTGGGGGCCGCCTCGTGTGCCGGTATCGTTGCTGACGGTCGGCCGCTTCGTAGACTTCCCCGTATCCCGGGGCGCGAAGCATTCGTACGACTGTACAAACGCTTCCCCGAGAAAGGGCTCCATCGTGGCCGCCAAGCCCGTGGCCAAGCGCCTCGTCGTGCTGGTCTCCGGATCAGGCACCAATCTCCAGGCGCTCCTCGACGCCATCGAGACCGTCGGTGTCGAGGCGTACGGAGCCGAGGTCGTCGCCGTCGGCGCGGACCGCGACGACATCGAGGGGCTCGCGCGCGCCGAGCGGGCCGGGCTGCCGACCTTCGTCACGCGGGTGAAGGACCACGGCAGCCGGCAGGAGTGGGACGCGGCCCTCGCGGACGCCGTCTCCGCCCACGAGCCCGACCTCGTCGTGTCGGCCGGGTTCATGAAGATCGTGGGCAAGGAGTTCCTCGCCCGGTTCGGCGGCCGGTTCGTCAACACGCACCCCGCCCTGCTGCCCAGCTTTCCCGGGGCCCACGGCGTACGGGACGCGCTCGCGTACGGCGCCAGGGTCACCGGTTGCACCGTCCACTTCGTCGACGACGGCGTCGACACCGGACCGATCATCGCCCAGGGCGTGGTCGAGGTCCGGGACGAGGACGACGAGAGCGCTCTGCACGAGCGCATCAAGGAAGTCGAGCGCACGCTGCTCGTCGATGTCGTGGGGCGGCTCGCCCGCAACGGCTATCGCATTGAGGGACGAAAGGTAGTTATCCAGTGACCGCCACCGCCGAGAGCAACAAGCGGGCCATCCGCCGCGCGCTCGTCAGCGTCTACGACAAGACCGGACTCGAAGAGCTGGCCCGCGGGCTGCACGAGGCCGGCGTCGAGCTGGTCTCCACCGGGTCCACCGCCTCCCGCATCGCCGCCGCCGGTGTCCCCGTCACCAAGGTCGAGGAGCTCACCGGCTTCCCCGAGTGCCTGGACGGCCGCGTCAAGACCCTGCACCCCAAGGTCCACGCCGGCATCCTGGCCGACCTGCGGCTGGAGAGCCACCGCGAGCAGCTCGCCGAGCTGGGCGTCGAGCCGTTCGACCTGGTCGTCGTGAACCTCTACCCGTTCCGTGAGACCGTCGCCTCGGGCGCCTCGGCCGACGAGTGTGTCGAGCAGATCGACATCGGCGGCCCCTCGATGGTCCGCGCCGCCGCCAAGAACCACCCGTCGGTCGCCGTGGTCACCAGCCCGCAGCGTTACGCCGACGTCCTGGCCGCGGTCGCGGACGGCGGGTTCGACCTCGCCACCCGCAAGCGGCTCGCCGCCGAGGCCTTCCAGCACACGGCGTCGTACGACATGGCGGTGGCGGGCTGGTTCGCGAGCTCCTACGCCCCCGTCGACGACTCGGTGTTCCCCGACTTCTTCGGCACCACCCTGGAGCGCAAGAGCACCCTGCGCTACGGCGAGAACCCGCACCAGCCGGCCGCGCTCTACGTCGACGGCACGGGCCACGGCCTCGCCGAGGCCGAGCAGCTGCACGGCAAGGAGATGTCGTACAACAACTACACGGACACGGACGCCGCCCGCCGTGCCGCGTACGACCACGCCGAGCCGGCCGTCGCGATCATCAAGCACGCCAACCCGTGCGGTATCGCGGTCGGCGCCGACGTCGCCGAGGCGCACCGCAAGGCGCACGCCTGCGACCCGCTGTCGGCGTTCGGCGGGGTGATCGCCGTCAACCGGCCGGTCAGCAAGGAGATGGCCGAGCAGGTCGCGGAGATCTTCACCGAGGTCATCGTGGCGCCCGGTTACGAGGAGGGGGCTCTGGAGGCCCTCGCCAAGAAGAAGAACATCAGGGTGCTGAAGGCCCCGGCGGCGCCCTCGAACCCCACCGAGGTCAAGCCCATCGACGGCGGCGCGCTGCTCCAGGTGACCGACCGGCTCCAGGCCGACGGCGACGACCCCGCCCACTGGACCCTCGCCACCGGCGAGGCGCTCGGCGCGGACGAACTGGCCGAGCTCGCCTTCGCCTGGAAGGCGTGCCGGGCCGTGAAGTCCAACGCCATCCTGCTCGCCAAGGACGGCGCCTCGGTCGGTGTCGGCATGGGACAGGTCAACCGGGTCGACTCCGCGAAGCTGGCCGTCGAGCGGGCCGGCGAGGAGCGGGCGCGCGGTGCGTACGCCGCCTCCGACGCCTTCTTCCCGTTCCCCGACGGCCTGGAGATCCTCACCGCGGCCGGCGTCAAGGCCGTGGTCCAGCCCGGCGGTTCGGTCCGTGACGAGCTGGTCGTCGAGGCCGCGGAGAAGGCGGGCGTCACGATGTACTTCACCGGGACGCGGCACTTCTTCCACTGAGCGCGTGCACGGAGATGGTGCGTGGAGCGTCGACTGAGACCGTGCGCCGAGTGCGTGGACAGCACGGGGGCCGTGTCCCTCCCCTCGGCGGGGGTGGGGCACGGCCCTCGGGTGGTGCGTCGGCGCGAACCGTGCGGCCGCGGCGCCCCGTTCAGTACCGCGGGCGGTTGAACCAGGCGGAGCCGGACGGGGCGATCATCGCCGCCGCCATGATGCCGCCGAAACCGATCCACAGCAGCGCCCACACCAGAGCGGCCGAGGAACCGGCGTCGGCCGCGCCGATCAGGATCAGGACGCCGAAGAGGGCGCCCAGGATGCCGTAGATCATGGTGGTGATGCGGATGCCCTGGCCGCCGCGGGCGAACTTCACGCCCAGGGTGATCGACAGTCCCGCCAGAGCCAGGAAGAGCACCGCGACGACGAAGATGATGCCCGCCGACGCGTGGCCGATGTCGGAGAAGCCGTTGTCGCCGAAGGCGTCCTCGCCCGAGTTGGAGGCGTCGTTGAGGGTGGCGGCGCCGAAGATCGAGAAGATGCCGATGAGAATCTGCACGGCCGCCACGATGTAGAGCAGGACCCGCGCGGTCATCATCAGACCCGGCATCGTCTGCGGCAGCGCGTTCACCCCGGGGTAACCGGGGTACCCCTGCTGCGGGTATCCGTAGCCCTGCTGCGGCGGGACGCCGGGCGGCTGCTGGGGGTAGCCGTAGCCGGGAGCGGCCGGCGGCTGCTGGGGCGGCTGCCCGTAGGGGTTGTTCGGGTCGCCGAAACTCATGGCGGTCCTTCCTCCGTGTTGCCCAAGTGCGGGGACGACGCGCGGCTCGGTTTCGGAGGAAAGTTCTACAGATGCGGTCCGTCCCCCCGGTACTGCCCGCGACACTGTGCTGCTCATGGTTCTTTAGACGCCTCTTACTTGTCCAGCCGCATTCCGTATGTGTTGTGCAAGTGCAACATCGACGATCAATGGGTGGATAGGGGGAGCGGACGGTCCCGGACGGACCCGGATTGGAACCGGGGGGCCGTCATCCGGGAGGATGGGGTCATGACCGCCCAGATTCTCGATGGCAAGGCCACCGCAGCCGAGATCAAGTCCGATCTGACCGCCCGCGTGGCGGTGCTGAAGGAGAAGGGCCTCACGCCCGGCCTCGGCACGATCCTCGTCGGGGACGACCCCGGCAGCCGGAAGTACGTCGCCGGCAAGCACCGCGACTGCGCCGAGGTCGGCATCGCGTCCATCCAGCGCGAGCTGCCCGCCACGGCCACGCAGGAGGAGATCGAGGCGGTCGTACGGGAGCTGAACGAGGACCCGTCGTGCACCGGTTACATCGTCCAGCTGCCGCTGCCCAAGGGCATCGACGAGAACCGCATCCTCGAACTGGTCGACCCGCACAAGGACGCCGACGGCCTGCACCCGACCAACCTCGGCCGGCTCGTCCTCAACGAGCCCGCTCCGCTGCCCTGCACCCCCAACGGCGTACTGACCCTGCTGCGCCGCTACGGCGTGGAGACCAAGGGCGCCGAGGTCGTGGTCGTCGGCCGGGGCGTCACCATCGGCCGGTCGATGCCGCTGCTGCTGACCCGGCGCAGCGAGAACGCCACGGTGACCCAGTGCCACACCGGCACCCGTGATCTCTCCGCCCACCTCCGGCAGGCCGACATCATCGTCGCCGCGGCCGGTTTCGCGCATCTGATCCGCCCCGAGGACGTCAAGCCGGGCGCCGCCGTCCTCGACGTCGGTGTCTCGCGCAACGCCGAGGGCAAGATCGTCGGTGACGTCCACCCGGATGTCGCCGAGGTCGCCGGCTGGATCTCCCCGAACCCCGGCGGGGTCGGCCCGATGACCCGCGCCCTGCTGCTCGTCAACGTGGTCGAGGCGGCGGAGCGCAGTGTCGCCTGAAGCGAAGGGCACCCGGCAGGAGCCCGCGCCGGACACGGCGGGGGACGAACCGCGCGACGCCGCGCGCCCTGACGCCCACGACGACGCGCAGGGCGAGGCGCGCGGCGAGGCGCAGGGCGAGGCGCGCGGTGACGCCCACGACGAGGCACCGGGGAACGCGAACGGTGGTGCGCACGCGGGCACGAACGGTGCCGCACCGGGGGACGCGAACGGCAGTGCGGGCGAGAACGCGAACGGTGGTGCCCGCGGTGATGTGAACGGCGACGCGCGCGACGACGTGAACGGTGGTGCGCACGGCGATGCGCGCGGTGACGTGAACGGTGACGTGGACGGCGACGGGGAACTCACCGTCCGCGATCCGATCAGCGCGCCCGACGCCGAAGGCGCGCCCCGGCGTACCACGCGCCGGTTCCCGCTGTTCACCAAGGACACCGCGCGCCCCGAGGGCGGTGGCCGGGCCGCGCCCGGCGACGCCCCGGCGCCCGCCCGGCAGTGGCCGATCCTCGCCGTGCTCATCGTGGTCGCGCTCGGTCTGCTGCTGACGGCGCTGGACCTGTTCCGGGTCGGGACGATACTGGTCGGCGCCGCCCTGCTCGCCGGAGCCGTGATGCGCTGGGCACTGCCCGGCGTCGGCATGCTCGCGGTGCGCTCCCGCTTCACGGACATCGCCACGTACGGCGTGCTGGGCCTCATCATCGTGCTCCTGGCACTGATGGCGCAGCCGAACCCGTGGCTGGTGATCCCGTTCCTGAAGGGCGCGCTGCACTTCAGCGTCAGCAGCTGATCTGCGGTTCCGCGGCCGCCCGCGCTGCTCCCGCGGCCACCGCGGCGCTCGGCCGCCGCGCCGCGGAGGCTCTCTTCCGCCGCGCGGATCCGCCGTACGTACGGCGGCCCGTCCTCACCCCCGATGAAGGACGGACCGCCGCCGGTATCCACCCTCCCCGCCGTGAACGGCCTGTTCAACGGCCGACAGCGCGCTGTGGCACGGAAGTGACCGTTCCGCTACCGTGTCGGCGCCATGCCACAGCTGGGGCGGTGCCCGGGAACCGATCGGCCGTCCCCCGTCGTCCCCCGATCGGGCAGGGCGAGGAACGCCGTGGAGGTGGGCGATGGGCGGCTGGCAGCCGCTGCCGGACGGGCTGCCGCCGGAGGTACGGCACTTCGTGGAACAACTGCGGCTCCTGAAGGACGGCACAGGCCTCAGCCTGGCCGCGCTCGGCGCGCGCACCGCGTACAGCAAGTCCTCCTGGCAGCGCTATCTCAACGCCGTGCAGCCCCCGCCCCGGCAGGCCGTGGCGGCGCTCTGCCGGGTCGCGGGGCTGGCCGGGGCGGACGCGGAACGCTACGGCGTCCGCTGGGAGTTGGCCGTCGAGGCCTGGCCCCGCCCGGCGGCGGAGCCCGCGCGGGGGACGGACGGCGAGGCGTACGAGGACGACCCGACCGTCCCGTGGTGGGAGCGCCCGGAGGAACAGCCGCCGCCCCGGCCGGCCGGACGCCTGCTGCTGTACGCGGTACTGCTCCTGCTCGTTCTGCTGCTCACCGCCGTCGTCGGCGCCGTGGTCGCTGGGTGATCCGAACACCCCTGTGGCACAAGTGATGGCGGGTGTGCGCCCGCTGTGTCGATGAGTTGGCACATTCGAAAAACATCCCGAATGTCCGTACAGCGCGACTAACGTGTCCCATCGGGACGGTCCGGAACGTCGTTCGGGGAGGTCTCTCGGGGGGCGTCCTCACCGGGACGTCCTGAGCTCGGCCAGGCGTGCACGGGTGCGCGCACATCGCCCGAACGCTCCCGTGCGCCCCCGCTCCGGGAACTGAGCCCCTTGCCGGGCGCATCCCTGTGGGTAGGCCAGAACGGGACTTGGCCGGGCGACGCGACTCGGCGAAGGGCGTCACGTACGGGGAACGACCGGCACGTACCAGGGGGAAGAGGGGGGTTCCATGCCTCGTTGGAGGGCCTTGCCGGATGAACTCGATCCGCAGGTCAGAGAGTTCGCCAGTCAGCTGCGGCGGCTGGTGGACCGGAGCGGCCTGAGCGTTGCGGCGGTGGCCGACCGCACGGGCTACAGCAAGACGTCCTGGGAGCGCTACCTCAACGGACGGCTCCTCGCGCCGAAGGGTGCGATCGTCGCCCTGGCCGAGGTCACCGGCACCAACCCGACGCACCTGACCACCATGTGGGAGCTCGCGGAACGCGCCTGGAGCCGTTCGGAGATGCGACACGACATGACCATGGAGGCGATCCGGATCTCGCAGGCGCGTGCCGCGCTGGGGGAGTTCGGCGCGCCGCCGGCGAACGCCAAGCCGGGCCGGGCGGCCCGCAAGGGCGGCAGCGCCACGGTGGCCCCGGGTGTCGCGGGCCCCGCGGGTGTCGCCCCGACGGTGCCGCCGCAGCCGACGGCACCCGACGCGGGCGGCCGGGAGCGGGACACCGCCGCACGAGGCGGCTCCGACGCCGGTTTCGGTTCCCTCTCCGGTTCCGCCGCCCGCCCGGGGCCCGGTTCGGGTCCGGGCCCCATACCCGGCGCCGGCATCGGGCTGGGCGCCGGCACGGGCGCCAAGCCCCCGTCCCAGGCGGCCGCGAGCCCGTACGGTGAGCCGCCGCAGGGCGCGGGGCCGGGGGACGGCGCTGCGCGGGACGGCTCCGGTTCCTCGGGCGGGAAGCGGCGGGCCACGATGTTCCTCGCGGGCCTCGTCGGGGTCCTCGTCGTCATGGCCGCCGTGTTCTTCTTCGCGGGCGGGGACGGTTCCGGGAAGAACAAGAAGGCGACCGCGTCGCCCTCGCCGTCCGTCAGTGGCGGCCCCGCTCTGCCCGCCGGGGTGAAGTGCGCCGGCGCCGGCTGCACCGGCAAGGACGCGGAGAGCATGGGCTGCAGTGGCGACCTGGTGACCACCGCCAAGAGCGCCACCGTCGGCGCGACCGTTCTGGAGGTCCGCTACAGCAAGGCCTGCGGGGCGGCGTGGGGGCGCATCACCCAGGCGGCGCAGGGGGACGAGGTCCAGGTGAAGGTCGGTACGGCCGAGCAGTCCGGGAACATCACGACCGTAGGGGACACCATCGCGTACACGCCGATGCTGGCCGTGAAGGACGCGGGCGAGGCGACGGCGTGCGCGACGCTGGCGTCCGGGCAGAAGGGGTGCACCCGGTAGGCGGCGACAGGCCGTCGAAACAAACCGGTGAGAGACAGGCATGGTCGCCGGCATCCGGGGCAGGCGGATGTCACCCCCACGGGAGTCCGGCGATCCGGCACCCCCACGGCGGCCGCCTGTGTCCCCTCTCCCGGACCGGCGGCCGCCTCCTTTTCCCGGCCGGGTCACCTGTGGGCGGCGCCCTGTTCACACCGTCGGCGCCACTCTGTGGGACGGGCCACACGGACCCGCGCCACCGGGATCCCGTGGGCGCGATAGCCTGACCGCTGGATCTCTCTTGACGCCAAGAGATCGATCATTCGCACGGTTGATCGATCATCGCGGCCGGCGCCGGTCACGAGCCGACGGCGGGGATCCCGAACCCCCGGGGCAGGGACGCCCCACCGCCAGCTGTCATACGGAGAACGCCATGACCCGCACTCCCGTGAACGTCACCGTCACCGGCGCGGCCGGCCAGATCGGTTACGCCCTGCTCTTCCGCATCGCCTCCGGCCAGCTGCTCGGCGCGGACGTGCCGGTCAGGCTGCGCCTGCTGGAGATCACCCCGGCGCTGAAGGCCGCCGAGGGCACGGCGATGGAGCTGGACGACTGCGCGTTCCCGCTCCTGCAGGGCATCGACATCTCGGACGACCCGAACGTCGCCTTCGACGGCGCCAACGTGGCCCTCCTGGTGGGCGCCCGTCCGCGCACCAAGGGCATGGAGCGCGGTGACCTGCTCTCCGCCAACGGTGGCATCTTCAAGCCGCAGGGCAAGGCCATCAACGACCACGCCGCGGACGACATCAAGATCCTCGTCGTCGGCAACCCGGCCAACACCAACGCGCTCATCGCCCAGGCCGCCGCGCCGGACGTACCGGCCGAGCGTTTCACCGCGATGACCCGCCTGGACCACAACCGCGCGCTGACCCAGCTCGCGAAGAAGACGGGCAGCACGGTCGCCGACATCAAGCGCCTGACCATCTGGGGCAACCACTCCGCCACCCAGTACCCCGACATCTTCCACGCCACGGTCGCCGGCAAGAACGCGGCCGAGGTCGTCAGCGACGAGAAGTGGCTGGCCGAGGACTTCATCCCGACCGTCGCCAAGCGTGGCGCCGCGATCATCGAGGCCCGTGGCGCGTCCTCCGCGGCCTCCGCCGCCAACGCCGCCATCGACCACGTGCACACGTGGGTCAACGGCACGGCGGACGGCGACTGGACCTCCATGGGCATCCCGTCGGACGGCTCCTACGGCGTCCCGGAGGGCCTGATCTCCTCCTTCCCCGTCACCACGAAGGACGGCAAGTACGAGATCGTCCAGGGCCTGGACATCAACGAGTTCTCCCGCGCCCGCATCGACGCCTCCGTCAAGGAGCTCGAGGAGGAGCGCGAGGCGGTCCGCGGTCTCGGCCTCATCTAGCCTTCGCGTGGTTTCCGCGGTTCTGTCACGACCGCGCACAGGCCCTGTTCCGGTTTCGGCCGGAACAGGGCCTGTGGCCGTTTTCGCCGCTACCGTCAGAAGTGATACCCAGCAGGGGCGTTCGGGGGGTCACGATGGGCGGATTCGGATGGAACGGCTCCGGCTCCGAGGCGGAGCACGGGCATGGGCACGGGCGCGAGAACGAGCACGAACACGAGCCGAGCGAGGAGAGCGGCCGGGCGGCCTGGGCCGCCGAGGACGGCTCGACCCCGCCGTGGGCCTCGGCGGAGACCCGGACCGGCACGGCGCTTCCGCCGCCGTGGGCACCGCCGCCGACTCCGGCCGGCGACGCGCTTCCCCCGCCGTGGCCGCCCGCGCCGCCCCAGGTCGACGGAAGCCCCCCGCCCCCGTGGACGCCCACGGCCGGTCACGGTCCCACGCCGGGGTACGCCGCGACGCCCGGGTACGCCGCCACGCCCGGGTACGCCGCCATGCCGGGGCAGGCCCCCGCGCCCACGTATGCCCCCGCCCCCACGCAGGCTCGCCCGCCCGCCCCCGCTCGTGTGCGCGGGGCTCGCGTCCTGCTCGTCGTCACCGCCACGGTCGTCTTCGGCGCGGGCGCCGGAGCCGGGATCTGGTACTTCGCCCTCGACCACTCCGCCGCGACCGGCGCCACCCCGTCCGTCGGTGCCGGCGTGACCTCATCGCCCGCGAAGACACCCGCGAATACCCCCGCGTCGCCATCGCCCTCGGCGCCGACGTCCGCCCCGGCCGAGCCGGTCGTCTCCCCGTCCGCGTCGGCCGCCCCGGGCTATCGCACGGCCCGCGACCCGGTCGGCTACACCGTCGCCGTCCCCGAGGACTGGACCCGCAGACAGAAGCAGGGCGAGAAGGCCCCGATCGTCTACTACGACTCCCCGGACGACGGCCGCCAGCTCCAGATCTTCGCGCTCACCGAGTCCACGCCGGCCGCTTCCCTGGACCTCGCCGAGCGCGACCCCGGCTACGGCTTCGCGCGCCAGCCCGGTTACGCGGCCCTCGACCGCACGTCCGACGCGGCCTGGTCCGAGCTGACCTACCGCTACGACGACGCGGACAAGGGTCCCCGGCAGGTGATCGACCACCGCTTCCGGGCGGCCGACGGCACCCTCTACGCGATCCGGGCCAGTGGCCCCGAGAACCTCGCCGCCGACCTGGTCCGCGCGCCGCTCACCACGGCGCTGGCCTCCTTCTGTCCGCCGGGCGGCGCGTGCGCGTGACCTCCGGCCCCTCCTACTCCAGCCCCCGCTTGCCCGGTGCCCAGAACGGCTTGGTGAGCACCGACCGCCGGTCCCACCCGGCCTCCCGGACGAGCACCCGGCGCACCTCCTGAACCGTCCGCGCCTCCCCGGCGACATACGCGACCCCGCCGGGCCCGGGAGCCAGCCTCCGTACGGCGTCGGGGAGCGAGGTCTCGCCCCGGACCACCCAGTCGAGCCGTTCGGCGTGGGCCACCGGCAGCCGGTCCGCCGCCGTCCGCGTCTCCACGCAGCCGGAGACCCGCGCTCCCTCGGGCAGCGCGGCCAGCATCGAACCGAAGGCGACCGACGCCGTCTCCTCCCCGACGAAGACATGGTGGGCGGCGTCGGGGCGGAGCGTGAACGACCCCTCGGGCTTGCCCAGGCGGACCTGCGCGCCGACCTCCACGTCATGGCCCCAGCGTGCTCCGGGCCCCGCTCCGGCGTGGTCCAGCACGCACAACTCGACCGCGCCGGAGGGGTCGTAGCGCCACACCGAGTACGTACGACGGGTCAGTCCGGAGCCGACCAGGACGCGGACCTGCTGCCCGGGGCGGACGTCGAGGCCGGCGAGTGTGTCGCCCTCGACGCGCAGTCGGCGCATGCGGGCGGTGACCGGTTCGGCCTCGGTGACGGTGCCGCGGAGCATCAGCAGGTCGAGGACGGGGTTCAGGAGAGCGGGCACGGGTGGCTCCTCAACTGGGCGGTGGGGGAGGGAAGGTGACAGCGAAGGCGGGACGAACGCGACAGTATCGCGTTCACGGCCGGACGCGATAGTGCGCGTTCTTGTCGGACGCGGCACCCTTTGGCGCCGCGTGTCCGGTTGTTCCGTGACGCGGCGCACTTTCGGTCATGAATCGCGCATGCATCCGGAGGCCGAGGGCAGGCGCTCACGGTCCCGGTGAGTGACAGTCCTGTCACACAGGGGCGCTGAACAGGAACGGAAGGCAATACCGATCATGGCCGACAGAACGGAACTCCAGGCGCGCAGGACCATCCACGCGGGAGGGGAATGGCGTGAAGCCGTCTCCGGCGCCACGCGCGAGATCCTCGACCCCGCGGACGCCCGGCCGTTCGCCGTGGTCGCCGAGGGCGACGAGAAGGACACCGACCTGGCCGTGGCGGCCGCCCGCGAGGCCTTCGGCGGCGGTCAGGGCGAGTGGCCCCGCACCCCCGTGGCCGAGCGCGCCGCGCTGCTGCGCCGCGTCGCCGGCCTCCTGCTGCGCGACCGCGAGCCGCTCGGACTGCTGGAGAGCCGGGACGCGGGCAAGACGCTCCAAGAGGGCCGGGTCGACATCGACTGCGTCGCCGACGCCTTCCGCTACTTCGCCGATCTGGTCGCCGCGGAGGCCCCCGGCCGCGTCGTCGACGCGGGCTCGCCCGACGTCCACAGTGTCGTCGTCCACGAACCCGTCGGGGTGTGCGCCCTGATCACCCCCTGGAACTACCCCCTTCTCCAGGCGAGTTGGAAGATCGCTCCCGCGCTCGCGGCCGGCAACACCTTCGTCGTCAAGCCGAGCGAGATCACGCCCCTGACCACCGTCGCGCTGATCGACCTGCTCGTCGAGGCGGGTCTGCCCGCCGGGGTCGCCAACCTCGTCACCGGCCCCGGCCACTCGGTCGGCGCCCGGCTCGCCGAACACCCCGACGTCGACCTCGTCTCCTTCACCGGCGGCCTCGCCAGCGGCACCGAGGTCGCCCGGGCCGCCGCCCCGAGCGTGAAGAAGGTCGCCCTCGAACTCGGCGGCAAGAACCCCAACGTGGTCTTCGCCGACGCCTGCGCCACCGACGAGTCCTTCGACACGGCCGTCGACCAGGCTCTCAACGCGGCCTTCATCCACAGCGGCCAGGTCTGCTCGGCCGGCGGCCGCCTCCTCGTCGAGGAGTCCCTCCGGGAGCGCTTCGTCGCCGAACTCGCCCGCCGGGCCGGCCGGATCCGCCTCGGCCGCGGCACCGAGGACGGCGTCGAGTGCGGCCCGCTCGTCTCCGAGCAGCAGCGCGCCAAGGTCGAGGCGTACGTCGAGTCCGCGCTCGCCGAGGGCGCGGTGCTGCGGGCCGGCGGCAGGCGACCGGAGCCCACCGCGACCCGGCCCGCCACCGGCTACTTCTACGAACCGACGGTCCTCGACCAGTGCCACCGCGAGATGCGGGTCGTCCGGGAGGAGGTCTTCGGGCCGGTGCTCACCGTGGAGACCTTCCGCACCGAGGACGAGGCGGTCGCGCTCGCCAACGACACCGAGTACGGCCTCGCCGGCGCCGTCTGGACCGCCGACGCCGGACGCGCCCGCCGCGTCGCGGGCCGCCTGCGCCACGGCACCGTCTGGATCAACGACTTCCACCCCTACCTCCCGCAGGCGGAGTGGGGCGGCTTCGGAAAGAGCGGAGTGGGGCGCGAACTCGGCCCCGCCGGACTCGCCGAGTACCGCGAGACCAAGCACGTCTACCAGAACCTCGCACCGCGGCCGGTGCGCTGGTTCACGGGCTGAGTTCCCCCCTCCCGACTCGCCCGAACCCCCCACCCCTTGGAGCCCCTCCATGTCCGCGAACCCGCCGACACCCGAGAATCCGCCCACGCCCGGCACCCCCCACGCGTACGACTACGTCGTCATAGGCGGCGGCACCGCCGGATCCGTCATCGCCTCCCGCCTCACCGAGAACCCCGACGTCACCGTCGCCGTCATCGAGGGCGGCCCCAGCGACGTCGGCCGCGACGACGTCCTCACCCTGCGCCGCTGGATGGGCCTGCTCGGCGGCGAGCTGGACTACGACTACCCGACCACCGAACAGCCCCGCGGCAACTCGCACATCCGGCACAGCCGGGCCCGCGTCCTGGGCGGCTGCTCCTCCCACAACACGCTCATCGCCTTCAAGCCGCTGCCGTCCGACTGGGACGAGTGGGAGGCGGCCGGGGCGAAGGGCTGGGGCGCGGTGCCGATGGAGGCGTACTTCGCCCGCCTCCTCAACAACATCGTCCCGGTCGACGAGAAGGACCGGAACGCCATCGCCCGCGACTTCGTCGACGCGGCACGGGAAGCGCTCGGCGTCCCCCTGGTCGAGGGCTTCAACAAGAAGCCCTTCACGGACGGCGTCGGCTTCTTCGACCTCGCCTACCACCCCGAGAACAACAAGCGGTCCAGCGCGTCGGTGGCGTACCTGCACCCGGTGATGGACGAACGCCCGAACCTGACGATCCTGCTGGAGACCTGGGCGTACCGGCTTCAGCTGAGCGGCACCCGCGCCGAGGGCGTGCACGTGCGCACCAAGGACGGCGAGGAGATCCTCGTACGGGCCCGGCGCGAGGTGCTGCTGTGCGCCGGTGCCGTCGACTCGCCCCGGCTGCTGCTGCACTCCGGCATCGGCCCGCGCGAGCAGCTGGAAGCCCTCGGCATCCCCGTCGCGCACGACCTGCCCGGTGTCGGCGAGAACCTGCTCGACCATCCCGAGTCGGTGATCGTCTGGGAGACCCACGGACCCCTTCCGGAGAACTCCGCGATGGACTCCGACGCCGGTCTGTTCGTGCGCCGCGACCCCGACCACGCGGGCCCGGACCTGATGTTCCACTTCTACCAGATCCCGTTCACCGACAACCCGGAGCGACTGGGCTACCAGCGCCCGGAGTTCGGTGTCTCCCTGACCCCGAACATCCCCAAGCCGAAGAGCCGCGGCCGGCTCCACCTCACCAGCGCGGACCTGTCCGTCAAGCCCGCGCTGGACTTCCGCTACTTCAGCGACGAGGACGACTACGACGGCCGCACCCTCGTCGACGGGATCCGCATCGCCCGCGAGATCGCGAAGACCGAGCCGCTGGCCGGCTGGCTCAAGCGGGAGGTGTGCCCGGGCCCGGAGGTGCTGGGCGACGCCGAGCTGAGCGAGTACGCCCGCAAGGTCGCGCACACCGTGTACCACCCGGCGGGCACCTGCCGCATGGGCGCCGCCGACGACACGGGGGCGGTCGTCGACCCCGAGCTGCGCGTGCGCGGCCTGGACGGCATCCGCGTCGCCGACGCGTCCGTCTTCCCGACGATGCCCGCCGTGAACCCGATGATCGGGGTGCTGATGGTCGGCGAGCGGGCCGTGGACCTGATCGGAGGCGGTGCGTGATGAGCGAGTCCCGTGTGTCCCCTGTAAGCGAAACCCGTGCGAGCGAAACCCGTGCGAGCGAAACCCGTGCGAGCGAGACCCGTGGAAGCGAATCCCGTGCGAGCGACCCCTCTTTGAGCGGCACTCCCGTGAGCAGTGCTTCCGGCGGCGGTACGTCCGGCGGCGGCACGCCCGTCTTCTCCGTCGAGGGTCTGTGGAAGGTGTTCGGCCCGAAGGCCGAGCGGATCCCCGCCGACCCCGGGCTCACCGCCCTCGACCCCGCCGAACTGCGTACCCGTACCGGTTGCACGGCCGCCGTCCGGGACGTGGCCTTCGACGTCCGCAAGGGCGAGGTCTTCGTCGTGATGGGCCTGTCCGGCTCCGGCAAGTCCACGCTCGTGCGCTGCCTCACCCGGCTGATCGAACCGACCGCCGGCACCATCGCCATCGATGGCGAGGACGTCCGCGCCATGGACCGGGCGCGCCTGCGCGAACTGCGCCGTCACCGGGCCGCGATGGTCTTCCAGCACTTCGGCCTGCTCCCGCACCGCACGGTCCTCGACAACGTGGCGTACGGCCTGGAGATCCAGGGCGTGTCCCGCCGCGAGCGGCGCGAGCGGGCCGCCGAGGTCGTCGCCAAGGTCGGCCTGGAGGGCATGGAACAGCGGCGGCCCGGCCAGCTGTCCGGCGGCCAGCAGCAGCGGGTCGGCCTGGCCCGCGCCCTCGCCGTCGACCCCGAGGTCCTGCTCTTCGACGAGCCGTTCAGCGCGCTCGATCCGCTGATCCGGCGTGACATGCAGGAGGAGGTGATCCGGCTGCACCGCGAGGAGGGCCGCACGATGGTCTTCATCACCCACGACCTGAACGAGGCCCTCAGGCTCGGCGACCGCATCGCCCTCATGCGCGACGGCCGCATCGTGCAGCTCGGCACCCCGGAGGAGATCGTGGGCTCCCCGGCCGACGACTACGTACGCGAGTTCGTCCGGGACGTCCCGCGCGAACAGGTCATGACGGTCCGCACGATCATGCGCGCCGGGGGCTGCGGCGGTCCGGACCACCCCGGCGCGCTCGCCCCCGACACGGTGGTCGCCGACGCGATCAGGGTCGTCGCCGACAGCGGCAGGGCGGCCTGTGTGGTGCGCGACGGGCACTGTCTGGGGGTCGTCGACCACGAGCGGCTGCTCGGCGTGGTCGCCGGAACGGAGACCTCCGAGGAGGCGGCGTGATGGCGACGGTCACCGCTCCCGCCCCGCGTACATCCCTGCCGGGCGTCCTCGGCCACCGTGCTGTGGCCAAGCTGGCGCTCCTCGCGCTCGCCGCGGCGGTCCTGGTGCCGCTCGCGGCTGCCCGCTGGCCCGACGGCAGCTGGCCGCACGCGCTCACCGTCGACCTGACCGAGCCGCTGTCCAGAGCCAGCGACTGGATCATCGACAACCGCGACAGCCACCCCCTGTTCCTGTACTTCCTCGGCTACGTCAGCAACGCGGTCGTCCTCTCCGTACGCGCCGTGTACCTGCTGCTCCTCGGCGCCGGCTGGGCGGGCGTGACCGTCCTCGGCGCGCTCGTCGCCTGGCGGGCGGCCGGGGTGCGCCTCGCGCTCGGCACGGCCGCCGGATTCCTGGCCTGCGGGCTGCTCGGCATGTGGGTGCCGACCATGCAGACGCTCGCCCTCATGGTGGTCGCGGTCCTCGCCTCGGTCGCCGTGGGCGCCCTGCTGGGCCTGGCGGCCGGTCTGTCCGACCGTATGGACCGGGCCCTGCGCCCGGTCCTGGACACCATGCAGGTGATGCCCGCCTTCGCCTACCTGCTCCCGGTCGTGCTCGTCTTCGGCATCGGCGTCCCGGCCGCCGTGCTCGCCACCGTCGTCTACGCCGCACCGCCCATGGCCCGGCTCACCGCGCTCGGTCTGCGCGGCGCCGACCAGGGGGTCCTGGAGGCCGTCGAGTCGCTCGGCGCCACCGGCCGCCAGCGCCTGCTGACCGCCCGGATCCCGCTCGCCCGCAAGGAACTCCTCCTCGGCGTCAACCAGGCGATCATGATGGCGCTGTCCATGGCCGTCATCGCGTCGGTGATCGGCGCGGGCGGCCTCGGCGACCGCGTCTACCAGGCGCTGGCCTCGGTCGACGTCGGCGCGGCGCTCGCCGCCGGCATCCCGATCGTGCTGCTCGCCGTCGTCCTGGACCGGGTGACGGGCGCGGCGGGGGAGCGGCTGGGCGACCCACGCCCCGGGCAGGCCCGCGCGCAGGGGGCGTACGCCCTCGCCGCCGTGGTCGCCGTGGCCCTCGTCGGCCGCTGGGCGGACCGCCTCGACTGGCCCGACGCGCTCACGGTGCGCATCGCCGAGCCGGTCAACCGCGTCGTCGACTGGATGACCGCCCACCTGTACTCGGGCGTCCCGTACGTCGGCGGCACCGCCGACTGGGCCGGCCGTTTCACCACCTGGGTCCTGGACCCGCTGCGCGACGGCCTGCAATGGCTGCCCTGGTGGTCCGTGCTGCTGCTCGTCGCGGCCCTCGCCTGGCTGATCGGCACCTGGCGCACCGCGCTCACCGCCGTCCTTGCCATGGCCGCGATCGGCGTGCTCGGCGTGTGGGAACCGGCCCTGGACACGCTCTCGCAGGTCCTGGCGGCCGTCGCCGTCACCCTCGTCCTCGGCTTCGCCACGGCCGTCGCGGCCGCCCGCGACGACCGCATCGAACGCGCCCTGCGCCCGCTCCTGGACGTCTGCCAGACGATGCCGCAGTTCGTGTACCTGATCCCGGTCGTCGCGCTGTTCGGCGTCGGCCGCGCCCCGGCCGTGGCCGCCGCGATCGTCTACGCGCTCCCGGCCGTCGTCCGCATCACCACCCAGGGCCTGCGCCAGGTCGACCCGGCCGCGATGGAGGCCGCCCGCTCGCTCGGCGCGACCAGCGGCCAGCAGTTGCGCCAGGTGCAGTTGCCGCTGGCCCGGCGGTCGCTGCTGCTCGCCGTCAACCAGGGCGTGGTCCTGGTCCTCGCCGTCGTCATCATCGGCGGCCTGGTCGGCGGTGGCGCGCTCGGCTACGACGCCGTCTTCGGCCTCGCCCAGGGCGACCTCGCGACCGGCCTGGTGGCCGGCGCCGCGATCGTCTGCCTCGGCCTGATGCTCGACCGGGTGACCCAGCCGACCGGGCGACGCCCGAAGAAGGGAGCGTGACATGCGACGTCGTACGCGTACGACATCCGCGACCGCGATGGCCGGCGCGGCGGCGCTCCTGCTGCTGACCGGCTGCGGCGCCGCCGACATGACGAAGCAGGCCTCGCCCTTCGCCAACGCCCAGGGCGCGAAGACGGTGACCCTGTCCGTGCAGTCCTGGGTGGGCGCGCAGGCCAACGTGGCCGTGGCCCAGTACATCCTCGAACACAAGCTTGGCTACCGCGTCGACACCGTCCAGGTCGACGAGGTCCCCGCCTGGGACGCCCTCAGCCAGGGCCGGGTCGACGCGATCCTGGAGGACTGGGGCCACCCCGACCAGGAGAAGCGGTACGTCGAGGACAAGAAGACGATCACCTCCGGCGGCGAGCTCGGGGTCACCGGACACATCGGCTGGTACGTCCCGAAGTACTTCGCCGAGCAGCACCCCGACGTCACCGACTGGAAGAACCTCGACAAGTACGCCTCTCAGCTGCGCACTGCCGAGAGCGGCGGCAAGGGCCAGCTGATGGACGGCTCGCCCTCCTACGTCACCAACGACAAGGCGCTGGTGGAGAACCTCAAGCTGGACTACCAGGTGGTGTTCGCCGGTTCGGAGGCCGCGCAGATCACCCAGATCCGGCAGTTCGCGAAGGAGAGGAAGCCCTTCCTCACCTACTGGTACGCGCCGCAGTGGCTGTTCGAGAAGGTCCCGATGACCGAGGTGGAACTGCCGGCCTACAAGGAGGGCTGTGACGCGGACCCGGCGAAGGTGGCCTGCGCCTACCCGCACACCCCGTTGCGGAAGTACCTCAACGCCGGCTTCTCCGCGGACGGCGGCGAGGCGGCCGCCTTCCTGAAGAAGTTCCGGTGGACGACCGAGGACCAGAACGCCGTGTCACTGATGATCGCCGACCAGAAGCTGAGCCCCGAGGAGGCGGCGAAGAAGTGGGTGGACGGCCACGAGTCAACCTGGAGGACGTGGCTGCCCTGATCCCGAGTCCTCGGGGAGGACGCGGCTGCCCTCCTCCCCTACCTCGGGGAGGACATGACTGCACGCCTCCCCGAGTCCTCGGGAAGGACAGGGTGCCCCGGCCGCCGAGTCCTCGGGGCGGACGCGACGCACTGACCCTCCGAGTCCTCGGGGAGGACGCGGCTGCCCCGGCCACGGTGGTGGGCAGCCGCGTGCGGGCGGTCAGGCGTGCTGACCCGGCCGGTAGTGCCCGGGCACCATGCGGGTGCTCACGCCGAACCGGTTCCACGCGTTGATCACCGTGATCGCGGCGATCAGCTGGGCCAGCTCGGCCTCCTCGAACTGTCCGGCGGCCTTCTCGTACACCTCGTCCGGCACGAACCCGTCTGTCAGGACGGTGATCGCCTCGGTCAGTTCGATCGCCGCGAGCTCCTTCGCGGTGTAGAAGTGCCGCGACTCCTCCCACGCGCCGAGCTGGATGATCCGCTCCACGCTCTCACCCGCCGCGAGCGCGTCCTTGGTGTGCATGTCGAGGCAGAACGCGCAGTGGTTGAGCTGCGAGGCGCGGATCTTCACCAGTTCGAGCAGCCGCGGGTCGAGCCCGGCCCGCGCGGCCGCGTCCAGCCGGACCATCGCCTTGTAGACCTCGGGCGCGTGCTTGGCCCAGGCCAGGCGGGGGGTGTGCTCGGGTGCGTACTCGTCGACCGGCGCCGTACCGTCGCCGGCGTTGTCCTCGGTGGTGATCTGGTTCGTACTCATGATGTCGACCCTAGGCCTGAGGCAGCCCGGAGGTATGGTCCATTTCCATGGCAAAATCCTGGGCCACTTTAGGCGTCGACCTTCATCTGGAACCGGCCGGACCGGGCCTGCGCCGCGGCCTGACCGACGCCCTGCGCGAGGCGGTCCGCGGCGGCCGTCTGGCCCCCGGTACCCGGCTGCCGTCCTCACGCTCGCTCGCCGCCGACCTGGGCATCGCCCGCAACACGGTCGCCGAGGCCTACGCCGACCTGGTCGCGGAGGGCTGGCTGACCGCCCGCCAGGGCTCCGGCACGCGCGTCGCCGAACGCGCCCTGCCCCGGCCGCCCGGCCATCCGGCACGCCGGCCCCGCCGGCCCGGCCTCCCCGCCCACAGCCTCGCCCCGGGCACGCCCGACCTCGCGTCCTTCCCCCGCGCCGACTGGCTCAAGGCCGCCCGGCGCGCCCTCGCCACCGCCCCGAACGACGCCCTCGGCTACGGCGACCCGCGCGGCCGCGTCGAACTGCGCACCGCGCTCGCCGCCTACCTCTCCCGGGCCCGGGGCGTACGCGCCGACCCCGACCGCGTCCTCGTCTGCTCCGGATTCGCCCAGGGCCTGCGGCTGCTCGGCGAGGAACTCCACGACCGCGGCCTGCGCACCCTGGCCGTGGAACCGTACGGCCTCGATGAGCACCGCGACCTCGTCGAGCGCACCGGCCTGCGCACGCTCCCGCTGCGCGCCGACGACCGCGGCGCCCGCACCGAGGACCTGCCCGACGCGCAAGCGGTGCTGCTGACCCCGGCACACCAGTTCCCGATGGGCGTGGCCCTGCACCCGGAACGCCGGGCCGCCGCGGTCGACTGGGCCCGGCGCACCGACGGCCTGATCCTGGAGGACGACTACGACGGTGAGTTCCGCTACGACCGCCAGCCCGTCGGCGCCCTCCAGGACCTCGACCCCGACCACGTGGTCTACCTGGGCACGGCCAGCAAGGCCCTCGCCCCCGGCCTGCGGCTGGGCTGGCTGGTCCTGCCCCCGTCCCTGGACCCCGAGGCACTGGCCGCCCGCGGCGCGTCCACCAGCGCCCTCGACCAGCTGACCCTGGCCGAGTTCCTCACCTCCGGCGCCTACGACCGCCATGTGCGCGCCGCCCGCCAGCGCTACCGGCGCCGCCGTGACGCCCTCGTCGCGGCCCTCGCCGACCACGCGCCGGACATCCGCGTCACCGGCATCGCCGCCGGGCTGCACGCCGTCGTCCGGCTCCCGCCCGGCACCGAGCAGTCGGTGGTCCGGGCCGCCGCCTGGCAGGGGCTGGCCCTGCACGGCCTGTCCCGCTACCGCCACGCACGGGCCACCGTCGAGGCCCCGGACGCGCTGGTCGTCGGCTACGGCACCCCCTCGGACCACGCGTGGACGGGCGCCCTGGAGGCACTCCTGAGGGTGCTGCCGTAGAACCCGAACCGATTCGCTCGCCCGTAGACCTTCTGGAACCGCTCCCATGACCATGCGGCTCCGGGCTGATCCGAACGGCAGGCCTCAGGGAAGGTCCCCCGTGCGCGAGGGCACCGCACGCGTCCGCGCCGCCGTCTCCTGGGGTGCCTCCCCGAACCGCGCCAGCGCCAGCGCACCCGCCACCGCGACCGCGAAGCCGAGGACGGCCACCCAGGCGAGCCCCTCGCGCGTACGGTCCCCGAGCCACACCACCCCCACCGCCGCGGGCCCGATCGTCTCCCCGATCACCATCCCGGCGGTGGCCGTCGTCACCGAGCCGCGCTGCAGGGCCGACGTGAGCAGCAGGAACGCGGCCCCGCCGCCGAGCAGCAGCGCGTACGTCGCCGGATTGACCGCCAGGGTGCCGGGGGACAGGTCGTCGATGAGCCGGACCGCCACCTCGACGACCCCGAACCCGAAGCCCGCACCCAGCCCCAGCAGCAGCGCCCGCCCGCGCTCCGGCAGCCGCCCCGCCACCAGTCCCAGCAGCAGCACGGCCCCGGCCGCCGCGAGCATCGCCCACTTCAACGCGGTCGACCCCGCCCGCTCGCCCTCCGGCCCGGACGCCAGCCCCAGCATCGCCAGCCCCGCGCACACCACCCCCACCGCGCCCCACTCGACCCTGCTGAGCCGCACCCGCAGCAGCCGCGCCGCGACCACCGCCGTCACGGCGAGACTGGCGGCCAGCGCCGCGCCGACGGCGTAGATCGGGATCGACCGCAGCGCCGCGACCTGCAACAGGAACCCGAGCCCGTCCAGCGCGAGCCCGGCCAGATACCGCCACTGCCGCAGTGCCCGCAGCAGCAGCGCCGCCTCCCCGCCCCCGGCGGCGCCGGCCGTGCGCGCGGCCATCGCCTGCAACACCGTGGCCGTACCGAAGCAGACCGCCGCACCGAGCGCACACACCATCCCAAAGAGCACGAAGCGACTGTAGGGGAGGGGATGCGGCAGGGGGGCCTCGCGTGGGCTCTCCGGCCGGTATCTAGGCTGACCACAAGGACAGCCCGCCGACCGGCGGGCCTGGGCGAGGGGGAGACACCGCATGGCGCAGGCACGCAGACGGCTGCGATCGAGCACGGTCGTGCTCGGCGGGATGGGCGTCATCGCGGCGGCCCTGACCTCCTGCGGATCCGAACCCGACCGCCGGTGCGTGGACCGCGACAGCTACGACGCCCTCGACGGCTACCGGATCGTCGCCGACCAGAACTGCAAGTCGAGCGCCTCCGGCTCCTCGTCCACCGGCAAGAACCGCAAGCCGGCCGGCACCGGGACGAGCAAGAAGGCCGACGCCGCCTGGTACTACGACGCCGACGTCACCGGCAAGTACGCCGACTACGGCACCTTCAGCCACAGCGAGGCCGTCGACCGCGGCGGCTTCGGCTGCTCGGGCTCCGGCAGCGGCGGCTGAGCGCCCGCACGAGAGCCGACGAACGCACACCATGGAACGCCGCACCATCGACCCCCGCCCCGGCTGGCAGCAGATTGTCGAGGAGCAGGGGCTCGTGTATCCGCTGACCCGCCTGCCCGACGACACCCTGCGCCCCTACTGGGACGAGAGCGCGTACTACGCCTTCACCCTGGCGGAGGTCGAAGAGCTGGAAGAGGTCGTCGAGGAACTCCACCGCATGTGCCTGGCGGCGGCGGACCACATCGTCACCGCCGGCCGCTACGCCGACCTCGGCATCACCGACCCGCGCGTGGCCGCCACGGTCGCCGAGGCCTGGCGCCGCCGCGATGAACTCCCTTCCGTGTACGGCCGCTTCGACCTCCGTTACGACGGCACCGGCCCGGCCAAGCTGCTGGAGTACAACGCCGACACACCCACCTCCCTGGTCGAGGCCGCCTCGCCCCAGTGGTTCTGGATGGAGGACCGCTTTCCGGGCGCCGACCAGTGGAACTCCCTCCACGAGCGTCTTGTCGACGTCTGGAAGAAGCAGGCCCCCCTCCTCCCGCCCGGCAACCCCCTGTTCTTCGCGCACTCCACCGCCGACGAACTCGGCGAGGACCTGATGACGGTCGCCTACCTGAAGGAGACCGCCGAACAGGCGGGCCTGGACACCGCCTGGATCCCGATGGAGGAGATCGGCTGGGACCCGCTCTCCGGCCGCTTCGTCGACAACCGGCTCCGCTTCATCCGCAGCTGCTTCAAGCTCTATCCGTGGGAGTGGCTCACCACCGACCGCTTCGCCGACCACGTCCTCGACACCCTGGACAACGGCGGCGGCACCGGCACCACCCTGTGGATCGAGCCCGTCTGGAAGATGCTCCTCAGCAACAAGGCCCTGCTGGCGATCCTCTGGGAGCTCTTCCCGGGCCACCCCAACCTCCTCCCCGCCCACCTCGACGGCCCCCGCGACCTGGCGGCCACCACCGGCTACGTGGCCAAGCCGCTCCTCGGCCGCGAAGGCGCCGGAGTGACGGTCCACCGGCCCGGCACCGCCCCGGTCCCGCGGGACGAACCGTGCTGCTACCAGGAACTGGCCCCCCTTCCCGCCTTCGACGGCAACCACGTGGTCCTCGGCGCCTGGATCGTCGGCGACGAGTCCGCCGGCCTCGGCATCCGTGAGTCCTCCGGCCTGATCACGGACGAGTACGCCCGCTTCCTGCCCCACGTGATCCTCTAGCCCACTCCGCCCGAGCGCGCGTCCGGCCACGCACGCCTGCTCGTCAGCCCCGGTCCAGCAGCCGTTCGGAGACCTCGCTGACCCCCTTCCATCGTCGCTCGTATGGTGGACGCGGGACCCTCCGTCGCGACGTGCCCGGTAGGCTTTCGGGCAGGCCGTGACTGGCGCGCTGGGATGGGACGGACCATCGGGGAGCGGCCTGTGAGTGATCAGTGCCGTGCGCCTGGGCCGAGCCGTGAACCGTGACCGTCAGTAGCCACGCCGCCCGGAGGCCGAGATGACAGAGCAGCAGCCCCTCTCCACCGAGTCCACCGCCTTCCGCGCCGCCCTCGACGTCATCCGCGCCGTCGAGCCGCGCGTCGCCGACGCCATCGGCCAGGAGGTCGCCGACCAGCGCGAGATGCTCAAGCTGATCGCCTCCGAGAACTACGCCTCCCCGGCCACCCTCCTGGCCATGGGCAACTGGTTCAGCGACAAGTACGCCGAGGGCACCGTCGGCCGCCGCTTCTACGCCGGCTGCCGCAACGTCGACACCGTCGAGGCCCTCGCCGCCGAACACGCCCGCGAGCTCTTCGGCGCCCGCCACGCCTACGTCCAGCCGCACTCCGGCATCGACGCCAACCTCGTCGCCTTCTGGGCCGTCCTCGCCCAGCGCGTCGAGACCCCCGCCCTGGAGAAGGCGGGCGTGCGCCAGGTCAACGACCTCTCCGAGGCCGACTGGGCCGAGCTGCGCCGCGCCTTCGGCAACCAGCGCATGCTCGGCATGTCCCTGGACGCCGGCGGTCACCTCACCCACGGTTTCCGCCCGAACATCTCCGGCAAGATGTTCGACCAGCGCTCCTACGGCACCGACCCCGCCACCGGCCTCATCGACTACGAGGCCCTGCGCGCCTCCGCCCGTGAGTTCAAGCCGCTGATCATCGTCGCCGGCTACTCCGCCTACCCCCGTCTCGTGAACTTCCGCATCATGCGCGAGATCGCCGACGAGGTCGGTGCCACGCTCCTGGTCGACATGGCCCACTTCGCGGGCCTGGTCGCCGGCAAGGTCCTCACCGGCGACTTCGACCCGGTCCCGCACGCCCAGATCGTCACCACGACCACCCACAAGTCGCTGCGCGGCCCGCGCGGCGGCATGGTGCTGTGCGACGACTCCCTCAAGGACCAGGTCGACCGCGGCTGCCCGATGGTGCTCGGCGGCCCGCTCCCGCATGTCATGGCCGCCAAGGCCGTCGCCCTGGCCGAGGCGCGTCAGCCCTCCTTCCAGGACTACGCCCAGCGCATCGTCGACAACTCCCGCGCGCTGGCGGACGGCCTGATGCGGCGGGGCGCCACCCTCGTGACCGGCGGCACGGACAACCACCTCAACCTGATCGACGTCACCTCCTCCTACGGCCTCACCGGCCGCCAGGCCGAGGCCGCCCTGCTCGAATCGGGCATCGTCACCAACCGCAACTCCATCCCGGCCGACTCCAACGGCGCCTGGTACACCTCCGGCATCCGGATCGGGACCCCCGCCCTGACCACGCGCGGCCTGGGCACCGCGGAGATGGACGAGGTCGCCGGCCTCATCGACCGTGTCCTCACCACCGCCGAGGCCGGTACCACCTCCAAGGGCGCCCCCTCCAAGGCCCAGCACATCCTCGACCCGAAGATCGCGGACGAGATCTCCCACCGCGCCTCGGACCTCGTCTCCGGCTTCCCGCTGTACCCGGAGGTCGACCTCGGCGTCTGACGCCGCCGGTCCCGGCAGACGGGGCCGACACGGTCGGTGCAGATCGCTACGGGCCGACCAGTACAGATCACCACGGGCCGGGGACAGCCCCTAGAGGACCCTAGAGGTCGATCAGCTCCTGGTGGGGTTCCTCCCGCGGCGGTCCGGCATCGCGCCGGGCCGCCGCGCGGCGTATCAGCAGCGTCCCGCCGGAGCCCAGGGCGACGCCCGCGGCCACTCCTGGCAGCGTCCACCACCAGTGCGCCCAGCCGTCGTCGGCCGCGTCCGGCAGGGAGGCCCGCACGGCGACCGTCCCCGTGCCGGCCTCCGGCGCGGCCGTGGCGCCCTCCGACTGCCACGGTGCCGGGGGGATGCCGGAGTGGCCCTTGTCCGAGGCCTTGCCCGTCACGCCCATCTTCGCGAGCAGGGCGCGCAGTTCGGCGGGATGGTCGGCGCGGTGCCAGAGACCGTTCAGGTTCTCGGGCACGTCGGCCGCCGTGTGGATCCAGACCGTCCGCGGCCCGGACTCGACGGGGAAGACCCGGTCCAGCCGCCAGGGCGAGATGTCGTGCGCCAGCCATGTGACGTTGATCTGCGAGGCGACGCTCAGATCGGCCTCCGGCGGCTTGTCGCGCGTGCCCGTGCCCGAGGGGCCGAGCAACTGTGCCAGCTTGTCGTACTCCTTGTCCGAGTAGTACCGCGCGGTGGCCTGTCCGCTCGCGGGTGAGGTCACCAGCACACTGGTCGGGCCGCCCGCCGCAGCGGACGACGCACCCCACACCATCAGCGTGAGCGTCATCGCCAACGCTCCGGTCAGCGCTCCGAGTTCACGAACCGTGCCTTTCCGTCCGCCCATCATGTCCCCCAACCGTCCGTCCCCGGCGGTCCGTCCGCGGGCCGCCTGTCACTTCTGGTACACCGCCCGAGCCGCCGGGGTTCCCACCTCGCCCGCACTGTTTCGAACTGTCGCGACCGCGCCGCCCGCGCCGACCCACCGCCTTTACGCGTCGCCGTCCGGGCTGCCTTCCGGGACGTCGCCCGTGAGCGACAGGGCGATCCGCACCGCCCGCTCCTTCGACGGCACCCCCTCCAGCCGCAGCGTCACCTCACCGGGCCCCGCGCCCGCGCCGGTGTCGGTGTTCGGCGCGTGGGTCCACAGCAGCGTCGGCCCCGCCGTCCGCCGCTCGCGGGTGAAGCGGGTGCCGTCCGCGTCCACCAGCCAGAAACTCAGCAGGTGCGGGCGCGGGAACCACAGCGCAGGCTCCGGGGCCCCACCGCCGTCCGGGGACGGGGTGCCCAGCGACAGCCATTCCGGCTGTTCGCGCACGGTCTTGGCGAAGCCCACGTCCAACCGCGCCGGGAACTCGTCCAGCCGGACGACATGCCCCCGCTCGCGCCAGCACAGGCTCACCAGGGACCGCCCCCGCGGCTCACCGGTCACCGTCACCGCGTCCGGCACACCGAGCGCCCGCGGCACCAGGGGCTCGAAGCCGGCCTGCCGCGCGGCCTGCGCGAGCGACACCGAGCGTCCGCAGCCCGGGATCTCGGCCCCCGGCGAAGGCACCGCCGACGGGTCGTACCGCACCTCGACCCCGCCGAAGCCGAACCAGTCGAAGACCGCCGCCCGCACCGGAGGCGTGAGCACGAGCACCGTCAGCAGGGCGCACAGCGTCGCCGTCAGCGAGCGCCACCGCGCCCCCGTCCAGCGCCGCACCGCCCGCAGCCGCTCACCGGGCCCCGGCGGCTCGGCCACCGGTACCGGCAGCCGCTCGGCGAGTATCCGCTCCAGCACCCGCTCGGCCATCGACTCCGACCGGGCCGCCGTCCCAGGAGGGTCCAGCGACCGCCCGAGCTCCCGCAGCTCGTCCGGAAGCCGACCGCGCGCGCCCTCGTAGGACCCGTGGCCCTCCTCGTACGACCTGTGGCCCTCACTCAAGATCATCACCTCCTTCCCGGGGCCGGAAGTCCGGCAACAGTCGCCCCAGCCTGCGCAGCGCGCGGTTCAGCCGGGACTTCACCGTGCCGCGCGGCCAGCCCAGCGCCTGCGCGGTCTCGGACTCGTCCATCTCCAGGAGATAGCGGTAGGTGACGACGAGCCGATGCTCGTCGCTCAGCTTCTCCAGGGCGGCCAGCAGTGCCGCCCGGCGCTCCGTCTCCAGCGTCGCCACGGCCGGGTCCGCCGACTCCGGTATCAGCGGCTCCGCCTCCGCGAAGGCCGCCTCCCGGCCGGCGAGCGTGCGCTGGCGCGCCGCCGTCCGCATGGTGTTCCTCGTCTCATTGGCGACGATCGAGAGCAGCCACGGCTTGAACGCCGCGCCGTCCCGGAACCGCCCCAGCGAGCAGTAGGCCTTCACGAAGGCCTGCTGCACCACGTCCTCCGCGTCCGCCCCCGCCCCGAGCGCCGCGGCGGCCCGCAGCGCGATGCCCGTATGGGCCCGCACCAGCTGCGCGTACGCCTCCGGCTCCCCGGCGCGTACGCGTGCGATCACCGCGGCCTCATCGACGATGCGGCCCCCCTCCCGCGTCCTCACATTCTTGTTACACCGCAGAGGGCGGATCGGTTCCCATCCGTCACGGACCAGTTCGCACCAGTCCCGCACCCCCTCGGACGGGCGAGGCCCGCACCTCCACGGATGGGCGACGTCCGCGCCCCCGCGGATCAGCGAGAGCGAGGGACCGTTCGCCCGCTGGACGGGCGAACGGCGCGAGCCGGGAATCCCCCGCTGTTTTTCGGGGGAGCCTTCAACTGAGAGAATGGTGAACATGGCCTCTGACCGACCCCGCGTGCTCTCCGGAATCCAGCCCACCGCAGGCTCGTTCCACCTCGGCAACTACCTGGGCGCCGTCCGCCAGTGGGTGGCGCTCCAGGAGTCCCACGACGCGTTCTACATGGTCGTGGACCTGCACGCGATCACGGTCCCGCAGGACCCCGCGGAGCTGCGCGCCAACACGCGCCTGGCCACCGCCCAGCTCCTCGCGGCCGGTCTCGACCCGGAGCGCTGCACGCTCTTCGTCCAGAGCCATGTGCCCGAGCACGCGCAGCTCGCCTGGATCATGAACTGCCTCACCGGCTTCGGCGAGGCCTCCCGCATGACCCAGTTCAAGGACAAGTCCGCCAGGCAGGGCGCGGACCGGGCGTCCGTCGGCCTGTTCACGTACCCGATCCTCCAGGTCGCCGACATCCTGCTCTACCAGGCCAACGAGGTCCCGGTCGGCGAGGACCAGCGCCAGCACATCGAGCTCACCCGTGACCTCGCCGAGCGCTTCAACGGCCGCTTCGGCCCCACCTTCACCATCCCGAAGCCGTACATCCTCAAGGAGACGGCGAAGATCTACGACCTCCAGGACCCGTCGATCAAGATGAGCAAGTCGGCGTCCACGCCGAAGGGCCTCATCAACCTCCTCGACGACCCCAAGGCCACCGCCAAGAAGGTCCGCAGCGCGGTCACCGACACCGACACCGTCATCCGCTTCGACCCGCAGGACAAGCCGGGCGTGAGCAACCTGCTGTCGATCTACTCGACCCTCACCGGGGCCGGTGTGGCCGAACTGGAGGAGAAGTACGACGGCAAGGGCTACGGTGCGCTGAAGACGGACCTGGCCGAGGTCATGGTCGAGTTCGTGACGCCGTTCCGGGAGCGCACCCAGCAGTACCTGGACGACCCGGAGACGCTGGACTCGATCCTGGCCAAGGGCGCGGAGAAGGCGCGCGCGGTCGCCGCGGAGACCCTCTCCCAGGCGTACGACAGGGTCGGCTTCCTGCCCGCCAAGCACTGAGGCGCACGACCGCACACACGTACCACTGGACAGAGCGCTGCACATCACTACGGCTGCGCCTGCCCACAGCCCAGCCGTGGCCTTAAAGTCGATAGCCGGACGGCAGAGAACAAACCCGGCACCCATCCGGCATACACCCGACACGACGACAGGAGACGACGTGGGGACCGTAACGATCGGCGTGTCGATCGCGGTCCCGGAGCCTCACGGCAGCCAGCTCCAGCAGCTGCGCGCGGGCTTCGGCGACGCCGCGGCTCACGGCATCCCCACCCACGTCACCCTGCTCCCCCCGACCGAGGTCGCCGCGGCCGTGGTCCCCGCGGTCGAGGCGCACCTCGTCGAGGTCGCGGGCGTCGGCCGCCCCTTCCCGATGCGGCTGCACGGCACCGGCACCTTCAGGCCCCTGTCGCCGGTGGTGTACGTGCGGATCGTCGCCGGCACCGAGTCCTGCGCCTGGCTCCAGCAGCAGATCCGGGCCGCCTCCGGGCCGGTCGCCCGGGACCTCCAGTTCCCGTACCACCCGCACGTCACGGTGGCGCACGGCATCGACGACGCTGCGATGGACCGCGCCTTCGCGGAGCTCGCCGACTACGAGGCCGAGTGGCCGTGCACCGGCTTCGCCCTCTACGAGCAGGGACCCGACGGGGTCTGGCGCAAGCTGCGGGAGTTCCCCTTCGGGGGAGCGGTGGTACCGCCGCAGGCCGGCCCCGTGGAACACGGCTCCCTCCCCACCAGGTAGGACCGGCTCCTAGACCGGCAGCCGCCGGAAGACCCCGCGTGGCAGATGCCGCAGTGCCGTCATCACCAGGCGCAGCACCCCGGGCACCCACACCGTCTCCGAGCGTCGGCGCAGGCCCAGCTCGATGGCCGTGGCGACCGCCTCCGGTGTCGTCGCGAGCGGTGCCTCCTCCAGCCCGTCGGTCATCCTCGACCGTACGAACCCGGGGCGTACGACCATGACGTGGACGCCGGTGCCGTGCAGCGCGTCGCCCAGGCCCTGGGCGAAGACGTCCAGGCCGGCCTTGCTGGAGCCGTAGATGAAGTTCGAGCGGCGGGCGCGCTCGCCCGCGACCGAGGACAGCACCACGAGCGAGCCGTGGCCCTGCGCCTGGAGCGCGCGGGCGCTGACGAGTCCGGCGGACACCGCGCCGGTGTAGTTGGTCTGCGCGACGCGCACCGCGTTCGCCGGTTCGCGCTCGTCGTGCGCCTGGTCGCCGAGGACGCCGAAGGCGAGGAGCACCATGTCGATGTCGCCCTCCGCGAAGACCTTGCCGAGCACGGTCTCGTGGGAGTCGGGGTCAAGCGCGTCGAAGGGGACGGTGTGCACGTCGGCCCCCAGCGCGCCGAGCTGTGCCGCGGCCTGTTCGAGACCGGGGGACGGGCGTCCGGCCAGCCACACCGTGCGGGTGCGGCGGGCGATCAGGCGGCGCGCGGTGGCGAGCGCGATCTCCGACGTGCCGCCGAGGACGAGCAGGGACTGGGGGATGCCGAAGGCGTCCTTCATGACAGCTCCTAGCGAGTGGCGAGGGGATCGCGAGGGGGACGGGGGTCTCAGAGGCCGAGGCGCCGGGACAGGTCGGATCTGAAGACACCGCGCGGGTCGAGCTCCGCACGCAGATCCTGGAAGTCGGCGAGCCGCGGGTACATCGCGCCGAGCAGCTCGGGCCGCAGCCGGGAGTCCTTGGCGAGGTAGACGCGCCCACCGGCGGCGGCCACCTCGTGGTCCAGGTCGTCCAGTAGGGCGCCGAGGCCCGGCAGTCCGGCCGGGATGTCCAGGGCGAGCGTCCAGCCGGGCACCGGGAAGGACAGCCAGCCCGGGTCGGCGTCGCCGAAGCGCTTGAGGACGGCGAGGAAGGACGGGCAGCGGTGCCGGGCGATGCGCCCCACGATCCGGCGCAGGGCCTCCTCCTCGCCGTGTCCGACGACGAACTGGTACTGCACGAAGCCGCCGCGGCCGTAGACGCGGTTCCAGTGGGGAACCCCGTCCAGCGGGTGGAAGAAGGCCGAGATCTTCTGTAGTTCGCCGGTGCGCGCGTGGGGCGCCTTCCGGTACCAGAACTCGTTGAACAATCCCACGGTTCGCCGGCTGAGCAGTCCCTCGGGCAGGAAGGCGGGCGCGGCCGGCAGGCGCAACGGCCGGAAGGCGAAAGGGTCCCTACGCGCGCGTGCGCCGGCCGGCAGCGCGTCCAGCGGCGCGTGGTCGCCGCGCGTCAGCACGGCGCGGCCGGTCGCCGCGCCGCGTGCCAGCAGGTCGATCCACGCGACCGAGTAGCGGTAGAGGTGGTCGGTGGCCGTCATACGGGCCATCAGGTCGTCGAGGTCCGTGGCGCGTTCGGTGTCGACGGACATGAGCGAGGTCTCGACGGGCTGGAGCCGCAGGGTGGCGGTGAGGATCACCCCGGTCAGGCCCATGCCGCCCGCGGTCGCGTCGAACAGGGGCGTGCCCTGGCTCACCGTCCTGACCGAGCCGTCCGCGGTGAGCAGTTCCAGCGACAGCACATGGCGGGAGAAGGAGCCCGACACGTGGTGGTTCTTGCCGTGGATGTCCGCGCCGATCGCCCCGCCGACCGTCACGTGGCGGGTGCCGGGGGTCACCGGCACGAACCAGCCGAGGGGCAGCAGGATCTGCATCAGCCGGTGCAGGGAGACGCCCGCCGCGCAGAGCACGGTCCCGCCGTCGGCGTCGATCGCGTGGACGCGGTCCAGGCCCGTCATGTCGAACACCGCGCCGCCGGCGTTCTGCGCCGCGTCCCCGTACGCCCGTCCCAGCCCCCGGGGGATGCCGCCGCGGACTCCGCAGTCCCGGACGGCGATCACGGCCTCCTCGTAGGTCCTGGGCCGGACCAGACGGGCTGCGGAGGGAGCGGTGCGGCCCCATCCCGTGACGGAAACGGTGTCGGCAGGCATGACGGTGACCGTATCGCCCTTGTATGGGGGATTAGTTCTGAAACATAGCTACCCTCCCCGAAATGGGTGATTAATGGGATGTCGCTCAATATTGCCGGAGTTCCGGCGGTGTCGGCGTGAACAGTGAACAGACATGGACGACATGGACCACATGGAGCACAGAGTCGACCTCGACCACCGCATCCTCACGGCGTTCCACACCCGCGGCACGGACCCCCGCGTCGCGGGCGCCGCGCGTGCCCTGTCCCGAGTGGGGGAGCACGGCGCGCTCTGGGTCGCGGCGGGCCTCGCGGGCGCCGCGGTGGACGGCGCGCGACGCGGTGTCTGGCTGCGCGGGACCGCGCTCACCGCGGGCGCGCACATCGTCAGCATGGGGGTGAAGAGGGTCGTGCGCCGTCCGCGCCCCACCCACGTCCGGCCCCGGGTGCGCACCCTCGGACGGCACTCCTTCCCGAGCTCGCACGCGACCTCCGCCGCGGCCGCCGCCGTCGCCTACGGAACGCTCGGGGTGTACGTCGTCCCGCCGCTCGCCGTCGCGATGTGCCTCTCCCGCCTGGTCGCCGGCGTCCACTACCCGTCGGACGTGGCCGCGGGGGCCGCCCTCGGAGCATGCACGGCGCTGCTCGGGGCGCGTTGGATGAGTGAGGGGTGCCGATGACCGGGACCGTGCCCTCACCGAGCGCCGCACACGCCACCGAAACGTCTCTTCTGGAGCAGCGCGCCCGACGCGAGCGGCCCGTACCGCACCCGCGCGGCGGCGCCGTCGGCGGTCTCCTCAAGACCGCGCGGCCCAAACAGTGGGTCAAGAACGTCCTGGTCCTGGCCGCCCCGGCGGCGGCGGGCCGGCTCTTCTCCGTCCACGCGGCCACCCGACTCGCCCTCGTCTTCGCCCTGTTCACGGCCTGCGCGGCCGCCGTCTACCTGATCAACGACGCCCGCGACGCCGAGGCCGACCGCGCCCACCCCACCAAGCGCCGCCGCCCGGTGGCCGCCGGGCAGGTCCCGGTGCCGCTCGCGTACGCCGTGGGAGCCGCCCTGGCCGTCCTGGCGCCGGCCGCCGCCGCGTGGCTGACCTCGCCCGCCGTCGCGGCCCTGCTGACGGCGTACATCGGCATGCAACTGGCGTACTGCGTCAGCCTCAAGCACGTCCTCGTGGTGGACCTCGCCGTCGTCACGACCGGCTTCCTGATGCGGGCGATGATCGGCGGGCTCGCGCTCGGCATCCCGCTGTCGCGCTGGTTCCTGATCACGACCGGATTCGGGGCCTTGTTCATGGTGGCGGCCAAGCGCTACTCGGAAGCCGTCCAGATGGCCGGAAAAGCGGGCGCCACGCGCGCGTTGCTCACCGAGTACACCACCGGCTACCTCCGGTTCGTCTGGCAGCTGGCCGCCGGGGTCGCCGTCCTCGGCTACTGCCTGTGGGCCCTGGAGGAGGGCGGGGTCCCGCACACCGGCCTGCTGCCCTGGCGCCAGCTGTCGATGGTCGCCTTCATCCTGGCCGTCCTGCGCTACGCCGTCTTCGCCGACCGCGGCACCGCGGGTGAACCCGAGGAGGTCGTGCTGCGCGATCGCGCCCTCGCCCTCATCGGCCTGGTCTGGCTCGCGATGTACGGGCTGGCGGTGGCCAATTGGTGAGCGGGCCGCTCAGCCGCCCGACGCCCCGCCCACCGAGCGAACCGGCGAGTCACCCCCTGTGCGGCCCGGCGCGTGGACCGTCGGCCACACAGGTGCACCCAGCGGCGAGCCGTCCGGCGACCGGTCCCGCCACGAGCCGGGCGGTGGGTCGCCCCGCGCGCGGTCCGGTGGGGCGGCCCGCCCGCGGACCCACCGTCCGCCTCCCGCACCGCGAACTCCTCGGCTTCGCCGCCGTCGGCCTCCTCGCGTACGCCGTCGACCTGGCCCTCTTCGGCTACCTGCGCGGCCCCGCCGCCCTCGACCCCCTCTCCGCCAAGGCCCTGTCCTTCGCCGCGGGCTGCACGGTCGCCTACGCCGGCAACGCCCTGGGGCCGTACCGGGGCCGGGGCGGCTCGCCCTGGCGCCGGTACGCCGTCTTCCTCGCCGTGAACGTCGCCGGCGCGCTGGTGCAGTTGCTGTGCCTGACCGTCAGCCACTACGGCCTCGGTCTGACCTCCCCGCGCGCGGACATCGTGTCCGGAGCGGGAGTCGGCATGGCGCTGGCCACGGTCCTGCGGTTCTGGGGTACCAGGACACTTGTCTTCCGCGTGAAGGAAGACAAGAGCGACCAGGGCGACAAGGGCGACGAGGACAGGGTCGGGTCATGGACTGGCTGAAGAAGCTTCCCGGGATCGGGCCGTTGCTGACGCGCCTGATGACCACGCACGCGTGGCGTTCGTACGAGCGGCTGGACCGGGTGAAGTGGACGCGGCTCGCGGCCGCGATGACGTTCGTCAGTTTCATCGCGCTCTTCCCGCTGCTGACGGTGGCCGCGGCGATCGCCGCGGCCACGCTCAGCACCGAACGGCAGAAGACGATCGAGGACCAGATCGCCGACCAGGTCCCCGGCATCTCCGAACAGCTCGACCTCGACGCCCTGATCCAGAACGCCGGCACGGTGGGCCTCATCGCCGGCGCGGTCCTGCTGTTCACCGGCATCGGCTGGGTCGGCCAGATGCGCGAGTGCCTGCGCGCGGTGTGGGAGCTGCCGGACAGCGAGGAGAACCCCCTCCTGCGCAAGGCCAAGGACACCGGCGTCCTGATCGGCCTCGGCGGCGCCGTGCTGATCACGTTCGCCGCGTCCGCCGTCGCCTCGTCCGCCGTCGGCTGGAGCGCCCGGCACATCGGGCTGGACGAGCACAGCTGGGGCAGCGTCCTGCTCCAGATCATCGCGTTCGCCGTCGCCGTGATCGCCGACTTCCTGGTGCTCCTGTACGTCCTCACCCTGCTGCCGGGCGTCGAACCGCAGCGCCGCCGGCTGGTCGTGGCGGCGCTGATCGGCGCGGTCGGCTTCGAACTGCTGAAACTGCTGCTGAGCGGCTACATGCAGGGCGTCGCCACCAAGAGCATGTACGGGGCGTTCGGCGTCCCCGTCGCCCTGCTGCTGTGGATCAACTTCACCACGAAGCTGCTGCTGTTCTGCGCCTCCTGGACGGCGACGCGGAGCAAGGAGAGCGAGCTCAGCGGCGACGGCGCATCAGATCCGGCAGCGGCCACCGGCGGTTGACCAGGAACGCGCCGCCCGCGAGCAGCACCAGCAGCCCGCCGATGACCGCGAGCGCGATCCACACCCCGCCGGTTCCGTCGTCGGACGGGGCGGCGGCCACCGACTTCGAGGACGTCGTACCGGTGCCGTCGTCGGCGCCCCCGGCCTCACCGGCCGCGGCGGTGGTACCCGGCTGGGCGCTCTGCTCGGTGCCCTTCGGTGCCACCAGCTCACCCACCGGCTGGACCTTGCCGGCCGCCTTGAAACCCCAGTCGAAGAGCTTCGCGGTCTCCTTGTAGACCTCGTTGTGCTCGTCCTTCTCCGGCTTCATGACCGTGACGAGCAGCACCCGGCCGTCGCGCTCGGCGACACCGGTGAACGTGGCGCCCGCGTTGGTGGTGTTGCCGTTCTTGACGCCGGCGATGCCCTGGTAGACCGAGATGTCGCTGTCGCCGCTGAGCAGCCGGTTGGTGTTCTGGATCTCGAAGGTCTCGCGGACCGGCTTGCCCTTGGCGTTCTTCGTCGTCGCGCCGGGGAAATCGGCCCGCACGGTCGAGCAGTACTCGCGGAAGTCGGCCTTCTGCAGCCCCGAGCGGGCGAACAGCGTCAGGTCGTACGCGGAGGAGACCTGGCCGCCGGCGTCGTAGCCGTCCGGGGTCACCACGTTCGTGTCGAGGGCCTGGAGCTCCTCGGCGTGCTCGTTCATCTCCTTGACGGTGTTGGCGGTGCCGTGGTTCATCGAGGACAGCACGTGCACCGCGTCGTTCCCGGAACGCAGGAAGACGCCGAGCCACAGGTCGTGGACCGTGTAGGTCTCGTTCTCCTTTATCCCGACCATGCTGGACCCGGCTCCGATGCCCGCCAGGTCGGCGGGCGTGACCTTGTGCTTCTCGGTGCTCGGGAACTTCGGCAGCAGGGTGTCGGCGAACAGCATCTTCAGGGTGCTCGCCGGGGGCAGCCGCCAGTGGGCGTTGTTCGCGGCGAGCACCTCGCCGGACTCGGCGTCGGCGACGATCCAGGAGCGCGCCGTCAGGTCCTTCGGCAGCACGGGGGCCCCGGCGCCCAGATTGACCTGCGTACCGGCCCGGCCGAGCTGCGCACCGCCCACACGCGACATGTTCGCCGGGGGCTTGGCCGACGGACTCGTCGAGGGCGTGGCGGGCGGACTCGTCGACGGACCAGGGGCCGCGAGGGCGGCGGGCGCGGTCAGCGCGAGGGACAACAAGGTCGCGGAAGTGACCAGCAGGGGCCGCCTGCCGGTCTTCAGGGGTGCGGGCACGACCGAGAACGTACATGCCGCACCCCGCGATGTCCCAGCACCCACCCCACCCCGGTCACGGAACCGGACACCGGACCGCGATACTGAACGCATGAAGCTCAGCCGCCGGATCTCCTGGTTCCTGCTCGCCTTCGGGGTGTGGAGCTGGGTCATCTGGGTCACTTTCGTCAAAAACCTGATCAAGGACAGCAGTGGGCTCGCGTTCGACGACGGGCAGCCCACCGCGTACTTCTGGGTGCACCTGACGCTCGCCGTCGTCTCCTTCGTATTGGGGACGGTCGTCGGGGGCATCGGGTTGCGCGGACTGCGCGCACTGCGCCGCACGTCATAACGGCAACGGGGGTCACGGCACAGTGGTCATCGTCCTCGCGCTGCTCGCCCTGGCCGTCGTGGCCGTCGTGGTGGTGGCCAACCGGTACCTGTGGCGGCGTCTGTTCCGCGACACGACGAGCGGTCCCGGCCCGGTCCGCCGGGCGGGCGCCGCGCTGATCGCGGCCGGCTGGGCGCTGGCCGTCGGGGCGCTGGTCGCCGAGCGCACCGGCGCGCCCTTCTGGCTCCAGCGCGCGCTGGCCTGGCCGGGGTTCCTGTGGCTGGCCCTGTCGGTCTACCTGCTGCTGGCCGTCCTGGCCGGCGAGGTCGTGCGCCCCCTGCTGCGCCGCTTCCTGGAACGGCGGACGCGGGCGGCCGGGACCGTACCGCGGCGCGAGACCGTATCGGCGACAGCGACAGCGACAGCGACAGCGGCGGCGACGGGTACGACGATGGCGACGGCGGCAGCCACGGCGGCGCCGGCACCGCACGACGCCACGCGGTCGCCCGAGCCTGTCGAGTCACCTGAGCTCCCTGAGCTCCCTGAGCCCCCCGAGTCACCTCAGTCCCCGGAGTCACCTGAGTCCCCGAAGTCACCTGAGTCCCCCGAGTCACCTGAGCCGGAGGCTCTCCGCCCCCTCGCGGCCCCCTCCCGCCGCCTGTTCGTCTCCAGGGTGGTCGGCGGCACGGCGGCCGCGGCCGCCGTCGGCACGGTCGGCTACGGCACGTACGGCGTCCTGCGCGGCCCGAGGGTGAAGCGGGTCACCGTGCCGCTGGCCAAGCTCCCGCGCGCCGCCCACGGCTACCGGATCGCGGTCGTCAGCGACATCCACCTCGGCCCGGTCCTGGGGCGCGGTTTCGCCCAGAAGGTCGTCGACACGATCAACGCGACGCAGCCCGACCTGATCGCCGTCGTCGGCGACCTGGTCGACGGCAGCGTCAAGGACCTGGGCCCGGCCGCCGCGCCGCTCGCGCGGCTCAGGGCGCGGCACGGGGCCTTCTTCGTCACCGGCAACCACGAGTACTTCTCCGGCGCCGAGCAGTGGGTCGAGGAGGTCCGCCGGCTGGGCCTGCACCCCCTGGAGAACGCCCGCACCGAACTGCCCCACTTCGACCTCGCCGGGGTCAACGACCTCCGCGGCGCGAGCGAGGGCCAGGGTCCGGACTTCACCCGGGCCCTCGGCGACCGCGACACCACGCGCGCGTGCGTGCTCCTCGCCCACCAGCCGGTCCAGATCCACGAGGCCGTCGCCCACGCCGTCGACCTCCAGCTCTCCGGCCACACCCACGGCGGCCAGCTCTGGCCCGGCAACCTCATCGCGGCCGCGGCCAACCCGACGGTCGCGGGCCTGGAGCGCTACGGCGACACCCAGCTCTACGTCTCCCGGGGCGCGGGCGCCTGGGGACCGCCCACGCGCGTGGGCGCGCCCTCGGACATCACGGTGATCGAACTGGCGTCGGCGCAGGCCTGACACCCCCCTGTGGGAAGCCTGTGAAACCCACCGGAAACACCCTTGGGCGCGTTCTCCCTCCTCTCACCGGAATGCCCTTCCCCCACCGGAAACTCCTGTGGTTAGGTGTCCGCGCCGCTTAGGGAGCGGCTCTGCGCTGGGGCGCCTGGGGAGGGCACCGTGCGATCTGTCCGGATGCGAATTCTGGCCACGCTGCTCGTGCTGGCGGCCATCGGAGTGGGCGCCTGGCAGCTGTTGCCGTCGCAAGGGAGCAAGGACGGGACCATCAGGGTCGGCACGACGGACATCGTCACGTCGCTCGACCCGGCCGGAGCCTACGACGCCGGCTCCTGGGCCCTGTACAGCAACGTCTTCCAGTCACTGCTCACGTTCGAGCCGGGCGGCAGCACGCCCGTGCCGGACGCGGCCGAGAGCTGCGCCTTCGACGAGGGCGGCCTTCGTACGTACCGGTGCAGGCTGCGCAAGGGCCTGACCTTCTCCGGTGGACGCGCGGTGACCGCGCAGGACGTGAAGTTCTCCTTCGACCGGGTCAAGAGGATCAACGCCGATGTCGGTCCGGCGTCCCTGTTCTCCACCCTCGGGTCGGTGGACGCCGCGGGCTCCACCGTCACCTTCCACCTGACCTCCGCCGACGCCACGTTCCCGTTCAAGGTGGCCACCGGCGCCGGGGCGATCGTCGACAGCACGCGCTACCCGAAGGACGGCCTGCGCACCGGTACGGACGTCGACGGCAGCGGACCGTACGTCCTGTCGTCGTATACGAAGGGCAGGACCGCGGCGCTGTCGCCCAACACGCGGTACAAGGGCGCCCTGAAGGGCACCGGGCGGCCCGTCGAGCTGCGCTACTACAGGGACGCCGGCGCGCTCGACAGCGCCTGGAACGCCGAACAGCTGGACGTCGTCGGCCGGCAGTTGCCGCCCAAGGTCCTCGCCGGTCTCTCGGCCAGTGACCCCGGCCGACGCGTCTTCGAGGCCGACAGCTCCGAGACCCGCAACCTGTACTTCGACACCCGCGCGAGCTCCCCGCTGCACGACCGGCGGGTCCGGCGCGCCCTGGCCTGGCTGGTCGACCGTGACGAACTGGCCTCGACGGTGTACGCAGGCACCGTCGAGCCGCTGTACTCGCTGATCCCGACCGGCATCACCGGCCACACCACGTCGTTCTTCGACACCTACCCGGCGCGGAGCGTCGCGCGGGCGAGGCAACTGCTGGCGGACGCCGGGGTGAGCACCCCGGTCCGCTTCACGTACGGCTACGGCATCGGCAGCGGCGCCGCCGCCGAGGAGGCCGCCGAACTCAAGCGGCAACTGGAGGCCGGCGGCCTGTTCCAGGTCACGGTCGAGGGCTACGAGTGGACCGACTTCCAGAAGCGGTGGGCGAACGGCAGACTCGACGCGTACGCGGTCGGCTGGGTCGCCGACTACCCCGACCCGGACACCTTCGCCGCGCCGCTCGTCGGCACCGGCAGCACCATGAACACCGGCTACAGCAGCAAGGACGTCGACCGGCTGATCGAGTCCACGCAGCAGTACGCCGACCGGGGCCGCGTCGCCTCGGACTTCCGCGAACTCCAGGCGGACGTGGCCGAGGACGTGCCGCTCGTCCCGCTGTGGCAGCGCAAGGAGTACGTCGTCAGCAGCGAGGACATCGGCGGCGCTCAGTATCTGTCGGACGGCAGCGGCGTCTTCCGGCTGTGGGGTCTGACCTGGATCTGACCCCGCCGCAGGACCCGACGCCGTGGACCCGCTTGGGCGGGTGCGGCGGCGGGCAGTCACCCCACGCAGCATCATGTGACGGAGGTGTGGGCGGGGTGAGGAGCCGACGTGTTGAGACGCAACTCCTTCCGGCTGCCCAGGCATCCGGCGTCCGTCGGACTCGCCAGGCGCCGGGTGCGGGACCATCTGGCCGACTGGGGGCACACGCCCGGTGACCCGGCGCTGGACGACGCCGTCCTGCTCGTGTCCGAGCTCGCCACCAACGTCGTACGTCACGGGCCGCTGCTGGAGAGGGAGTTCGAGGTGGCGGTGACCGCCCTCGCCGACGGCTCCTGCCTCATAGAGGTCTCCGACGAGGGCCGGCTGGAACCACGGCTGCGGGTGGTGGGGGAGTGGGCGGAGACGGGCCGAGGCCTGCACCTCGTGGAGCATGTCGCCACGGCCTGGGGGGTGTGGAGCCGGGGCCGGCACGGGAAGACGGTGTGGGCACTGGTCATGGCCCCGGACCCGCTCTAACACCCGGCCCCCGATCCGCTCCCGGACCCGGGCACCCGATCCGCTCCCGGACCCGGGCACCCGATCCGCTCCCGGACCCGGGCACCCGACCCGCTCCAGCACCCGGGTCCCCGACCCGCTCCAGCACCTGGCCCCCGACCCGCTCCAGCACCTGCCCCCGACCCCGGGGCCCGGCCCGGCCGCCGGAGGTCCCGGCCGCCCACCCGCCCCGTCCGTTACGGCCGTACCGGCGGGCGCGCGGGCAGGGTCACCGTCACCGTGAGTCCCTCGCCCGGTGCCGTGCGCACCGCGACGTCGCCGCCGTGCGCCCGCACCACCCCCTGCACGATCGCCATGCCCAGTCCGCTGCCCGCGCCGCCCCCGGCCCGGAAGAAGCGGTCGAAGATGCGTGACGCGTCCTCCGCCGCGAGTCCCGGTCCCTCGTCCGCCACACACAGCCGTACGACGCCGTCCGCGCGCTCCACCCCGAGCCGCACCGGCACCTCGGCGGGCGTGTGCGTGCGCACGTTGGCGACCAGGTTGCCGAGCACCTGCCGCAGCCCCGACTCGTCGGCGTGCACCAGCAGCGCGCCGTCGGCGCCGACCGTGACCGGCCGTCCGGGCTGCTGCGCCCGCAGGTCCTCGGCCGCGTCCCGCACCAGGCAGCTGACGTCGACGTGCCGCAGCCGCAGTTCGGGCTGCTGGTCGAGCCGGGCCAGGGTGAGCAGTTCGTCCACCAGGTGCCCCATGCGGTCGGCCTCCCCCGTCATCCGGTCCCAGGCCCGTTTCCGCTCGGCGGGATCGCGCAGCATCCCCTTGTCGTACAGCTGGAGATAGCCGCGGATCGCGGCCAGCGGCGTGCGCAGCTCGTGCGAGGCGTCGGCGACGAACCGGCGCAGCTGGGCCGCCGTGCGCTCGCGCGTGCGGTACGCCGACTCCACCTGGTGGAGCATGGCGTTGAGGGCCAGCCGCAGTTGCTCGACCTCCTGTGTCGGATGGTGACGGGAGGGGATCCGCCGGGTCAGGTCCCCCTCGGCTATCGCCGACGAGGTCTCCACCATGTCCTCCAGCGGCAGCATCCGGCGCCGCACGCTGAACAGCGTCAGACAGGCCAGCAGCGCCAGCAGCATCGTGCCCACGGCGAGGTCGAGCTTGAGGGCCTTGGCTATGCCCTTGTGCAGGGCGTCCGTCGACGTGGCCAGCAGGACGTCGGTGCCGTCGGAGAGCCGGGTCCCGGTCGCGCGGTACGGGGCGCCGCGGACCGTCACGTCGTGCGGCTCGGCGTCGTCGGCGAGCGCGCCCGGGTCGGTGACCGCCTCCGCGAGGCCCCGCTGCGCGTCGGTCGGCGCGACGCCGAGGACGGTGACGGCCTCGCCGGTGTCACCGTCGACGGCGACGAAGAGGGTGTCGGGCGTCGGCCGGTCGTCGCTCTCCCCGGGGACGGCCCAGTCGCGGGCGAGGCCCAGCACGGCGATCGAGTCGATCTGCCGCATGGTGACGTGCGAACCGGCCAGCGAGTCCCGGGTCTGGGTGAGTTCGGCGTCGATCTGGTCGAGCAGATAGTGCCGCATGCCCATGAGGCTGACGGCGGTGGCGGCGACGATGCCCAGGGCGAGCAGCGCCACGTTGGCCAGGGTGAGTTTGACGCGCAGCGAGTGGATGCCCCGGGTGGAGTGCAGTCTCGGACGACAGCCGAGCAGCTTGCGGAGGCCGGGGAGCCGAAGGGACCTGGAGAGCTTCAGGGACCTGGGGAGCCTCGGGGACCTGGGCGGTTTCAGTGCGCGGGGGAGCCTCATGCCAGCCCGTATCCGACACCCCGCCGCGTGGTGATCACCGGCGCTCCCAGTGTGTCCAGCTTGCGGCGCAGATAGCTGATGTAGGTCTCGACGACCGTCGACTCCGGCGGGGTGTGCTCGTACTGCCAGACATGGCGCAGGAGTTGCTCCTTGGGCACGATCCGGCCGCCGTTGCGCACCAAAAAGCGCAGCAGCGCGTACTCGGTGGGGGTGAGCTCGACCGTGCGGCCCGCGCGGTGCACCGAGTACGTCGTCTCGTCCAGTTCCAGGTCGCCGTAGCGCAGGGGCGGGCGCTGCGGGAGGACGTCGGCCGGGCGGGTGCGGCGCAGCACCGCGGTGATCCGGGCGACGACCTCGTCGATGTTGAACGGCTTGGTGATGTAGTCGTCGCCGAAGCCCAGGGCGCCGACGATCTCGGCGGGGGAGTCCCGGGCGGTCAGGAACACCAGCGCCAGTTCCGGCCGCGCGGCGCGCAGTTCACGGCCCAGGGCACGTCCGTCGCCGTCCGGGAGCATGACGTCGAGCAGCGCGACATCGGGCCGGGTGCGGGCGACGAGGGCGAGCGCCTCGCGGACGGTGCCCGCGATCATGACCTCGAAGCGGTGGTAGCGCAGCGCGATGGCGAGGACGTCCGCGATGCTCGGCTCGTCCTCCACGACCAGCACGGTGCCAGGGGCCGTCGACATGACCCCAGTATCGGCGCGGCCACTGACAGCCGGGCCCGTTCCCGCTTTGGAGTTCCTTGAGAGTCATGCCCGAGCCGTGTCCACGCGCGTGCGGCGCCGCCGATCCTGTTGCCCAGGACCTGGGGGACCGACCGATCGACCGGCAATCGAACAAGGAGCGTTGAACGTGGCGGCATTGGCGCGGTGGTGCTATCGGCACCGGCTGGTGGTCCTCTTGCTGTGGGTGGGTGCCCTGTTCGGCCTGGGCTTCTCGGCCTCGACGGCGGGCACGGACTACGCGAACGTCTTCTCCCTCCCGAACACGGACTCCAAGAGCGCGTACGACCTGATGGCGAAGGCCTTCCCCGCGCGCGCGGGCGACACCGACACGGTGGTGTGGAAGGTCGACGACGGCTCGGTCCGTGACCAGGACGTACGGGCCCGGATCCAGCCCGCGCTGGCGGAGCTGGCGAGGATGAAGGGGGTCGGCGAGGTCGCCGGCCCCTACACCGACCGGGGCGCGGCACAGATCAGCCGTGACGGGCGCATCGCGTACGCCCAGATCACGTTCACCGAGCGGGCCAACTCCGTCCCCAAGGAGCTCGTCCAGGACGTCGTCGACACCGCGCGGGGCGCCGAGACCGACGGACTGCGGGTCGAGCTGGGCGGCCAGGCCATCCAGCGCGTGCAGGAACCGCCCACGGGGCTCGCCGAGATGGTCGGCCTCGGGGCGGCGGCGGTCGTGCTGTTCCTCGCCTTCGGCTCGCTCTTCGCGATGCTCCTGCCGATCGGCGTGGCGATCTTCGGCGTCGGTACGGGCCTGTTCTCCACCCAGCTCCTCAGCCACGTCACCGACATCCCCGACCTGGCGCCCCTGCTGTCGTCGCTGATCGGCCTCGGGGTCGGCATCGACTACGCCCTGTTCATCGTCACCCGGCACCGGCGCGGCATCCTGCGCGGCGCCGACCCCGAGGAGTCGGCGGTCACCGCCCTCGACACCTCCGGCCGCGCGGTGCTGTTCGCGGGCGGCACGGTGTGTATCGCGCTGGCCGGGATGCTGGTGACGAACCTGCGCTTCCTGGACGGCGTGGTCATCGGCACCTCGCTCACGGTCGTGCTGAGCGTGCTCGCCGCCACCACCCTGCTGCCCGCCCTGCTCGGCTTCCTCGGCCCGCGCGTCCTCAGCCGCCGCCAGCGGCGCCGGCTGGCCGCCGACGGCCCCGAGCCGGAGCGTACGAGCGGTCTCGCGGCCCGCTGGTCGGCGGGCGTGCAGCGGCGTCCGCGCCGGATCGCCGCACTCGCCGTCGTCGTCATGGCCGTACTCGCGGTACCCGTGCTGTCGTTGCGGCTGGGCGCCACCGACCAGGGCAACGACGACGCCACGACGACCACCCGGCAGGCGTACGACCTGCTCGCCGAGGGCTTCGGGCCCGGCTTCAACGGACCGCTCCAGGTGGTGGCGACCGGCGGCGACACGGCCGCGCTGGCCGAGGACATCGAGGCGACCTCCGGGGTGGCCCAGGTCGTCGCGCTGCCGCCCGCCCGGGGCGTCACGGTCATCCAGGTCGTCCCCACCACGTCACCCCAGTCGAAGGGGACCGACGACCTCATCGACACCCTCCGCGACGACGTGATCCCGCGCGCGGGCGCGACCGCTCACGTCGGCGGAGTCACCGCGGTCTCCAAGGACTTCGCGTCCGTCACCGGCGACCGGCTGCCGCTCTTCGTCGTCACCATCATCGGGCTGAGCTTCCTGCTGCTCCTGATCGCCTTCCGTTCCCTGGTGGTGCCGCTGACGGCCGCCGTGATGAACCTGATAGCCGCGGCGGCCTCCTTCGGCGTCCTGGTCGCGATCTTCCAGTGGGGCTGGGGCCTGGAACTGCTCGGCCTCGGCAAGGAGGGTCCGATCAACGCCTTCCTGCCGGTCATCATGCTGTCCCTGCTGTTCGGCCTCTCCATGGACTACCAGGTGTTCCTGGTCAGCCGGATGCACGAGGAGTGGGTGCACACGCGCGACAACGCGCGCGCGGTCCGGGTGGGGCTCGCGGAGACCAGCCGGGTCATCAACAGCGCGGCCCTGATCATGGTCTGCGTGTTCCTGGCGTTCGTCCTCAGCGGCGACGCGGGCGCGGCGGTGGCGGGCGTCGGTCTGGCGGCGGCGGTGGCGCTCGACGCGTTCATCCTGCGTACGGCGCTGGTGCCGGCCATGATGCACCTCCTGGGCGACTCCAACTGGTGGCTGCCTTCCTGGCTCGACCGGCGTCTGCCGCATCTCGCGGTGGAGCCGAAGGAAGAGGCGTCGGCGCCGGCGGTGCCGGAGGGCGGCGTCGTCGAGCGGGACGGTCCCGCCACGGTGGTCCACGGCTTCGTCCGCACCGCCGACGGCGACCCGGTGGAGGGCGCCGCGGTGACCCTGCTGAGCCGGGGCGGCGGCCGGCAACTGGACCGGGTGTCCTCCCTGGCCGACGGCTCGTACATCCTCTCCGTCCCGTCCCCGGGCAGCTATCTGCTGGCGACGGCCGCCCCGTCGTACGGCTCCCGCGCCCGGCTCGTCGTCGTGGCGGACGGCCCGCTGGTCCACGACGTGGAGCTCACCGAGGGCGAGATGGACACCGTGAACTGACCGGCCGGACCCGTCACCGCCGGACCCCTCAGGAGGGGGCCGGTGCCGGACCCGTCAGGAGGTGGACCTGCGTGCCGCTGGATCGGGGAGTGCCTTCGTCATCCCCGGCAGGAAGTCCGTGAAGAGTTCGTGCACTTCCAGCACCAGCGGCCGCAGCACCCGGAAGCGGGCGAGCGCGACGCCGCGCGCGGTGAGGCGGGCGCCGCGCTCGGCGAGCCGGTAGCTGCGTTCGCGCCCGTCGGTCCGGTCGAAGATCCAGTACAGGACGAGTCCCATCTGGGAGAGCCACATCAGCTCCGGCAGCACGTCCCGCAGTTCCTCGGGCACCTTGCCCTTCGCCCCCGCGAGCACCTCCCGGTGGACGCCGATGGCCTCCACGCGCGCGTGCTCCGACTCCGGGGAGAAGGGGCTGAGCGGGCTGTCGGGGTCGGCGGCGTTCTTGAAGAACTGCACCGCGAACTCGTGGTACGGCGTGGCGACGTCGAGCCAGGTGCGCAGGACGCCCGCGAGCCGCGCCTCCAGGCTCGTCTCGCGGGCCAGGACCTCCCGGACCGCCTCGCGGTGCTCGGCGGCGAGACGGTCGTAGAAGCCCTGGATCAGGTGTTCCTTGCCGGAGAAGTAGTAGTACGCGTTGCCGACGGAGACCCCGGCCTCCTGGGCGATGGCCCGCATGGTCGTCTTGTCGTAGCCGCGCTCCTGGAACAGCCGCATCGCCGTCTCCAGGATCAGCGCGCGGGTCTGCTCGGACTTGCTGGGCGCGTCGCCCTCACCGGGGCTGTCGTTGTTCGCAGGCACGGGAAGAGAGCCTAACGAGTGGCGCAGGTGCCATCGGCGCAGTCCGGGGCGGAGCCGGCGGCGTACGTCCACCCTCGGGCGGGGTCGTACGACCACCCGTCCACGCGCGCGTACGCCCGCCCGCCCCACTGCGCCCCGCGCCACCGGGCGGCGGCGAGGACGGCGCCCTTGGCGAGCTTCGCCCCGGCGGGGGTGCTCAGGCGGTGCGCGAGCGGGCGGTGCTCGCGCAGTGCCCACAGGGTGACGATCCAGGCGGCCGCGCCCCGGTAGACCTGCCCGCTGTCGCCCACGACGGTGACGTCGTCGAGCGTGGCCCGGTGGTCGAGACCGGGGAAGCGCCGACGTGCCTCGTCCGAGGCGGCCGGTACGAGTTCCAGAGGCACCAACTGGGGCTGGCGGGCGAGCCAGTCGCGTACGAAGGCGCACACCGAGCACTCGGCGTCGTACAGCACGGTGAGCCGGCGGACCGGGACGCGTACGGCGTCCCGGTCCGCGGTGGTGGCCGTCATCCCGCTCACGCCCCGGCGGTGGGGGCGACCCAGCCCTGCGGCGCGACCGGCGGCACCTGCTCGCGCTCCAGCACCCCGCGGCGCCGGATCCGGCTGAGCACGTACACGTTGCCCAGGTGCATCACGCCGAGCACCAGCAGCACCACGCCCAGCTTGGTCGACAGGGCCTCGAAGACCCCGCGGGTGTCGGCGATGTCGTCGTCGCCACTGAGGTACAGCGCGACGAAGCCGAGGTTGACGAGGTAGAAGCCGACCACCAGGAGGTGGTTGACGGCGTCCGCGAGCTTCTCGTTCCCGTGCAGCACGTCCGCCAGGAAGACCCGCCCGTTGCGGCTGAGCGTGCGGGCCACCCAGATGGTCAGACCGATGCTGACCAGCAGGTAGATGACGTACGCGACGACTGTGAGATCCATGTCCCCACCCCTTGTTGAACGCGTTCAAAACACTGTCAGGACTGACTGTAGACCTGTTTTTGAACGCGTTCAACCCTGCTGTGCGGCTAGCATCTCCGCCCGAGTCCGGGCCGCTTGGTGTAGTCCGTGAATCCGATGACGTTCCCCCACGGGTCGGCGATCTCGACCGTCCAGCCGGTCGCCACGGAGGCCGGCTCGTCGAGCGCCGCGATCCCGGCGTCCGCCAGCTCCCGCATCGCCGCGCGGGCGTCCGGCACCTCCAGCCAGACACGGGGCGAGGGCCACGGCGGCGGCCGGTGCCCGAGCCCCTCCTCCTGCCGCAGCAGAATCCCGGGCGTCTCGCCCCCGACCCTCAACTGCGCGATCCCGCCCTCGTCGAACCGGAACCCCACCGCGAACCCGGCACGCTCGTAGAACCCGACGGCCTCCCCGATGTCCCCGACGGGAAACAGCACGTTGTCGAAGCCGAGCAGCTCGTACGACTGGTCATCTGACATACCGTCAGGCTAGAAGCCGCGCGAGGCGGACCCCGCCGCACGGGCCGCGGACCGACCATGTGATCACCCGTTGAGGTGAAGCAGACGTGACGGCCCCTGGGTAGGCTGAGACGACAGGCGAGACTCCGTCCCATGGGAGCAGTGATGAGCGCCGCGTCCGAGAACGATCCGGATCGGAGCGATACGTCGGCGTACCGCTGGCCGATCCCGCCTCCCGAGGGCTGGACCGCGGACGACCTCGATCGGATTCCGGGCCTCCCACGGCACACGGAGTTGATCGACGGGAGTCTCGTCTTCATGAGTCCGCAGACGGCCTTTCACGGGCGCTGCATGCGCCTGCTGGAGCAGACGCTCCTGGAGCAGGTACCGGACCATCTCGACGTTCTGCGTGAGATGACGATCAGGCTGGACAGCAAGAACCGGCTCGAGCCGGATGTCCTCGTGTTTCCCCTGTCGGCGAACACCGGCCCCGAGCAGACCTGGTTCGAACCCGAGGACATCCTCCTCGCCGTCGAGGTCGTCTCCGCGGACTCACGCGAACGCGACCGCGAGGTCAAGCCGCGCAAGTACGCGGCCGCCGGTGTGCCGCACTTCTGGCGAGTCGAGCAGGACGACGACAAAGGGTTCCCCGTCGTGTACGTCTACGAACTCGACCCGGCCACGAAGTCCTACGGCCTCACCGGCATCTTCCACAACCGCCTTAAGATCTCCGAACCTTTCGTTCTCGAGATCGACCTGACGACGATCAACAGCCGTCGGCTCGGCCCTCCGCCTGGGAACTGAGGCGAACGGCGGCATCGCCTGCCCTCGTGCCGATCAGACCCGCGCCGCATTGATCGGCGGCCATACTGGAGAGATCCAGTTACGTATGGGGTTTGTGGGGTGCGGGGAGGCGGCTTCGTGCGGCGGCTGTGGACGGTCGGCTTCGTGCCGTGCGGGCTGTTCGTCATCTGCGTGTGGGGCCTCGCCCGAGCCGGAAGTTTCACGGGACACAGCGATTGGAGCCGGGTGGTGCCCCGGGATCGGGCTGGTGCATCAGGGGCGGCACTGCTTCTTGTTGCGTGCACGGCACTACTCGCCCTGCTCCTCCAGCCATTCCAGGTGCGCGCTGTCCGGGTGCTGGAGGGGTACTGGGACCGGTGGCCGGTGATGGTCGGTCCGGCTGGAGTCCTCGTGGAAGTTCAGCGACGGCGCTGGGAGGTGCTGCGGGAGCAGGCAGAGGGAGCGGCACGTGACGGAGCCGCACGCCGCCGACGAGCCGATGCCGGGCGCAGACTGAGTGCGCGCCCTTCCGTGGACGTTCTGCTGCCTATGGCTCTCGGCAATGCGCTGCGTTCTGGGGAACTCAGCGCCGGCGAACGCTACGGTCTCTCTACGCTCGGTTCCTGGCCACGTATCTACATGCAGGTCTCCGATCGCATGGTCGAGATCCTCCGCTCGACGAGAGACGCCCTGGACGCGGCCGTCAATCTCTGTTGGAGCCTTGTGGCGGTGGCGGTGGTGTCCGGGATCGCCCTGTACGACGAGACGGGCCTGTGGTGGTTGTGCGCCGCCGCCCTACTTCTCGCGACTGTCGCCTACAAGGGGGCGGTGATTGCCGCACAGGCCTACTCGGGGTTGATGCATGTGGTGTACGACCTGCATCGGTTCGAACTGCTGGACGCGCTACGCCTTCCGCTGCCGGCCGACGAGGAACAGGAGCGGCAGATCTTCGCCGAGGTCTCTGCCACGTTCTCCGGCCGCGGCCGCCCTGGCGTTGCCTATGAACACGGGAGCCGCCGGTCAGACCCTGACGATGCCGACGACTCCGCATATCCCGAGAACATGGATGGTCAAGCCGGTTGACGCGTCCGGGGGCTCCGTTGGCTTGGGACCCGTGTCCGCCACTCGTGTGAGGACTGTTCCGGATGTGTGCACTCTTATCCACCGGTCTCGTGGAACGGCCACCCGTACATGCCCGGCGATCGCAGTCACGTGCAGGATGGACTCCTGGTCCCTCGGCGCCCGCGTGAGATCGGCTCGCAGCTCGCCGAGTACGGCCCGGACGGTCACCGTCCCGCGTACTTCTTCCGGCAGTACCACTCGTCCAGACGTCAGGACCCGACTCCAACTCGGCTTTCGCCTCGCGGCGGAGACGTCGAGCACGATGGCGGCCCCGCCCAGCGCGAGAAGACCGGGCAGCGCCAGGTTCATGAGGACGCGTGAGCCCGCTCCGTCGGACCGAGCCAGCCCGATCACGGCGACGGAGATGAGGAACAGCGGACCGACGAGCGAGCCAGTCGGCAGCGCCGATCGCAAGAGGCTCACCACGGCCAGGACCAGCAGGCCCCAAGGCCACCAGCGGACGCCGAACCCCACCGCAGTACGCGCTCGCTGCTCCACATCTCCGGCGAGATAGCAGCCGAGGGTCACCGCGAGGAGACCGATCCACACGCGGCTGCGTGAGGTGCGGGCACCGCTCTCGCCCTGCGCCATCGCCGCCTACCGCCTCCGCGCCCTGCGGGCCGGGGAGGCAACCGCGGCGACATGTTAGTCCGGAGTGTCAACCGGACTGACGGGGAGGGGAGGGGTCGATGAGCTTGTCACGCACCAGTTGCTCCAGTCGGACGGCCTCCTCGAAGTCCAGGGCGTGGGCGATGACCGCCGCGTGAGCCTCGTACAGAGGACAGTCCGGCGAGGTGTGCCGGACCTCGGAGTGGTGCTTTTTCAGTAGCGCTTGTAGTTCCTCCTGTGAGCGCTCCAGAGCTCGTCGAAAAGCGGTCGTGTCCGGTACGGCGCGGCTGTTGAGTTCTCCCCCGCACCCATGGCACAAGAATGGTGCGTGGGGCACACCTGGCAGCACAGTGTCGTACAGCATCAACTCTCCCTTTTGGTCTCGCTTCTGAAGATCAGGAACCAGATCCATACGGCTTCCACAACTGTGGCTGCAGTCACCATCGAACAGGCGATCCATCGCCAGACCACTTGCTTGCCACAGTTGGGCGGCGCCAATGCGCAGGCGATGCCCAAACCGAGCAGCAGGACACCAATGTTGAAGCAGTAGACCGAGGGCCGGGCGAACCGTACGTACCGCTTGTAGGACGCGGCACGAATACGTTGGAATCCCAGGCTCCGCTGAGAGTCGGTCTTGTTGCTCCACAGGGCCACATGTGCCAGCTGCTCCTCTATCTCCTTGAGTGAGAAGGAGAATTGGCGTGCGTAGTACTGGAGTTGGATCGCCGCGATGAGGATCAGCGAACTGGCGACAAGTAACAGAAGGGTCAACCCCGGTAGTAGAAACTCGTCGTCGGCGCCGGCGACCACGCCGGCCAGCGAGAGAGAAGCGGCGGTGAAGAGGGGAGCCGCAAGGAAGAAGGCTTCCTTCATCGCGGCTTGGTACCCGTACGGCACCGGGACGGGCTCGTCAGCGGGTCTGTCCGTCACGTTGCCCCCTCCGGCGTGCGGCATCACCCATGTCGCAGTGTGACTGTGGAAGCAGCCAGTCGGTAGGGGTGGAAATCCGCCAAAAACACCAGAGGGCCCTGTTCCCGAAGCGTCGGGAACAGGGCCCTGAGGTTGGACTCAGAAGATCAGAAGCGGCGCGTGATCAGTGCCCTCTTCACTTCCTGGATCGCCTTTGTGACCTCGATGCCTCGGGGGCAGGCGTCCGTGCAGTTGAAGGTGGTGCGGCAGCGCCACACGCCGTCGCGGTCGTTGAGGATCTCCAGGCGCTGCTCGGCAGCCTCGTCACGGCTGTCGAAGATGAAGCGGTGCGCGTTGACGATGGCCGCCGGGCCGAAGTACTGGCCGTCGTTCCAGAAGACCGGGCACGAGGACGTGCACGCCGCGCACAGGATGCACTTCGTGGTGTCGTCGAAGCGCTCGCGGTCCTCCGCCGTCTGGAAACGCTCGCGGGTCGGCTCGTTCGTGTCCTTCGTGATGAGGAAGGGCATGACGTCGCGGTACGCCTGGAAGAACGGCTCCATGTCGACGACCAGGTCCTTGAGGACCGTCAGGCCCTTGATGGGCTCGACCGTGATCGGCTTGTCGGGGTTGATGTCCTTGATCAGCGTCTTGCAGGCAAGGCGGTTCTTGCCGTTGATCCGCATGGCGTCCGAGCCGCAGATGCCGTGCGCGCACGAGCGGCGGAACGTGAGGGTGCCGTCGACGTCCCACTTGATCTTGTGGAGGCCGTCGAGGACGCGCTCCTTCGGGTCGATCTCCAGCTGGAAGTCTTCCCAGGTCGCCTCGTCCGAGATCTCCGGGTTGAAGCGGCGGATCCGGAAGGTGACCGTGATGTAGGGAGAGGCGGCGGACTCCGCCTCGACCTTGTCCAGAACGGGGGTTGCCATCAGTACTTACGCTCCATCGGCTGGTAGCGGGTCTGCACGACCGGCTTGTAGTCGAGACGGATGGACTCGGTGCCGTCGTCGCCGACCTCGCGGTACGCCATGGTGTGGCGCATGAAGTTGATGTCGTCGCGGTTCGGGTAGTCCTCGCGGTAGTGACCGCCGCGGGACTCCTTGCGGGCCAGCGCGGAGACCGCCATGACCTCGGCCAGGTCGAGCAGGTTGCCCAGCTCGACGGCCTCCAGCAGGTCCGTGTTGAACCGCTTGCCCTTGTCCTGGATCGAGACGTTCCGGTAGCGCTCGCGCAGCTCGGCGATCTTCTCGACCGCCGTCTTGATGGTCTGCTCGGTGCGGAACACCATGACGTTCGCGTCCATGGTCTCCTGCAGCTCGCGGCGCAGGACCGCCACCCGCTCGGTGCCCGTGGACGTACGCAGCCGCTCGATCTGCGCGACGACCAGGGACGCCGGGTCCTCGGGGAGCTCGACGTAGCCGGCCTTCTGCGCGTACTCGGCGGCGGCGATGCCCGCCCGGCGGCCGAACACGTTGATGTCCAGCAGCGAGTTCGTGCCCAGGCGGTTCGCGCCGTGGACCGACACGCAGGCGACCTCGCCGGCCGCGTACAGGCCCGGGACGACCGTGGTGTTGTCCGACAGGACCTCACCCTGGACGTTCGTCGGGATGCCGCCCATCGCGTAGTGCGCGGTGGGCTGGATCGGGATCGGGTCCGTGTACGGCTCGATGCCCAGGTAGGTGCGCGCGAACTCCGTGATGTCCGGGAGCTTCGCGTCGAGCTGCTCCGGCGGGAGGTGCGTGAGGTCCAGGTAGACGTGGTCGCCCTCGGGGCCGCAGCCACGGCCCTCGCGGATCTCCGTGTAGATGGAGCGGGAGACGACGTCACGGGACGCGAGGTCCTTCATGACCGGCGCGTACTTCTCCATGAAGCGCTCGCCGTCCTTGTTGCGGAGGATGCCGCCCTCACCGCGGGCGCCCTCCGTCAGCAGGATGCCCATGCGCCAGATGCCGGTCGGGTGGAACTGGAAGAACTCCATGTCCTCCAGCGGCAGCCCGCGACGGTAGACCGCGGCCTGGCCGTCACCGGTCAGCGTGTGCGCGTTGGAGGTCACCTTGAAGAACTTGCCGGTGCCGCCGGACGCGTAGATCACGGCCTTCGCCTGGAAGACGTGGATCTCGCCGGTCGCCAGTTCGTACGCCACGACACCGGCCGAGCGCTTGACGCCGTCGACCTCGGTGATCAGCTGGTCGAGGACGTAGAACTCGTTGAAGAACTCCACGCCCTCCTTCACGCAGTTCTGGTACAGCGTCTGGAGGATCATGTGACCGGTGCGGTCGGCCGCGTAGCAGGACCGGCGGACCGGGGCCTCGCCGTGGTTACGGGAGTGACCGCCGAAGCGGCGCTGGTCGATCCGGCCCTCGGGCGTCCGGTTGAACGGCAGGCCCATCTTCTCCAGGTCGAGGACCGAGTCGATGGCCTCCTTCGCCAGGATCTCCGCGGCGTCCTGGTCGACCAGGTAGTCACCGCCCTTGACCGTGTCGAAGGTGTGCCACTCCCAGTTGTCCTCCTCCACGTTGGCGAGCGCGGCGGCCATGCCGCCCTGCGCGGCGCCCGTGTGGGAGCGGGTGGGGTAGAGCTTGGTCAGCACGGCGGTGCGGCTGCGCTTCGTCGACTCGATGGCGGCGCGCATACCGGCGCCGCCGGCGCCGACGATGACGGTGTCGTACTTGTGGATCTTCATGAGTGGTTTACCTCAGCCCCGTGCCTAGCGGATGTTCGGGTCGAAGGTGAAGATCACCAGCGTGCCCAGCAGGATGGTGAACACCGTGGCGGTGTAGAGCAGGCCCTTGAGCCACAGCCGGGTGTTCGCGCGCTCCGCGTAGTCGTTGATGACCGTGCGCAGGCCGTTCGCGCCGTGCAGCATCGCGAGCCACAGCATCAGCAGGTCCCAGACCTGCCAGAACGGGGAGGCCCAGCGGCCGGCCACGAAGGCGAAACCGATCTTGGAGACGCCGCCGTCCAGCACCAGCTGGATGAGCAGGTGGCCCAGGACCAGGACGACCAGCACGACGCCGGACAGGCGCATGAACAGCCAGCCGTACATCTCGAAGTTGCCCCGGGTGGACTTCGGGGTCTTCTTGGTGCGGGCGCGCGGGGCCTCGATGAAGGGTGCCGGGTTGTCGACGTCGAAGACGGAACCGCCCTCGACAGGACCGATCCCGGACGCGGTGGTTTCAGTGGTGGACATCGGCGTCAGCTCCCGAACAGTTCACGAGCGGCGTGGCCGAGGACGGGGTAGATCGCCCCGATCATCAGCACGACCCAGATGCCGACGACGGACCAGAGCATCTGCTTCTGGTAGCGCGGCCCCTTCGACCAGAAGTCGACAGCGATGACGCGCAGTCCGTTGAGCGCGTGGAAGAGGATGGCGGCGACGAGGCCATACTCCAGCAGCCCGACGATCGGGGTCTTGTACGTGGCTACGACCTTGTCGTAGTCCTCAGGCGAGACACGCACGAGAGCGGTGTCCAGCACGTGAACGAACAGGAAGAAGAAGATGAGGACGCCGGTGACTCGATGAGCCACCCAGGACCACATTCCTTCCCGGCCGCGGTACAGCGTTCCAGCCGGCACGGAAGAACCCTCCGGGAGCGGGGATTGGGGCCTGCCGGCTTCGGTGTCGGACGGGCCCGGCCGGGTACGGTCCACCGGCCCCCAGCATCGTAGCGACGTGTGCCTGTGACGCTTACGCGGGGCCTGCCGGTGTGATCGAACTGGCAGCCCAAAGGGCACGGACGGGCTATTCCGGACGCCTATGGGGGCGGTGTTCGCCGGGTTTCGCCCGGCGTGGCGCCGTTGTGGCCGGTCATACGGTTGCCCGCGGCCCCGAGCGTGTCGGCCAGCCGTTCCCTCGCCAGGCGGCGCAGTTCCTCCGCCGCCACGACCCGTTCTTCCTCGGGATCGTTCGTCAATCGTGACCGGATCCCGCCCAGGATGTGGTCCAGGGCCTCCTCCGGGGTGACGCCGCCCCGGCAGATGACGAACACGTGCCCGAACCGCGCCTCGTATGCCGCGTGTGCCGCGCTCAGCGCGGTATGTGCCACCGGATACATTCCGTCCGGCAATGTCGGCAACGCCTCGCCGGCCAGCGCCTCCGCCAGGTCCTCCGGCGTCAGGTCGTACGTCGCCTCGTCGGAGGCCGCCAGGAGCGAGTCCAGGTCGGGGTACGGGCGGTGGTCGGCCAGCCGCCTGGCCCAGCGAAGGCTGCGCAGGCAGCCCAGGAGCAGGTGGCAGGCGTCGTCCGCGGACGCGGTGTTGAACCCCTCCAGCACGTTCGGGGACGGGGTGCGGGTCTGCTCCGGGAGGGCGGATATGGCCGTGCGGCCGGGGAGGTGGGGAAGACGGTGCGCAGGCAGCGTGGGTCCTCGCGTCACGTGTGTGTCGGCAGGGGATGCTGTGAGGGGTGTGACGACACCGTATCGAGAGCGGTCAGGTCGTGTCCGACGGATGCCCGAATTTCACCCGCACGGGAGAGTTTCGGAACGTGTGGTGGACACCACCCGGTCATCGTTGGCCGTAGGTTGGCGCCGTGAGCCAGCACAGGCGCCGGGCGCCGCAGAAGAGGGTGGGGCGGCGTGCCCTGCTGATCGGGGTCGTGGTCGCCGCCTTCGGCGCCGGGGTCGGGCTCTGGGCCTCCGGTGACGACGGGAGCCCCACGGGCTCGTCGGCCCGGCAGGACTCGGCCTCCGCGTCCGCCTCGGGCGGGACCGCCGCCGGGCGCGCGACCGGCGCGAGCCCCTCGCCCACGCGGTCCTACGCCCTCTCCGTGACCCCGCGCACCATCCCCGCCGTGCGCTCCCACACCCCGGCCCGCGGTCCCGGCTGGCGGCCGGCGCCCGGGAACCGGGTGGTCGTGAGCGACGCCGAGCTGTCCGACGAGGGGCGGCTGATCGCCGGTGAGCTGGGGCTGGCCTACGCGGGCGAGAAGAGCGACGTGCGCGCCGGGGACGTACGGCTGGCGCTGAACGACGACGAGGGCGCCGACCCGGAGTCGTACGCCATGACCGTGCGCGGCGGCCGGGTGACCATCAGCGGGCCCGCCGGCGCGGGCGTCTTCTACGGCACCCGCACCCTCAAGCAGGAGGTGCACGACGGCGGTACGGCTCCGGAGGGCGTCGTGCACGACGAGCCGGCCAAGCCGCGCCGCGGCTTCCTGCTGGACATCGCGCGCAAGCACTTCACCGCCTCCTGGATCGAGGACCGGGTGCGCGAGCTGGGCGACCTGAAGTACAACGAGCTCGGGCTGCACCTCTCCGACGACCAGGGCTTCCGGGTCGAGTCCACGAGCCACCCGGAGATCGTGTCGGAGCAGCATTTGACCAAGGCTCAGGTCACGAGCATCGTCCGGCTGGCCGAGAGCCGTCACATCACGATCGTGCCCGAGATCGACTCGCCCGGTCACCTGGGCGCCGTCATCGCCGCCCACCCCGGCCTCCAGTTGCGCAACGCGCGGGGTGCTGCCACCCGCGGGGCGATCGACATCTCCGAGCCCGAGGCCGCGAAGATCGTCGACGATCTGCTCGACGAGTACGCCGCGCTGTTCCCCGGCGATCAGTGGAACCTCGGCGGTGACGAGTACCAGGCACTGACGGTGTCGGACCCGGCGGCCTCCTTCCCGCAGCTGTCCGCCGCGGCGCGGGAGGCGTCCGGCTCCTCCGCGACCGTCGCCGACCTCACCACCGGCTGGCTCAACGACCGCGCCGCGACCGTCCGCGCCCACGACCGCACCATGCGGGCGTGGAACGACGGCTTCTTCCGGGACGCGTCCGTGGTGCCCGCCAAGGACCTCCAGGTCGCCTACTGGACCGGCAAGGAGATCGGCGCCCGGCAGCCGGTGGAGTACCTGAGCGCGGGGCGCCAGGTGCTCAACTACAACGACGAGTTCCTGTACTACGTGCTCGGCGAGCCGAACACGTTCGTCTACCCGACGGGGCGGCGGATCTACGAGCAGTGGACCCCGCGCGTGCTGCGCGGGACGACGGCCGTGCCGGCCGCGTACGACGGCCAGATCCTCGGCGGCGGCCTCGCGGTCTGGTGCGACCTCGCCGACTCCCAGACCCAGGACCAGGTCGCGGCCGGCGTCCGGATGCCGCTGCGGGCCACGGTGCAGAAGCTGTGGGACCCCGAGGCGCCCGCTCTGTCCTGGACCGAGTTCACGGAGCTGGCCGCGCACCTGGGGTGAGCCCGGTGCCGGTGTGACGGTGTGTCGGTGAACGGGAGCCGGTGGGGGCGAGCCGGTGAGAGGGAACCGCCGTGCTGCGCTTCCTTGGCCGAAAATAACTTCTTCCGCCTGCTCGGCCGACTCGGCGCTGTTCCGTGTGACACTACCGAGCAGTCGCACGCAGTAAGGGAAAGTGCGGGCTCCGTAGGGGATGGCGCCCTGGCGAGGGAGGCGTGGATGAGCCTGGTTGACCTCATGGGTCAGGCCGACGAACGCGGACTGGCCGCGAGCGGACTGGCTTGTTTGGATCGGTGTGTGCCGCTGCTGGGCGGTGACGACGAGATCCTGCGGCCGCTGTGGGGGAGCCTCGCGGACGGCCCCGGGGTCGCCGAGTGGGGTGAGTCGCTGGAGCAGGCGCGCGGGAAACTCGCGGAGCCGGCCCGGTCCGAGGAGAACGAGGCCGCGCTCCTCGTCCACCGGATGCTCGCCGCCGCCCCGGCCGAGCGGACCGCCGCCGAGGTGCGGCAGTGGGCCGACGCCTGCTCGGTCGCCTCGCTCCAGATCCACCGGCTCCTCGACCCGGCCGAGGACGCCGCGCCGGTCGACTCCCGCCGTGAGGGCCGTACGCAGGACATGCCGCCGCTGGTCGCCGCCGAACTTCGCCGCCAGATCACCGTGCTGGAACTGCTCGCCGAACACGGCGTGGGCGGACTGCGCCCGGCGCTGGAGGTGTCCACGGAGGGACGCCGGGTGCTGCGCGCGGTGGTGTCGCGGCGGGCGCGGGGGCGTAAACCCCGATCCTGAGCGAATCCTGTGCCGGTCGTGCGAGGGGGCTGGGGCGGTCCTGCGCCGGTTGCGGGAACCCCCCGGATCCGGGTGACGGAAAGGTCGCTGACCTCGCTCTTCTCAGTGTGACGAGCTATGTGACGACCTACGTGACGACGGGAACCGCTCGGCAGGGGTCCAGGCCCCACGCCGCGACCAGGCCGGTGCGGTGGGCGGCCGACGCGGTCAGCGCGATGCGCGGGGGCGCGCGGCTGCGGCTCGACTACTCGGCGCAGAGCCTGTGGCGGGTGGACCGGCTGATCGAGGAGCTACGGCGGGAGGCCACGCCGTACGCCGCCGCGCAGGGCGTGCTGCGCGGCTTCGGCGCGTACGCGGGCGAGGTGATCGCCCGTCAGACCGGTGCGGAGTGGTGGGCGACGGGCGGGGAGCACTGGGTGCGCGCCCCGGACGGCCGGCTGTGGGACCCGATGGACGAGGCCCGCCGGTGCTTCGGGGGCCACGGCTCGCTGCGGCTGCTGTGCCGGGACGCGACGGAGGCGCGGGGCGCGGGCGGGTGAGCGGGACGGGTGTCGACGCGGATCGCCCCGGGGCGGGATCCCGCCACGGGTGATGGCCGGTGTCCGCCGGTATTCCCGCCGTGGGCGCCGACGGCCGCGCCATGGACCGGCACTTTGTCGTCACCCCCCGCAGTGGAGCCATGTCCGGCACATCACCGACGTCGGAGCCGTCCCGTTGGGCGCGGGGTTCGGCGACATCCCCGCCGGGCCGGGATGCGCGGGGCCGGGTCGCGCGACCGGCACGTACTGGCGCGACGTGGAGGCCAACGCCTGACCCGCTGTGACACTTCTTCCCGGACAGACGCAGAGGACCGTGGAGACCTGCCACGCGCCGGCTCCGCACGCGACGCGGCATCGAACTCGGCATCGAACTCGGCATGAACGAGGACTGTCTTGGGCCAGGGAGGGGAACCCCGGCGGGCGCAGGCGCACGACGGGGAGCTGGGCGCGGCGGTCGCGCTGGCCCAGCAGGGGGACGAGACCGCGTTCGCGGTGGCGTACCGGATCGTGCAGCCGGGACTGCTCGGGTATCTGCGCGGGCTGGTCGGCGACGACGCCGAGGACGTGGCGGCCGACGCGTGGCTGGAGATAGCCCGCGACCTCGGCCGGTTCAAGGGAGACGGGGCGGGCTTCCGGGCCTGGACCGCGACCATCGCCCGGCATCGCGCGCTGGACCAGCTGCGCCGCCGGCGCGTACGGCCCCGGGCGGCGGCGCTCGAACCGGACGCGCTGGACCTGCCCGGCCCGCACAGCACCCACGACCAGGCCCTGGAGTCCCTCTCCACCACGCGTGCCCTGGAACTCATCCGCGCCCTGCCGCCCGACCAGGCCGAGGCCGTGCTGCTGCGGGTCGTCGTCGGTCTCGACGGCCCGACCGCCGCCCGGATCCTCGGCAAGCGTCCCGGCGCCGTGCGCACCGCCGCCCACCGGGGCCTGCGCCGCATCGCCCGGCAGCTGGGCGTGGACGGCCCGCCGGCCCCGGGAGTGACGGATGACGGCCGCCGGACGCTGGGGGAGTCGACATGAAGAGGTGCGGAGACGGCATGGATGGTGAGGGGACGGACGCGGACCCGGGCGACGCGCGCGGCGACGGCGAAACGCCCGGCCGTACCGCCCGGGTGACCGCGCTGCTCGCCGCGGCGCTGCGCGAGGGGGAGGCCGACGCCGAGTCGGAGAAGCGCGCGGTGGCCGCCTTTCTGGCCGTACGCGACCTGGGGGCGCCCGTGGCGCGTACCCGGCGGCGGGACGACTGGCGGATGCGGCCCCCGCGTTGAGCGACCGCTTTCCACGCCGGCCGTCAACGGGCCGTGGACCCGGGAATTCGCTGCCAAGGCAACGGCCGGGGCCGCCACCCCCCACAGGAGAGGCCCCGGCCGTCGCGCGGCACGGGCCGCGCGGCGGCCCGTATCTCCTACAGCGCCATGAGTGCGTTTTCTGTCACACCCTCAGAGTCACGAGTTAGTTGCATGTTCTACCGACGTGGACGAGCAGCGGTTTCACGCCGTAACGTGCCTTTCGCGCCGTACTACGGACAGCGGTGGACCGCCGCGACCAGCACGGGGCCTGTGAGCGCATCCATCGATCGAGCAACCACGACGGCGAGGACCCGGTCCGCGAGAGCGGCGCCGGCTTAGGCGCAAAAGGGGCGCGGTGCTGGGGGACGACGCGGAGCTGACCGCCGCGGTGCTTGCGGCACAGGACGGGGACGAGACCGCGTTCCGGACTGTGTACCGCACGGTGCACCCTCGGCTGCTCGGTTACGTACGGACGCTGGTCGGAGACCTCGACGCGGAGGACGTCGCCTCCGAGGCCTGGCTCCAGATCGCCCGCGACCTGGACCGGTTCACCGGCGACGCGGATCGCTTCCGGGGCTGGGCCGCCCGTATCGCGCGCAATCGCGCCCTGGACCACATACGGATGCGCGGGCGCCGCCCCGCGATAGGCGGCGACGAGACCGAACTGACCGCGAAGGCCGGTGAGTCCGACACCGCGGGCGAGGCCATGGAGGCCCTGGCCACCGGCCGCACCCTCTCCCTCATCGCCCGGCTGCCGCAGGACCAGGCGGAGGCGGTCGTCCTGCGGGTCGTCGTCGGCCTGGACGCGAAGACCGCCGCCGAGACGCTCGGCAAACGGCCGGGTGCCGTCCGCACGGCCGCGCACCGCGGTCTGAAGCGGCTCGCCGAACTCCTCGGCGCCGATCCGGAATCGGCCGGCGGGCTCGACGCCCTGCCGTCCCAGCGAGAACCGCGCACTCGCGCGGTGACGTCCGCCGGTGTGACGCATCCACGCGTGCGGACGCAGAAGGACATGTGATGGCCGACGAGCAGGACAGGTGGCTGGACCGCGAAACGGCGGAGCGCTTGCTGCGCGGAGAGCCGCTGGACATCCCCGTCGACGCCACGGCCCGGGAACGGGCCGCACGGCTCGCCGCGATGTTGGGCGCGCTGTCCGCGGCGGCACCCCAGCCCACCAGCGCCGAACTCCCGGGCGAGGCCGCCGCACTGGCCGCCTTCCGGGCGGCGCGCGCCGCCCGGGCCGCCGAGCGGCCGGCCATGGACCTGCGTTCCCGGGCCCGCACCCCGTACGCCGCGGACGCCGGACTCGTCCGCCTCGGCCGCCCCGCGCCGACCGCCCGCCGGCCCCGCTGGGGCCGCCCGGTACGCCTGGGGCTGTCCGCCGCGCTGGCGGCCGGCATGGTCGGCGGGGTCGCCGTGGCGGTGGGAACCGGAGTCCTGCCCGCGCCCTTCGGCGGCCCCGAACCCGTCCCCGCCGCCTCCGCCCCGGCCGCCGCGAGCCCCGGCCTCCCACTGCTCTCGCCCACACCGGGCGAGGAGATGGGCGGCAGTACGGGTCTGGCGTCGCCCGGCGGCGGTACCAGCACCTCGCCCGGCCGGGATCCGGCACGCGGCACGCAACGGGGTACGGACAACGGCGCCACCGCCGAGGGCGGCGACCCGGGTGCCCTCGCCGGTTCAGGCGCGGGTCCAGGTTCCGGCCCGCGCTCCGGCTCGTCGTGGAGCGGCGCCGCCGCGGCCTGCCGGGACGTACGCGCAGGGCGGGAGCTGGGCAGTGAGCGCAGGCGTGCCCTGGAGGGCGCCGCGGGCGGCTCCACGCGCGTGTGGAAGTACTGCAAGGGCGTCCTCACCTCGGCCTCGGGCACCGATCACGACGCCCGGGCCAAGGGAGAGTCCGGTGACGACTCCCGGGGCGATTCCAAGGGCGATTCCACAGGTGACCCGCACGACGGATCCCACGGGGGGACCGGCAAGGGCCGGGGCGGCCGCGGCGACCACGACCGCGACCACCACAACGACGGCCGCGGGCATGACCGCGGTGGTCACCGGCACGGCGCCTCCGCTGCTGGCGCACATCGCTGACCTGCGGGTTCTTGATTAGTTGAACTTTTTCCATGACCGGTGTGACGTTTTTGGCGCCCATGACGCAGTGATAAGTGAGCCGACTGGTCATCGGCCCTCGCACGGAGCCGGGGTTCCCCCCGTACCTACGGCACGTGCACCCGGCGCGGGCGGGACACGTTCCCCCGGTTCCGCCCGCGCCCCGAATCCCTTCGCCGCACTCCGCGGCCTCACCAGGACACGACGACCTTGTCGCCGTTCCTCACCCGCGCGAACAGCTCGGCGATGGCCGCCTCGTCCCGGACGTTGACACAGCCGTGCGAGGCGCCGGCGTACCCGCGGGCCGCGAAGTCGTACGAGTAGTGCACGGCCTGGCCGCCGCTGAAGAACATGGCGTACGGCATCGGGGAGTCGTAGAGCGTCGACACATGGTGGCGGGACTTCCAGTAGACGTGGAACACACCCTCCCGGGTGGGCGTGTACTGGGAGCCGAAGCGGACCGCCACCGTCGACACGGTCCGCCCGTCGATCATCCAGCGCAGGGTGCGGCTCGACTTGCTGACGCACAGCACCCGGCCCGTCAGACAGCGCGGGTCCGGCGCGGCGGCCGGCTGCCCGCCCATCAGATACAGCTCCCACCGCCCGGGTTCGTGCGTCATCGCCCGCAGCCGCTGCCAGGTGACCGAGTCGGTCTCGCCCGTCCGCGGCAGCCCGCGCTTGCCCTGGAAGCCCTTGACCGCTTCCTCGGTGAGATCGTCGTACGTCCCCGTCGGCCCGTCGAACAGCCAGGCGACCTGGCGCAGCCGGGCCTGGAGTTCGCGCACGTCCCGGCCGGTGTCCCCGGCCGACCACAGCACCGCGGGGGCGGCGGACGGCGTGGATTCCGGCTTGTCGTCCGAGCCCGCGGGTGTGTGGGACGCGCCCGGTGTGCCCGGCGCCGTGCCGGTGACGCTGATATGGACGGGGGAGCGGTGCCCGCCCTTTCCGTCCGCGGGCTGCACGGTGCAGCCGCACACGCTCGCCAGCGCGGTCAGGACCGCCACGGCGGCCGCCGCCGCGAAGGGCCGCCCCCGGCCCGCGGGAGCCGGTCTCCCCATGCCCGTACCACGCATCGCGGTCCCCCCGTCGTCTCACCGGCGACCCTCGCCGTCCGTCCCGTCGTCCACCTGTACGTCCGCCACGTCGTCCCTCGGGCCGGCGTACGCGGACAGTGCACGATGTCACCTGAGATGCTCCCCGCGGATGACGGCACGCGAACGGCGCGGCATCGTGGATTCACACGACCAGGAGGCGACACAGCATGGCGCGCGAGTCGGAGTCCGGACTGCCCATCGAACCCGTGTACGGGCCGGCGGCGTTGGAGGGCTGGGATCCCGCACGGCAGCTCGGCGATCCGGGGGCGTACCCCTTCACCCGCGGTGTCTATCCCTCGATGTACACCGGCCGGCCGTGGACGATGCGCCAGTACGCGGGCTTCGGTACGGCGACCGAGTCCAA
>NZ_JBSFCK010000022.1:0-116246 GCF_053593435.1 Streptomyces sp. NPDC002306
GGGGGCTCCCACCGTCCCCCGGCCGCGCCGCGGGCCCCGCAGGGCCACCCGGTGCGCGTGGCCGACGCCCTCGACGACTCCACCCTGAACACCGCGGCCCGGTACGCCGATGTCGCCCTGGTACGGGCCGCGACCCCGGCCCAGGCGGCGGCCTTACGGGACGAACTGCGCCGCAGGGCGGCCGAGTCGGGCCGCGATCCCGACGGTCTGCGGGTTCTGGCGAGCCTGCTCGTCGACCTCGGCGACGGTGAACACGCGGCCCGGCCCGGTCACGGCGGAGGCGGTCCCCGGCAGACCGCGCACGGCCCGCTCTACCGCGGCGGCCCCGTGGACCTCGCCGAACTGATCGCCGCCTGGCACCGCGACGGCACGGTCGACGGCTTCCACCTCGTCCCCGTCGCACCGCGCCGCGACCTGGAGCGGCTGGTCAACGGCACGGTGGCGCTGCTCCAGCACCGCGGCCTGTTCCGCACCTTCTACCCGGGCAGCACCCTCCGGGAGCACCTGGGACTGACCCCGCGCCCGGCGCCCGGAATACCGGGGCCGCGCCCCGCGCTCACCCCTCGGGTCTCCCGACCCGGCAGGAAAGGGCTGACACACATGACGACGGACGCATCCGACGACTGGAAGCGGTGGCACGAGCAGCGCACCACGGCGGTCTCGGCGCCCTACGGGCCGCTCGCGCTGGCCGGCAGCCACTGGCTGGACGACTATCCGGCGGGTCGACTTCCGGACATCCCGGGGAGCTGGGTGGCCGACGGGGACGTGGTGGTGCTCACCGCGGCCGAGACGGACGGGCTGACCGTGGACGGCAAGCCGCTCGACGGCGAGGTACGACTGGCCGCCGACCTCGGCCCGGCGGCCGCGGCCAGGGTCGCGCTGGGCGGACGCAGGCTGGTCGTCCTGGTCCGCGAGGATGCCTGGGGGGTACGCGACTTCGACCCCGACACCGGGACCCGCCGCCGGTTCCGGGGCATCGAGGCCACCCCGTACGACCCGCGCTGGTCGGTGCCGGGACGCTTCACGCCGTACGGCGAGCACCGCGTCGTGCGCGTCGAGAACGCGGACGGGCGCGAGCGCGGACTCGGCCTCGGCGGCGAACTGGCCTTCACCCTCGACGGGCGGGACCACACCCTCCAGGTCTCGGTCGAGGACGACGGTTCGCTGTGGGCGGTCTTCGCCGACGCCACCAGCGGGGAGAGCAGTTACCGCTTCCGGTTCCTGCGCCCGGCCGCACCGGACGCCGAGGGCCGTACGACGGTCGACCTGAACCGCGCGCTGCTGCCCCCGTGCGCCTTCGCCGACCACTTCGTCTGCCCCTTCCCGCCGCCCGGGAACAGGCTGGACGTCGCCGTCGCCGCGGGGGAGCGCCACCTCGCGTGACGGTCCGCGCAACCCCCGGGAGTGGTCGGTAAGTTGAAGGCTGCACGGCCGAAAGGTGCCCTTGCGCCTCTTGGCCGCGCGGCCGAATACTCCCCCACAGCGCTTGTCAGGGACACGGTACGTCCGAAACCCGGGCGGCCCCTCTGGCTGCGCCTCACGGGCCTCGACCCCACGCGGGCCCCCGGATTCCCCTGGGAGGGAACGAAAAGTGAGGATCAAGCGCACCACCCCCCGAAGCGGACTCGCGAGACGGACCCGGCTGATCGCCGTGGCGACCGGTTTCGTGGCCGCGGCCGCGTTCGCCGTCCCCACCGCGAACGCGAGCGACGTACAGACGTTCAGCGCGAACCAGCTCGGCAGTGTCAGCCAGTCCGTGCTCAAGTCGGACATTGCGGGCACCGCCTGGGCCGTCGACGCCAAGACGAACCGTGTGGTCGTCACCGTCGACAGCACGGTCTCCGACACCGAGATCGCGCAGATCAAGAAGGACGCGGGCGCCAACGCCTCCGCGCTCACCATCAAGCACACCCCCGGCCAGTTCAAGCGGCTGATCAGCGGTGGCGACGCCATCTACGGCGGCGGCTACCGCTGTTCGCTCGGCTTCAACGTGCGCAGTGGGAGCACCTACTACTTCCTGACCGCGGGCCACTGCGGCGAGGTCGCCTCCACCTGGTACTCCAACTCCGGTCAGAGCACGGTGCTGGGCACGAACGTCAGCTACAGCTTCCCGACCAACGACTTCGCGCTGGTGCGCTACACCGGCTCGGCCTCGCACCCGAGCACGGTCGGCAGCCAGACCATCAGCAGCGCGGCCACGCCGAGCGTGGGCACGACCGTCTACCGTCGTGGCTCCACCACCGGTACGCACAGCGGCCGGGTCACCGCACTGAACGCGACGGTCAACTACGGCGGCGGCGACGTCGTCTACCAGATGATCCAGACGACGGTCTGCGCCGAGGGCGGCGACAGCGGCGGTGCGCTCTACGCGGGTTCCGTGGCCTACGGTCTGACCTCCGGTGGCAGCGGCAACTGCAGCTCCGGCGGTACGACGTTCTTCCAGCCGGTCGTCGAGGCACTGAACTACTACGGCGTCAGGGTCGGCTGACACTCCGTCCGATCCTCGGCTCGGCATCCGGTGGGCCCCCGCACGCAACTGTCGTGCGGGGGCTCGCCCTTGTCCGGGTGCCGGAGTTACCGTCGAAGTGGCGCACGGCAGGCGGTGATCCCCTGTGCGAGACGCCCACGTCGGACCCTGGGGGCCGTGATGGTCGAGGTGCTGGTGGCGGCGGGAGTGACGCTCGCGTCCGCCGGAGTGGTGTACGTGACGGCGGCCGCGCGGGTCGTCAAGCAGTACGAGCGGGGCGTCGTGTTCCGGCTCGGCAGACTCCGGCCGGAGGTCCGCGAACCCGGGTTCACGATGATCGTGCCGTTCGTGGACAAGCTCCGCAAGGTCAACATGCAGATCGTCACGATGCCGGTGCCGGGCCAGGAGGGCATCACCCGGGACAACGTGAGCGTGCGCGTGGACGCCGTCGTCTACTTCAAGGTGATCGGGCCGGCCGAGGCGGTCGTCCGGGTCGAGGACTACCGGTTCGCGGTCGCGCAGATGGCGCAGACCTCGCTGCGATCCATCATCGGCAAGAGCGAGCTGGACGATCTGCTGTCGAACCGGGAGAAGCTCAACCAGGGGCTGGAGCTGATGATCGACAGCCCGGCCGTGGAGTGGGGTGTCTCGATCGACCGGGTCGAGATCAAGGACGTGTCCCTGCCCGAGACCATGAAGCGGTCCATGGCCCGGCAGGCCGAGGCCGACCGGGAGCGGCGGGCCCGGGTCATCAACGCCGACGCCGAGCTCCAGGCGTCGAAGAAGCTCGCCGAGGCCGCGCAGCAGATGGCGGACACCCCCGCCGCCCTGCAACTGCGCCTGCTGGAGACGGTGGTGGCGGTCGCCGCCGAGAAGAACTCCACGCTCGTCCTGCCCTTCCCGGTGGAACTCCTGCGCTTCTTGGAGAGGGCCCAGCAACCGGTGCAGCAGCAGTCCGTGACGCCACAACCCGTGCCGCAGCAGCAGTCCGTGGCGCCGCAACCGGTGCCGCAGCCGGTCGGGCAATCCGTCGAGCAATCGGTGCAGGAGCAACTTCCCTCAGCCGAGCCCCGCTTGAATGAGGCCACCGAAGGGTCGAATTCAAGACAGGACTAGACCTCACTGGCTGCTGATGAGTTACTCGCACGTAGTGTTTGCAGTGCGAATCGGCCTGGGGGGACGAAGGCGGTCAGGGTGAGGGGGGCGCGCGGAGTTTGCCGTACGCGCGTCCTGAAGTCGACCTTGTGTGCCCCCTGTGAGGTTCGGAAGAGTTAGCGCCCGTCAACCAGCCTTCCGGTCTGTCGGGTCCCCATCACCCCTCGGACCGATCCCCCCACAGGAGGACGTGAGTTGAAGCACCGACGCATACCCAGGCGCAGGGTGGCCGTGGCGGGCGCGGGCATCGCCGCGCTGGTCGTCGCGGGAGTCACCTTCCAGAGTGCGAACGCCAGTGAGCCCGCCAAGGCCTCCGCGCCTCGGCTCCTGTCGGCCGTGGCGGCCGGAAACCTCGCCTCGACGCTCGGCAAGGATCTCGGCGCCGACGCGGCGGGAACGTACTACGACGCGAACACCCGCGCTCTCGTGGTGAACGTGCTCGACAAGGCCGCGGCCGAGACGGTCGAGGCGGCCGGCGCCAAGGCCAGAATCGTCGAGAACTCCCTCGCCGAGCTCAAGAGCGCCCGTACGGCCCTCAAGGACGACGCGACCATCCCCGGCACCTCCTGGGTGACCGACCCGCGCACCAACCAGGTCGTCGTCACCGCCGACCGCACCGTCTCCGACGCCGAGTGGACCAAGCTCGGCAAGGTCGTCGACAAGCTCGGATCGGTGGCCGAACTCAAGCGCAGCAAGGGGGAGTTCAAGCCCTTCATCGCCGGTGGTGACGCGATCACCGGGGCCGGCGGCCGCTGCTCGCTCGGCTTCAACGTGGTCAAGGGCGGCCAGCCGTACTTCATCACCGCGGGCCACTGCACGCAGGCCATCTCCAGCTGGGCGGACTCCAGCGGCACCACCATCGGCCAGAACGAGCAGTCCAGCTTCCCGGACAACGACTTCGGCCTGGTCAAGTACACCGCGGAGGTGGACCACCCGAGCGAGGTCGACCTGTACAACGGCTCCGCGCAGGCCATCACCAAGGCGGCCGACGCCACGGTCGGCGAGAAGGTGACCCGCAGCGGCTCGACGACCCAGGTGCACTCCGGCACGGTCACCGGCCTGGACGCCACCGTGAACTACGGCAACGGCGACATCGTCAACGGCTTGATCCAGACCGACGTCTGCGCCGAGCCCGGCGACAGCGGCGGCGCGCTCTTCGACGGCGACGCGGCGATCGGCCTCACCTCCGGCGGCAGCGGCGACTGCACCGCGGGCGGCGAGACCTTCTTCCAGCCGGTCACCGAGGCGCTGTCGGCCTTCGGCGCGCAGATCGGCTGACGGTACCGAACACTCCCCACGGACGTCCCGCCTCGCGCGCGAGGGGCGGGACGTCCGTATGTCCGGATGTCAGGGCGGCGCGGCCGGTGGGCCGGGCCGTCCGGCGTTTGCGCAGGTGAGAGGGGATCTGATCGACGTCGTACACATGTTCGAGAATGAGGGTATGGTGGGGGTGAGGCAGTTGGGAACTAATGTTCGAGAGCTGGCCGGGCTCACGAGTGCGGGAGGTGCGCGTGCCGGGATTCACGCATCTGCGCACCGTCTCCGGGTTCTCCCTGCGCTACGGCGCCTCGCACCCGGAGCGGCTGGCCGGGCGTGCCTCCGAGCGGGGCATGGACGCCCTCGCCCTCACCGACCGTGACACCCTCGCCGGCGCGGTCCGCTTCGCCAAGGCCTGCGCGAAGGCGGGCGTCCGTCCGCTGTTCGGCGTGGATCTGGCGGTCGAGGAGTCCGGGCCGGTACGGGAGGGCGGGTCCGGACGGCCGGAGAGGCGCCGCGCCCCGGTGCGCGGCGGTGCCTTCATCGACGAGTCGACACCCAGGGTCACCTTCCTGGCCCGGAACGGCGCGGCCGGCTGGGCCGATCTCTGCCGGCTGGTCACGGCGGCGCAGGCCGGCGAGGGGACACCGCTGCTGCCTCGGCCCGACAACCACGGCGACGGCCTGACCGTGCTGCTCGGCCCCGCCTCCGACGTCGGCCGCGCGCTCGCCGCGGGCCGCCCGGACCGCGCGGCCCGGCTGCTCGTCCCCTGGCGCGAGACCTACGGTGACGCCCTGCGTCTGGAGGCCGTCTGGCACGGCCGTCAGGGCACCGGTCCCGGCTCCCTGCGGCTGGCCGCCCGTACCGTCGGCTTCGCCGCCGAGCAGCACGTACGCCCCGTGCTCAGCAACGCCGTCCGGTACGCCGACCCCGGCCAGGGCCCGGTCGCCGACGTCCTGGACGCCGCCCGCCGGCTGGTCCCGATCGACCCCGCCAAGGAGCTGGACTCCGGCGAGGCCTGGCTCAAGGACGCCGACGCCATGCTGGGCGCGGCGGAACGGATCGTGGAGGCCGCGGGCTACCGGCGCGACACCGCCCACCGACTGCTGGAGCAGACCCGGGCCACCGCCGCCGAGTGCCTGGTGGACCCCGAGGACGACCTCGGCATCGGCACCGTCCACTTCCCCGAGCCGCACCTCGTCGGCGCCGGCCGCCGCACCGCCCAGCGGGCGCTCGCCTCCCGGGCGGCGGCCGGGATGGTGCTGCGCGGCTACGACACCCGGCACGCCTACTGGGAGCGGATGCACCAGGAGCTGGACATCATCGCCCACCACGGTTTCGCCTCCTACTTTCTGACGGTCGCCCAAGTCGTCGACGACGTACGGGACATGGGGATCCGGGTGGCCGCGCGCGGCTCCGGGGCGGGCTCGCTCGTCAACCACCTCCTCGGCATCGGGCACGCCGACCCCCTCGAGCACGGGCTGCTGATGGAGCGCTTCCTGTCCAAGCGGCGGCCGGTCCTGCCCGACATCGACATCGACGTGGAGTCCGCGCGCCGCCTGGAGGTCTACCGCGCGATCATCGGCCGCTTCGGCGCCGAGCGGGTCGCGACGGTCGCCATGCCGGAGACGTACCGGGTGCGGCACGCCGTCCGGGACGTCGGGGCGGCCCTGTCCATGGACCCCGCCGAGATCGACCGCATCGCCAAGTCCTTCCCGCACATCCGCGCCCGCGACGCCCGCGCGGCACTGGCGGAACTGCCGGAGCTCAGACAACTGGCGGGGGAGGAGCGGAAGTACGGAAAGCTGTGGGAGCTGGTGGAGGCCCTCGACGCCCTCCCGCGCGGAGTCGCCATGCACCCCTGCGGAGTGCTCCTGTCCGACGCCTCCCTCCTCGCTCGTACGCCGGTCATGCCGACCAGCGGCGAGGGGCTGCCCATGTCCCAGTTCGACAAGGACGACGTCGAGGATCTCGGGCTGCTCAAGCTCGACGTGCTCGGGGTGCGGATGCAGTCGGCGATGGCGCACGCGGTGGCGGAGGTGGAACGGGCGACGGGGGAGCGGGTCGACCTGGACTCCGTGCCGCCGGGCGACCCGGCGACCTATCGGCTCATCCGCTCCACCGAGACGCTGGGCTGTTTCCAGATCGAGTCACCGGGACAGCGGGACCTGGTCGGACGGCTCCAGCCGGCCACCTTCCACGACCTGGTCGTCGACATCTCGCTCTTCCGCCCCGGTCCGGTCGCCGCCGACATGGTGCGGCCGTTCATCGAGGCGCGGCACGGGCGGGCGCCGATCCGGTATCCGCACCCGGACCTGGAGCGGCCGCTGAAGGACACGTACGGGGTCGTCGTCTTCCACGAGCAGATCATCGACATCGTCGACATCATGACCGGGTGCGGACGCGGCGAGGCGGACCGGGTGCGGCGGGGGCTGTCCGATCCGGAGTCGCAGGGGCGGATCCGGTTCTGGTTCGCGCAGCACGCGGCGGCGAACGGATACGACGCAGAAACGATTCAGCGGACCTGGGGGATCGTCGAGGCCTTCGGCAGCTACGGCTTCTGCAAGGCGCACGCCGTCGCCTTCGCCGTGCCGACGTACCAGTCGGCGTGGCTGAAGGCGCACCACCCGGCCGCCTTCTACGCCGGGCTGCTCACGCACGACCCCGGGATGTACCCGAAGCGGCTGCTGCTGGCGGACGCGCGGCGGCGCGGGGTGCCGATCCTGCCGCTGGACGTGAACCGGTCGGCGGTCGCTCACCGTATCGAACTGGTGTCTGAATCAATGTCGGGGCCGATGCTTGAATCAATGTCGGGACCGATGTCTGGACCGATGCCTGGACCGATGCCTGGATCGGTGCCTGGATCGGTGGGATCGCCGAAGTGGGGGCTCCGGCTGGCCCTCTCCGACGTGCACGGCATCAGCGAGGCCGAGGCGGCCCGGATCGCGGCCGGACAGCCCTACGCCTCGCTGCTCGACTTCTGGGAGCGGGGCCGGCCGAGCCGGCCGCTGGCCGGGCGGCTCGCCCAGGTCGGCGCGCTGGACGCGTTCGGCGCCAACCGCCGTGACCTGCAACTGCACCTGACCGAGCTGCACCGGGGCGGACGGGGCGCGGGCGGCGGACGGGGCGCGGGGGGCGGTCAGCTCCCGTTGGCGGGAGGGCGGAGGACGGCTCCGGCCGGGCTGCCCGACCTGTCCGCCGCGGAGCGGCTCAGTGCCGAGCTGGGCGTGCTGTCCATGGACGCCTCGCGCAACCTGATGGACGACCACCGCGCGTTCCTCGCCGAGCTGGGCGTGGTGTCGGCGCGACGGCTGCGTGCGGCGCGGCACGGTGAGACGGTCCTGGTCGCGGGCGCCAAGGTGGCGACCCAGACCCCGCCGATCCGGTCCGGCAAGCGGGTCATCTTCACCACCCTGGACGACGGCACGGGCCTGGTCGACCTCGCCTTCTTCGACGACTCCCACGAGGCCTGCGCCCACACCGTCTTCCACTCCTGGCTGCTGCTGGTGCGCGGGGTGGTGCAGCGGCGCGGCCCGCGCAGCCTCAGTGTGGTGGGCGCCGCCGCCTGGAACCTCGCCGAACTGGTCGAACTGCGCGCCGAGGGCGGCCTCGACGTGGTGGCGGCGCGGCTGGCCGCCCCCGTGCTTCTGGAGACGGAGACGGAGACGGAGGCTGACGCGGGGGCGGAGGCTGGGGCTGAGGCTGAGGCGGGGACAGGGCCGGAGGCGGGGGCCGGTCCGGCGCCCGGCCGGACGATCCGTATGTCCACGGGGTACGAGATGCACCCCTGGGCCGATCTGCGTCCCGCGGGCGAAGGCCCGGCGGGTGGAAGGAAGTTGTGGCACCAGAGTCCGGGGAGTGCGGGATGACCATCCTCTGCGTACGTTTCCAGCTGCCGCCGATGTACGAGGCCGCCCTGCCGGGGCTGCTCGGGCTGCTGGAGGAGTTCACGCCCGTCGTCGAGGCGCTGCCCCCGGACGGGGCGCTCGTCGATCTGCGGGGCGCCGAACGGTACTTCGGGCGCGATGCCGTCGAGCTGGCGTCGGTGATCCGGGTCCGTGCCCTCGCCCACTACGGCGTCGACTGTGTGATCGGCGCCGGGCCCGGACCCATGCTGGCCCGGATGGCGCTGGCCGAGGCCGCCGCCGGGGTGACGCGCGTGGTCCCCGGCGATCCGGCGGCCGTCGCGGAGTTCCTCGCCGGGCGGCCCGTCGCCGCGCTGCCCGGCGTGGGTGCCGCGACCGCCCGGACCCTGTGCGAGTACGGTCTCGACACCCTGGGCCGGGTCGCCGCCGCGCCCCTGTCCACGCTCCAGCGCCTGGTGGGCGCCAAGGCCGGCCGCGCGCTGCGCGAGAAGGCGAGCGGTGTCGACCGCGGCCGGGTCGTGCCGAACGCCGTCGCGCGCTCCCTCGCCGCCGAACGTCCCTTCACGCGCGACGAACTCGACCCGGACCGGCACCGCCGCGCCCTGCTCTCGGCCGCCGGGGAACTGGGCGCCCGGCTGCGCGTCCAGGGTGAGGTCTGCCGCGCCCTCGCCCTCACCGTGCGCTACGCCGACCGCTCCTCGACGACCCGTAGCCGCACCCTGAAGGAGTCGACCGCGCACTCCGTCGCGCTGACGAGGGCGGCGTACGACATGTACGAGGCACTCGGTCTCCAGCGGGCCCGGGTCCGCGCGGTCAGCCTGCGCGCGGAGGGGCTCGGCCCCGCCGAACAGGCCTCCCACCAGCTCACCTTCGACCCCGTCGACGAGAAGGTGCGCCGTATCGAGGAGGTCGCGGACCGCGCGCGGGCGAAGTTCGGGCCGCGGGCGGTGATGCCGGGGACGCTGGCCGCGTAGGGTTCAGCGCGCCCACGGGGTAGTGATCCGCGTACCGTCGGCGAGTCGTGCCTCCAGACCGCGCGGGTTCGGCTCGTGGTGTCGACCGGGCGGGGGCGGGCCTGCGTCCGGGCGGCGGAGGAGGCGGCGGCCGGGCGGCGGAGGAGGCGGCGGCCGGGCGGCGGAGGAGGCGGCGGCCGAGGCTGTGGCGGGATGGGTCGAGTTGCTCGGTGAGGGTGAAGTGGGCGTGTTGCGCGATCACTTGGCGCGTGTCGCGCCCTACGGTCCCATCAGGCCCGCCTGGTGATGCTTTGTCCGTGTCGCCCGTACCGCCCCGCCCGCCCCGGCCGACTACCACTGGAAGTTTTTACTGACGCGTAACTTCACACGTCAGCTACTCGCCCGTAACTTGACGAATGAACAGCATCCTCGTGATCCGGATCACAGGGCGTAAGGCCGTCGCACCTCCCTTGAGCCGCAAGGAGATCACCCGATGCTGCCCTGGAAACGAGCGCTCAGACCGCTGGTCGCGCTCCTGCTGACCGCTGTGGTCGCCGCCATCCCCGCCGCCACCGCACAGGCGTCCACCGCGCCCACCAGCGGCTGGAACGACTACTCCTGCAAGCCGTCAGCCGCCCATCCCCGCCCCGTCGTCCTCGTCCACGGCACCCTCGCCAACTCGGTCGACAACTGGCTGTCCCTCGCCCCGTACCTGGAGGACCGCAACTACTGCGTCTTCTCCCTCGACTACGGCCAGTTGCCGGGCGTCCCCTTCTTCCACGCCCTCGGGCCCATCGACAAGTCGGCCGAGCAGCTGTCCGCCTTCGTCGACAAGGTGCTCACCGCGACCGGCGCCGCCAAGGCCGACCTCGTCGGCCACTCGCAGGGCGGGATGATGCCCCGCTACTACCTGAAGTTCCTCGGCGGAGCCGCCAAGGTGAACGCCCTGGTCGGCATCGCGCCCAACAACCACGGCACCACGCTCAGCGGGTTCGCCAACCTGCTGCCGTACTTCCCCGGTGCCGAGGACCTGCTCAACCTGGCCACCCCCGCACTCGCCCAGCAGGTCGCCGGGTCCGACTTCATGACCAAGCTCAACCAGGGCGGCGACACCGTGCCCGGCGTCCGCTACACGGTCATCGCCACCCGGTACGACGAGGTCGTCACGCCGTGGCGCACCCAGTTCCTGACCGGGCCGGACGTCAAGAACGTCCTGATCCAGGACCTGTGTTCGCTCGACCTGTCCGAGCACGCGCTCATCGGACTGACCGACCGGATCGCCTTCCACGAGGTGGCGAACGCCCTGGACCCGGCCCGCGCCACCCAGACCACCTGCGCGTCCATCTTCAGCTGACGCCCGATCGCCCCGCCGGGGCCTGTCCGGCCTGAGCCGCCGGTCAGGCCCCGGAGTTCTGTTCAGCGGCCGTGCCGGCCACCGCTCACGGCACGCCGCCGCACCGAGGCGAACAAGGTCGCCGCCCCGAGCGCCAGCACGGCCGCGCCGCCGACGGCGAGATACCGGGTGCCGGAGTCGGCGCCGGTCTCGGCGAGGTCCTCGGCGGCGCCGGCGGCCTTCGGCGCGTCGGCGCTCGCGACCTCGGCGTCCGCCGCCTCCGCCTCGGCGGCCGGCGTCGCGCTCGCCCCCGTGTGCGTTCCCGTGTGTGTGCCGGTGTGCGTGCCGGTGGTCGCCGTCGAGGTCGGCTCCGCCGAGGTGCCGGCGTCGTCGTCGCCGTGACCGTGGTGCTCGATCGTCGACTTGTCGCTACCGTCCTCGATCTGCTCGTCGGAGGGCGCGGAGGCAGCCGGGGCCGCCGAGGAGCCGCTGCCGCCGCCGCCGTTGCCGCCGGAGCCGCCGCCGAAGGTGACGTCCGAGCAGGAGTAGAACGCCTCCGGGCTGTCCGAGCGCTGCCAGACCGCATACAACAGGTGCCTGCCCGAGCGCTCGGGGAGCGTGCCGGAGAACGTGTAGAAGCCGTTCGCCGCGACCGGGTCCGTGGCCGTCGCCACCGGGTGCCGCAGATCCAGGTCCGACCAGGCCAGTGGCTTCGTGGGGTCGTAGCCGGCCTGGGTGAGGTAGACCTTGAACGTGCCCTTGTGCGGGGCGGTCACGCGGTACTTGAAGGTGTACGCGCCACTGCGCACGCCGGTCGCCGGCCAGTCGGCGCGGGCCAGGTCGAGCCCCTTGAACTCCTCGTTGTTCGCGCTGCACAGCTTGCCGTCCGGGATGAGCGTCTGGTGCCGCCCGTTCGCGTCGCCGATCCGGATGCCGTTCCAGTCGTAGAGCGCCTGGGTGCCGCCGGCCGCGACCGCCGCCTCGCAGGCGGCGGACTTCGGGCTCTCGGGGCCCTCCGCGTAGCACTGCGCGACCCGGCTGACGGGGTCGCCCATCGAGCCGTGCGCCGACGCGGGCGCGGCGGCGAGGGCGGTCAGGGCGAGCGGGACCGTGCCCAGCGCGGCGGCGACGGCGAGCTTGCGGCGTGCGGGCATGCGGGAACTCCTCGACAACGGTCCTTCGGGCGGGCTGGATCCCGTGGGGGGATGCTCAGCAAACTAGCCCCGAGAAACCGTGAAATCGCCTGTCGGAGGCGTTCGGGGGAGATCCTTAGGACCGTCTTAAGGGAGTGCTCAGGCTGGGATCAGGTAGGTGGCGTGCACGGCATGGCGCACGACCGGATCCGACCCGCCGTCTCGTCGCAGTGGAGGCGTACGGGGACCGTCTCTTCCTCGACGGCGTCGCCGTCCACCCCGACGCGCACGGCACGGGGGTGGGACGGCGGTCGCTGGAGTGCGTGGACGCACGCGCGCGTGCGCTCGCCCTGCCCGAGATCAGGCTCTGCGCGCACGCGATGATGCGGGAGCACCGCATGATCTACCCGCAGTGCGGCGACGAGGTCGTGGAACACCGTGTCGACGGGCCCTACGACCGCGTCCACCACCGCGGACGACTGGTCCGACCGGCGCGGGGGCCGGTCCGGTCAGCCGTCCGGCCACCAGGTCCGTGCGATGTCCTTGCGGACCTCCGGCCGTCCGGCGGGGCGCTGCTCCGCGTCCTCGCGGAGCCGGCGGCTGTCCGACTTCCTCAGGGGCTTCTGCACTGTCAAACGGCGCATGGCTGCCTCCTTCGAGTGTCCACCGGGATCCGTGTTGTCACGGAGGTGGACCCTTTCGGGGAGAGTTCCTCATCGGCGGCCGTCTGTCAGTGGCCGGAGTCACGAATCGATTGTCAGTGGCAGGTGTCACGATCGGGGCATGACGGACGGAACAGATGACAGGGCGGCCGGCGAGACCGCCGACGACACCACCCACGACACCGCTCCGACCTCGGCGGACGTGGACTGGGACGCGGAGGCGGCCACCTTCGACGACGAGCCGGACCACGGCCTGCGCGACCCCCGGGTGCGGGACGCCTGGGCCCGGCGGCTGAGCGCCTGGCTGCCCGGCCGGGCGCAGGACGTGCTCGACCTCGGCTGCGGCACCGGCAGCCTGTCGCTCCTCGCGGCCGAACAGGGACACCGCGTGACCGGAGTCGACCGGTCCGCGGCCATGGTCGCTCACGCCCGCGAGAAGCTCGCCGGGCGGGACGCCGTGTTCCTCGTCGGTGACGCGGTGGCACCACCGGTCGGCGAGCAGCGCTTCGACGCCGTGCTCGTCCGGCACCTGCTGTGGACGCTGCCCGACCCCGGCCGGGCCCTGCGTCACTGGCGGGACCTGCTGCGCCCCGGAGGCCGGCTCGTGCTGGTCGAGGGCGTCTGGGGCACGCTCACACCGGTCGGTGTGCCCGCCTCCCGGCTCATGGCCCTCGTGACCCCGCTGGCCGGCGAGGTGCGCCTGGAGCGCCTGTCGGACGACGCGCCACTCTGGGGAAAGGACGTGACGGACGAGCGGTACGCGCTGGTGGCGACGACCTGAGCCGATCACCCCAGGGCGTGTCTCGCCCTAGCCGAGCAGTTCGTCGAAGCCGCCCTCGCGGGCCAGCCGCTCCAGGTGGTCGAGGGCGGCCACGGCGGCGGACGCGGCCTCCGGGTCCCGCCGGGCGAGGCCGCTCTCCTCGAACTCGTCCTCGTCCAGCCGTCGTACGTCACCGCCGTCGGCGGAGCGCCACAGGTCCAGGTCGAGGTCCTCCACGACGAGTTCGGTGCCGGAGAACACCGCGGGGCGGGCGATGTCGCAGTACCAGCCCTTGAGCGTGCCCGAGGAGTCACGCACCTCCATCACCGCGTACCACCGGTCCCGCCAGTAGTACTCCGTGAAGACGTCGCCCGGCTCGAAGCGCACGAAGCCGAAGTCGCGGACGGTCCCGCCCGCGAAGGGCGCGCGCACGACGATCCGGGTGCCGTCGTCCCGGAGCAGCTCCGCGGGGTAACGGATCTTCGTCCGGCCCGCCTTGACCAGGACGACGTCGACCGGGCGGCCCGGGTCAGCCGAGTTCGCGGACATACCGCACCTCCGACGCGCAGATCTCGTAACCGAACCACTTGTTGACGGCGAGCATCGGGCCGTTCGCGTCGTCGTTGCCGGTGAACGCCTCGGTGCAGCCGGCCGCGCGGGCGCGGTGCAGGGAGGCGTTCTTGGCGAGCTTGGCGAGGCCCCGGCCACGGAACGCGCGGGCGGTGCCGGTCATGGCGGTGGAATAGCGGCCGGCTCCGTCGGTGTGGGCCACGCTGAACGCGGCGGGGCGGCCGTCGACGACCACGACGCTGGTCAGGTCGCGGTCGAGGAGCGGGTGTTCCCAGTTCTCCTCGACCCAGGCCGCGTAGTCCGTGAACTCGGTGCCGATGTCGCTCGGTTCGTCCGAGGCCGTCTCCGCGTCCAGGTCGAACAGGGGACGCGGGTCGTCCGCGAAGTCGGCGGCCGTGCGCAGTTCGACGCCGGGCGGCGGGTCCTGGAGCGGCGGCAGCACGCCGTTCGCCAGATCCAGGCGGAGGAAGTGCGCGCCGCGGCCGGGGCGGTAGCCGTGCCGCTCGGCGAAGGCGCGGTGGGCCGGTTCGTCGAGGACCCAGGCGAACAGCCGGGTCGCTCCCCGGCCCGCCAGGTACTCCTCGGCGGTGCGGACGAGGAGCCCGCCCGCGCCGCGGCGCATCCGGCCCGGGCGTACATAGACGTTGAGGTAGCCCTGGCCCGGCTCCGGGCTCTCCTGCGCCAGGCCGAGCTGGGCCGTGCCGATCACCTCGCCGTCCTGCTCGGCGACGAGACAGCGGTAGTGGGCGTCCGGGTGGGTGTGCAGGAGTCGGTGGCGGACGGCGTCCGGGGTCCACAGCACGAACGGAAGGGCCAGGTGGCGGACATGGGCGAAGGCCTCGAGATCCGGGCGGACATCGGGACGCAGCTCGCGCACGATCACAGTCATGCCGCCGCACGCTACGGGGGGCCGCCGCCGGGACGCCTCTCATTTTCGGGCGCGGCGGCGGCGGGTGCGGGACAATCGTCCCGTGACCTTGAAGATCGACATCGATGACGGCGCTCCGCCGTACGAGCAGGTACGGACGCAGATCTCCACGCAGGCGCGGTCGGGGGTGCTGCCGGTGGGCTACCGGCTGCCGACCGTGCGCGGGCTGGCCGAGTCGCTGGGCCTCGCGGTGAACACGGTGGCCAAGGCGTACCGGGCGCTGGAGGCGGACGGCGTGATCGAGACGCGGGGGCGCAACGGCACGTATGTCGCGGCCGCCGGGGCGGCCGCGGAACGGGAGCTGGCGGCTGCCGCGCAGACGTACGTGGAGCGGGCCCGGCGCCTCGGGCTCACGGAGGCGGACGCGCTGGCGGCGGTCCGGGACGCCCTGCGGGCGGCCTACGACGCATGACGACCAGCGGCTCGGCGGGTCAGTGGCTCGCCGGCACAGCCGCGCGGTGGCACGGCGGGGCGCCGGATCCGTGGGTCACGGCTCGGCGGTTCGCTGAGCCGTGGGTGCTCTGCCGCGAGTCCCGTGGGGTGCGCGTCGGGGTGAGCCCCGCCGCGCGCGCTGCCCGGGCGAACACCCCCGCGTCCGCGACGGCCGCTAGAGGTAGAGCCCTCCCTCGTCCGCCCCGCCCCGCGGCTCCGGCACCGACGCCGGTGACGTCCCCCGGCGCAGCGCGTACAGCTCCGCCAGCGTCGCCCCCTCCCGGCCGACCCCTTCCTCCGCGCCCAGCCAGTCCACCGCCTCCGCGCGGGTCAGCCTGCCGACCTCGATGCGGGCCAGGCAGCGGCCGGGACGGACGACGGCCGGGTGCAGACGCTCCAGGTCCTCGTTGGTCGTGACGCCGACCAGGACGTTGCGGCCCTGGCCGAGCAGGCCGTCGGTCAGGTTCAGCAGCCGGGACAGGGCCTGACCGGCCGTGTGCTTGGCCTCGCCGCGGATCAGTTCGTCGCAGTCCTCCAGGAGCAGCAGCCGCCAGCGGCCCTTGCCCGCCGAGTCCTCCTCGCCGATCGCGATGTCCATCAGATAGCCGACGTCGCTGAAGAGCCGCTCCGGGTCCAGGACGCAGTCCACCTGACACCAGTCCCGCCAGGAACGGGCCAGCGTGCGCAGCGCCGAGGTCTTGCCGGTGCCGGGCGGCCCGTGCAGCAGGAGCAGCCGGCCGGCGATGTTCTCGGGGGTCGTCTTCATCAGGCGGTCCATCGCGTCGGCCACCGGCGCCGTGTAGTTGGTCCGCACCTCGTCCCACGTGCCCGCCGAGATCTGCCGGGTGGTGCGGTGCGGTCCGCGTCTGGGGGACACGTACCAGAAGCCCATCGTGACGTTCTCCGGCTGGGGTTCCGGCTCGTCCGTCGCGCCGTCCGTCGCCTGGTCAAGGACCTTCGCCGCGAGCTCGGCGCTGGTCGCCGTGACCGTGACGTCGGCGCCCCGGCTCCAGCGGGAGACGAGGAGCGTCCAGCCGTCGCCCTCGGCCAGGGTCGCGCTGCGGTCGTCGTCGCGGGCGATGCGCAGCACCCGGGCGTCCGGCGGCAGCAGGGACGCCCCGGACCGTACGCGGTCGATGTTCGACGCGTGCGAGAACGGCTGCTCGCCCGTCGCGAAGCGGCCGAGGAACAGCGCGTCGACGACATCGGACGGGGAGTCGGAGTCGTCGACGTTGAGCCGGATCGGCAGCGCGTCGTGCGGGTTCGCGGACATGTCGCCATGATCTGTCACGAGGGCGCCCGGTGCACCCGGTTTCCGCGGTGCGCGCGAAGTGTCGGCCGTGTTCCCCACTTCCGGTGTATCGCTGTTCCCCCACTTCCGGCGCGTCCCCTCCGCGCGCCTCGCCGGTCCCGCCCCCTCCGTTTCCGCGTTCTCCTCCTGTTACGAGGCTGTGCGTTCACGACACCTGCCCGAACGGCCGTACGCGCCGTTACTGTTGCCCTTGATGGGACGTCATGGGTGGAATTCGGGGGCACTGCGGTGGCGGCTCACCGCGCTGCTCGGCGTGGGCGTGGCCGCACTCGCTCTGATCGTGACCCTGATCAACACGCTGCCCGGGGGCGGTGGCAGCACCGTGGGCACCACGCCCGACGGCGACAAGGTGCACGGCACCCCCGTCGGCCCGACGGGCGCGGCGGAACCCGACGTGGGCTGGGGCTTCACGCACACCCAGTTCAGCGCCGACCAGGGCGGCGCCGCCGCCACCCGGCGGGTCGAGGGGCTGCTGTCCAAGGACGGGGGCCTGCCGCAGAACCAGGCCATCATGGGCTGGGGCGCCGACAACCCGGAGCCGGTCAAGGGGCGTTACGACTTCGCGGCGCTGGACCGGCGGGTCGACTTCGTCCGCGCGTCGGGCGGCACCCCGGTCATCACCCTGTGCTGCTCACCGGACTGGATGAAGGGCGGCAAGGCCGGCGCCGACAGCACCGACTGGAGCCAGTCCGCCCTGGAGACGGCCCCCCGGCCGAAGCACTACGCCGACTTCGCCGCGCTCGCCGCGACCGTCGCCAAGCGCTACCCCGACGTACGTCACTTCATCGTCTGGAACGAGTTCAAGGGCTTCTGGAACGACGCCGAGGGCCGCTGGGACTACGAGGGGTACACCCGCATGTACAACCTCGTCCACCAGGCCCTGAAGAAGGTCGACAAGGACATCATGGTCGGCGGCCCGTACCTGGTGATGGACAGTGTGGACCCGCGCGCGGAAGAGGCCTCGACGACCTTCAAGGGGCCGTGGGGCGCCATGGACCAGCGTGTCCTGGACGCCTTCGGCTACTGGAACGAGCACAAGGCCGGCGCGGACTTCGTCGTCGTCGACGGCTCCAGCTACACCAAGGACGACGAACTGCTGCCCGACGAGTTCGGCGCCACCGAGAAGCTGACCGCCGTCGGCCAGTGGGTACGGCGGCAGACCGGTGACCTGCCGCTGTGGTGGGCGGAGTACTACGTCGAGCCCGCGGACGGCAACGACGAGCGCAAGGGCTGGTCCGAGACCCGCCGGGTCGCCGTGCAGGCCGCCGGAATGATCGCGATGGCCAAGGGCGGCGCCTCCTCCGGCTTCTACTGGAATCCGGAGAAGGAGAAGGGCACCGCCTGCCCGGGCTGCCTGTGGCGGCCGACGCAGACGTCGGGCGGCGGCGGGAAGATGCCCATGTACGACCTGATCTCGCGGTTCGGCGCGGCCTTCGGGCCCGGCACGAGGTACGCGACGGTGCCCGTCGCCCCGGACGACGTGTCCAACGTCCGGGTCCTCGCCACCGACCGGGCCGTCCTGGTGGTCAACACCCTCGACCGGCCGATCAGCGCGCGGGTCGACGGCAGACGGTTCGCGATGCGGGCGTACGAGGTGAAGTGGCTCGACCGCTGAGCCGCCGCACCCCGTTCGCCGCTCACTTCATCGTCAGGAACCGTTGCACCAGCGCGGCGAACAGCACCGCCAGCAGCGGCAGCGCGAACCAGAATCCGCTCTGCAACCAGCGTTGCTGCCGCACGCTGGGCCGCATCGCGACCCTGGCCACCTCGCGCGCGCTCAGCAGCACGATCAGCGCGAGGGCAGCCAGCGCGCCGACCACCGACCAGGGCGTCCAGGTGATCTGCGGGCCGATCGGACCCGGTTCGGCCTTGGGCACCGCGCCCGTGGGCCGCTCGCGCAGCGCGTACAGGGTCACGTCGTCGTTGACGAGGACCTTCGTCAGCTCCGGCCGCCGGTCCAGGTTCTCCAGCAGCCGGGGTTCCCAGGTCGCCGAGTAGCCCACGTCCAGTTCGAGGTAGACCACCTGGCTGCGGTTGACCATCAGATACGACTGGGGGCCCGCGTCCTTCAGCGCCTTGACCAGGCCCGACACCAGGACCGGGTCACTGGGCGCCAGGGTCGGCACGTACTGCACCTTCTCCATGTCCCGCGCGCCCCACGGCATCGCCGGGGTCACGTTGTTCACGGTGTCATCGCTCAGCCACAGCAGCCGTACGGTCGGATCGTCATGGGCGTAGACGTACTCCATGGCGGTGACCTCGCCGGGCCGGATCCGCTCGAACGGCTCGTTGCCCCAACGGGCCACCAGGAAGCCGCCCATGAGGACCAGGCCCGCCATGAGCGCGGCCAGCGGGGCGAGGCTCACCCGGTCCCTGTCGCGCTCCTCGGCGGTGATCCCGGTACGCGGGAACAGTGCGAGGGCCGCGAGCAGGGCGGCGCCCGGCAGGGCGAACATGAAGACGCGCAGCGCCATCTCGCCGCCGTACGACTGCATGCCGAAGCCCAGGAACGGGACGAAGGTGAGGACGAGCAGCGACACCTCGCGGTACCTGTGCTCGCGCCGCCGCCACCAGCCCCAGCAGGCGAACGCCATCAGCCCGCCGGCCAGCAGCACCCTGGTGTAGAGCACCAGTTTGTGGGTCGAACTGCCGCCCTGGATACGGCCGGAGACGGACGTGCTGACGTTGCTGCCGACGCCGCCGACCCCGCCGAACAGGTCGTCGAAGTGGCCGGACCAGTACGGCTCCGCCATGAAGCCGACCCAGCTCGCCACGATCACGGCGAACAGCAGCGGCAGTCCGCGCAGTTCGCAGCGGCCGAGGACGACCAGGACCGCCAGCACGCCCAGCATCACGAAGGGGGTGAGCTGGTGAGCCGGGACGGTGGCCGCGAACAGGCCGACCAGCACCCCCAGGAGCACGGCCCGCTGACGCCGGTTCGTCGGCTCGACCTCCGCCTCGCCGGGCCGCCGCTTCGTCCAGAGCACGCGCGGGGCGCGGAACCAGACCAGCAGGATCGCCACGAAGGCCAGGTAGAGGAGGTAGGTGAAGCCCTGCGGGGAGAAGTAGTCCTGGCCGACCCAGCCGCTGAGCACGAAGATCCAGATGCCGGTCCACTTCGCCCGCCAGCTCGCCCGTATCGAGCGCACCAGCAGGAACATCGGGGCCAGGTAGAGGAGCTGGACGGCCAGGGGCCACCAGCGGATCAGTTCGGTGAAGTCGGTGACCCCGCAGGCCTTGAGCACGAACGTGGCCGCCGCGAAGAAGCCGGGCCAGCTCCAGCGCGCGTCCAGGTCGGGCACGGCCGAACCGGTCCGGTCGATGTAGTCGAGGAAACCGAGGTGCTGCCAGGCGGTCGCGAACCTCGGCTCGGCCTCGATGACGGCGGGCAGCGCGTGCAGCGAGACGACCGTCGCCAGCAGCGTGACCAGCAGCAGTCCCTTGTGCTCGCGGCCCAGCCAGAGCAGCGAGGCGAAGACCGCGATCAGCAGCGCGGCGCCGACCAGCGTCGGCAGCGGCAGCACCGAGACCAGCCCGAGCCCGCCCATCCCGTCGAGGTCGGCCTCGCCGAGACGCAGCGCGGGCACCCAGTACAGCAGCAGCGCGGCGATCAGCAGACAGCCGAGGACCAGACCGGGGCGGGTCGGCAGCAGCCGCTCGCGCCAGGACGTCGGCCCGACGGGCCCGCGTACGGGCGGTTCCTCGGACGCGGGCGGATCCTCCCGTACGGGATCGTCCCCGGACGGGTCCTGCCGTACGAGGGACTCCCGCGCCTCTCCGTCCCGCTCCCGGGCCGTGTCGAGTTCCCGGTCCCGTGCGCCGAGGCCGGTGCCGAACTCGGCCCCGAAGGGGGCGTCGACCTCCGCCTCGTCGCGGCGCGCGGCGTCGGCCGGGCCGAGCGACGCCTCCGACCCCGGCTGCCGCTCCGGCTCCCGGGCCGGGCGCGGGTCGGCGTCGACGACGGGGGTGCCGGTGGGCGGGGTGCCAGGACCGGGCCGGACGTCCGGCCGGCGTTCCTGGTGGTCGAAGTCGACGTGGATGCCGAGGGCGAGGGTGTCGGAGTCCAGCGCCCAGGCGGGCCCCCGCCTGCGGGGCGCGGCGCCCGGGGCGGGGACCTCACGCGCCCCCAGGTCGGCGAGGTCGCCGTCGGGGGCCGCGGTCTCGGCGGCCGCGGCCGGCACGGCCCTGACCGTCCGGTACAGCCGCGGCGCGGCGAGCGTCACGATCACCGCGAGGCTGGAGATCTCGGCGACGCCCGCGCCGACCAGGCCCATGCGCGGCAGGAGCAGCAGCGTCAGGCCGAGCACCAGTACGCACAGCAGGCCTTGCAGCCAGGCGAGTCCGCCGGTGCGGCTCTGGGCGCGCAGGACCGCGAAGTACGTCTCCATCACGACCCGCAGTACCGCGCCGACGGCGAACCAGCGCAGCAGCGGCGTGGCCGCGTCCGCGTAGCCCGAGCCGAAGACGCCCAGGATCCAGGGCGCGCCGACGAACAGCACCCCGCAGACCGGCAGCATGATCCGGGACATCCGCTTCAGCGCGGCCCGGGTGTTGGCGGCCAGCCGGGCCGGGTCGTGCGAGCCCTCGACGGTCAGCGAGGCGCCCATGTTGATGGCGAGCAGGTTGACCGTGCCGCCTATGGTCGTGGTGATGTAGAAGTACGCGTTGTCCTCGGAGCTGACCTGCGAGGCGATGATCACCGGGACGAGGTAGACCACGGCGAGGGAGAACAGCGAACCGGTGTAGTCCCCGGCCAGGAACCGTCCGATCTCCTTCAGGGTCGGCGGCTTCGCCTGGTCCTCGGTCGCCTTGACGTGCCGCGGCACCAGCCGGCGGAACACCAGCCAGCCCAGCGGCACCACGGAGGTGGCGATCGCGGCGACCCAGGACACGAAGACGCCCGTGGCGGGGATCGCCACCGCGAACGCGACCAGCAGCCCCAGCTTGACGGCCGAGAACACGGTGTTGCCGACCGGCACCCACAGCGCCCTGCGCAGTCCCGTCAGCACCCCGTCCTGGAGCGTGAGCAGGTTCCAGGCGACGACCGCCACGACGAAGCCGAGCCCGCTGACCGGCCCGTGCAGGAACCGGTACGACGGCCCCCACACGCCCAGGGTCAGCAGGAAGACGCCCGCGGCCACCGCCACGATCGCCGAACTTCCCGCGTACGTACGGAAGATGAGGCGACCGGTGGCCCGTCCGGCGACCGGTATGAAGCGGGCCAGCGCGCCCGTCAGGGTCACCGCGGTCAGACCCGCGAGCAGCTTCATCGCGGCGATCGCGGCCGATCCCTGGCCGACCGCCGACTCGGAGTAGTACCGGGCGGCGGCCAGCCAGAAGCCGAGGCCGAGCACCGCGGAGATGCCGGTGTTGAGCATCAGGGCGTAGGCGTTGCGGAACAGTTGGTTGCCGCCGCCGGCGGACCGGCCCAGGCCGGGCAGGCGCAGCCGGCGCGGCGTCCGCTCGGGTGCCTCGGTCACGGTCGAAGCGTCCTGCGCTGTGGTCGTCGTGTCAGACACGGGAACGGCCGGCCTTCCGACGGATCTGTCGGGCTCTGCGGACCATCGCGTACCCCTTGGTCAGGGCACGGTCCCTGGCGAAGTCCCGGGTGATCGAGCGGCCCTGGACGAGCCGCTCGAACTCCTCGATCCCGGTGCTCCGGCGCACGGTGACGCGTCGCAGGGCGTACGGTCCCTGGCGGCGGCGGGCGAGAGCGTTGCCGACGGCGAGCGCCTGGGCGAAGCCGTGCGCGCGCACCGCCTGCCGCACCCGGCGGCTGGAGTAGCCGTAGGGATAGGCGAACGACACCGGCGGGGACCCCAGTTCGTCGGCGACGATGTCCCGGCAGCGGGTCAGCTCGTGCCGCAGCGGACCGTCGTCGAGCTGGTCGAGCTGCGGATGGCTGTGGCTGTGGCCGCCGATCTCGACCTCCCCCGCCGCGAGATCGCGCACCTGGTCCCAGTCGAGCATGGTGTCCAGGCCGCCGCCGGTGTCGTACGCGCCCCGGATCCACCCGGTCGACACGAACAGCGTGCCCGCGAAACCGTGTTTGACGAGGACCGGCAGGGCGTGCCGGTGCACGCCCTCGTAGCCGTCGTCGAAGGTGATCAGGACCGGGCGCGCGGGCAGCGGCCGGCCCGACCGCCAGCGGGCCGCCAGGTCGGCCGTGGTGAGCGGGGTCAGGCCCAGATCGCCGACCAGGGCCATCTGTTCGGCGAACGCCTCGGGGGCGACCGACAGGGTCCGGGTGGCGTCGTTGGGGTCGGCCGCGACCGCGTGGTACATGAGGATCGGCACGGTGGGCTCAGTCATGTGCTTCCTCCGTGCTCCGCCGGCTCGCCCGGCCGTCCTGGGGCGCCTCGATCCGTACCACCGAGAAGGTGGCCCCGCCCCCGCGTGTCCGGGCACGGCCCACGACATACCCGCCGGCCGCCGTGAGTACGCCCGCGACGATCGCCCCGGCCCGGCCCGCGCCGCCCGGCCGGCCCAGCAGCGCGTCGCGCAGACCGCGGGCCACACCCGTCGGCAACACGCGGGTGGCGTACCGGCGTTCGGACTCAAGACCCTTGCCGGCGCCGACGCTGCGGGCCACCAGCGCCTTGGACAGACCCTCCGCGTAGGCGCGCGTGCGGAAGTACCCGAAGTGCTCGCGCGCCTCGGGCACCCGGTGGTGGATCACGGCGCGGTCGTCGATGAGCAGCACCGCGTCGGGTCTGGCCCGGGTGAGCCGGATGCACAGTTCCGTCTCCTCGCAGCCCAGCGGGCGGCGGTCGCCGTCCCGGCCGATGCCGGTGGCGAATCCGCCCGCCGCGTCGAACGCCGTACGACGGAACGAGGCGTTGCCGCCCAGGACGTTGCGCACCCGGACCCGGCCCGGGGGCAGGCCCCGGTACGTGCAGCCCACCACCCAGTCGAACTCCTCCGGGAACCAGGCGGGCCTGCGCCCCGAGGCCCAGATCGGCACCGTGCGGCCGCCGACCGCCATCACGCGCGGGTCGGCGTACCCCTCGGCGAAACGGCGCAGCCAGTCCCGCTCGGCCACGGCGTCGTCGTCGAGGAAGGCGACGACCTCGCCGCGTGAGGCGGCGATGCCGGTGTTGCGGCCCGCGGACAGTCCGCGGGGACCGGCGTTGGCGAGGACCAGCACCTGGTCAGCTTCCTTGTACTCCTTGGTCAGGCGGTCCAGGAGCGCCGCGTTGTGGTCGACGACCAGCAGCGTCTGAAGGGCCGGACGGGACTGCGCGCGCACGGAGGCGACCGCCGCGAGGATGTCCTCCCAGCGGTCCTCCGTGTACACGCAGATCACGACGGAGATGTCGGGACCGCTCAAGACACCTCTCCCCGGCCCGAGTCGAGCATGGGGGAGTGGTGCGCCTGGCGGCGCAGTTCACGCCGGTTCGAGCGCTCGCCGAGGATCACCTTGAGCACCCGTAACCCGTCCCGCACGGCCCGCAGATTGCTCGCGCCGTGGATGCGGAGGTACTCGTGGCTCGGGATCTCCTGCACCTTCAGCCCGGCCTTGACCACCCGGATGTTCATCAGCGTCTCGACCTCGAAGCCGGTGCAGTCGAGGTCGATCTTGTCCAGGCAGTGCCGCCAGAACGCGTTGTACCCGTAGCACAGGTCGGTGTAGCGGGCGCCGAACTTGCGGTTGACGACCGTGCACAGCGCCCAGTTGCCGAGCTTGCGGATGAAGGTCATGTCGTCGGTGCCGCCGCCGTTGGCGAAGCGGGAACCCTTGGCGAAGTCCGCGCCCGAGACGAGGGCGGAGACGTACGACACGATCTCGTTGCCGTCGGCCGAGCCGTCCGCGTCGACCATCACGATGATGTCGCCGGTGCACGCCTCGAACCCGGTGATCAGGGCATCCCCCTTGCCCTTGCCGTCCTGTGCGACGACCCGGACGCCGGGCCACAGATCGCGGGCGACCTCGACGGTGGCGTCGGTGGAGTTGCCGTCCACCAGGACCACTTCGTGGATCCAGTCCGGAAGGGTCTTGAAGACGTACGGAAGGTTCTCCGCCTCGTTCATGGCGGGTATCACCACGCTCACCGGTGGAGCGATGGCCAAATGAGTGGAGATCGGCCGGTAGTGACCGGCCGTCGTCGGATCCTGGCCCGAAGTGGCCGGGCGCAGAACTGAGCTCATGATTCTGGTCCCTCTCGTCCGGTGGACCGCCCGCCCCTGGGCGGCCCGGCTATGTGTCCGGTTCGAAAGGGGGGTTTCTCCTCCACGGCACGGCGAAATGGCTCTCCGTGCACGCGGATGAGCTGGCAAAGCTGGCCGGCCCGCCGGATGACGACGGCCGGTCGCGCGGCACGACTCGGCGACAAGTGCGCCCACCGAGCACGGCACCCCCCTACCGCGCCCCGCGCCGGTACGCCGTGGCCCTGTGGTCCCTCCCCTGAGCCGTGTGCCGACGGACCGATGCGAGTGAGATGTACGACGGTATTGACGATTGAACCTGTATGGCAAGAGCTGGAACGAGTCTCACCTTTTTGTTGGTTTGGCCGTTACACAACTTTGTGCGGTGTTGCTCACCTACTCGAACGGAAATGACCCACCCGTTTGAGCAGGCGGTCCGCCGGTTCGAACAGTTCCGGACGGGCCAGTACCGCGTTGCGCAGCGCCCGGACCGGGGCACGGCGTGCCCGGTGTCCGACCGCCACCGGGTGACGACGTGTCACCCACCCTTCGGACACGCTGAGTTCGCGGGTCTTGAGGGAGTCCTTGTATCCCTTCTGGCCCCGTCCCAGATCGAGGTACGCGATGCCGTCGGCGGCGGCCGCCTCGGCCATGCGCAGATGCAGGATCAGGCCCGGGGAGTACTTCGCGTACGCCGGGTCGTACGCCGGGAACCAGCAGGCCAGTACGCGTTCGGTGCGCAGTCCGAAGTGCGCGGCGACCGGCCTGCCGTCCGCGTACAGCACCGACAGGATGCCGGCGAACGACTCGGAGCGGCTGTGGAACAGCTGCCGCACGAGCCGGCTGATCCACTCGTGCGCGAAGCGGTCGCTGCGCCCGGTGCGCCGGTACTGCGCGGACTTCCACGCCATCAGGGCGTGCAGCGCGGCCGGATCGCGCTCGTCATGGACGTACCGCACGTCCTTGGCGTCCCGGCCGAGCCTGCGGTCCTTGGCGAGCGTGGTGCGGGCGAACTTCGGCGACCGGGCGCGCAGCCCGTCCAGATAGGTCTCGTAGCCCTGGTCGACGTCCATGACCGGGGACGGGAAGGTGCCGGAGGCTCCCGCCTCGAACGGCCGCTGGCCTTCCACCAGATGGTCGAACTCCCACAACGCCAGCCCGCAGGCGCGTAACAGGTCGCGGGCGTCCCAGCCGAACCCGGGCCGGTGCACCAGACCCTGGGCGTCGGAGACGCCGAGGCCGACGGCTCTGCCGACACCGGCGGCCGATCTCTGGAAGGGGAAGTACGCGGCCGGCTCCCCGTCCTCCAGGACGACCGCGATCCGCACGCCGCGTCTGACCCGGCCCGTCGCGAGCGTGAACTCGGGCGACAGGAACGGATTCGCGAGAGCGGGAGTGTCGTGCAGATGGGCCTTGGACTGCATCGCCGTCCACGCCGCCCGGTGGGCGGCGCTCAGCTCGCCCGGGCGGTACACGCTGATGTCCACGTCAGGAACCCTGTCTTCTCGCCGTACGGCCGAACCGTCGCCGCACCGGAACCAGCAGGAGAGTCAGGGCGCTGAACACGGTGACCGCCGTGATCCCGCCGGCCACCGACCAGCGGTGCACCGCGAGCATGCCCTGGGCCACCAGCATGTCCAGAGCGATCGCGCCCGCGACCGAGGCGAGCACGCGACCGAATGGGTCCAGCCCCCGCAGGGCGGCCGCGATGGCGGACGCCGGGGCCACGAGCAGGAAGAACAGGGCGAACGGGCCGCGCAGGGCCGAGTCGGAGCCGGTGAGCGCGAGCAGCGCGCCGATCGCCCCGACTGCCGTGGCGGCGCCCGCGAGCAGCGGCGACAGGTCCCTCCCCGGTCCTGGCCGTGACTGTTCGGTGCCCTCCGTCGAAGCTGTCGAAGCTGTCTGGATACCTATGTTCTGCATGGGCGACTTTGCCCCCCGAAGTGCCGGATGCCGGGCTTCAATGTCGCGCAGCCCCAAGGGGGCCGTCAAGGTGCGCAACTCGGGCGCCGCGGATGCCGTCCGGGACGGGGAGGCCGGTACGCCCGGGGTGCCGGGTGTCCCCGGGGCCCAGAAATCTTGGCATGGACACTTCCTGTCAACACGCGTAGTTGCTACGAAAGTTGAAGCAGAGATCCTGCTAAAGGGAGGTTCCATGAGACGTTCCCGAATCACGGCATTCGTCAGCTCACTCCTCCTCGCCGGCGGTATCGCCCTCACCGGGACAGGTATGGCGCAGGCGTCCGACAACGCCGCCGCCACCGGCTACGTGGCCCTCGGCGACTCCTATTCCTCCGGGGTCGGCGCCGGCAGTTACATCAGCTCCAGCGGCGACTGCGACCGCAGCACGAAGGCGTACCCCTACCTCTGGAACGCCGCTCACGCCCCGTCGTCGTTCACCTTCGCCGCCTGCTCGGGTGCCCGAACGGATGATGTTCTGGCGAGTCAGCTCGGCGGGCTCAACGCCTCCACCGGCCTCGTCTCGATCACCATCGGCGGCAACGACGCCGGTTTCGCCGACGTCATGACGACCTGTGTGCTCTCCTCGGACAGCGGCTGCGTCTCCCGCATCAACACCGCCAAGGCCTACGTCGACTCGACGCTGCCCGGCAAACTCGACACCGTCTACAACGCGATCAGCGCGAACGCCCCCAACGCCCACGTGGTCGTGATCGGCTACCCCCGCTTCTACAAGATCGGCGCCACCTGCATCGGCCTCTCCGACACCAAGCGCGCCGCGATCAACGGCGCGGCCGACTATCTCGACGCGGCCGTCGCGCGACGCGCCGCCGCCCACGGCTTCACGTTCGGCGACGTCCGCTCGACGTTCACCGGCCACGAGATCTGCTCCGGCAGTTCCTGGCTGCACAGCCTCAACTGGCTGGACATCGGTGTGTCCTACCACCCGACCGCGGCCGGGCACTCGGGCGGCTACCTGCCGGTCCTGACGAACGCGGCCTGAACTCTCACGGAGTCGCGCTGAGAGAGGGGGAGACCTCGCCCGACGGGGTCTCCTTCACGCACGTCACCGAGAACGGCACCGCGTCGGACGTCACGTGCACCGGATCGCGCACCTCCACACCGATCTCGTTCGTGAACGTGCCGGTCTGCGAGTACGTCGTCACGATCACCTTGTCCTGCCGGGACCGCCCGCCGCCCGCGGCGAACGACAGCGTCTTCCAGCCCGGGTCCGAGACCTGGCCGTTCTTCGACACCCAGCGGTACGTGACCTCGGCCGGCAGCCTGCCCACACTGATCGTCGCCGTGAACGCGGGCGCGTCCGCGTCCGGCGGCGGACAACCGCCCTCGTAGTGCGTGTGCGCGCCCGTGAGCGTGACGTCGACCGTCTGCGCCGGGGCGTGCGTCGTGGGACTGCCGCTGTGGGCCGACGAGGACGGTGTGCCGTCCGGGGAGCTCCGCTCGCTCGCGGAGGGCGAGATCCCGCCGCCGCTCTCGGTGGTGACGCTGCCGCCCCCTTTGTTCCCCTTGTCGTCGTCGCCGTTCAGCAGCGCGTACGTCAGTCCGGCGATGGCCAGCGCGAGAGCGGCCAGCCCGGCGATCAGCACCACGGCGGCACGGCGGTTGCCGGCCGGCCGGACCGCGGTGGCCGTCGCGCCGGAGACGGGCTCCGGCGTGGTCGCCGGGCCGGGCCACGGTGGCGGCGGCGGTTCCTGGCGCGACCCCTGCGGAGGGCCGGCGACCGTCGGTGGGTACGACGGCGACCGTACGGTGTCCGCGCGCGGGTCGCCCCCCGCGCCGATCAGCCGTAGATCCCGCTCGGCCTGCCCGGCGGACAGCCGCTCGGCCGGGTCCTTGCGCAGCAGCCCCTCGATGACGGGGGCCAGCGGCCCGGCCCGGTACGGCGGCGGCAGTTCGTCCTCGACGATCGCGCGCAGTGTGTTCAGCGGAGTGGCCTGGCGGAAAGGGGAGTTGCCCTCGACCGCCGCGTACAGCAGCACGCCGAGCGACCACAGGTCCGACTCCGGTCCCGGGGTGCGCCCGAGCGCCCGTTCCGGCGGCAGGAACTCGGGCGAGCCGATGACCTCGCCGGTCATGGTCAGCGCGGAGCTGCCCTCGACCATGGCGATACCGAAGTCGGTGAGCACCACCCGGCCGTCGTTCGACAGCAGGACGTTGGCCGGCTTCACGTCCCGGTGCAGCACCCCCGCCTCCTGCGCGGCGCGCAGCGCGGCCAGCACCTCGGCGCCGATCTGCGCGGCGCGCTGCGGGGTGATCGGGCCCTCGGCGTCCAGGAGTTCGGCGAGCGAGACGCCGCGCACCAGCTCCATCACGATCCAGGGCCGGCCGTCCTGCATGGCCACGTCGTACACCGTCACCACGTTGCGGTGGGAGACCCGGGCGGCCGCCCACGCCTCGCGCTCCAGCCGGGCGTACATCCGCTCGACCTCGGACCGCGGCAGACCGGCCGGCGCGCGCACCTCCTTGACGGCGACCTCGCGGTGCAGCACCTCGTCACGGGCCCGCCACACGGTCCCCATGCCGCCCTCGCCGAGTGGCGACAGCAGCCGGTAGCGACCCGCGATCAACCGTTCACTGCCCGGTTCTTCGGACACCGGTGGCCCCCTCCGCATCCAGGCGAATACCTCCACAAAAGTAGCTCAGCCGAGTACGGATGCCGCCCCCTTGAGCACCAGCCCGGTCCCGAGGGCCACCACGACCAGGGCCGACCACAGCGGTGTGGTGCGGCGTGCGGCGGTGACGAACGGGTGGGCCGTCCAGCGGGGACCTCGGTCGAGTACCCGGGTCATACCGCTACCCAGCCGGACGACGGCGAACCCGGCCGCGGTGAGCGTGAGCGCGAGTCCGACGCCGTACGCGACGACGAGCAGCAGCCCGAACCAGGCCTGGCCCAGCGCGGCGGCGCCCACGAGCACGACGACGGCCGACGGACTGGGCACGAGCCCACCGGCGAAGCCGAGGAGGATCGTGCCGCGCAGGGTGGGGGCGGTGGGGTGGGTGTGGGTGAAGCCGTTGTGGGTGTGTTCGAGCCCGTGGCTGTGACTGTGCCCGTGCTCGTTCTCGTGGCTGTGATCGTGCCCGTGGTCATGCCCGTGGTCGTGACCGTGCCCGTGGTCGTGGCGGTGCGGGTGGGCGTCCGACGGTGCGGTGGCTGTCGAGGTGGCCTGGGCGTGGGCGCCGACGAGGGCGAGCGGACGCTCCGTGGCCTCCTCGGTCACCGGAGTGTGCGGGTGGCTGTGCCCGTGTCCGTGTCCGTGTCCGTGGCTTCGGCTCCGCCATGCCCGTCGTACGAGACTGACGCCCGCGAGCAGCACCAGCGCACCGCTCGCCAGGCCCAGCCAGGCGATCACCGAGGGCGCCGCGGCCGAACCGGCCGTCACCAGCAGGCCCAGGGCGACCACGCCCAGGGTGTGGGTGACGGTCACCGACGCGGCCAGCGGCAGGACGTCCTTGAGGCGGGCCTTCCCGCCGCGTGCCGCCGCCGTCGCGGCCATGATGGTCTTGCCGTGGCCCGGGGCGAGCGCGTGCAGCGCGCCCAGGGCGATCGCGATGAGCAGCGCCAGCGCGGCGAAGCCGAGGGTGAGGTCGTGGCGGGCGACCAGATCGTCCAGGGCCTGGGTCCAGCGGTCGGCGCCGCGCGGGAGTACGGAGGCGGCGGGAGCGTCACGGCCGTCGTTCTCCACGAGGGCCGGGCCGCCGGGCCGCAGCTTCAGGGACGCCGCTGCGGTGTCGGCCGGGGAGGAGAGCAACTCCTTCGGGTAGGTGGTGAGTTCGTGCGAGATGGAGTCCTTCGGCACGTCCGTGGCGGTCAGCGTCGTACGGTCGCCGCGCGCGGTGATCTCCCGCCAGCCGGGGCCGGTGGACGCGCCCGCGCTGTGGAAGCGCAGGGAGACCGGCTCGCCCGCGGGCAACGGTGCGGTCAGCCGGCACTCGACGCGCAGGGTGTCCAGTCCCGCCTGGCCGGGCCGGAGCAGGGCACGGCTGGTGCCGACGGAGAGGGCGACGGCACGTCCGTCGACGGTGACCTCGCTGCCCTCGGCGGCCTGCTCGCACCGCTGCCGGGCCCACCGCGCCGTGCCCAGCCGCCGGAGGTCCGGCTTGGCCTGGGTGGCCGGGATCTCGGCGAGGTCCTCGACGTGGTCGACGGCGAGCCGGCCGGGGGCGGCGACCAGGCCGTCGTAGCGGTTGACGGTGAAGTTGCCGAGGGGGTGGGCGCTCGCGGCCGCGGCGGGGACGAGCGCCAGCGCGCAGGCCGCCGTCAGGACGGCGGCGCCGGAGGCGAGCAGACGACGTGCTTTCACCGGGCCGCCTCCAGGGACTTCAGCGCGGCCTTGGCCGCGCGGGCGCCGAGGGGTGAGAAGCCGGGGTTCAGCTTCAGGGCGGCGGCCAGGTGGGTGCGGGCGTCCTTCGAGTGGCCGGTGGCCCGCTCGATCATGCCGCGGTGGTAGAGGAAGGAGGCGTTGCGGTAGCCGGTGGCGGTGGCCTGGCGGGCGTAGGGGAGTGCCTCCGCGTCCCGGCCGTCGGCGTGCAGGGCCCAGGCGAGGGCGTCCGCGGTGTGCACGGTGTGCCGGCGGGCCCACTCGGCGCGGGCGGCGCGCAACGCGGACTTCGTGTCGCCGTGGTCGGCGGCGGCGAGCGCGGTGTCGAGGTCGGCGTTGACGCCGTTGGCGCGGGCGAGGGCGGTCCAGGCGTCCACGAGGGCGTACTGGTCGCCGGCCTTGGCCCGGTCGCCGTCGGCGCCGCGGGCCTCGTACAGCTCGCCGAGTTCGACGAGGGGGCCGGGCAGCGGGTAGCGGGAGACGACGTCCTCCATTCCCTTGAGCGCTCCGGCCCGGTCGCCGCTCGCGAACCGGGCGCGGGCGCGGCCCTCCAGGGCGGGGAGGTAGTTCTCGTCGGCGCCGAGGGCGCGGGCGTAGTGGTCGAGCGCGCTCTTGTACTCACCCTGGTTCCAGGCGAGTTGGGCGAGCTGGGTGGAGACGTAGGCCACGTCGCCGCGGGAGGTCGCGGTGTCCAGGGCCTGTTCCAGGACCCGGCGGGCCGTGGTCACGTCGCCGCGCAGTTCGTGCACGTACGCGTAGCGCGTGAAGACGGGGACGCCGGGGCGCCGGGCGTCGGCGAGGTCGGCCGCCTTCTGCGCGTCCTCGTAGCGGCCGAGCTCGACGAGGGCGTCGATGCGCGAGCACAGGGCGCGTTCGCTGTAGGGGTTCTGCCGCAGCGCCTGGTCGGCGTACTTCAGGGCGTTCGCGAAGTCGTGCCGGGCGGCGGCGAGGGCGGCGCGGCCGGCCAGCGCCGGGTCGTTGTCGGGTGACAGGGCGAGCGAGCGCCTCAACGCCTGCTCGGCCTGCGGATAGCGGGAGGGGTCGCCCTTGGTGCGCGCCTGCTCGACGTACGCCAGTCCGAGCGTCGCCCAGCCGCCGAAGTCCTTCGGCTGGCTTCGCAGATGGGCCTGGAGCGCGGTGATGGCCGCGTCCAGGTCCGCGCTGCCCAGCAGGGCGGGCGACATGGCGGCGGGGGCCGCGGCTACCGCGACCTCCCGGCCGTCCCTGACGGCCCCGACCGCGATCGCCCCGCTGGTCAGCGCCACGGCCAGCAGGGCCGCGCATCCGGCGAGCCGACCGAGCCGCCCGCGCCGCCCGGCGGCGGCGACGCGCCGCACGGCGGCGAGGCGGGGGTCGGCGGGGGAGGCACCAGAGAGATCGGTGACCTCGGCGACAGTGGGGGTATCGGTGACGGCGGAGACATCGGTGACGGCGGAGACATCGGTGGTGCCGGTGACTTGAGCGGTGCCGGTCACCTCAGGAGTGCCGGTCACCTCAGGAGTGCCGGTGACCTCAGCGGTGCCGGTTCCCCTGTCGTCCGGCTCCGGTGAGGCGGAGGGCGAGGCGGCCTCGCTCCGTGGTGCGTTGTCGTTCGTACGCGGGGCCATGCCCTCTCCTCGGATCGGCGTCGTGCGGGGGCGGCGCGGCCCGCACCGTGGGGGATGTATGTGCGGGCCGCGCCGGTCTGTGGGGGTGCGGTGCGGTCTAGTACGGCCGCTGCATGCGCCGACGCCACCAGGCCAGGCCCAGGCCGATCAGCAGGACACCGGCCGCGCCCGAGGCCGCGGAGGCGGCGATCAGCGTGGTGTCGGCGCCGCCGCCCGCGGAACCGGCCGGCTGGAGCGCGTCGCCGAGCTGGCTGCGGACGTCCGCGCCGCTGGTCGTGCCCTTGGCGAGCGCGCCGCGCGAGCCCGAGGTCGGGTTGGCCAGGTACGGGAAGGAGTGGCCGAACTTCTGGTCGTTGGCGTCGACGGCGTCACCCAGGTCGTTCTTGGAGCCGACCAGTTCGCCCTCGACGACCTGGAGGGAGGCGTCGATCACGTCGTCGGTGAGCCGACGGCCGTTCGGGAAGCCCGCGTTGTCACCGTCCAGCACACCCAGCCGCTTCGGGCTGGCGGTCGGCTTGATCGAGGTGTTCAGGCGCAGTTCCTCGGCCGGCTTCACGTGCGGCGGCTGGTTGAGGCCCTTCACGCCCTTCAGGAAGACGTCGACCAGGTCGTTGCGCGGCTCGGCCGGTGCCTTGATCTTGTAGATCGCCTCGATGAGCTTCGGCAGCTCGGGGTTGGTGACGTTCTTCAGGAACTGGCCGTCCTCCCAGGGCGAGGACGCGTTGAACTTGTCCTTGTCCTTCTGCGGGTTGACGACCTCGTTGACGAGCGGGTTGCCCAGCCGCGAGACCTGCGTGTAGTAGCCGCCCGCGGTCCTGCGCTGGGTCGTCGACCAGACGCCCACGATCGGCTGGTGGGCCGACTCGGTGATCATGTCGTTCGGGACCTGGAGGGCGATCGAGTTGACGTTGTAGCCCTTGAGGGTGTCCCGGCCGACCTCGGAGAGGTTCCCGCCGTACAGCAGGTCGAAGACGCGCAGGTCCAGGAAGAACGGGTCGTCCGCCTGTCCCGCGAACGTCTGCGCGCCGCTGGCGAGCTTGTGGATGGCCTGGCGGCGCAGCTTGCCGTAGTCCGGCATCGACGCCTTGCCGACGTTCGACGGCGCGACCGGGACGTCGTCCGCGATCTTCGTCTTCGACACCTGGTGCTGGTTCTTCAGCCGGATCAGGTCGATGTCGTACGTCTGCGTGATGTTGAGGTCGGGGTCGTCGAGGCTCTCGACCGCGCCCGTGTTGTAGAGGAACGTGTTCTTGTTCTTGGTGTGGGTCTTGAAGGTGTAGCGGAAGAGCAGCTCGCCCTGCGCGTCACCGTTGTTGTCGATGTGGATGTCGTACTGGGCGTCGTCCGCGAACGTGTAGAAGTTCGGTCCGCCGGCCGGCTCCTCGAACGGGATCCAGTTCGCGACGATGGTCGTCGTGTCCGGCTTGTCCGGGCTCACGAAGGCGTACACGTCCGTGTTGTCGTACTGCGGTGTCCCCGAGATCAACGGGGCTTCGCGGTGGCTGGAGGCGGAGGCCGCCCCAGGTTCCAGTATGGCCACACCGGCGGCTGTGAGCCCCCCGGCGGCCAGCGCACCACATATGAGGGCCGCAACGCTTCGGCGTCCCGTACCGCTCTTGGAGATAGGTGTCATGCCGTCCGTCCTCAGTGCCAACTTGTCTGACGGAGGGGTATACGGCGCGACGCCCCCGATCGGATTGGTCCCTCGGGAATTTTCTTTTCTGCCTGTTCGACCCGCGTTTTCGGCCCGCTGATCCGTAACCCCATCCGGAGGTGCGTTCGTTGCGAATGCCTGGTGTGACGGGACGGGCCGGCTGCGGCCGAGGAGAGGGGGACCGGGTGGAGGCGGACGAGCTTCTGGTGCTCGTGGCTGGTGGCGACCAGAAGGCATTCGAGAAACTGTACGGACTGGTGTCCGGACCGGTGTTCGGGCTCGTGCGACGCGTGGTGCGGGACCCGGCGCAGTCGGAGGAGGTGTCCCAGGAGGTGCTGCTCGAACTCTGGCGCTCCGCCGCCCGCTTCGATCCCGGCCGGGGCAGCGCCCTCTCCTGGATCCTCACCCTCGCCCACCGCCGCGCCGTCGACCGGGTGCGCAGCGTCCGGGCGGCCGGGGAACGCGAGCAGCGGGAGGCGCTCCGCGCCCACCACCCCGCCTTCGACCAGGTCACCGAGGAGGTCGAGGCGGGCTTGGAGCGCGAGTGGGTGCGCACCTGCCTGGACCGGCTGACGGCACTGCAACGCCAGTCCGTCACCCTCGCCTACTACGACGGATACACCTACCGTGAGGTCGCCGAGCGGCTGTCCCTCCCGCTGGGCACGGTCAAGACACGGATGCGCGACGGACTCACCCAGCTGCGCAAATGCCTGGGAGGTGTCGCATGAGCGTCCTCGACCGCCTGTTCCGACGCGAGGACCCGCACTCGCTCGCCGCCCCCTACGCCCTCGACGCGCTGGAGCCCGCCGAGCGGGCGCGCTTCGCGCGGCACCTGGCGGGCTGCGACCAGTGCGCCGCCGAGGTCCGCGCCCTGACCGAGGACGCCGTGAAACTCGCCTGGTCCACCGCCGCCCCGCCGCCGCCCGCGATGCGCGAACGGGTCCTGGCCGCCGTACGGACGACTCCTCAGCTGCCCGTCGTGGAACGGGAGCACGCGGCCCAGTTGCCGCCGCATGTCTGGGGCGTGCAGCCGCCGCCCGCGCGGATGCGCGCGCCCCGTCCGCGCCCCCTGTTCGTCCCGTTCGCCACGGCGACGGCCGCCGCGGCCCTCGTCGTCGCCTCGCTCTTCGCCGTCCAGGCCGACCGCGCCCAGGACCAGCTGAACGCGGAGCGTGCCCAGGCGCGTGAGATCGCCCACGTTCTGGCGGCTCCGGACGCCCGTGCGACCACCGACCGGGACGCGCAGGGGCGAAGTATCGGAGTGGTCGCGTCCGCCGAGGAGGGGCGAGCGGTCGTCACCTTGAGCGGATACGGCGGTCTGTCGCAGGGGCGGGTGCGTCAGCTGTGGCTCATGCGTCCCGACGCGCAGCCGCGCTCCCTCGGTCTCTTCGACGGCGACACGCCCTTGGTCACGTCCGGTCTCGACAGATCCGCCACGTCACTCGCTGTGACCGTCGAGCCCGGCGGCGGCTCGGTCCGGCCCACCAGCCAGCCAGTTGTCCAACTCGCCCTGAAATCGCTCGGATTCGGAGAGTAGTCGTCAACCCCCTTGCGGGGAAGGTGAATCCTGTGACCGCGATACACGAGTGCCCCAAGGGAGCGATAGGGTTACTCTGCCCGGGCCGGGTGGACTCGTACGGGTGGGGAGTGACATGGAACAGATAACAGTGCGCAGCAGGGCCAGGGTCCCTGCGATCACCTGCGGGAGCAGCGCGACCAGTTCGCGTCTCGACCGCCACCTCTCGGTACTGGCGGGCCCCGCCATACCGCAGCGGGAGACGGTCGAGGCGACCTCGCTGATGCGCGAGCTGACGGCACGTGACACCCACCCCGACACCACCAGCAGGGTCGCGCGCGTGCGTCGCGTCTCGCTCTTCGCGCCGCTGCGCCGGCTGCGCCGTTCGCTCTTCGGCGGGAACTGAGGCCCGCGCTCAGGCCGCCACACCGTCCCGGCGCAGCGCTGCGATCTGCGCGTCCGTCATCCCCACGGCGTGCAGCAGTGCCCCGGTGTGCTCCCCGAGCGCGGGTACGTCCCCCATCCCCGCCTCCGTTCCGCCCGGCAGCGTGATCGGCGGCAGCAGTGCCCGCAGCGGCCCGACCGGCGTCCCCACCACCCGCCACCGGTCCCGAGCCGCCAGCTGCGGATGCCCGGCCACCTCGTGCAGGTCCCTCAGGCGTGCGCACGCGATGCCCGCGTCCTCCAGCCGGGCGACCGCCTCGTCGGCGTCCAGCGCGCCCAGTGCCTTCGTTACGTGCGCGTCCGTACGGTCCCGGTTCGCGACCCGGGCCGCGTTCGTCGCGTAGGCCGGGTCCGTGCCCAGACCGGGCTGCCCGAGAACCAGTTCGGCCAGCCGTCGCCACTCCCGGTCGTTCTGCACCGACAGCAGTACCCGCCCGCCGTCCGCCGTCGGGTAGGCGTCGTACGGGGCGATGACGGCGTGCGCGAGTCCCGTGCGCGCCGGGGGAGTGCCTCCGTGCATCGCATGATGCAGCGGATGCCCCATCCACTCCGCGAGCGCCTCCAGCATCGACACCTCCACCGGGCCGCCGCGCCCCGTGGTGCCCCGCCGTACGAGCGCCGCCAGCACCCCGGAGAACGCGTACATCGCGGCCGCGATGTCGGCCGCCGGGATCCCCGCCTTCACCGGCCGCTCCGGTGTCCCGGTCACCGACACCAGCCCCGCCTCGCACTGCACGAGCATGTCGTACGCCCGCTTGTCCGCGTACGGGCCGGACGCCCCGTAGCCCGAGATGTCGACGGCGATCAGCCCGGGCTGCGCCGCGCACAGGGTGGCCGCGTCCAGGCCGAGCCGGGCGGCGGCGCCCTGCGCGAGGTTCTGCACGAACACGTCGGCCCGGGCGACCAGCCGACGTACGACGTCGAGGCCCCGTGCGTCCTTCAGGTCCAGGGCGATCGACTCCTTGCCGCGGTTGCACCACACGAAGTGCGAGGCGAGGCCGCCGGCGGCGGTGTCGTAGCCACGGGCGAAGTCGCCGCCGTCGATCCGTTCCACCTTGATCACGCGGGCGCCGAGATCGGCGAGCTGCCGGGTGGCGAAGGGGGCCGCGACGGCCTGTTCGACGGCGACGACGGTGATGCCCTCCAGGGGCGCGGGAAGTGGCGTCATGTTCCGGATCATGTCCCGCGCATGACGCCTTTGTCATGCACGAGGGCGTGTGCCCCGGGGTCAGATGAGCGCGAACTGTCCCTCGGGGCCCTCCTCGTGGTGGTCGAGGACCGTCGCCGGACGACGGGCGGGCTCCGGGACCGGGAACACCCCGGCCCCGCGCAGCTCCGCCGCCGTGACCGGCGCGGTCACCGTCAGCTCCGCGCGCCGCGGGCCCAGTTCCGCGAGCAGCGTGAGCACCGTGACCAGTTCCAGCAGTTCCGACGTCCACGCCTGCTGCCAGGTGGCCGGCCGGATCGCGGCCAGGGTTCCCGGCTCGCCCTCGGCGGTCCGGGCCGTGAACCACGCCTCCAGGACCCGGACGCCGGCCGCCTCGAAGTCCCACGCCTGCGGCGGCACCGGCGAGACGCGGCCCTCGTCGAGGTGCAGGGTTTCCTCGTCGCGGTCGTAGTGGACGGTCAGGGGCCGGGCGGGAAGGGGGGCGCGGACGTAGGGGCGGCGGCCGCCGGGGAGCTTGGGGCGGTCGCCGTCGCGGCGCGTCAGCCACAGGACGTGGCGGCCCAGTTCCACGCCCCGGGCCCAGACGCCGGGGTCCTCGGTGAGGGGGACGGTGAGGTCGGGGCGTACCACCGCCAGGGTCCAGGCCAGGAAGTCCGCCGGGGCGGGGGAGAGGCCGAGCCGGTCGCCGAGGTACTCCAGCAGGCCGGGGGCCAGGTTCGGTTCGGTGCCGTCCGGGCGGCGGTACAGCGGGCGGATCCGGCCCGGGCGCAGCAGGGGCAGGAGCGAGGTGGCGAGCAGCCGGGGGCCCGGGGCCTCCGGTGTCTCCACCAGGAAGACCTGGTGCGCGCCAGCCACCCGCCACAGCTCCGGCCGCGCCGCGTCGACCAGGCGGTGGTCGGGGATCAGCCACTGCTCGTCGAAGGGCGCGCGCAGCACCCGTACCGGCTCCGGGCAGGGGCCGTGGGCGCGGGCCAGCTTCTCCGTGCCGCTGGTCTGGCCGGGCAGCCGGCCCACCGCCGAGTGCGAGGTGCGCGAGCGGGTCGGCTCGAACAGGGCCTCCCGGTCGGGTCCCTCGGCCTTCAGGAGGGCGTCCCAGCGCGCTTTCAGGGACGCCGGGTCAGGGGCCGTCGGCCACCCCCGGCCGAGCCGCGGCGGTGCGACGGACCACGGCATGAGGTCCGCCAGCGGCGGAGCGTCGTCGGGCGTCACGCTGGGCATCGTACGACGGGTCGGCGCGGGGCGGGTCAGGTGGCGTCGAGGGTCACCGTGAAGGAGAAGCGGTCGCCCCGGTAGTGGATGACCGCCACGTCCAGGACCCGGCCGACCGTGTCGTAGGTGACGCCGGTGTAGTGCAGGATCGGGCTCAGCAGCGGGACCTGGAGCAGTCTCGCCGTCTCCGGGTCGGCGAGCCGGGCCTGAACCGTGTCCGTGATGCGGCTGATGTCCGCGCCCACCACGTCCCGCAGCACCTTCGTCATCGGCCAGCGGACCAGGTCCGCCAGGTCGATGCGGTCGGCCAGCTCGGGACGGACGTAGTTGCGGGCGTGGTTGGTCGGCTCGCCGGTCGCCTCGTCGCTGCGCAGCCGGTGGTACGCCGCCGTCTCCACCAGGTCCGGGAAGTGCTCGGCGACGTCGGCCGGCAGCGGCGCCCGGCCGTGCTCCAGCAGTTCGGTCGTCATCCCGGACTGCTGGGCCACGATCGCGTCCACCGAGCCCAGCAGCCGTACCGGCGTGCTCCGCCGGGCGTCCGGCTCGATGAACGTGCCGCGCCGGCGGTGACGGGAGATGAGGCCCTCGTCCTCCAGCTCCTTCAGCGCCTGCCGCATGGTCAGCACACTCACGCCGTAGTGCCCCGCCAACTGCTCCTCGGTGGGCAGGCGCAGCGGGTCTCGGGGTGAGCGGCCGAGTATGGAGGCGCGGAGCGACTGCGACACCTGGTACCACAGCGGCAGCTTGCGGTTCAGGACGATCGAGTCCGGGGCGAAGGGGGTCACGGGCCTATCCGTACCTGTCGGGAAGGATCAGTGCAACGGGCGGAAGTGACGTTCGAGGCCCTGCCAGACGTCGTCGTAGCGCCGCTGGAGGTGTTCCGCCCGCGCCGCGTGCGGGGTGAGCGTCACCGGCCAGCGGGTCTCGAACATGAACGCCAGCCCGTCGTCGATCTTCTGCGGCCGCAGTTCGGCGGCGCTGGCCCGGTCGAACGTCTCCCGGTCGGGACCGTGCGCCGACATCATGTTGTGCAGCGAGCCGCCGCCCGGCACGAAGCCCCCCTTCCCGGCCGTCTTCGCGTCGTAGGCGCCCTCGATCAGGCCCATGTACTCGCTCATCACGTTCCGGTGGAAGTACGGCGGCCGGAAGGTGTCCTCGCCCACCAGCCAGCGCGGCGCGAAGACCACGAAGTCGACGCCCGCCAGGCCCGGGGTGTCCGACGGCGACGTCAGCACCGTGAAGATCGACGGGTCGGGATGGTCGTACGAGATCGTGCCGATCACATTGAAGCGGCGCAGGTCGTAGACGTAGGGCACGTGGTTGCCGTGCCAGGCGACGACGTCGAGCGGGGAGTGGTCGTAGGAGGCGGTCCACAGGTTGCCGCAGAACTTGTTCACCACCTCCACGGGCCCCTCGGCCTCCTCGTACGCGGCGGTCGGCGCGCGGAAGTCACGGGCGTTGGCGAGCCCGTTGGCGCCGATGGGGCCCAGGTCGGGGAGGCGGAAGGGAGCGCCGTAGTTCTCGCAGACGTAGCCCCGGGCGGAGGCGTCCAGCAGTTCCACCCGGAAGCGGACACCGCGCGGGATCAGCGCCACGTGTCCGGGCTCGGCGTGCAGCATGCCGAACTCCGTGTGCAGCAGCAGTCCGCCGTCCTCCGGGACGATCAGCAGTTCCCCGTCGGCGTCGCTGAAGACGCGGTCCATGGAGGAGCGGGCGTGGTACAGGTGCACCGCCATGCCGGCGCGCTGGGTCGCGTCGCCGTTGCCGCCCAGGGTCCACAGGCCCGCCAGGAAGTCGGTCCCGGCCGCGGGCTCGGGCAGCGGGTCCCAGCGCAGCCGGTTGGGGTCGGGCGGGGTCTCGGTGAAGGGGCCGGTGCGCAGCGCGCCGTTGTCGGTGCGGGTGAACGCCGGGTGGGCGGCCGAGGGGTGGATCCGGTACAGCCACGAGCGGCGATTGTGGGCTCTGGGCTCGGTGAACGCCGTGCCGCTGAGCTGTTCCGCGTACAGGCCCAGGGGTGCTCGCTGGGGCGAGTTGCGGCCCTCGGGCAGTGTGCCCGGTACGGCCTCCGAGCTGTGCTCGTTGCCGAATCCGGAGAGATAGGACAGCCCTTCGGCGGTCTTCCGTGCGTCCCCGCTCATGATCGCTCCCTCGCAGCTCATTCCTATGCATCACCGTAGGATTGCGTTCACGTCGGCGCAAGAGGATCTGCGGATGTAGTCGTCAGGACGGTTCACGGACGGCGGGAACCCGACTTCAGGGGGATCCGGGAAGCGGACCGTTGTTCTACGCTCCCGGGCATGTCGTGGACGCGCAGCCTTCTCGGCGCGCTCGCGGTCTGTGTGCTGCTGCTGGCCGGACCGGCGGGCTGCGGCACCGGCGGTGCGCGGGAGCAGAAGGGCCCGGACAGAGGTGAGTCCGCCGCGCCGGCGGGCAGACTCCTCGATGACACCGACGAGGAAGGGCGGCACTACCGTGAGGTGGAGAAGAAGGGCGCACCCCGGGTCGGCATCGAGGTGGAACCCGACGACGGCGGCGGCTGGGACGTCCGCCTGACCGTGCGCGACTTCCGCTTCTCGCCGGCCGGGACGCGGCCGAGCGCCGTCCCCGGGCGCGGTGTCGCCCTGCTGCTCGTGGACCGGCGGCCCGTCGCCGTCCTGCGCGGCCCCCGCCACCGCCTCGCGGCCGGCTACCTCCCGCACGGCACCCACCAGGTCACCGCCCGCCTCTGCGCCGACGACGGCACGGTCTGGGCCGTCGACGGCGAGCCGGTCGAGAGCACGGCGGACATCACCGCGTCGGCGTCCCGGGCGACATCCGGGTCGGCGTCCGGGGCGACATCCGGAGCGGCGCCCGGGGCGGCGCCGAGGTCGGCGTCCGGGGCGGCGCCCGCGTCGGCGTCCGGGGTGGCACCCGGGGTGAGCGGCTCCGCCACGGGGAGCGCGGGGGGCGGCGGGCAGCGTGCCGGGGGGCGAGGTTCACCGGACCGCGGCGGAGAGGCATCATGAAGCCCGTGCCCCACGCGACATCGCTTCGCCGTGCCCCCGTGCAGCGGCGCAGTGCCGAACGGCTGACCAGGATCCTCGACGCCTGCGCGGCCCTCCTCGACGAGGTCGGCTACGACGACCTGAGCACCCGTGCCGTCGCCGTGCGCGCCGGCGTCCCCATCGGCTCCGTCTACCGCTTCTTCGGCAACAAGCGGCAGATGGTCGACGCCTTGGCCCAGCGCAACCTCGAGCGGTACTCCGAGCGGATCGTCGAGCGGCTGAAGGCGGCGCGGCGGGGTGACTGGCGCGCGGCCATGGACGCCGTACTCGACGAGTACCTGGCCATGAAGCGGACCGCGCCCGGGTTCTCCCTCGTCGACTTCGGCAACCAGATACCGGTCGGCGCCCGCCACGCCGAACCCAACCACCGCGTCGCCGACCGCCTGACCGACCTGCTCTCGGGCTACCTCGGCCGCACCCCCGACGACGACCTGCGCCGCGTCTTCCTGGTCGCCGTGGAGACCGCCGACACCCTCGTCCACCTCGCCTTCCGGGTGGACCCGGCAGGCGACGAGAGGATCATCCGCGAGGCGCGGGAGATGCTCCGGGCCTATCTGGTACGGGTGTTGGACTGACGGGGGTCGGGGCGGCCCCCGGTCCCCGATCGATGCGCTCGGCCCCTCCCCTCCGTTCATACCGGTCGGTATGCTCGGCGCGTACGCGTCCGTCGCCGCCACCCTCCCGGGAGGACCCGTGTCCCGCACCGCCCTGCGTATCTGCCCCCTGTGCGAGGCCACCTGCGGCCTGACCCTGACCATCGAGGGGACCCGGGTGACCGGGGCCCGAGGCGACCGTGAGGACGTCTTCAGCCGCGGGTTCATCTGCCCCAAGGGCGCCGCCTTCGGCGCGGTCGACGGCGACCCGGACCGGCTGCGCACCCCCCTGGTGCGCCGGGACGGGGAGTTGCGCGAGGCCGGCTGGGAGGAGGCGTTCGACGCGGTCGCCGCCGGCCTCCGGCCCGTGGCCGAGCGGTACGGGCCGCACGCCGTCGGCGTCGTCCTCGGCAACCCCAACGTCCACACCATGGCCGGCGCCCTCTACCCGCCGGTCCTGATCGCCGGTCTCGGCACCCGCAGCCTGTTCACCGCCTCCACGGTCGACCAGATGCCCAAGCACGTCTCCAGCGGACTGCTGTACGGCGACGCCAACGCCATCCCCGTGCCCGACCTGGACCGCACCGACCACCTGCTGCTCCTGGGCGCCAACCCGATGGAGTCCAACGGGAGTCTGTGCACCGCCCCGGACTTCCCCGGCAGGCTCAAGGCACTGAAGGCCCGTGGCGGCACCCTCACCGTCGTCGACCCCCGCCGCACCCGCACCGCCGCGCTCGCCGACCGGCACATCGCGATCCGGCCCGGCACCGACGCCCTGTTGCTCGCCGCGCTGGCGCACACCCTGTTCGAGGAGGGCCTGGCCGACCTCGGGGAGCTCGCGCCGCACGTCCAGGGAGTGGCGGAACTCCGGTCGGCCCTGGGTGACTTCACGCCCGAGGCGGCCGCCGGACCCTGCGACGTCGAGGCGCCCGTGATCCGCGCCCTGGCCCGCGAGCTCGCCGCCGCCCCGACCGCGGCCGTGTACGGCCGTATCGGCAGCTGCACGGTCCCGCACGGCACCCTCGCCAGCTGGCTCGTCGACGTCCTCAACATCCTCACCGGCAACCTCGACCGCCCCGGCGGCGCCCTCTTCCCGCAGGCCGCCACCGACCGCACCCCCCGCCCGGCCGGCCCCGGGCACGGCTTCGCGCTCGGCCGCTGGCACTCCCGCGTCAGCCGGCACCCCGAGGCGAAGGGGGAGTTGCCGCTCTCCGCGCTCGCCGAGGAGATCGACACCGCCACCCCGGAGGGCGTGCCGATCCGCGCCCTCGTGGCCGTCGCCGCCAACCCCGTGCTGTCCGCACCCGACGGCGACCGGCTGGACAAGGCGCTGGAATCACTGGACTTCATGGTCAGCGTCGACCCCTACCTCAACGAGACCGCCCGCCACGCCGACGTCGTGCTGCCGCCGCCCCCGCCCGCGCAGAGCCCGCACCACGACTTCGCCTTCAACACGCTCGCCGTACGCAACCAGGTCCGCTACACCCGCCCCGCCGTCCCGCTCGAACCCGGCCGGATGGCCGAGACCGAGATCCTGGCCCGGCTGATCCTCGCCGCGACCGGACTGCACGGCGCCGACCCGTCCGCGGTCGACGCGACGGTGATCGACCAGACCCTCGGCAAGGCCGTCCGCGAGGAGCACTCGCCCGTGCACGGCCGCGACCCGCGCGAACTCGCCGCGCGGCTGAACGGAGTCAACGGCCCCGAGCGGCGGCTGGACATGATGCTGCGCCTTGGCCCCTACGGCGACGGCTTCGGCGTACGGCCCGACGGGCTGAGCCTGGACAGGCTGCTCGCCCACCCGCACGGCATCGATCTCGGCCCGCTGCGCCCCCGGCTGCCGCAGCCGCTGAAGACCGGCAGCGGCCGGGTCGAGCTGCTGCCGCAGCCGATCGCCGCCGACCTGCCACGGCTGCGGCAGGCCCTGCGGGAGCGTCCCGACGGGCTCGTCCTGGTCGGCCGCCGGCATCTGCGCTCCAACAACAGCTGGATGCACAACGTGCCCGCCCTCACCGGCGGCACCAACCGCTGCACCGTGCACATCCATCCCGAGGACGCGGAGCGGCTGGGGGTGCGTGACGGGGCGGACGTACGGCTGAAGGGCGCCGGGGGAGAGGTGGTCGCCCCCGCCGAGGTCACGGACGGCGTCCGGCCGGGTGTGGTGAGCCTGCCGCACGGCTGGGGCCACGACCGCCCCGGCACCCGCCTGAGCCACGCCGCCGCCGCTCCGGGCGTCAACGTCAACCAGCTCCTCGACGGCAGCCTGCTCGACCCGCTGTCGGGCAACGCGGTCCTCAACGGAGTGCCCGTGACCGTCACCGCCCGCACGGGAGGCTCGTGACCTGGCCCGTGACCGAGCATGGCGAAGGGCGGTGATCGGGCCGGTGCGGTGACCCCGGACGGGCCATGGGCGCCGGAGGGGCCGGTGACGATGGCCGACGGTCGCCCGGCTTCGGCCTGAACCTGGGCGTCCGTTTTCTCGGCCGGTGGACCGGACCCCTACGATCCCGTCCGGTGTCTTCCCCAGGCCGCGCACGGTCCGTTAACTTCCGTGACTCACAGCCCCGTACGACCCGCACGGGACAATCGACCGCGGAGCACCAGCGCCCTAGTGAGCCCCCGGGGACACTTTCATGACACGCGCCATCTCCCTGCACGACGTCAGCAAGGCCTACGCACGAGGCGTCCGCGTGGTGGACCGGCTCTCGCTGGACATCACGCCCGGCGAGTTCCTGGTCCTGCTCGGACCCTCCGGCTGCGGCAAGTCCACGGTGCTCAGAATGATCGCCGGCCTGGAGGACATCGACGACGGTGTGCTGCTGTTCGACGGCGAGTACGGCAACGACCTGCCGCCGTCCCAGCGGGACATCGCCATGGTCTTCCAGAACTTCGCCCTCTACCCGAGCATGACGAGCCGGGACAACATCGGCTTCCCGCTGCGGATCGAGACACCCGGCGCGGACCCCCGCCCGCGTGTGGACGCCACCGCCCGCATGCTGGGCATCGAGGACCTGCTCGACCGCTTCCCCAGCCAGCTCTCCGGCGGCGAACGCCAGCGCGTCGCCATGGGCCGGGCCATCGCCCGGCACCCGTCCGCGTTCCTCATGGACGAACCGCTGTCCAACCTCGACGCCAAGCTCCGCAACCACTTACGGGCCGAGATCTCCCGGCTCACCCGGGAGTTGGGCGTCACCACGGTGTACGTCACCCACGACCAGGCCGAGGCCATGTCGCTCGGCGACCGGGTCGCCGTGCTGCGCGGCGGGGTGCTCCAGCAGGTCGACACCCCGCGCTCGGTCTACGCGCTGCCCCGCAACGTCTTCGTCGCCGCCTTCATCGGCACCCCGCGCATCAACCTGCTGCGCGGCCTGATCCGCGCCCCGCTCGACGGGGCGATGACCATCAGCCTGGGCAAGCAGTACCTCCGGCTGCCCGAACCCCTCTGCCTGGACCACCAGTTGCTGCGGGTGCAGCAGGGCCGCGAGGTGATCGTCGGACTGCGTTCGGAGGCGGTCCGCATCGCCGCGCGGGCCGACGCCCGGCCCGGCGAGGTGGTGCTCACCGGCCTGGTGGAGCACGTGGAGTTCCAGGGGCACGAGGTGCTGGTCCACTTCGACACCGGCTCGCGGCCGGCCGTCGTACCGGACCTGGAGGCCCCGCGCCTCGCCGCCCGGCCGGTCCGCCGCAGGCGCCGCGAGGTTACGGTCCTGGACCGGCTGCGGGGCCGGGCGGGATCCCTGCGCGCCGGGCCGGTGGTCGTCCTGGACGACGCGGCGCCCGCCGCACCCGCCCCGCCCGAGGGCCGCCTCCCCGGCGATCTCGTGGTGCGGACCACCCCGGACTTCGACCTCCGGCACGGCATGCAGATCCCCCTCCTCGTCGACCTGGCCCATCTGTTCGTGTTCGACCAACAAGGTGACCGCATCTGCCCGGCACCGGACCGCCTGCCCGACCTGGAGGAGTGAGGCGGCCCGGACTTCTAGGGTGAGGAGTGTCTGGCGCGCAAAAACTAACACCGCTAGTTTGTGAGCCGGAAGACGCAGAGTCGCGGCCCCGCCCGGGAGGAAGCACGATGAAGGCACACGACGGCATGTACATCGACGGCGCCTGGCGCCCCGCCGCCGGCCAGGACGTGATCGAGGTCGTGAATCCGGCCGACGAACAGGTCATCGCCCAGGTCCCGGCGGGCACCGCCCTGGACGTCGACACCGCCGTGCGGGCCGCCCGTGCCGCCCTCGCCGCCTGGGCCGCGACCGCCCCGGCCGAGCGGGCCGCGCGCCTGGGCGCGCTGCGGGACGTCCTCGCCGCCCGTAAGGACGAGATCGCCGCCACGGTCACCGCGGAACTCGGCGCGCCACCGGAGTTCTCGCGGGCCGTCCACGCGGGCCTGCCCGTCGCGGTGGCGGGCTCGTACGCCGAACTCGCCGCGACCCACCCCTTCGAGGAGAAGGTCGGCAACTCCGTCGTCCACCAGGAGCCGATCGGCGTGGTCGGCGCGATCACGCCCTGGAACTACCCCCTCCACCAGATCGTCGCCAAGGTCGCCCCGGCCCTCGCGGCGGGCTGCACGGTCGTCCTGAAGCCCGCCGAGGACACCCCGCTGACCGCCCAGCTGTTCGCCGAGGCGGTGCACGAGGCCGGGCTGCCCGCGGGCGTCTTCAACCTCGTCACCGGTCTCGGCCCGGTGGCCGGGCAGGCCCTCGCCGAGCACCCCGGCGTCGACCTCGTGTCCTTCACCGGCTCCACGGCCGTCGGCAGGCAGATCGGCGCCACGGCCGGCGCCGCCGTCAAGAAGGTCGCCCTGGAGCTCGGCGGCAAGTCCGCCAACGTCATCCTGCCGAGCGCCGACCTCGCGAGGGCCGTGAACGTCGGCGTCGCCAACGTGATGTCCAACTCCGGCCAGACGTGCAGTGCCTGGACCCGCATGCTGGTGCCCGCCACGCGCTACGAGGAGGCGGTCGCCCTCGCCGCGGAGGCCGCCGCGAAGTACGGCGACCGCATCGGACCGCTGGTCAACGCCAAGCAGCGGGCTCGCGTGCTGAGTTACATCGACAAGGGAGTGGCGGAGGGCGCGCGGCTCGTCGCGGGCGGCCCCGAATCCCCCCGCGAGCAGGGCTACTTCGTCGCCCCCACGGTCTTCGCCGATGTCACCCCCGACATGACGATCGCCCAGGAGGAGATCTTCGGCCCGGTCCTGTCGATCCTGCGCTACGAGGACGAGGAGGAGGCGCTGCGCATCGCCAACGGCACGGTGTACGGCCTCGCGGGCGCCGTCTGGGCCGGGGATCCGGCGGAGGCGGCGGCCTTCGCCCGCCGGATGGACACCGGCCAGGTCGACATCAACGGCGGCCGGTTCAACCCGCTCGCCCCCTTCGGCGGTTACAAGCAGTCGGGCGTGGGACGCGAACTCGGCGCGCACGGCCTGTCCGAGTACCTCCAGACCAAGTCCCTCCAGTACTAGGGGAGTCGTCCATCATGGCCGTCCGTGCCGCCGTCCTGCCCGCCATCGGCTCCGCCCTGGAGATCACCGAGATCGACCTGCCGGAGCCCGGCCCCGGCCGGGTCCGTGTCCGGCTCGCCGCGGCCGGGGTCTGCCACTCCGATCTGTCCCTGTCCGACGGCACCATGCGGGTACCGGTGCCCGCGGTCCTCGGCCACGAGGGCGCGGGCACGGTGGTGGCCGTCGGCGAAGGGGTGTCCGGCCTCGCGGCCGGCGACGAGGTCGTCCTCAACTGGGCGCCCTCCTGCGGAAGCTGCCACGCCTGCTCGCTCGGCGAGGTCTGGCTGTGCGCCAACGCGCTCAACGGCGCGGCCGACGTGTACGCCAGGACCGTGGACGGCACCGACCTCCACCCCGGCCTCAACGTCGCCGCGTTCGCCGAGGAGACGGTGGTGCCCGCGGCCTGCGTCCTGCCGGCCCCGCCTGGCATCCCGCTCACCGACGCGGCCCTCCTCGGCTGCGCGGTGCTCACCGGATACGGAGCCGTCCACCACTCGGCGCGGGTCCGCCAGGGCGAGACGGTGGCGGTGTTCGGCGCCGGGGGAGTGGGCCTGGCCGCCCTCCAGGCGGCGCGCATCGCCGGCGCCTCCCGGATCGTGGCCGTCGACGTCTCCCCGGCGAAGGAGGAACTGGCGCGCACGGCGGGCGCCACCGACTACGTCGTCGCCTCCGACACCACCGCCCGCGAGATCCGCGCCCTCACCGGCAAGCAGGGCGTGGACGTCGCCGTCGAGTGCGTGGGCCGCGCGGTCACCATCCGCGCGGCCTGGGAGTCCACCCGGCGCGGCGGCCGCACCACGGTCGTCGGCATCGGCGGCAAAGACCAGCAGGTCACCTTCAACGCACTGGAACTCTTCCACTGGGGCCGCACCCTCTCCGGCTGCGTCTACGGCGACTCGGTCCCGGCGCGGGACCTGCCGGTCCTGGCCGACCACGTGCGGGCGGGCCGCCTGGACCTGGGCGCCCTGGTGACGGAGCGGATCGCCCTGGACGGCATCCCGGCCGCCTTCGAGAACATGCTGGCGGGGAAGGGCGGACGGGCACTGGTGGTGTTCTGAGCCTCAGGAGACCTGCTCCGGCCGTGGCGCGGCGGCCGGAGCGGGCACGGCCGGTCTGCGTGACCGGGACCGCGACACCGCCACCCCCGCCAGACACAGCGCGCCGCCCGCCAGCGTGAACGCCCCCGGCACCTCGCCCAGCGCCAGCCAGGACATCAGGACCACCAGGGCGGGGACCGCGTACGTCGTCGCGCCCATGCGGCCGGCCGTCGTACGGGCCAGGGCGTACGCCCAGGTCGTGAAGGCCAGCGCGGTCGGGAACAGACCCAGGTAGACCATGTTGAGCGTGGCGGACAGCGGTGCCTCGCCCGCCTCCCGCACCAGTTGCCCGGCGAACGGCAGACAGAGCACGGTACCGATGAGACACCCGAACGTCGTCACCTGGAGCGCGCTCGCCCGGCCCAGGGCCGGCTTCTGCGCCACCACCCCCGCGGCGTAGGCGACCGCGGCCAGCAGACAGAGCGCCACCCCGAGTGGCGAGGAACCGCCGCCGCCCGACATCGACAGCCCCACGGTCACCGCGCCCGCGAACGACACCGCCATCCCGGCCAGCAGCCGCGGCGGCATCACGTCGCCGAGCAGCCGGGCGCCGAGCAGCGCGATCAGGAGCGGCCCGATGTTCACGACGAGGGCCGCCGTACCGGCGTCGACCTGCTGCTCGCCCCAGTTGAGCACCACCATGTAGAAGCCGAACCACAGCACCCCGGACACCGCCGTCCCGCGCCAGGCGGCCCGCGGCGGCAGTCCCTCCCGCCGCACCGCCCAGATCACCCCGAGGGCCACCGTGCCGGCGAGCAGCCGGCCGAGCGCCAGCGCGCCGGGCGAGTACGCGGAGCCCGCGCTGCGGATCGAGACGAAGGCGGAGGCCCACAGTACGACGGTGACGACGGTCGCACCGGCCGCGAGCAGCCCCGTACGACGGGACGGCGAGGTGTTCATCATGCTCCTGAGCGTAGAAAGGGAGGACCGGCCGCCGCCGGCGGATTCCGGACCGTACACCGACGCCGTGGCCGCCGCTCAGCGCAGCGACCCCGTCTCGACGCCGAGCAGTTCGGACAGGGCGCGTTCGCCCGTCGCCGTCACCTTCACGGCCCGCTCGGAGCCGATGCGTACGCACCAGCCCGCGTCCAGGGCGTGCCGGCACAGTGCCGCGCCCGCGACGCCCGCGAGATGCGGGCGGCGCTCGGTCCAGTCGAGGCAGCCGCGGGCCAGCGGCCGCCGCCCCCGCGGGGCGAGCGCGATGCCCACGTCGTCGAACCACCGCACCCCCGCGTCGGTGAGCGCGAACCCGGTGTCCTGACGCAGCAGCCCACGCGCGGTCAGCGCGTCGGTGACCGCGATGCCGAGGCGGCCGGCGAGATGGTCGTAGCAGGTGCGCCCGCGGGCCAGCGCGGACCCGGCGCTCGCCTCCCGCAGGGTGCGCGGGCGCCCGGTCTCCTCCGGGCCGATCTGGGCCGCCAGGTCCTCCACCAGCTGCGCCACCCGCGGGTCGGCCAGCCGCACGTAACGGTGCCTGCCCTGCCGTTCCTCGGTGAGCATCCCGCCCGCGACGAGCCTGCTCAGGTGCTCGCTCAGGGTGGACGCGGCGACGCCCGCGTGCCGCGCCAGCTCACCGGCGGTCCACGCCCGCCCGTCGAGCAGCGCCAGCAGACAGGCGGCCCGGGTCTCGTCGGCGATCAGCGCGGTGAGCCGGGCCAGCCGCGCGGCCCGGGGGTCCCTGGTGGTCATGCGTCCCAGCATGGGACACGGACGGTTCGGCGCCCACCGAAGTGTCGCTACGCGCTCCGCCGGACCTGCACGTACTGCTGCGCCAGTCCGTCCAGCAGCGCCGTCAGCCCGGTCTCGAACGCCCGCTCGTCGATCTTCTCCTGCTGTTCGGCGAGGAGATGGGCCTGTCCGAGGTGGGGGTAGTCGGCGGGGTCGTAGGCGCTCGCGTCGTCCACGAACCCGCCGGCGAACGAGCCGAGCGCGGAGCCCATGACGAAGTACCGCATCAGCGCGCCGATCGAGGTGGCCGTCGGGGGCGGCCAGCCCGCCGCGACCATCGCGCCGTAGACCGCGTCCGCGAGCCGCAGGCCGGCCGGGCGGCGGCCGGGGCCGTGGGCGAGCACCGGGACGATGTGGGGGTGTGCGCGCAGGGCGGCCCGGTAGGAGACGGCCCAGTCGTGCAGCGCCGTCCGCCAGTCCCGGCCGTCCTCGAACATCGACAGGTCGACCTGGGCGCTCACCGAGTCGGCGACCGCCTCCAGGATCTCGTCCTTCGTGCGGAAGTGGTTGTACAGCGAGGGTCCGCTCACCCCCAGCTCGGCGGCGAGCCGGCGGGTGGAGACGGCCGCCAGGCCCTCCGCGTCCACCAGCGTGCGTGCCGTTCCGACGATCCGGTCGGTGCTCAGGAGGGGCTTGCGCGGTCGGGCCATGGCGCACATAGTAGGGCTGCGTCCAGAAACTAGCAGTGCTAATTTAAAGGTACGGCTCTCATGGTCGGCTCTCACGGCCGACTCTCATGGTCCGGCCGGTGAGACGTATCCGTCGCGTGTGATGTGGAGTGACTCGGCATGAACCTGGGGCTCAGCGAGGAGCAGACCGCCGTCCGACAGCTCGCCCGGGACTTCGTGGAGCGCGAGATCGCCCCCCACGTCATCGCCTGGGACCGGGCCGAGGAGGTCGACCGGGGCATCGTGAAGAAGCTCGGCGAGGTCGGCTTCCTGGGCCTGACCGTCGACGAGGAGTACGGCGGCTCCGGCGGCGACCACCTCGCGTACTGCCTGGTGACCGAGGAGCTCGGCCGTGGTGACTCCTCGGTGCGCGGCATCGTCTCGGTCTCGCTGGGCCTGGTCGCCAAGTCGATCGCGGCCTGGGGCACGGAGGAGCAGAAGCGGCGCTGGCTGCCCGGCCTCACCTCCGGCGAGTACATCGGCTGCTTCGGCCTCACCGAGCCCGGCACCGGCTCCGACGCGGGCAACCTCACCACGCGCGCGGTCCGCGACGGCGACGACTACGTCCTCGACGGCACCAAGATGTTCATCACGAACGGCACCTGGGCCGATGTCGTGCTCCTCTTCGCCCGCTCCACCGACGCCCCCGGCCACCGGGGCGTCTCCGCCTTCCTGGTGCCCACCGACACCCCCGGGCTGACCCGGCGCACCATCCACGGCAAGCTCGGCCTGCGCGGCCAGGCCACCGCCGAACTGGTGCTGGAGAACGTCCGTGTCCCCGCCTCCGCGATGCTCGCGCCCGAGGGCAAGGGCTTCTCGGTCGCCATGTCCGCGCTCGCCAAGGGCCGGATGTCGGTCGCGGCGGGCTGCGTGGGCATCGCCCAGGCGGCGCTGGACGTGGCGGTGCGCCACGCGGGCGAGCGTGAGCAGTTCGGCAGGACCATCGCCCACCACCAGCTCGTCCAGGAGCTGATCAGCGACATCGCCGTGGACGTGGACGCGGCCCGGCTGCTGACCTGGCGGGTCGCCGACCTGGTCGACCGCGGGCTGCCGTTCGCCACCGAGTCCTCCAAGGCCAAGCTGTTCGCCTCCGAGGCGGCCGTGCGCGCCGCGAACAACGCCCTCCAGGTCTTCGGCGGCTACGGCTACATCGACGAGTACCCGGCCGGCAAGCTGCTGCGCGACGCCCGCGTGATGACCCTCTACGAGGGCACCAGCCAGATCCAGAAGCTGGTCATCGGCCGGGCGCTGACGGGGGTCTCGGCGTTCTGAGTATCCCTGCCGCGGGTTCCTGAGTACGTCGGCGGATGCGGCACGGGCCGCGTCCGCCGATGCTCGTCCCATGAGCGAGACACCCGTCAAGCAGAACACGGCCGCCTTCTACGGTCAGGCCGTCGCGTCCTTCGCCGTCGCCATGGCGGCCACCGCGATCGGCATCTTCAAACTGAACGCCGACGCCTGGGTGCGGGCCTTCCTGGCCATCGCCGTCCTGTATCTGGTCACCTCGGCCTTCACGCTGGCCAAGGTGATCCGGGACCGGCAGGACGCGTCCGGCGGCATGTACAGCCCCTTCGAAAGCGCTGAGCGGCGACGCTAAGCGGTTGCTCACCTTCGGCGGTATGGTGTACCTCCGGTACCGAGAGGGGCGAACCAGCGATGAGTACGGCGGAGGACACGACCGGCGGCGAGGCCGAGGCGTGGGGCGAGGTCACGCCTGACGCGGCCCGGCGGCTGCTGGTGGCCGCCGTGGAGGCCTTCGCCGAGCGCGGCTACCACGCGACGACGACCCGCGACATCGCGGGCCGCGCGGGGATGAGCCCGGCCGCCCTCTACATCCACTACAAGACCAAGGAAGAACTCCTCCACCGGATCAGCCGGATCGGCCACGACAAGGCGCTGGAGATCCTGCGCACGGCGGCCCGTGGCGAGGGCAGCGCCACGGAGCGGCTCGCCGACGCCGTGAGCTCCTTCGTGCGCTGGCACGCCGGCGGACGCACCACCGCCCGGGTCGTGCAGTACGAACTGGACTCGCTCGGCCCCGACGCCCGCGCCGAGATCCTCGCCCTGCGCCGCCTGGTCGACGCCCAGGTGCGCGGGATCATCGAAGAGGGCGTGGCCACCGGCGAGTTCGACGTGCCGGACGTTCGGGGCACCACCCTCGCGGTGCTCTCCCTGTGCATCGACGTCGCCCGCTGGTTCAACGTCGACGGCCCCCGCACCCCCGACGAGGTCGGCGCGCTCTACGCCGACCTCGTGCTGCGGATGGTGGGGGCGAAGTAGCCCCCGGCGGCTCAGAGGTAGTAGCGCGACACCGACTCGGCCACGCAGGCCGGCTTGTCGCCGCCCTCGCGCTCCACGGTGAAGGCGATGGAGACCTGCACACCGCCGGGCACGTCGTCGACCCCGGTGATGGTGGCGGTGGCGCGCAGCCGGGAGCCGACGGGGACCGGGGAGGGGAAACGGACCTTGTTCGTCCCGTAGTTGAGGCCCATCTTCACGCGCTCGACCGAGATCAGCTGCGGCCCGAACAGCGGCAGCAGCGAGAGGGTCATGTAGCCGTGCGCGATGGTGGCGCCGAAGGGTCCCGCGGCCGCCCGCTCCGGGTCGACGTGGATCCACTGGTGGTCACCGGTGGCCTCGGCGAAGAGGTCGATACGCTTCTGGTCGACCTCCACCCAGTCGGTGTAGCCCAGTTGCTCGCCCACCGCCGCCTTCAGCTCGTCGGCTGACGTGAAGATCCTCGGCTCTGCCATGTCCCGGCCTCTCGCGTCGCGATATGTTCGCGCTTATGTCTAAGCAACTGCTTAGCATGCTCGGGTCGGAGGCCCCTGTCAACGGACCGCCGCGGCGACCGGATGGGTAGGCTTCGAGAGGTGCCCCAGATTCCCGAGAAGATCCATGAACTCACGGTCGGCCAGCTCGCCGCCCGCAGCGGCGCCGCCGTCTCCGCACTGCACTTCTACGAGTCCAAGGGTCTGATCAGCAGCCGCCGTACCGCGGGCAACCAGCGCCGCTACACCCGGGACGCGCTGCGCCGGGTCGCCTTCGTCCGGGCCGCCCAGCGGGTCGGCATCCCGCTGGCCACGATCCGCGAGGCCCTCGCCGAACTCCCGGAGGAACGCACCCCCACCCGGGAGGACTGGGCCCGCCTCTCCGAGACCTGGCGCTCCGAACTCGACGAGCGGATCAGGCAGCTCAACCGGCTGCGCGACCACCTCACCGACTGCATCGGCTGCGGCTGTCTCTCCCTGGAGTCCTGCGTCCTGTCCAACCCGGACGACGCGTTCGGCGAACGGCGGGCGGGCTCGCGCCTGATGGTGGAACGGCCCTCCCCGAAGGGGGTCCAGCGGCCGGACGCCTGCCGCTGAACCCGCCCCGCGCCCCTCACTCGTACTCGGTGCCTCCCTTGCGGGTCAGGTACGCCGGGCTCACCGCCTTGGCGATCGCCCGTCCGCCGGTCACGGGGCTGTGCCGCTCGGTGACCGGGCGGATCACCACCCCTTCCCGCAGATGCAGCGCGCGCCCCGAGACGGTCTCCCGTCCGCTCGCCACCTCCAGCACCCGCCCGATCTCGTACGGCCCCTCGAACAGCCGCGGAACCAGGGGCAGTTCCCCGTCGAGCAGGTCCGCCGTGTCCAGCCAGCGCACCACGCCGTCGATCTCCGCGGACACGTCGAAGGCCGCGTAACCCAGTGTGTCGCCGCGGCCGTTCGCGCCGTACGCCAGATCCTGCACACCCGCTCCGTACACCTCGCCGAAGACGCCCACCCGGCGGGCGCCCAGCCGTTCGGCGATGCGGGCCGAGGCCTCGGCGACGCCGTGGCCGCGCACGGCCCGCCAGTACAGGTTGCGCGGGTCCTCCTTCAGGGCCAGCGACCGGGCGCCGAAGCCCTTGGAGGAGACGTACGCGCGGCCCTCCTCGGCGTGGTAGGTCAGCAGACAGGCCGACCCGTGCAGCTTCTCGGTGAGCACGACCGGCTCGCCCGGAGTGAAGATGTCCGGATAGCGCTGGATGTTCTCGATGTCGACCCAGGGCAGCAGATCGGGGGCGGACTCGACCTCACCGTTCATCGTGGGCGGCACCGGCGGCACCCACTTGACGATGCCCAGCCGCCCCGCGAAGTCGGTGCCGTCGGCCGCGGCCCGCGCCAGGTCCACGTCCGTGAGGGCCGTCGGCCGGCACACGATGCCCTGCGACAGCTCACCGCGCAGCCGGACCGCCCTGACCCGGTCGGCATTGCCGCCCGCGAGCCGGCCGGTCAGCCCCAACTCCTCGATCAGCGCGGCCGGGAGCACGGCCTGCTCGGGGATGTACACGGCGGCCTCGCCGGTGCGGTAGGCGCCCTTGGCGACGACGGCCCGGTACAGGCCCACCTGGGCCAGTTCGAGGGCGTCGGCGTTCGGGTGTTCGTGGACGGTCAGCACTTCGGCGGTGACGCGCAGCGTCGACATGGCGGCTCCCCGGTGGTTTCCGGTGTCTCAGACGGGTCTCATCGCCCCCCACTGTCCGGACCCGAAACGGGTGGAGCCAGCGGATTTCCGCCTGCTATGGACCGGGCTCGTCCCGGCGCAGCGCCTCGGCCACCAACTGCCCGTTGGAAAGAGCCCGCCGGCCGTCCGGCAGGAGGAGCGTGTCCTCCAGGCCGATCCGGGTCGCGAGTCCGAGCCGTCCGGCCAGCCGCAGCACCGGCCACGCCCCGCCGTCCTCACCGTGCAGCAGCACCGGCCGGCCGTGTGCGCCGCCGAGGCCGGCCAGCAGGCCCCGCGCCGACTCCTCGGCCGTCGCCGCGTCGGGATCCGTCACCTCCGCCAGCACACGCAGCACCCTCGGACCGAGCGGGGAGCGGGCGAACCGGGCCGCGCCGTCCGTGCCGGACCAGACCCCGGCCTCCACCCCCACCCCGAGCCGGAGCAGGGCGCCGGCCAGCTCCTCGGCGCCCGGCTCATGCCAGTTGACCGAGGCGTGGTCGGGCAGCACCGTCCAGTCGAGGATCTGCCGCAGACGGGCCGCCGGATCGGGTTGTGCCCAGGCGGCCGTGGTCACCCCGACCGGCGCCGGCACCCGGGACCGGATCGCGGTGAGCGTCGCCGCCACCACCCGGGGCGACAGACTGTCCTGGCCGCAGGGGGTCTTGGGGTGGACGTGGACATCGCTGGCCCCGGCCGCGAACGCGTCCGCCGCGGAGTCGGCCAGCGCCTGCGGCGAGAGCGGGATCACCGCGCCGTCGGAGGCGTCTCTGCGCCCGTTGAGACAGACCTGCACCATGCCCCGATGGTGCCACCCGGTGGTGATCAGGGGGGTGCGGCATCCCCGGCGCACCCCCGGCGTGCTCTCAGGCCGACATCAGCATCCGTCGCCCCCGCCTGGCGTACGCCAGGGCCTCGGGCGTCAGGACGGGCCGCGGCACCAGGATTCCGCAGTCCGCGCAGACCGGACCCGACGAGGGTTCGTGGTCCAGGTCGTACTTCCAGAACAGGCGGTCGCCGTCGCACACCGGGCAGGCCGCGCCCGGTTCGCGCTCCAGCGCCTCGATGAGACTGCGCAGCACCTCGCCGAGCGGCGCCCGCGGGTGCACCCCCGGGTTGTCGCACCAGGCGACACCGAATCCCCCCCAGGTCAGCCGGTGCCAGTCGTCCACGCTGCCGGGCCTGCGCAGCCCGTCGTGCTTCTCCTTCTTGCGGCGCTCGGCGAACTCGATCTCATAGTCGAGCCATACCGCCCGTGCCTCCTCCAGTTCCTCCAACGCGGCCACGAGCCGCGCAGGGTCGGGAGAGCGGTCCTCGGGGCCGAACCCCGACCGGGAGCACAGATGGTCCCAGGTCGCCCTGTGCCCGTAAGGAGCGAACCGCTCCAGGCACTTGCGCAACGAGTAGCGCCGCAGCGCCAGATCACAGCGCGGATCTCGTACCTGTCTCGCCAGACTCCGGAAACCGGCCATCGCCTTGCACCTCCGTCACATCTGCACCTGTACTTCGGTCACTTCGGCGTCGTCGTACGGACGTCGTCGAGTAGACGTATCGACACCCGATTCGGCTCCATCCGATTTCCGATTGCCCTCATAAGCCGGAGCCACGACTCCGAAAACTGACGCATGTTCACCTTCAATCCCGGGGATACCGGCGGTAACGTCCGGCCCACCCCCGTCGCTAGGAGCTGACATGCCTGGGCGCACCCCACGAACACCTCTCGTCAGACTGAGAACTCCCGGCAGATTGACCGGGTTCCTGAAGACGGCTTCCATATGCGTCCTGATCGCCGGTCTTTTGTCGCCGCTCTCCCAGACGGCGGTCGCCGCCGAGTCCACGGTCGCCGCCGAGGCCGCCGCGGCCGGCGACTACTGCGGCGGACAGTGTTCCGACATCCTGCCGCCGGGCGAGAACGGCAACGCCACCCTCGCCCAGATCATCCTCAACCAGGCCTTCGGCACCCAGCCCTCCCACGCCGAGGACCAGCTCGGCCCCTACGCCAACCTGGCCACCGGCTACGCCACGCTCACCACTGACAAGATCAATACGTTCTTCAACGACGCTTCGTTCGGCGTCGCGTCCGATCAGGTCGCCTCCACCGAGAGCCCCGCGGGCCGCAGCGACGTGAAGATCGTGCGCGACAAGAAGACGGGTGTGCCGCACATCACCGGCACCACCCGGTACGGCACGGAGTTCGGCGCCGGCTACGCCGCGGCCGAGGACCGGCTGTGGCTCATGGACGTCTTCCGGCACGTCGGGCGCGGCCAGCTGACCACGTTCGCGGGCGGCGCGCCCTCCAACCAGGGCCTCGAGCAGGAGTTCTACCGCAGCGCGCCGTACACCGAGGCCGACCTCCAGGCGCAGATCGACAACGCCGTCGCGGGCAACGGCGCCCGCGGCCAGCAGGCGCTCGCCGACGCCAACGCCTACCTCGCCGGCGTCAACTCCTACATCGACGCCTCCGACAGTGGCCGCTACTTCCCCGGTGAGTACGTCCTCACCGGCCACAAGGACTCCATCACCAACGCCGGCACCATCGACCACTTCAAGATCACCGACCTGGTGGCCCTGGCCTCGGTGATCGGCTCGCTGTTCGGCTCCGGCGGTGGCGGCGAGGTCAACAACGCCGTGTCCCTGCTCGCCGCCCAGGCCAAGTACGGCGTGGTGGAGGGCACCAGGGTCTGGGAGTCCTTCCGCGAACGCAACGACGCCGAGGCCGCCCTCACCGTGCACAACGGCGAGAGTTTCCCCTACGCCGTCAAGCCCGACGACGCCCAGGGCGAGGCCCTGCCCGACGCCGGTTCGGTGGCCCAGGAACCACTGGTGTACGACCGTACGGGCAGCGCGGCCACCGCCACGGCGGCGAGCGCCGCCGGCACCGCGGCGGCCAACGCGCTCAGCTCCGCCAGACGCGGCATGTCCAACGCCCTCGTGGTGAGCGGCAGGTCCACCGCGAGCGGCCACCCGATCGCCGTCTTCGGACCGCAGACCGGCTACTTCGCCCCGCAGCTGCTCATGCTCCAGGAGATCCAGGGCCCGGGCATCAGCGCCCGCGGCGCCTCCTTCGCGGGCCTGAGCATGTACGTCGAACTGGGCCGCGGCCAGGACTACGCGTGGAGCGCCACGACCTCCGGCCAGGACATCATCGACACCTACGCCGTCGAACTGTGCCAGGACGACTACCACTACCTGTACCGCGGCACCTGCACGGCGATGGAGAAGATCGAGCAGAAGAACGCCTGGAAGCCGACGACGGCCGACGGCACCGCGGCCGGCTCCTACACGATGCGGGTCCACCGCACGAAGTACGGCCCCGTGGAGTACCGGGCGACCGTCGGCGGCAAGAAGGTCGCCTACACCACCCTGCGCTCCTCCTACCTGCACGAGGCCGACTCGATCATCGGCTTCCAGATGCTCAACGACCCCGACTACGTCACGGGCCCGGCGTCCTTCCAGGCCGCGACGCAGCACATCAACTACACCTTCAACTGGTTCTACGCCGACTCGGCGCACACCGCGTACTACAACAGCGGCGACAACCCGGTGCGCGCGAGCGGAGTCGACGCCGAGTTCCCGGTGTGGGCGCAGCAGGCCTACGAGTGGCGCGGCTGGCAGCCGGCGACCAACACCGCCGACTACACCCCGGCCTCCGCCCACCCCAACTCCGTCGACCAGGACTACTACATCTCCTGGAACAACAAGCAGGCCAAGGACTACACGACCGCGTCCTGGGGCGACGGCTCCGTGCACCGCGGCAACCTCCTCGACGACCGGGTGCGCAGACTCGTCACGGCCGGCGGGGTCACCAGGACGGCCCTGGTGAAGGCGATGGCGGACGCGGCGCTCGCCGACCTGCGGGGCGAGGACGTGCTGCCGGACCTGCTGCGGGTCGTCAACAGTTCGCCGGTGACCGACACCACGGCCGCCGCGGCCGTCGGCAAGCTCCAGACCTGGCTCACGGCCGGCGCCCGGCGCACCGAGACCTCGGCGGGCTCCAGGACGTACGCCAACGCGGACGCGATCCGCATCCTGGACGCCTGGTGGCCGCTGCTGGTGAAGGCCGAGTTCGAACCCGGCCTCGGCACCGCCCTGTACACCGCCTTCACCGCCAACCTGCCCATCGACGAGACCCCGTCGGCCGCCCACGGCCCGACCGGCGCGCACGCGGGTAGCTCCTTCCAGTACGGCTGGTGGAGCTATGTCGACAAGGACGTCCGCGCCGTGCTCGGTGACCCCGTGGCGGGGCCGCTGGGGCAGAAGTACTGCGGCGGCGGCAGCCTCGGTGCCTGCCGGGACCTCCTCATCAGCACGCTGAAGCAGGCGGCGGGACAGACCGCCGCCCAGGTCTACCCCGGCGACACCCTGTGCGCCGCGGGCAACCAGTGGTGCGCCGACTCGATCGTCCAGCGCACCCTCGGCGGCATCAAGCACGGCAACATCAGCTGGCAGAACCGGCCCACCTACCAGCAGGTCGTGGAGTTCACCTCGCATCGCTGACCCCACCACGGCGGCGGGCCGGATCAGTGGATGCGGCCCGCCGCCAGCACCACCTGCGCCAGTTCCCGGTGCACGATGTCACTGTGGGCCCCGCTCGGCGGCCCGCCGCGTCTGACCACCGCCGTCGCGTCGACGTTGACGCAGCCCGAGACCGGCAGCGGACCACGCAACGCCTCGTCGAGCCGCAACCGCCGCGTGCCCGGTACCGCCTGCACCCCGTCATGGCCCATGGCCCCCCACTTGGCGCCCAGCGCCCGGCCGAGATCGAAGCCCTCGGCCACGCCCCGCGTGTCGCCCGCCATCCGGGACGCCAGCGGGTACAGCGCCCCGAGGGAGGAGTCGTGGCGTGAGTGGCAGCACACCAGCGGACCGTCGACACGGTTCTGCTGGCCCTGCAACACGCCTCCCGCCCGGGCGTCGTGGGGCAGCCGGGTGGCGAACGCGTAGTGCGAGAAGGCCCCTTGCAGCAGCGTCACGGACTTCACCGTGCGCACGCCCTCGGGCAGCCCGCGCAGGGCGAACGCCACCAGCCGCCCGCCGAAGCTGTGCCCGACCAGGTGCACCCGCACCCCGGGCGCCGCGTCCGCCAGCTGACCGACCACCCGCCCGAGCCCCCGCTCGCCCACCGTCCCGGCCCGCCGCTTCATCGCGTAGTACGTCCCCTGCCGCAGCAGTTCGTGCGCCCCGTCCCACGGGTTCGGCACCGCGAACCCCGCCGTCGCGCCCGGTGCGTCGACCTCGGCCAGCGCCCGCGCGAACTCCTCGCACAGCGCCGCCACCGACCCGGAGAACATCTCGGGCTCGTCCTGCGGCACCCCCTCCGCCAGGGTGTCCGCCGCGAACAGGGCCTGCGGACCGGGCGCCACCACCTCCACCAGCAGCCGGACCAGCCGCCCGAACTCCTCCAGTTCGGCCTCCTCGCGCGGCTGCTGCTCCAGCAGCCGCGCGAGCTGCTCCACCACGATCGCCCGGCCCGGAAAGGTCTCCAGCAGCGCGTGCCGGGTGTCCTTGTCGAGCGCCGGACGCCGGGGCGGCTCGGCCGCCACCGCCCGCGGGAAGTCCGGGATCCGCTCGTCGCAGAACCGCATCGAGGGCCACACCACGCCCGCGTACCCGATCCTGGCCGTCGGAGCGAGCTCGGGGAACGGCGCGAAGAAGTGGCTGTAGAGCCGGGTCGCCCCGGAACGGTCGTTGTTCCAGCCGTGCGCGAAGACGATCAGATCGCGCACACCGCGCCGGGTCACCCCGGCCAGCAACCGGTCCCGCTCCGGGCCGTCCACGTCGCCGTCCGCGTCGAAGGTGAGCTCCCAGTACGGCGTCACACTCATCGACGGCTCTGCCATGACGGGCTCCCTGGTACCCCGTGGTGGTGCGCTATGGGCGCATGGTCCTGCCAACAGGGGACCTTGGCCATACGTCACGGGTCATCCGTACGACAGATACTTCCCGCGCACCCGCCGGAACGCCGTCAGCTCCTGCCGCCAGCCCGCCACCACCTCATCGGCGTCCGCGCCCGCGTCGATCGCGGTGCGCACCTGGGCCGAACCGGTCAGCTTGTCGATCCAGTCGTCGGAGCGCCAGGCGAAGCCGCTCCAGGTCCGCCGGGCGGTCACCAGCAGCGCGATGCCGGTGCGTACGGGGTCGTAGACGCCGCGGTCGTGCACATGGATCTGCACGCCCCCGACGGTCTTGCCCTGGAACTTGGAGAAGGTGGGGGCGAAGTACGCCTCCCTGAAGCGCACGCCCGGGAGCCCCAGCGCGTTCACCGCGGCCGCCCACCGCCCGTCGACGCCCTCCGCGCCCAGCAGTTCGAACGGCCGGGTCGTGCCCCGCCCCTCCGAGAGGTTCGTCCCCTCGAACAGGCAGGTCCCCGCGTACGCCAGCGCGGTGTCGGGCGTCGGCATGTTCGGGCTCGGCGGCACCCAGGGCAGCCCGGAGGCGTCGTACCACTGCGACCGCTTCCAGCCGCTCATCAGGACGGTCTCCAGCGCCACCGGCGCGGCGAGGAATTCCTCGTTGAACAGCCGCGCCAGCTCCGCGACCGTCATGCCGTGCGCCTGCGCGATCGGCTGCCGGCCGACGAACGTCGCGAACTCCCGGTGCAGCACCGGCCCCTGGGCCGCACGCCCGGTCAGCGGATTCGGCCGGTCCAGGACCACGAACCGCTTGCCCGCGAGCTGGGCGGCCTCCATGCAGTCGTACAGGGTCCAGATGTACGTGTAGAAGCGCGCGCCCGCGTCCTGGATGTCGAAGACCACGGTGTCGACGCCGGACGCGGTGAACACGTCGGCCAGCGGGCGGCCGCTCTTGAGATAGGTGTCGTAGACCGGCAGCCCGGTCGCCGGGTCGTCGTAGCGGCCCTCGGAGCCGCCCGCCTGCGCCGTGCCGCGGAAGCCGTGCTCGGGGCCGAAGACGGCGGCCAGCTTCACCCGGTCGTCGGCGTGCATGACGTCCACGATGTGGCGGGCGTCCCTGGTGACGCCGGTCGGGTTGGTGACGACGCCGACGCGTTGCCCGGCGAGCGGCGCGTAGCCGTCCGCGGCGAGCCGCTCGAAGCCGGTGCGCAGCTGTCTGCTCGGCTCGAACGTGGCGGTGGTGGGGGTGAGTGACACGGTTGCCGCAGTCGCCGAGGTGAGCAGACTGCGTCGGGAGAGGCGCATGGGGGTCCTCCGTGAGGTGACGTTGCGAGCCGTTCCTGGGTGTCGCGCCGTGCGACGGAACCGCACATCGATACGGCTCCGCGGCCCTTAGGGTGCTCCAGAGACCCTTCCTCTGGTGCATACCGACCGGTTAGTCTGTCGAGGCAGCAGAGCCGATTCGCGTCGTGTCGAAGGAGACCGATGGTGGAAGCCGTGCAGGATGCCGGAGTGGTCGTCACCGGAGCGGGAGGCGGGATCGGGGCCGCGCTGGCCCGCCGCTTCGCCGCCGAGGGGGCCCGGGTCGTGGTCAACGACCTCGACGCCGACAAGGCCAGGGCCGTCGCCGACGAGATCGGCGGCATCGCGGTTCCCGGTGACGCCTCCCTCGTCATCGCCGACGCCCGGGACGCGCTGGGCGGCACGGTCGACGTCTACTGCGCCAACGCCGGGGTCGGCTCGGGCGGTTCGGAAGCGGCCGGCGAGCCGGTCTGGGCGCAGGCCTGGGACGTCAACGTCATGGCCCACGTGCGCGCGGCCGAGGCGCTGATCCCGGGCTGGCTGGAGCGCGGCAGCGGACGGTTCGTCTCCACCGTGTCCGCGGCCGGGCTGCTCACCATGATCGGCGCCGCGCCCTACAGCGTCACCAAGCACGGCGCGTACGCCTTCGCCGAGTGGCTCTCGCTGACCTACCGCCACCGCGGGATCAAGGTCCACGCCATCTGTCCCCAGGGCGTCCGCACCGACATGCTGGCCGCCACCGGCAGCGCGGGCGACCTGGTCCTCCAGCCGACCGCGATCGAGCCGCAGGACGTCGCCGACGCCCTCTTCAAGGGCATCGAGGAAGACCGCTTCCTGATCCTGCCGCACCCCGAGGTCGCCGGGTACTACCAGGTCAGGGCCGTCGAGCCGGACCGCTGGCTGACCAACATGAACCACCTCCAGCAGAAGTGGGAGGCCGGACGGTGACCGACTCCCGTTATGCCGCCAAGCCCTGGCTCGCCCTCCTCAGCGACGCCCAGCGCGCCCCGGCGGACCCCGCAGACTCCCTCGTGCACGCCCTGCGCCGGGCCGTCGCCGAGACCCCCGACCGCCCCTTCCTCGCCTACTTCGACGGCCGGCTGTCCTACCGCGAGGTCGACGAGCTCAGCGACTCCGTCGCCGGTCACCTGGCCGAGCGCGGTCTGGAGCGCGGCGACCGGGTGGCCGTCCTGCTGCAGAACTCGCCGCACTTCGTCCTGGCCCTGCTCGGCGCCTGGAAGGCGGGCGCGATCGTCGTCCCCGTCAACCCCATGTACAAGTCGGGGGAGGTCGCGCACGTCCTGCGGGACGGCGAGGTGGCGGCGCTGATCTGCTCGGACCGCGCCTGGGAGTCGTATCTGCGCGCCACGGCCGCGGACTCGCCGGTACGGATCGTGCTCACCGGCTGCGAGCTGGACTTCCAGTCCCGCGGCGACGCCCGGGTGCTGACCTTCGAGCGGCTGCCGCAGGCCCTGGACGCCGACGACCTCACGGCCGTCGCCCGGCAGGGCCACAAGGCGCCGCGCGACCGTGACCCCGGCCCCGCCGACATCGCGCTGATCAGCTACACCTCGGGCACCAGCGGCGCCCCCAAGGGCGCCACCAACACGCACGGCAACATCATGTACAACGCCGAGCGGCAGCGGACCGGACTGGCGCTGCCGGAGGGTCCCGTCTACTACGCGATGGCCCCCCTGTTCCACATCACCGGGATGGTCTGCCAGCTCGGCGCGTGTCTGGAGAGCGCGGGCACCCTGGTGCTGACGTACCGCTTCGAGGCGGGCGTCGTGCTGGACGCGTTCGCCGAGCACCGGCCGCAGTACACCGTGGGCCCCTCCACCGCCTTCATGGCCCTGGCCGCCCACCCGGACGTCTCCCCGGACCACTTCTCCTCCTTCGTGAACATCTCCTCCGGCGGCGCCCCGCTGCCGCCCGCCCTGGTGGAGAAGTTCCGGGCCGGCTTCGGTCCCTACATCCGCAACGGCTACGGACTGACCGAGTGCACCGCGCCGTGCGCGGCCGTGCCGCCCGCCCTGGAGGCCCCCGTCGACCCGGTCTCCGGCACGCTGGCCGTCGGAGTGCCCGGCCCCGACACGGTCGTACGGATCGTCGACGACGAAGGCGCGGAGGTGCCTTTCGGCGAGCAGGGCGAGATCGTCGTCCGCGGGCCGCAGGTCGTGCCCGGCTACTGGCGGCGCCCCGAGGCCACCGCCGAGACCTTCCCGGACGGCGAGCTGCGCACCGGCGACATCGGCTTCATGGACCCGCAGGGCTGGCTGTACGTCGTCGACCGCAAGAAGGACATGATCAACGCGTCCGGCTTCAAGGTGTGGCCGCGCGAGGTCGAGGACGTCCTCTACACGCATCCGGCGGTACGCGAGGCGGCCGTCGTCGGGGTGCCCGACGGGTACCGCGGCGAGACCGTCAAGGCCTACATCAGCCTGCGCCCGGGCGCCGAGACGGACCCGGACGAGCTCGCCGCGTACTGCAAGGAGAGACTGGCCGCCTACAAATATCCGCGCCAGGTGGAGGTGCTGGCCGAGCTGCCCAAGACGGCGAGTGGGAAGATCCTCCGTCGGGAACTTCGTTCCCGCGCGCACGACAGTCAGTAGACGAACCGGCGGACAAGCAGACAAGCCGACAGCGAGGTCGGCGGACAGGCCGGTGGACGACAGCCGACAGGCGTCGACGGAAGGCAGGTGGCGGCAGTGCCCAGGACGACCGACGGGGACGGAGCTCCGGTTCCGCAGCGGCTCCTCGCCGCCGCCACCCGGCTCTTCGCCGAGCAGGGCTACGACCGCACCTCGGTGCAGGAGATCGTCGAGGCGGCCGGCGTCACCAAGGGGGCGCTGTACCACTACTTCGGCTCCAAGGACGACCTCCTGCACGAGGTGTACGCGCGCGTGCTGCGCGTCCAGCAGGAGCGGCTCGACGCGTTCGCGGACGCCGACGAACCGGTCGAGAAGCGGCTGCGGGCCGCGGCGGCCGACGTCGTCGTCACGACCATCGAGAACCTCGACGACGCGTCGATCTTCTTCCGCTCGATGCACCACCTGAGCCCCGAGAAGAACAAACAGGTGCGCGCCGAGCGCCGGCGCTACCACGAACGCTTCCGCGCGCTGATCGAGGAGGGCCAGCAGGCCGGGGTGTTCTCCACGGCGACCCCGGCCGACCTGGTCGTGGACTACCACTTCGGATCCGTCCACCACCTCTCCACCTGGTACCGCCCCGACGGCCCGCTCGGCGCCCAGGAAGTCGCCGACCAGCTCGCCGACCTGCTGCTGCGGGCACTGCGTCCGTAGGGCGGGGAGGGCCCCGGAGCGCCTGGTACGCCCGGAGCGCCAGAAGCTCCCGGGCGTGACGCCGGCGGCGAGCGCACGCTCCGCCGCGAGGGCTGCGGCCGTACCGTCCGGGGCCTGAAGTGCGAGCAGGAGCGGACCCTCTCGGCGACCACGAACTGACCAACACCTCGGGGAACGGGGCCGGTGGGGGCGCACAGTCGCCCTCACCGGCCCGTGTCCGGCTCAGAGGAGCCGTCGGCGATCAGCGGCGTGCGGGTGCGGTGTTTTTGATCATCGACCTGCCGGGAATTCACCGTTCGGACGACTTCTCTTCATCGCCACGCCACCATCCGCCCATAGCTTTCCCACGCTATGAATTGATCATGTCAAGTGGGGGAGTGTGAGTGGATGTCGAGCGGTGGTAGGAAGCGCCCGAGAGTCGGCCATGAGGTGGTGCTCGGCTTAGGTATCGCCCTGATGGCGGGGCTGCTGCAGCTGGGAGCGCTCCCAGCCGAGGCGGCCGCCCGCCCGCAGTCCGGTACGCCGACGACGAAGGGCGTATCGACCGGGACGGGCGGCGCCGGGAGTGGCTCCGCGGCCACCGCCGCGGCCTCCGAGGAAGAGGCGATCGCGACGGCGAGGCGATCGGGCAAGAGCGTCGAGGTGGCCTCGCTGCGCGGCGAGAGCAGCGACGTCTACGCCACTCCGGAAGGCGACCTGGAGGCGCGGGAGTACCTGCGCCCGGTGCGGACCCGGATCAACGGCAACTGGCAGCCGATCGACACCGCGCTGGCCAAGGCCGACGGGGGGATGGTGGCGCCCAGGGCGGCCACCGTCGGGCTGGAGTTCTCCGGTGGCGGCGAAGGCCGGCCGCTGGTGCGCCTCGACCGAGCGGGCCGGACGCTCGAACTCTCCTGGCCGGGCGCCGTACCCGCGCCGCGGCTGGACGGGGACACCGCCCTCTACACCGACATCCTGCCGGACGTGGACCTGCGCCTCGCGGCGCGGCCCGACGGCTTCACACAACTCCTCGTCGTGAAGACGGCCGTGGCCGCGCGCAGCAAGGAACTCGCCGAGCTGCGACTGAAGCTGAACGCCGACGGGATGGCGGTGGGCGAGACCGCGAACGGCGGCCTCCAGGCCGTCGACAAGGGCGCGGGCGGCGTGGTGTTCGAGGCGCCGACGCCGGTCATGTGGGACTCCAGCACCGGCGAGGAGGGTGCGCGCACCGCCGGTAGCGCCGACCCCGCGAACGCGAGGACGAGCGGGCCGCGGGCCGCTTCGTCCGTGACCGCGGCCACCACCGCCGGCGCGGCCGCTCGGACGGCCACCGCCGCCACGGACGAGTCCACCGCCCCGGCCACCGGTGACGACGAGCCGACAGCCGCCGATTCCGGCCGGGTCGAGCGCGTCGGTGTCGACGTCGCCGACGGCGGGGACGCACTCGTCCTCACCCCGGACAAGGAGCTGCTGACCGGCTCCGACACCGTCTACCCCGTCTACATCGACCCGCAGTGGTACTCGCCCAAGGCCACCTCCTGGACCATGGTGTCCAGGTACTGGGCGGGCTCACCGCAGTGGAAGTTCAACGGCGACTCCGACGCGGGCCTGGGCTACTGCGGCTGGGACTACTGCGCCCCCTACGACGTGAAGAGGCTCTTCTACCAGATCCCGACCACGAAGTTCGCGGGCCGGACGATCCTGTCCGCCGAGTTCGTCGTCCGGGAGACCCACGCGGCCTCCTGCGAGAAGCGCGAGGTCCAGCTCTGGCGGACGAAGGGCATCTCCTCGTCCACGACCTGGAACAGCCAGGACAACTCCGACTTCTGGATCGACCGCCTCAAGACCCTCAGCTTCGCCTACGGCGCCGACGGCTGTTCCGCCGCCGACGCGGAGTTCGACGTGAAGGACGCCGTCGCCACGGCCGCGGCGAAGAAGTGGTCGGCCGTCACCTTCGGGATGAGGGCCGGCGACGAGGGCGACCGCTACACCTGGAAGCGGTTCTCCGACGACGCCTACCTGCGGGTGCGGTACAACCGCCCGCCGAACAAGATCAATCTCTCCCAGCTCACCATGAGCCCGGGCGGCCCGTGCGTGGCCTCCGACAAGATGGTGCGTATCCGCTCCACGGCGACGATCCGCGCCAACGATGTCAAGGACCCCGACGGAGACGCGGTCTCCGTGCAGTTCCAGGCCTCCTGGGACGCGGGTGACGGCGCCGGCTGGAAGGCCCGCTGGACCTCGGCCAGGACCACCAGCAAGAAGAGCGGTTCCGACTTCTCGATGGTGCTGCCCGGCAGCATCCCCAAGAACAAGCACGTGGAGTGGCACGTCCACTCCTACGACGGCGCCCAGTGGTCGGCCTGGAGTTACACCGGCTCCCACGGCTGCCACTTCCTGTACGACACCAGCCTGCCCGTCGGGCCGGTGATCAGCTCCGCCCAGTACGGCGCGTCCGACTCCGAGGACCTGAACGACCCCTGGTGGGACGGCGTCGGGCGGTACGGCACCTTCTCCGTCGACACCACCTCCACCGACGTCACCAAGTACTGGTTCGGCGTCAACACCTCGCCCAGCAGCGCCAACGTCCTGACCACCACGGGCGGCGGCGTGAAGACCATCAAGTTCATGCCGACCAAGCCGGGCGTCAACTTCATCACCGCGCAGGCCTTCGACGCGGCCGGCAACGGCTCCGAACCCACCACCTACACCTTCCGGGTGCGCTCCGGTCAGCCCGACCGGCTGTCCTGGCAGATGGACGAGGGCGCCGGCGCCGGCGAGGTCACCGGCACGGGCGGCGAGTGGCCCGCCACGCTGTACGCGGGCGCCGAGCCCGGCGGCGAGGGAGTCTCCGGCCACGGCCTGGAGCTGGACGGCACCGACGACTACGCGGCCGCCGACTCCCCGGTCCTGAACACCGCCAAGAGCTTCTCGGTGTCGGTGTGGGCGAAGCTGCCGGGCAACCCGACCGGCGCGCCCGTCGCCGTCGCCCAGGCGGGCTCCAACACCAGCGGCTACGAGATCTACTACTCCACCGCGCTCGGCGGCTGGGTGTTCCTGCGGCACACCACCGACGCGTCCGGCACCTCGGTGGCCCGGGCCGTCCAGCCCGCCTGCGCGAGCGGGGACACCGCCTGCCAGGCGTCCCGGGTCAACACGTGGACCCACCTGGTCGCCGCCTTCAACTACCCCAGCCAGCTGCTCAAGCTGTACGTCGACGGCCAGCTCGTCGCCACCGCCCCCTACACGACCACCCCCTGGGACGCGCGCGGCCGCACCATCCTCGGCGCCGCCTCCCACTACGGGACCGTGGAAGGGTTCTTCCGGGGCTCCCTCGACGAGGCGCAGTTCTTCGACTACCAGCTGACCGACGCCCAGGTGACCCGGCTGCACGACCGTCTGCCGGTGACCAACGCCCGTCCGGCGAAGCTGGTCTTCCCGATGGACGAGGCCGCGGACGCCGCCGCGCTGACCGGCCGCGCCCAGGTGGCCGCCGCTCAGCTCAAGAACGGCGCCGTCTCCGGGGTCACCGGCGTCAACGGTCGCGCGGTGGAGTTCGACGGCGTCGACGACTACGCGACCACCGGCCGCCCGATCATGGACACCGCGCAGAGCTTCGCGGTCTCCACCTGGGTGAAACTGCCCAAGAACAAGGAAGCCAAGGCGATGACGGCCATCGCCCAGGCCGGCACCGTCAACCCCGGCTTCGAGGTCTACCACTCCTCCGCGCTCGGCGGCTGGGTCTTCATACGGGAGCAGAGCGACACCACCGGCTCCACGGTGGTGCGCGCGACCCAGTCCGCGTGCCCGGCCAACACCAACTGCGCGGCGGCCCGCCTCGGCGAGTGGAACCACGTCGTCGCCGTCCAGGACGTGGACGCCGGCCAGATGCGGCTGTACGTCAACGGTGTCCTGGAAGCCACGGCCGCCTTCACCACCCCCTGGCTCGCCGTCGGCCAGGTCACCCTGGGCGCCACCTACAAGGCGGACGGCACCCTGGGCAGCCCGCTCAAGGGCGCCATGGACGACACACGCCTCTACGACCGGGCGATCTCCGGTGACGAGGTGAAACAGCTGTTCAAGCAGCGCCCCCTGGTCGGCGCCCGCTGGAAGTTCGAGTCGGCCACCGGCAGCCCGCCGGTCACGCCGGACGCCTCCACGACCGGCGCGGGCATGACCCTCTTCAACGGAGCCGCGACCGGTTCCGGCTGGGTGGACGGCGGCCTGACGCTGGACGGCGTCGACGACTACGCGGCCACCGCGAGCGGCGCCACGACGGTCGACACCGGCGCCAGCTTCACCGTCAGCGGCTTCGTCCAGGCCGCGGCCCAGCCCACCGGGAACGTCACCCTGCTGAGCGCGCCCGGAACGGCCAGGAGCGCCTTCGCGGTCCGCTACGTGCCCGGCTCCACGGACACCGACCCGGGACGCTGGCGCATCGAGACCGCCGACGCCGACAGCACGAGCGCCACCGCCACCCAGGTGGAGAACGGACAGTTCTTCAGCGTCCAGGACTGGACCCACCTGGCGGTCGTCTACGACGGGTTCGCGCGCGACCTGCGCCTCTACGTCAACGGCGAACTGCAGGACGTGGCCTGCGCCGACAGCAACGAGGACGGCGAACCCGATGTGGCGGGCTGCACGGACATCGACTCGTCCGGCGAGAACGTCGTGACGTTCAAGGCCGCGCAGAACCTCCAGCTCGGCCGCGCCAAGACCGGTACCAGCACCTGGGGCGAGTACTTCCCCGGCACCGTGTCGGACCTGTGGACCTTCCAGGGTGCGCTGACCGACGAGCAGATCAGCCGCCTCGCCGTCGGCATGCCGGGCGTGGAGACCGCCGTACCCGGCGACGACTGATCCCGTCCGGCCACCATCCCCCGCGACGCCCGGGCCCCGTTCGAACGGGCCGGGCGTCGCGGGGACGACCCCGCTCTTCACACCCCGCCGTGCCGCCGCGCCCGCGGCACCCGGTCAAGCGCTCAGGGGACTACGAGGGATGATCATGAGATCCGTACCACGGCGGCTTTTCCGCCCGTTCCGCACACCACGACGCAAAATCGCCCTGGCCACGGCCTCGGTGATGACCGCGACCCTGCTCCAAGGGGTCGCCGCCCCGGCACTCGCCGACGGCTGGCACCGGCCGGCACTGCCCGCCGCCGAGAAATCACTCGCCGGAGGCCCGGCGGGCAAGGCCCTGCCCCGCAAGGTCATGAAGACCCCCCGCACCCCGCAGCAGCCGCCGGCCACCGCCTGGCCGAAGCCCGGTGCGGCGACGGTGGACCTGTCGAAGACCCCGGCCGCGGCGGCGACGAGGTCCGCGTCCCGGGTCAAGGGCCTGCCCCTGACGCTCGACGCGCGCGTCAAGGGCGGCAAGAACGCCAAGAAGGCGGCCACCGGCACGGTCGCCGCCCGCGTCCTCGACCGCGCGTTCGCGCAGAAGGCCGGTCTGAACGGCCCCGCCTTCACGCTGCGTGCCGAGCGCCCGCAGGACGCCGGCCAGGTCCGGGCCGGGCTCGACTACTCTTCCTTCGCCGGTGCGTACGGCGGCGGTTACGCGGACCGGCTCAGGCTCGTCGAACTGCCCGCCTGCGTGCTGAGCACCCCGCGGAAGCCGCAGTGCCGGACGGCCGAGCCGGTCGAGACGGTCAACGACCCCGAGACCAGGACCCTGACCGCGAACGCGGTCACCCTCAGCGGCTCGTCGGCCACCGTGCTCGCGGCGGTCGCCGACTCCGCCGGCGGCCTGGGCGACTACAAGGCGACCTCGCTGTCCGCGTCCGCCAACTGGAGCACCGACCTCAACAGCGGTTCCTTCGCCTGGTCGTACCCGATGGCGGTGCCGCAGGTGCCGGGCGGCCTCGTGCCCAACCTCTCCCTGTCCTACTCCTCCGGTGGTGTCGACGGCCGCACGGGCAACACCAACAACCAGTCCTCCTGGGTCGGCGACGGCTTCGACCTGTCACCCGGATACATCGAGCGCCGCTACAAGGGCTGTTCCGACGACGACGTCAAGAACGCCGACGGCAACGAGCCCGGCGACCTGTGCTGGGGCTACGACAACGCGGTGCTGCAACTGAACGGTGCCGGCGGCGAACTGGTCCCGAACGGCACCAACTCCTGGAAGCTCAAGAACGACGACGGCACCAAGATCGACCGGATCTACGGCTCCACCGGTGACGTCCGCTCCAACGGCGCCCGCAACGACGAGTACTGGCGCGTCACCACACCCGACGGAACCCAGTACTACTTCGGCTACAACCGGCTGCCCGGCTGGGCGAGCGGCAGCGAGACCACCGACTCCGCCTGGACCGTCCCCGTCTACGGCGACGACACCGGAGAACCCTGCCACGCCACCGCCTTCGCGGACTCCTGGTGCCAGCAGGGCTGGCGCTGGAACCTGGACTACGTCGTGGACACGCACGGCAACGCCGCCGCGTACTACTACGACAAGGAGACCAACTCCTACGGCCGCAACCTCAAGGCCGCCGACGACACCCCGTACGTCCGCGGCGGCACCCTGGACCGCATCGAGTACGGCCTGAAGTCCACCGCCGTGTACTCGGCGAAGGCGCTCGCCAAGGTCGACTTCACCAGCTCCGAGCGTTGCATCCCGGACAGCGGCACCGACTGCTCCTCGATCACCAAGGACGCGTTCTACTGGTACGACACCCCCTGGGACCAGAACTGCGACGCCGGCAAGGACTGTGACAACGGCCGGCTCTCCCCGGTGTTCTTCACCCGCAAGCGGCTGACCGACGTCAGCACCGAGGTCCTGGTCTCCGGCGCCTACAGCAAGGTCGACGACTGGAAGCTCGCCCACCGCTGGGGCCAGGCCGACATCGACTACCAGTTGCTGCTCGACTCCGTCCAGCGCACCGGCCACGACAGCACGACCACGATCACCCTGCCGAAGGTCACCTTCGCCTACACCCAGCTCGCCAACCGGCTGGACAGGACGGGCGACGGCTGGGCCCCCTTCATCAAGGCCCGGCTCTCCACCGTCGCCGACGAGTCCGGTGGACAGATCGACGTCGGCTACTCGGCCCCGGTGTGCGACGCGGACGCGCTGCCCACTCCGGAGACCAACACCACCCGCTGCTTCCCGCAGTACATCGGAGGCAGCTCCACCACCGACCCCGAACGGCAGTGGTTCAACAAGTACGTGGTGGACACGGTCACCTCCACCGACCGCACCGGCGGGGCCCCCGACCAGGTCACGATGTACGACTACCTGGACGGCGCGGCCTGGCACTTCGACGACGCCGACGGCATGACCAAGGACAAGTTCAAGACCTGGTCCGACTGGCGCGGCTACGGCCACGTACGGGTCCGCTCGGGCGGTCAGGGGGGCGCCTCGGCCATGAAGTCGCAGGCCGACACCTACTTCCTGCGCGGCATGGACGGGGACCGCAGGACGACCAGCGGCGGCACCAAGGACGTCAGCGTCACCCTGGGATCCGGGGAGGGCGACCCGATCACCGACCACTCCTCGGCGGCGGGATTCGCCTACAAGACGGTCAACTACTCCGGCCCCGGTGGCAAGGTGCTCTCCAGGACGGTGAGCCGGCCGTGGCACAAGGAGACCGCGAAGAAGGTACGTGACTGGGGCACCGTCACCGCCGACTTCAGCGGCACCGAGAACACCAGGACCTGGACCTCCCTGGACGACGGGTCGGGCGCCGCCTGGCGGACCACGTCCACCACCGACACCTTCGATACGGCCACCGGCCTGGTCACCCAGACCGACGACTCCGGTGACACCAGCACCGCCGCCGACAACCAGTGCACCCGCACGACCTACGTGGCGGGCAGCGCCGTCCGCAACACCCCGGTGCGCGTCGAGACGGTGGCCAAGGAGTGCGACGCCACCACCAACCGCCCGGCCGACGTCCTCGCCGACACCCGCACCGCCTACGACGGCGGCGCCTACGGCACGGCGGCCACGAAGGGCGACGTCACCCGCGTCGCCAAGCTCAAGAAGTACGACGGCGGCACGGCCGTCTACCTCGAGTCGAGCTCAACCTTCGACTCCTACGGGCGCATGCTGACCTCCACGGACCTGACCGCGGACGTCACGGTCACCTCCGGCGGCACGCTCACCCGGACCCCCCGCGGCGACGGCCGCACCACCACCACGGCGTTCACCCCCACCACGGGCTTCGCCACCGGCACCACGGTCACCATGCCGCCCGTCACCCCGGGCGACAGCACCACCGCGACGAGCACCTCACAGACCTTCGAGGCGCTGCGCGGCCAGCCGCTGACCGAGACGGACACCAACGGCAAGGTCACCACCTACGCGTACGACGCCCTGGGGCGCAACACCAAGGTGTGGCTCCCGGACCGCACCACCGGCCAGACCCCGAGCTACGAGTTCACGTACACCATCACCGACGGCAAGCCGATCGCGATCGGCACGAAGACCATCGGCAACAGCGGCGCCCAGGACACCTCGTACGTCCTCTACGACGGCCTCCTGCGTCCCCGCCAGACCCAGGCTCCGGGGCCGGACGGCGGCACGCTCCTGACGGACACGTTCTACGACGAACGCGGCCTGACCACCAAGGAGTTCGCCTCCTACTACACCGCCACCACCGCGCCCTCCACGACCCTCTTCAAGCTCGACGACGCGCTGGGCGTGGAGACCCAGAGCCGGCACACCTACGACGGCCTCGGCCGGGAGACCGAGCTGAAGCACGTCGCCGGCAACGGCGACGGAGGCACGGTTCTCGGCGTCACGAGGACCATCTACGGCGGCGACCGCACCACGGTCATCCCGCCGGTCGGCGGCACCGCCACCACCACGCTGAACGACTCGCGCGGCCAGACCACGGAGGCGCGCCTGCTGCACAGCCGGGACGCCGACGCCGCCTACGACAGCACCCGGTACACCTACTCGCCGCGTGGCGAGATGACGAAGGTCACCGACCCGGCCGGCAACGCCTGGACCTGGACGTACGACCTGCTCGGCCGGCTCACCGACACCACCGACCCCGACAAGGGCGCCGGCCACACCGACTACGACGACCGCGGGCTGCCGACCACCACCAGGGACGCCCGAGGCACCGTTCTCGCCCATATCCATGACGGCCAGGGCCGCCAGACCGAACTGCGCGAGAGCTCCGCCACCGGCACCCTGCGCGCCAAGTGGGTCTACGACACGGTCAGCGGCGCCAAGGGGCACCTCGCCGAGTCCATCCGCTACAGCGGCGGCCAGGCGTACAGCACGAAGGTGCTCGCCTACGACCGGCTGTACCGGCCGCTGCGTACCTCGGTGACCATCCCCTCCACCGAGGGCGCGCTCCAGGGCACCTACCTGTCGGCGACCACGTACAACGCCTCCGGCACGGTGGAGGGCGTCGGCTACCCCAAGGCGGGTTCGCTGGCGGCCAACACCGTGGCCTACACCTACCAGGACGGCACGCTGCGGCCCATCGGGGTCAGCGGTCCGCAGAGCCTGGCCGGTTCGACGTCCTACAGCTACACGGGCAAGCCGCTCCAGTACTCGTTCGCCGCGGCCGGCGGCAAGGCGACGTACGAGACCAACACCTACGAGTGGGGCACCCAGCGGCTGGCCACCTCGAGGGTCGACCGTCAGGACATCGCGGGCGTCGACCAGTACAACACCTACAAGTACGACGAGGCCGGGAACGTCCTGTCCGTCTCCGACACCTCGCGCTCCGGCACCGACAACCAGTGCTTCACCTACGACTACCTGGGTCGCGCGACCGAGGCGTGGACGCAAGCCACCACGGCCTGCGCGAGTGCCCCCGCCACCGGTGTGCTGGGCGGCCCGGCCCCCTACTGGGACTCCTACACCTACGACGTGGTCGGCAACCGGCTCACCGAGACCGGGCACAGCACCACGGGCGGGCCGGACACCGAGCGCGTCTACAACTACCCGAAGCTCGGCTCGCACAAGCTGGCCTCGGTCGACAACACCACCGGAACCGTCAAGTCCACCGACAGCTTCACCTACGACGACATCGGCGACACCCACACCCGTCTGCTCGGCGACGGCACCTCCCAGACCCTGGACTGGGACGCCGAGGGCCATCTGGCGAAGGTCACCCAGCCGGTGGAGGGCGGCAGTGACAAGGTCACCGAGTACCTGTACGACGCCGACGGCAACCGTCTGATCGGCCGTACCCCGACCGAGACCACGCTCTATCTCGGCACCACCGAGGTCACCCTGCCGCAGGGCGCGACCGTGGCGAAGGGCACCCGCTACTTCGACCTCGGCGGCGGCCACCAGGCCGTGCAGAGCGACGACGGCAAGATCTCCTTCACCCTGGCCGACCACCACGGCACGGCCCAGTTGTCCGTCGCCGCCACCAGCCAGGCGCTCACCCAGCGCCGTACGAAGCCGTTCGGCGAGGTCCGCGGCGCCGAGCCGAACAACTGGCCCGGCACCAAGGGCTTCGTGGGCGGCACCGCCGACGCCACGACGGGCCTGACCCACCTGGGCGCCCGTGAATACGACCCGGCGACGGGCCGCTTCCTGTCGGTCGACCCGATCCTCACGGCCACCGACCCGCAGCAGATGCACGGCTACACCTACGCCGACAACAACCCCCTCACCTACTCGGACCCGGCGGGCACGGAGATCGGCTCCAAGCCCAACTCCTGCCAGTACGACGTCAAGTACTGCTCCAAGCATCAGCAGCAGGAAGTCGGCTACGACCCGAAGACGGGCACGTCCGACTTCTACCGGGGCAACATCTACAAGCGTCAGCAGGCCCGCCACCGGGCGTGGGTGGCGTCGAACACGCCGCTCACGAACGACATGGCCAAGCTGTCGGACTACTTCTCCCGGAGCATGATCGGGGAGTTCTCGGACGACTTCTGGGACAACCCGGTCTACGAGAGCGCCGAGAAGGGCAGCGCGTGCTACGGACGTGAGGGCTGCCGGCAGGCGTACAAGTACATCCTCGACAAGGGCGACGACGCCGATCCGGCGGTGGCCAAGGAGATCGCCGCCACCTACTGCGCCTACCACGCCGCCCAGTGCGACGACGAGGCCAAGGCGGTGGCCCGCGGCAAGGTCATCAAGGGCATCATCGGCGAGGTCCTGCTGGCGTACCTCGGCGGAGCGGCGGGTGCGGAACGCCCACGCCCCTGCAACAGCTTCGTGCCCGGCACCGAAGTCCTCATGGCCGACGGCACCACCAAGCCCATCGAGGACATCAGGACCGGCGACAAGGTCCTGGCCACCGACCCGAAGACCGGCCGCACCACCGTCGAGACGGTCACCGCCGAGATCACCGGCAAGGGTCTGAAGCACCTGGTCGGGATCACCCTGGCCATCGAGGTCGACGGCAAGAAGCTGACCGCTTCCGTCACCGCGACCGACGGCCATCCGTTCTGGGTGCCGGAACTGGGCAAGTGGGTCGACGCCACCGACCTCACCGCCGGTGAACTCCTCAGCACCTCGAAGGGAACCGAGGTACGGATCGCGGCGGTCCTCCGCTGGACCGACCGGGCCACGGTCCACAACCTCACCATCGCGAACCTGCACACGTACTATGTGCTCGCCGGCACAACGCCGGTGCTGGTGCACAACGACAGCACTGTTCCTGGGTGGGCTGCGGACGAGCTTGCCAGGATTAAGGCCGGGCAGGGGACCCCACGCACGGTAAGCCCCACGGATCCTACTCAAAAGCTTTATCAAGGGCGCGAATCGGCGAGGCACGCGGCCAAGTGGGGTCCTCACGCGCAGTCGGGTTTCCAGGGCTCGCGCGAATGGGAGGTTCCCGGGAAGGGTAATACATACAGGATCGTCGGTCCGAACCGCTTTGGGGAGTATGGCTACACGGACCCGATAGTCAAGTACAAGAAGATCACCGTTATTCCTTCCTGTTGATTCGACGTGTTCTCGGTGGAAGGAGGGCGACGTTGTTGGTGAAATATTCTGTCCGGTTCGAGGAAAGCGACGCATTCGTATTCGCTTGCGATCTGGAAGGGTTTTTTGTCGGGCGCTACAGCGACGACGACTTCGGCGCGTTCCTTGAAGCCGAGAACGCCCGAGTCACCTTCAGGCTTGTGCGGCCGACCCTGGACGCGCCGATCGAGACGCTTAGGGGTGACATCGAGGTCCTTGTCCTCGACACCGAAGGTCGGCCCATGGGGCGCTACCCACTGTGGGGCGCCACGCTAGTAGTCGGAGATACGCCGGAATATCTAGTCGTCACGGCACAAACGGGGTTGCCTCCGCATGCCGAGGCCCGCAGGCTGTGGGACAGGTTCCGCGTTTCCCAACCGCGGCGTGGCGAATGGTGCACGCTTCAGGTCGGATCCCGTGAAGCATGGCTAGAAGTAGCCGGGCTCAGGTACGCCGAATCTGCTTCTAAGGGGGAGTATTCGGTTCCCCCTCGGGAGGTTGTTATGGGAGGTGATGACATCGAGGATGTCGCGAGCTTCTTCTGTGCGATTGGTGAGGCTTTCCGTGGCCCGGGAGGGTATATCGGGCAGAGTTTTACCGAATTGGAAGAGTCTCTCGAGGATTATCTCCAAGGCGCTCCGGTTCGGCTGATTTGGCAGAATATTTCCGTCGCGCGTTCTTCCTTGTCTGCAGTAATGGATATTACTGGCGGGCCAATTTCCAAATTCGATCTACTTCTTGAGATTCTGTCGCAGAATGATGTTGACGTCATTCCTGGATAGTGCACGTGCCTCCTGGGGGCATTCACCGGACTTGGTCTGGCACGTTGCCGTAGAAACTCACGTCAAGATCGGAACGGGTCGAAGGGCGAGCGCACAAAGTCCCAGCTCACAACTCTGATGGCCACAAAGGAGCCCCACCGAATTTCTTCTCGGTGGGGCTCCTTGCATGCCCTGACGGCAACGTCAGCGGACGGGTGCTGCACAAAGTGGCGGTTCGTCGCCGTCGTCGGGGGCGGCCTCTGAGGGCTTGCCAAGGGTGCGGCCGAGAAGGTCGATGGCGTCGCGCTGGAGGCGCAGGCGGACGTGGGGGTAGACGGTGGCGGTGACGCCGATGTGGGCGTGCCCGAGGAGTTCCTCGATGACGTGAGTTCGACGCCTTGTTCCAGGAGGAGGATCGCGGTCGAGTGGCGGAGGTCGTGGAGTTCGCCCTTGCGCAGTCCGGTGCGGAGGGCGAGTTCGAACAGTGCGCGGAGGCGGTGGCCCTGGGCGGCGGTGAGCAGGGTGCGGGCTTCGTCGGCGGTGAGGGGTTCGAAGCGGCGGGGCGGGGTGTGCCGTTGCGGGCGAAGTTGCGCGGGATCTCGTCCTCTCGGACGGCGTGCTCCAGGGCGGACTTGAGGACGGAGTAGATGTAGGCGAGGGTCAGCGCGGAGTCGCTTGTCGCAGCATGTGCTGGTCGCGCAGCAGCGGGGCCGGTTGCGGGTGGCGTCGAGGCTGCGGGCGCAGCACTGGCAGGTGGTGCGGAGCTGGTTTAGCCATGTGCGCACGTCTTTGGCGGCGAGCGTGGCGAGCTTCTTGTTCTCCCTGCGGGAAGTCCAGGAGCACGTCTCGGCGATGCTGTCGGCCTACGAGACCGTCTCGAAGGAGGCGGGAATCGAGCTGCCGTACGTGCGCTGACCCATCGGGTCGAAGAAGAAGCTCCCGGCGGGGAAAGCCGCCGGGGGCTTCTTCCGGTCCTACAGGTACTTCTTCAGCTCCCGCCGTGCCAGTGAGCGCTGGTGCACCTCGTCCGGGCCGTCGGCGATCATCAGGGTGCGGGCGCCCGCGTACAGCTCGGCCAGCGGGAAGTCCTGGCTGACGCCGCCGGCACCGTACAGCTGGATCGCCCGGTCGAGGATGTCGACCACCGCGCGCGGGGTGGCGATCTTGATGGACTGGATCTCCGTGTGCGCGCCCCGGTTGCCGACCGTGTCCATCAGCCAGGCCGTCTTCAGCACCAGCAGCCGCAGCTGCTCGACGGTGACCCGGGCGTCAGCGATCCAGTTGTGGACCACGCCCTGCTGGGCCAGCGCCTTGCCGAAGGCGGTGCGGGCGACGGCCCGGCGGCACATCAGCTCGATCGCCCGCTCGGCCATGCCGATCAGCCGCATGCAGTGGTGGATACGGCCCGGACCGAGGCGGGCCTGGGCGATGGCGAAGCCGCCGCCCTCCTCGCCGATCAGGTTCGACACCGGCACGCGCGCGTGGTCGAAGACCACCTCGGCGTGGCCGCCGTGCGAGTGGTCCTCGTAGCCGAAGACCCGCATGGCGCGCTTGACCGTGACGCCGGGGGTGTCGCGCGGGACGAGCACCATGGACTGCTGACGGCGGGGGTCGGCGCCGTCCGGGTCCGTCTTGCCCATCACGATGAAGATCTTGCAGTCCGGGTTCATCGCCCCGGAGATGTACCACTTGCGGCCGGTGATGACGTACTCGTCGCCGTCCCGCTCGATGTGCGTGGTGATGTTCGTGGCATCGGAGGACGCCACCTCCGGCTCGGTCATCGCGAACGCCGAGCGGATCTCACCGGCGAGCAGCGGCTCCAGCCACTGCTTCTTCTGCGCCTCGTCGCCGAACTGCGCGAGCACCTCCATGTTGCCGGTGTCCGGCGCGGCGCAGTTCAGCGCGGTGGGCGCGAGGTGCGGGGAGCGGCCGGTGATCTCGGCGAGCGGCGCGTACTGGAGGTTGGTGAGGCCGGCGCCGTACTCGGCGTCGGGCAGGAAGAGGTTCCACAGGCCCTGCCTGCGCGCCTCCGCCTTCAGTTCCTCCACCACGGCCGGGGTGTCCCACGGCGAGGCGAGCAGGGCGCGCTGCTCCTCGGCGACGGACTCGGCCGGGTAGACGTGCTCGTCCATGAAGGCGAGGAGCTTGGCGCGCAGTTCCTCGGTGCGGGCGTCGAACGCGAAGTCCATGTGGATCAGCCTTCCTGAAGACCGTCGTGGAGCGTGGTCAGGCCGTGCTCGATGAAGACGGGGACGAGTTCGCCGATGCGGTCGAAGCCGCGGCCGACGGTCTGGCCCAGCGTGTAGCGGTAGTGGATGCCCTCCAGGATCACCGCGAGCTTGAACCAGGCGAACGCGGTGTACCAGGAGACGGCCGAGACGTCGCGCCCGGAGCCGGCGGCGTACCGCTCGATCAGCTCGGCGGGCGTCGGGTGGCCCGGGGCCTCCGCGGTGGTGGAGACGGGCGACTGGGGCAGGCCGAGCGGCATGCTGTACATCACCAGCAGGCCCAGGTCGGTCAGCGGATCGCCGAGCGTCGACATCTCCCAGTCGAGGATCGCCTTGATCGTGTCGTCCTCGCCGATCAACACGTTGTCGAGCCGGTAGTCGCCGTGCACGACCGCCGGGGCGGGGGAGTCGGGCAGCTCCCGGCCGAGCGCCGCGTGCAACTCGTCGATCCCGGCCAGCTCGCGACTGCGGGAGGCGTCCAACTGCTTTCCCCAGCGCCGAAGTTGCCGGTCCAGGAACCCCTCCGGGCGGCCGAAGTCCGCCAGCCCCACCTCGGCCGGGTCGACCGCGTGCAGTCCGACGAGGGTGTCGACGAGCGAGAGCACCGCGTTCCGGGTGCGCTCGGCGCCGAGGGGGACGAGTTGGTCGGCGGTGCGGTACGGGGTGCCCGTCACGAACTCCATGACGTAGAAGGGCGATCCGAGCACCTCCTCGTCCTCGCAGAGCAGCACCGGGCGCGGCACCGGCACCGCCGTCGGGTGCAGGGCGCTGATCACGCGGTGCTCGCGCTTCATGTCGTGCGCGGTGGCCAGGACATGGCCGAGCGGGGGACGCCGCAGGACCCACCGCGAGGCGCCGTCCGCGATCTCGTACGTCAGGTTCGACCGTCCGCCCTCGATCAGCCGGCCGGTGAGGGGGCCGTGCACCAGACCGGGGCGCTCGCGGTCGAGCAGTCCGCGCAGCCGGTCGAGATCGAGTCCGGGCGGATGGTCGGGGCTCATACATCGCTCCTACGGGCGGGTGAACGTGACCCGACTCATGATGCCGACCGGTCGGTATGTCGTCCAGTGGGTCGGCCGAAGGTGATCGGGGCCACGATAGGCCGACGGCTCCCCGCGGGGGTTCGCGGGGAGCCGTGGAGGACGACATTCCGTCGCCGGGCTGTCGGCAGGCAAGCAGCCGAGTAGTCGCGCAGACGGGTGGTCGAGCAGTCGGGGCGATGAGGATGAGGGGCCAGGGGGGCGGTCAGCCCGCGTCAGGTCAGTGGTCGTCCCAGTGCCCGTCGTGCTCGGCGTGCCGGTGGCCGTCGTGGAGGTAGTCGACGTGGTCGCCGTGCCGCACGCGCGCGTGGCCGCAGTTCTCGTCGTGCCGGTGGTCGTGGCCGGTGTGCGCGGTGTGCCCGCCGGGCTCGCACTCGTCCCAGTGCCCCTCGTGCTCGCGGTGCAGGTGGCCGTCGTGGGCGTAGTCGACGTGGTCGCCGTGCTGTAGGCGCGCGTGGCCGCAGTCCGCGCCGTGGGCGTGCGGGTGGGAGTCGTGTTCCTGGTGCAGGGTGGTCATGGTGCTCACCTTCGAGGTACGGGTGGAGACGACCGACAGGCTGCCACGCGAACGCCGCATATCAGGGCATCCGGCTTGCGTGGCGTCCGGGGACCCCCGAGGGTCGGTCCCATGAAGGGCATCAGCTACAGCCGGTACGGCGGTCCCGAGGTCATGGAGTACGGGGACGTGCGCGACCCGAAGGTCGGGCCCGACACGGTGCTGGTCAAGGTCCGGGCGGTGAGCGTCAATCCGGTCGACTGGAAGTGCCGTGAGGGCCACCTGGACGGGATCCTCGACACCGTCTTCCCGGTGGTCCCGGGCTGGGACGTCTCGGGCGTGGTGGTGCAGCCCGGCATGTCCGTCCCGGAGTTCTCGGTCGGCGACGAGGTCATCGGCTACGTGCGCGAGGACTACCTCTGCCGGGGCACCTTCGCCGAGTACGTGGCCGCCCCGGTGCGCACCCTCGCCCGTAAGCCCCGCAACTTCTCGTTCGAGGAGGCCGCGGGGCTGCCCCTGGCCGGACTGACCGCCTACCAGGTGATCACGAAGGTGCTGGAGGTGAAGCGGGGTGAGAGCGTCCTGGTGCACGCGGCGGCGGGCGGTGTCGGCTCGATCGCCGTCCAGCTGGCCCGCCACCTGGGCGCCCGGGTGATCGGCACGGCCAGCGAGGCCCACCACGACTTCGTGCGCGAGCTGGGCGGGGAACCCGTCACCTACGGCGAGGGCCTGGCGGAACGGGTGCGCGCCCTGGCCCCTGACGGGGTGGACGCGGCCTTCGACACCGTCGGCGGCGACACGACGAAGATCTCCGCGAACCTTCTGGCCCCCGAGGGCCGGCTCGCGTCGATCGCGGACCCGGACGTCGTCGACTACGGCGGCCGCTACTGGTTCGTGCGCCCCGACGCCGGTGACCTCCTGCGCCTGACGGAACTGGCCGAACAGGGTGTGATCACGGTTCATGTGACACGGACGTTCCCGCTGGAACGCACGGCGGAGGCCCACCGGCTCAGCCAGGAAGGGCACACCCGGGGCAAGATCGTGCTGACGGTGGAGTGGGACACGGACGGCGACTAAGCACCCGGACCGCCCGTCCGCGGCCTGATCCACACCACCGGTCCGGTCCTGGTGGCCTGACCCGCACCGCCGGTCCTAGACGACCAGCGCCGTCGCGCACAGCGCCAGGGCGAGCGTGCACAGGACCGCCGCCGTCGCGTGACGCGGGGCCAGTGCCCGGGGACGGGGGGCGTCGAGGGCGCGTACGCGGTGGTGCGCGAGGAGGAGGAAGGCCAGCCAGAGGGCGCAGCACAGGACGCAGGCCGCGATGCCGGCGGCCGTCGGGCCGCGGTGCAGGCAGGCCTTGACGGCGAGCACCGCGGCCACGGTGCTCGACAGCGTCGTACGCCGCCAGGCGAGCCGCGTGCGCTCGGGCTGAAGCCCGGGATCACGCTCCGGCCGCGCGCCGGGGCCGGGGCCGGTCTCGGGGGACGGTGTGGCGCCGGGGGGTGGTGCGGGGCCGGTCTCGGGGGACGGCGTGGCTCCGGGGCGTGGTGCGGGGTCAGGGCCGGGGGGTGGTTCAGGGGTGCGCTCGGGGGAGGGGATGGCGTCCGGGCGTGGTTCCGGGGTCGGTCCGGGGGAGGGCGTGGCGTCGGTCATCCGTCCCATCCGACCAGGACGACGATCACCATGGCGACGGCCACCACCGCGACGACCACACCGAGCAGCGCCGGGAAGCGCGTCGCCGGCAGATCCTCGCCCCGGCGCATCGCCCGCTCGCAGCGCACCCAGTGGTCGACGGCGCGCAGGGAGCACAGCGCGCCCGCCGCGAGCAGCGCCAGCGCGAGTCCGACCCGCCAGCCCCAGCGCAGGTCCGGCAGGAACTGGTCCACCGCGAACCCGCCGCCGATCAGCGCGAGGGCGGTGCGCAGCCAGGCCAGGAAGGTGCGCTCGTTCGCCAGCGAGAACCGGTAGTCGGGCGTACCGCCCTCCTCGCGGATCTGCTGGGGGGCGAACCACAACCGGACGTTCCGTGCGAACTCGATCACGCGCAGGACACTACCGGGGGTCCGTCCGGACGGCGCTCCCCTGGTCGCCCCGGGCTCGACACCCGACCCCGGTACCGGGGGGCGCCCCGCTCCGAGAACCGCGGCTCCGGCCGCTCCGGCCCCGCTCAGCCTCGTGCCCGGTACTCCCTGAGGCGTTCGTACGCCGCCAGGCCGTCCGGTACCCATTCCCACTCGGCGAGGCGTCGTTCGACCTGCTCCTCGGGCAGGAAGTCGTGCCAGGCGACCTCTTCCACCTGGGGGTGCACGGGCAGGTCGCAGCGGACCTCGTAGACGGCCGACCACCAGCTGTGCCCTGCGTCGTCGGTGTAGAGGAACTTGAAGAGGAACTCCGGGCGGGGCAGTCCGCTCACGCCGAGTTCCTCCTCGGCCTCCCGCAGGGCCGCGTCGTCGTAGGCCTCGCCCGCCCCGACGACCCCGCCGACGAACATGTCGTACAGGGAGGGGAAGACCAGCTTGGTGGGGGTGCGGCGGTGGACGAAGAGACGGCCGGCCCGGTCGCGGGCCTGGACGAAGACGCAGCGGTGGCGCAGGCCCCGCGCGTAGGCCTCGCCCCGGGGTGACCGTCCGATGACCTGGTCGTGCTCGTCGACGATGTCGAGGATCTCGTCAGCAGCGCTCATGGGCCCATCCAAGCAGGGCCCCGACGGCGCGGGGGTCAGCGCGGTTGCAGGTCCCGGACCCGCTCGGGCTTGCCAGTGCCGCTCGGCATCGCCGGGTGCAGACCCAGCAGGACGATGCCGACGACGATGGCCGCGAGTCCCGCCGCCTCCCAGGCCAGCGCGCCCGTGTCGGTGCGCAGCCGGTCCCCGAGGAAGCCCACGCCGCAGAGGATCCCGGCCAGCGGCTGGGCCGCGGTCAGAGCGGGCAGGGACATCCGCAGGGGCGCCGTCTCGAACGCGCTCTGGACCAGCACCAGGCCGGTCACGCCCAGCACCAGCACGGTGTACGGCTGCCAGCTGGTCAGTACCTCGGCGAGGCCGCCCGCGGAGAACCGCTGCCCGGTGACCCGCGTCAGCGCGTCCTGTACGCCGTACAGCAGGCCGGCCGCCACGGCCAGCAGCAGCGGGCCCGCGCTCATCCGCGACCGTTTCGCCCAGGTCGTCAGCAGCAGCGCGATACCGATCATGGCGCCGATGATGAGCCAGTGCCGGAGCGGATCGGTGATCGCGTGGCCGCCGCGCGGCTCACCGGCCAGGATGAACGTGGTCACGCCGCCCGCGAGCAGCAGCAGGCCCGCCCAGCCCTGGCGGCCCAGCGGCTGCCGGGTCTGGTGACGGGACAGGGCCAGGGCGAACAGCAGGTTCGTCGCGAGCAGGGGCTCCACCAGGGAGATCTCGCCCTTGCCCAGCGCTATCGCGCCCAGCACCAGGCCGGCCACCATCAGCGCGATGCCGCCCAGCCAGCGAGGCACCCTCATCAGATCCAGCAGCAGCCGGGGCGACAGGAAGTCGCTGAGGGGTGCCTTCTCGGCCGCGTTCTGCTGGAGCACGAACCCGAAGCCGAGGCAACAGGCCGCACTCACGGCGAGAATCAGAACCAGAACCGACACGCTGCGTACCTCGATCATCCGGCCGGGCCACGGGGTCGTCGATGGCCGACTCTAGCGGCCCAGGGCCCTCGGTGCCCCTGGGAGTGCCCGGAAACGTCGCCTCCGGCGGTGCCCGGAACCCGGGCTGACGCGACCACGGAACCCGGTCGATCACGGGTGGCCGCGCGGCCGTCCCGCCATCGTCCGTCGCCCCGCGCCTCGACGCCATGGCCTACGCCACATTCAGGACACCGAGTGTCACCCTTCAGGGCTACGGAACCCGCCCGCCACCCGCGTTCCGTCCAGCTCGTTGATCACAATTCCCCGTCATCCGGGGGAAGTTGACGCGTTCCATGTTCCCGTGGCGCTTGACTGCATGCGCCGGCTGAGGGTTTGCTGTGAGTGATCGGCCCGGGGCGTGGCCGGTACCCGGCCGGGTCGCGCGAGGAAGCGCGCGGCGGTGCGAGGTGGCACGAGCCGTGCGCGGCAGCACGAAGGCGTGCGAGCGATACGAGGAGCACGAGGTAAGTCCCGCGGTGTCTGCGTTACCCCCGCCTTCCCTTGACGACGACGGTCCGCGTTCGGGTGACCACGACGGCCCGTTTCCGGGCCGGACCTTCGGCGCGGCCCTGGACGACACCGCGCTCGCGCTCGCGTGCGCCGCACTGGGGCAGGGGCGGTGGCAGGCCGTTCGCTCACTTCTGCTCCGTACGGGTGACGACTGGGAACGGCGCGGCCATCGCGTGACCGTCCTCGCCCGGGATCCGCACAGCGCCGCCGGGGCCCGCGACTGGCTGCGCGCCGATCCCGGCTCCGCCGCCGCCGCCGCCCTGCTCGCCCTGGCCCTGGTCCGGCGCGCCCTGCGCGGCGGGGAGCGGCCGGAGCGTGCCCGCGACGCCAGCCGGGTCGCCGCCGCGCTCGCGCCCGCAGACCCCACCCCCTGGCTCGGCCTGCTCCTGCTGGACCGCACGCTCGGCGGCGACCAGGACGTGGCCGAGGCCTTCGAGGAGGTCCGCAAGCGCTGCCCGGAGCACCACCACGCCCACCATCTGCTGGTCGGCCGGCTCGCCGAGCGCCGCCCCGCCGCCGGCCCCGACCCGCACCACGAGGTGTACGGCTTCGCCGACGCGTGTGCCGAGCGGGCGCCCGCCGACTCCCCGCTGGCGATCCTGCCGGTCGTCGCGCGCGCCGAGCGCTACCGCGTGCTGGCCGCCGTCGGCGCCGAGCCCGCCGGCCCGGCCGCCTCGGAGCACTGGACCGGCCGCCGGGCCCGGCGGGCGGCACGGGCCGCCTTCGACTGGTGGCTGGAGTGGGAGCACGACGGCCACCCCCGCCACCTGGTCGACCTCAATTTCCTCGCCCACGCCGAGCACCGCGCGGGCCGCACCGCCGAGGCGGCCGTGCTGTTCCGGCGCATCGGCGGCCACGGCACCCGCGCGCCCTGGGCGTACGCGGACCGCGACCCCCGCGCGGCCTTCCGCGCCGCCCGTGACCACGTGCTCGGCGGCCGGTGACCCCGGTGGTGACCCCGTGTCCGGCGACCGCACCTCAAGAGGTGGGTGAGAAGTGGTTACGGAAGTCTGACGGGCCGCCGCGATCCCTGGCCCCACCGGGGTCACGGGTGTTCGAATGAGGGGGTGACTTCCGAATCGCCCGAGGAGCAGCGCGGCACGCCGGTCGGCCGCCGGATCTTCCTCGGCACCCTGGGCCTCGGCGCGCTCGGCGTGCTCACCGCGCCCACCCTGCAACGCGGCCTGGAGTCCTTCCTCAGCGGCGCCGCCGAGAAGGACCCGACGGGACTGACGGGCCTGCTGCCGAACGGCGGCGGCTTCCGGTACTACTCCGTCACCTCCTCCGTCCCCCACAAGGACGCCGCGAACTACCGCCTCACCATCGACGGCCTGGTCGACCGCCCCGCCGACTACACCCTCGCCGACCTGCGCGCCCTGCCCCAGACCCGGATGGTCAGGGATGTGCAGTGCGTGACCGGCTGGCGCGTGCCGGGGACCCCGTTCGAGGGCGTGCGCCTGTCCGAGCTGCTCGACGCGGCCGGCGTGCGGGCGAAGGGCACGGCCGTCCGCTTCACCTGCTTCGACGGCGCGTACTCCGAGAGCCTCACCCTGGAGCAGGCCCGCCGCGCCGACGTCCTGATCGCCCTGCGTATGCAGGACAAGGACCTGGGCCACGAGCACGGCGGCCCGGTCCGCCTCTACGTCGCCCCCATGTACTTCTACAAGTCCGCCAAGTGGCTCTCCGGCATCACGGTCACCGAGGACGTCCGTCCCGGCTACTGGGAGGACCGCGGCTACGACGTCGACGCCTGGGTGGGCCGATCGAACGGACGGGACGATGACCCTACGAGCTGAGGCGCCCGTCGCGCCGGGCCGCGTCCACCGCTTCACCCGGGCAGAACGGTGGGTGCACCGCACCACGGCCGTGCTGATGGGCGTCTGCGTGGTGACGGCCGCCTGTCTGTACGTCCCCCAGTTCGCCGAGCTGGTCGGCCGCCGGGAGCTGGTGGTCCGCGTCCACGAGTGGGCCGGCCTCGCGCTGCCCGTGCCCGTCCTGGCCGGTCTCGCCTCCCGGGCCTTCCGCGCCGACCTGGGACACCTCAACCGCTTCGGACCGCACGACCGGGTCTGGCTGCGCGCGGCCCTGCGCCGGGACCGGCGCCGGGCGTCCCGTCCGGCGGGCAAGTTCAACGCCGGCCAGAAGATCTACGCGGCCTGGATCGCCGGGGCCGTGCTGGTGATGCTCGGCACGGGCCTGCTCATGTGGTTCACCCACCTCACGCCCCTGCTCTGGCGGACCAGCGCGACCTTCGTGCACGACTGGCTCGCGCTCACCGTCGGCATCGTCGTGGCCGGCCACATCGGCATGGCCCTGGGCGATCCGGAGGCCCGCCGGGGCATGCGGACCGGATCGGTGAGCCCGCGATGGGCCGAGCGGGAGCACCCCGACTGGCGCCCGTGAGCCCGCGCGGCAAACGGACGGAGCCGTTCACGGACGGGTGGAGCCGTTCACGGACGGGCGGAGCCGTTCAAGGGCGGGCGGCGGCCGCGAGCGGTGGGGACGATCGCGGTGCGGTCGTCGAGGACATGACGGGGGAGGGACTGGGCGACGCGTTCGGGTCGACGAGAACGAAGGCGTCGCGGAAGGTGGCCCGCTGCTCGGGCCGGTCGCCGTACGCGACGGTCACCTCCACCGGCCGGGGGTGTCCGGGCGGCTGCTCCCGCGGCTCCGGGACGAAGGCGTCGAAGGTCATCGAGTCGCCGGGCTCCGAGGCGTGGTCGGGCTGGTCCTCGGGGAAGGAGACCGGCGTTCCGCCGATGAGGACGACGCGCTCCCCGCTCAGCAGCTCACCCTTGTCGAAGAACGTGCCGCGGAGCCTGATCCTCGCCACCTCGCCGGGTCTCGCCTCGTGGTCGTCGCCCACGGACACGGACACGATCCGGAAGTCGCAGGCGTTCTCGCCGCCGTCCGGCGAGGAACCCGTCAGCCGTACCGTCGTCGACGGGTGCCGCCGGTGGAAGCGCAGGAGGTCACCCAGCACGCGGTGGGCGGTGGCGCCCTTGCAGTCGGCCGGTCCGCCCCCGACCGCCGCGTGGTCCTCGGCCGCCCGCCGCCAGCTGCCGTCCCCGCCCTGGACGGCGAGACAGGCCTCGGCCAGTCCGTGGAGGACCTGCCAGGCCGGGTCGTCGTTCCCCGCGGTCCGGTCGCGCACGGCCGCGCACCGGGAGGGATCCTCGCCGAGGACGTCGTAGAGGCTGCCCGGGTCGGGCGTCTGCCCGGTGTTCGGCGAATGCGGCCCCCACGGGAGCCACCCGAACCCGACGACGTCCCCACCGCCGCCTGAGCCGGCGCCGCCGGAGGTTCCGGACCCGGCGGGGGAGCCGGATCCGCCGCCGCTGCCGTCCCCGTCGCCGTCCTTCCCGGCGGGGTCCGGCGAGGGCGACCGGGTCGGCGTGCCGCCGGTGACCGTAGGGCCATGGCCGCCGCTCGGGTGGCCGTCCGGGCCGCCGTCCGGGGCGGCGCCCGATACGCCGCCCGAGGTGCCGGTGTCGGACGAATCGTTTCTATGGCCTCTGCCGTCGCCGGACGCGACCGTGGTCAGGATCGCCAAGGTCCCCGCCACGCACACCACCGCGACGCGCACCCCCAGTGAAGCCGCCATGACGCCCCCGAAGTCATCGCAGAAGAGGACTCACCATCATGGGACCTGTCCCGCGCCACGGGAAGGCGCTGCGCCCAGGCAGGGACGACAGCGGCTCACCGTGGCGCAGGGGGCGGAGTGCGGCGCCGCCCGGCGGGGGCGGCGCCGTGTGGAGCCGGTCCGCTAGATCAACAGCGACAGCAGCAGGACGAACGCGCCGCCGACCACGGAGATGATCGTCTCCATGACGGACCACGTCTTGATCGTCTGGCCGACGCTCAGCCCGAAGTACTCCTTCACCAGCCAGAAGCCGGCGTCGTTGACATGGCTGAAGAAGAGCGAACCCGTTCCGATGGCGAGGACCAGCAGAGCGGTGTGGGCCGTCGACATGTCGGCCGCCAGCGGCGCGACCAGTCCGGCCGCGGAGATGGTGGCGACGGTCGCCGAACCGGTCGCCAGCCGGATCGCCACCGCGATCAGCCAGGCCAGGAGCAGGGCCGGGATCGACCAGTCCTTGGAGATGTCCAGGATCATCTGGCCCACACCGGAGTCGATCAGCGTCTGCTTGAAGCCGCCGCCCGCGCCGACGATCAGCAGGATGCCCGCGATCGGGGCGAGGGACTTCTCGACCGTCGTCGACAGCCGGTCCTTGGTGAACCCGGCGGCCCGGCCCAGCGTGAACATGCCCACGATGACGGCCGCGAGCAGGGCGATCAGCGGCGAGCCGATGACGTCGAAGACGCGCTGCACCCGATGCGTGGGGTCGTCCACGACGATGTCGACCAGCGCCTTGGACAGCATCAGGACGACCGGCAGCAGCATGGTGGCCAGCGTGGCGCCGAAGCCCGGGCGTCGCTCCAGGTCCTCGGAGGCGCGCGGCGGGAGCATCCGGTCCGGGACCGGGACGTCCACCCAGCGGGCGGCGACCTTCGAGAACAGCGGACCGGCGATGATCACCGTGGGGATCGCGACGACTATGCCCAGGAGCAGGGTGACGCCGAGGTTGGCCTTGACGGCGTCGATCGCGACGAGCGGGCCGGGGTGCGGCGGGATCAGCCCGTGCATGACCGACAGACCCGCCAGTGCCGGGATGCCGATCCGCATCAGGGAGTAGCTGCCGCGCTTGGCGACCATCAGCACCACGGGGATCAGCAGCACGATGCCGACCTCGAAGAACAGCGGCAGACCGATCACCGAGGCGATCAGCACCATCGCCCACGGCATGGCCCGGCCGCTCGCCTTGGCGAGGATCGTGTCGACGACCTGGTCGGCGCCGCCGGAGTCGGCCAGCAGCCGGCCCAGGATCGCGCCGAGCGCGATCAGTACGCCCACGCCGGCCACGGTCGAGCCGAGCCCGCTGGTGAAGCTGGTGATGACCTTGTCGAGCGGTGCGCCCGCGAACGCTCCGAGCGCGAGCGATCCGATGGTCAGCGCCAGGAAGGCGTGCAGTCTGAACTTGGTGATGAGCAGGACGATGACGGCGATGCCCGCCAGCACGGCGATGCCCAGCTGGGCATGGCCGGCCGAGGTGATCGGCTCGACGCTGTCCGCCGCCAGCATCTCGACGCTGAGTCTGGTCACGGGGGTTTCCCTTGGGATGGAGGGGGTGGGGATGAGGGGTTACTGCGCGCGGGTGCGGGACGGTGCGCCCCGGCCGAAGTCGTCCAGCGCGGCCGTGGCGCGCGCGGTGATCTCCTCGGGTCCGCCGGCGACGTCCACGGTGACCCCCGCCTCGTCCGCCTGGAGCGGCTGGAGTGTGGCGAACTGGGAGTCCAGCAGTGCCGTCGGCATGAAGTGACCCTGCCGGTGCGCCATCCGGTCCTCGATGAGGGCCCGGTCGCCCGCGAGGTGGACGAAGAGCAGGCCGGGGGCCGAGGCCCGCAGCCGGTCGCGGTAGGACCGCTTCAGCGCGGAACAGCTGACCACCCCGCCGAGTCCCGCGCGCTCGTGGGCCCAGCCGCCGATGGCGTCGAGCCACGGCGACCGGTCCTCGTCGGTGAGCGGGACGCCGGCCGACATCTTGGCGATGTTGGCCGGGGGATGGAAGTCGTCGCCCTCGGCGTACGGAACGCCGAGCCGGGCGGCGAGCAGGGGACCGATGGTGGTCTTCCCGGTGCCCGCCACCCCCATGACCACGACAACCTGCGGGGTACTCATGACTGCCTCACTGTCTTCGTCGACACCTGGTGTCGACGACACTGAAACCGATTAGGTACGACGAATTCAAGTGTCTGTGACAAATAAGTCTGACTTTTTGGCTCGGTGATCCACCCCGTACTCTGAGTGCATGACCACTTCGGACCGGGGGCTGCACGGCCGTGTACTGGACGCCCTCGGCCCCGCGATCACCGCGGGTGAGTACCCGTCGGGCAGCGTCCTGCGCACCGACGAGCTGGCGCAGCGCTTCGAGGTGTCACGCTCCGTGATGCGCGAGGCGGTCCGGGTGCTGGAGTCGATGCACCTCGTCGAGTCCCGCCGCCGGGTGGGCGTGACCGTCCTGCCCACGGCCCAGTGGAACGTCTACGACCCGCAGGTCATCCGCTGGCGGCTGGCCGGCGCCGACCGGCCGCGCCAGCTGCGCTCGCTCACCGTGCTGCGCTCGGCGGTCGAACCGGTCGCGGCGGGCCTGGCCGCGAAGTTCGCCACCCCGGAGCAGTGCGCCGAACTCACCGAGTGCGCCCTCGGCATGGTGGCCAACTCGCGCGGTCACCGCCTGGAGGGCTACCTCGTCCACGACATCGCCTTCCACCGGGTGATCCTGAACGCCTCCGGCAACGAGATGTTCGCCCGCCTCGGTGACGTCGTCGCCGAGGTGCTGTCCGGCCGCACCCATCACGAGGTCATGTTCGAGGACCCCGACCCGGCGGCCGTCACCCTGCACGTCCAGGTCGCGGAGGCGGTACGCGAGGGTGACGCGGCCCGCGCGCAGGAGCTGACCCGGCAGATCGCGGAGGGCGCGCTCCAGGAACTGGACATCCTGGCACCCTGACCGGACATCGGGCACGGTCCGCGGGTCGTCCGGTCCGTTCAGCCCGCTGGTCCGCTCAGCCCGCCGGTCCGCGCGGCCTGCTGGTCCGGTCAGCCCGCCGGTCGTTCAGCTCGTCAGTCCCCGTGGCCCGTCGGTCCGTTCAGCCCGTCGAGTCCGGGAACTCCCCGTCCACGTAGACCCAGGCCCCGTCGACCCGCTCGAACCGGCTGCGCTCGTGCAGCGAGCCGCCGCGGTAGGAGGCCCGGAAGGTCACGGTCCCCGAGGTGTGGAAGGCCGTGCCGTCCGCCGTCCCCAGGATCTCCAGTCCGGTCCACCGCGTCCCCGGGTCGAGGTCCAGCCGGGCCGGCCGGGTCCGCGGATGCCAGGTCCGCAGCAGATACCCCTCGTCGCGCCGCACGAAGGCGCTGTAGCGCGACCGCATGAGCGCCTCGGCCGCCGGCGCCGCGGCCGTGCCCCGGTGGAACCGGCCGCAGCAGCCTTCGTACGTCTCCGCGAGACCGCAGGGGCAGGAGGCGGGGACGTCGGCGGCGCCGTGGCGCCGGGGCTGCGGGGTGCGTCGGGACATGCCCCCATTGTGCTGCACCGTCACCCGGGCCGCGGTGGCGGGCCGGACGGGCCCCCGCTACGGCAGGGGCAGCGGCGGCAGCGTCCCCCCGTACACCCAGGCGTGGAACAGGTCGTCCAGCGGCTCGGCCGCGAAGCGCGCCGCGTGCGCGATGAACGTCGAGGTCGACACCGCGCCGCCCCGGTGCAGAACGGCCCACCCGCGCAGCATCCGGAAGAAGGCGTCGTCGCCCAGCGCGCACCGCACCGCGTGCACGGTGAGCCCGCCCCGCTCGTACAGCCGGTCGTCGAACATCGACTTGCGCCCCGGGTCGGCCAGCCGCAGGTCCTGCGGCATCGCGGAGAGCAACCGGTGCGCCGCGGCCGCGAGTTGGTGCGTACTGCGGCCGCCCGAACGCTCCGACCACAGCCACTCGGCGTACTTCGCGAAGCCCTCGTTCAGCCAGATGTGCCGCCAGTCGGCGATGGACACGCTGTTGCCGAACCACTGATGCGCCAGCTCGTGCGCCACCAGCCGTTCCCAACCGCGCTCCCCGTTCACATGGTTGGCGCCGAACAGCGACAACCCCTGGGCCTCGACCGGCACATCGAGCTCCTCCTCCGTCACGACGACCGCGTACTCGTCGAACGGATACGGCCCGAACAGCCGCTGGAACAGCTCCATCATCTGGGGCTGGCGCGCGAAGTCCCGGGAGAACTCGGGCAGCAACTGCGCCGGTATGTGCCCGTGCTGCGGCACCCCGCCGAGCCCCGGATCGCCCAGCAGCACCGTCTGGTACTTGCCGATCGCCAGCCCGACCAGATAGCTCGACGTCGGCGCGGACTGCTCGTAGACCCAGGTGGTCGTCGAGGACTTCGTGGTCCTGGTGAGCAGACGCCCGCCCGCCACCACCGCGTACGCGGACGGCGTGGTGACGGAGATCTGGTACGAGGCCTTGTCGGCGGGACGGTCGTTGCACGGGTACCAGGACGGCGCCCCGACGGGCTGGCTGGCCACCAGCGCCCCGTCCGTCAGCTCCTCCCAGCCGAGGCCGCCCCAGGGGCTGCCGACCGGCTTGGGGTTGCCGGACCAGTGCACCTCCACCGTGAAGGCCGCCCCGGGCCGCACGGGCTTGGCGGGACGTATGCGCAGCCGGTCGCCGCGGTGCGTGTAGTGCGGCTGCCGGCCGTCCACCCGGACCCGGCCGATCCTGAAGTCGGCCAGGTTGAGCTGGAACTCGCTGAGCGCGACCCGGCCGGCGATCGCGTTGATCCGGGCCGTGCCGGCCAGCCGGTTCGGACCCGGGCGGTAGTCCAGCGCGAGTTCATAGCGGTGCACCCGGTAGCGGGCGTCGCCGTTGTCCGGGAAGTACGGGTCCGGGCCCACTGACTGCTGAACTGCCACTGCCGTGTCCGCTCCCTGCGCTGTACTGGTCCTCCGTGCCGGTGCTGCGTCGCCCACCGGCTCCGAGAGGCCCGCGCTCAGGTACGCCATGCTTCGATCGGGTTGCCGAGCCAGCGGGTGTCGTCGGGGACGGACTCCGCCGCCATGACGAGCGACGCGGGACCCAGGGTGGTACGGGCCCCGATCGTGCTGCCGGGCAGCACGATCCCGCCAGGACCCAGGGTGGCGCCCTCACGGAGGACCACCGTACCCGTCCGCAAGATCCGGTCGTGGAACAGGTGGGTCTGGAGCACACTTCCACGGTTCACGGTCGCCGCGTCCTCCAGGGTCACCAGGTCCGTCTCCGGCAGCCAGTAGCTCTCCACCCAGGTACCCCGGCCGATGTGCGCGCCGAGCCCGCGCAGCCACGCCGTCATCACCGCGGTACCCGGTACGGCGCCGGCCAGCCAGGGCACCGCCACGACCTCCACGAAGGTGTCCGCCAGCTCGTTGCGCCACACGAACCCGCTCCACAGCGGATGCTCCGCGGCGCGGTGCCGTCCCACCAGCAGCCACTTGGCCACCACCGACATGAGACCCGCGACCGCTCCCGCCGCGAGCAGCACCAGCCCCGACAGCGCCGGAGCCCAGCCGCCCAGGGCGCACAGCGCCGCCACCGTCGCCACGGCGAGCGCCGCGGAGCAGAACACCGGCACGATCCGGCACAGCTCCACCAGGCCGCGCGCCCACAGCAGCCGGGCGGGCGGGTCGTAGGTCCGGCTCTGGTCCGAGGCGTCTGCGGCACGCGGCAGCTTCACCGGCGGCAGCCCCAGGTAGGAGCTGCCCTTCTTCGCCTTCTTCGGCGTCGCGGACAGCACGCCGACCAGACCGCCGTCCGGCACCGACCGGCCCGGCGCGGTCATCCCCGAGTTGCCGAGGAAGGCCCGCCGTCCGATCTCCGCGCGCCCGATCCGCACCCAGCCGCCGCCGAGCTCGTACGGCGCGGTCAGGGTGTCGTCGGCCAGGAACGCGCCCTCGCCGACCGTGGTCAGGCTGGGCAGCGCGAGCACCGTGGACACCTCCGCGCCCCGCCCGATCCGCATCCCCAGCAGCCGCAGCCACACCGGCGTGGCCAGCCCGGCGTACAGCGGGAACAGCGTCTGGCGGGAGCGGTCCATCAGCTGGCTGACCGTCCACGCCTGCCAGCCGACCCTGCTGTGCGTGGGGTGCGTGCCCTCGCGCAGGCCCAGACTCAGCAGCCGTACACCCACCAGCAGCAGCAGCGCGTACGCCAGGCCGTAGGCGAGCGTGGCGGGCACCAGCGCGAGCGCGGCGCCCCGCAGGGCCCCGCCGAGACCGGTACCGGGCGTCACGAACTGCCGGGCGACCAGCAGCGCGGCACCGGCCGCAGCCACCGAAAGCAGCGTCAGCGCCGCGCCCGTCACGCCGTACATCACCCGCCAATACCGGCCCCGCTGCGGCCGCTCCTTGGGCCAGTTGCGCTTGGCCTTGCCGAGCTTGACCGCGGGCGCGCCCGCCCAGCGCTGGCCGGTCGGGATCTGCCGGGTGACCGCCGAGCCGGGGGCCACCTCGGCCCGCTTGCCCACCCGGGCGCCCGGAAACAGGATGCTGCGCGTGCCGACCACGGCGTGCGCGCCCACCTTGATGGCGCCGATCTCCAGCCGGTCGCCGTCCAGCCAGTACCCGGAGAGGTCGACCTCGGACTCCACGGCCGCGCCCCGGCCCAGCTTGAGCAGGCCGGTGACCGGCGGCAGCGAGTGCAGGTCCACGTCCGGGCCCACCTTGGCGCCCAGCGCGCGTGCGTAGCGCTCCAGCCAGGAGCCGGTCAGCGAGGTCGCCCCGCTGAACTCGGCCAGCCGCTCGGCGGTCCACAGCCGCAGATGGACGCCGCCGCCCCGCGCGTGCCGGCCGGGCTTCACGCCCCGCAGCAGCAGCCGGGCCCCGCCCGCCGCGATCGCGAGGCGGCCCGGCGGGCTGTAGAACAGCACGGCCCCGGCCACCACCAGCCACCAGGGCGCCGTCGGCAGCCAGGAGTACCCGGGCAGTACGTTGCCGACCGCGGCCAGCGCGACCGTCCAGCGCAGCCCGAGCACGGTGAACAGCGGAACGAGCAGAAGCAGCTGGACCAGTTGGGCGCGCCGGGGCACCGGGGCGATGAGGCGGCTCTCGCCTGCCTTCTGCACCGAGGCCTCGAGACGCTGGGCCAGCTTGCGCAGGGTCGGCTGCTGGTAGATGTCGAGGACGGCGGCGCTCGGGTAGCGGGTGCGCAGCCGGGTGGTGAGCTGGGCGGCCGCCAGGCTGCCGCCGCCGATCGCGAAGAAGTCGTCGCCGGCACCGGCCACGGGGATGCCGAGGACCTCGGTCCACTGCTCGGCGAGCCACGCCTCGGTGCCGTAGAGCTGCTCGGTCCGGGTGCCGCTCTCCAGGCCCTCCAGGGGCCAGGGCAGGGCGTTGCGGTCCACCTTGCCGGACGTCCGGGTCGGCAGGTCGTCGACCGGGGCGAGCAGGGGGACCAGGGCGGCCGGGAGCTCGGCGCGCAGCTTCTCGACGGCCGCCGCCTGGTCCCAGCCGTCCTGGATGACGACATAGCCGACCAGGAGCTGGTTGCCGCTGCGGGCGGTGCGTACGGCGGCCGCGGCGCCCGCGACCCCCGGAAGCGCCTGGAGAGCCGCGTCCACCTCGCCGAGCTCGATCCGGCGCCCGCCGAGCTTGATCTGTTCGTCGGCCCGGCCCAGGAACACCAGTCCCTCCGGGTCGGCCCGCACCAGGTCGCCGCTGCGGTAGGCCCGCTCCCAGCCGAGCGACGGCAGCGGCGCGTACTTCTCCGCGTCCTTCTCGGCGTCGAGATACCGGGCGAGCCCGACCCCGCCGATGACCAGCTGCCCGCTGTCGCCCATCGCCACCGGTTCCCCGGCCTCGTCGACGACGGCCAGCTCCCAGCCGCGCAGCGGCAGCCCGATCCGCACCGGCTCCTCGCCGGACATCAGGGCCGCGCAGGCCACGACGGTCGCCTCGGTCGGCCCGTACGTGTTCCAGACCTCGCGGCCCTCGGTCACCAGCCGCTGCACCAGCTCGGGCGGGCAGGCCTCGCCGCCGAAGATCAGCAGCCGTACGTCGTTGAGAGTCTCGGGCTCCCACAGCGCGGCCAGCGTCGGCACCGTGGAGACGACGGTGATCTCCTGCTCCACCAGCCAGGGGCCGAGGTCGGCGCCGCTGCGGACCTGGGAGCGGGGGACCGGCACCAGGCAGGCGCCGTAGCGCCAGGCCAGCCACATCTCCTCGCAGGACGCGTCGAACGCGACCGACAGCCCGGCCATGACCCGGTCGCCGGGCCCGATCGGGTCGTCGGTGAGGAACAGCGCGGCCTCCGCGTCGACGAAGGCGGCGGCACTGCCGTGGGTGACGGCGACGCCCTTGGGCTTGCCGGTGGAACCGGAGGTGAAGATGATCCAGGCGTCGTGCCCGGCGTCGGGGCGGCCCGCCGGGGTGTCCGAGCGGCCGTTGACGGTGAGGTCGTGACCGGCGCCGACGACCGCCCTCACCTGAGCCTCCCCGAAGACCAGCTCGGCCCGCTCGTCCGGGTCCTCGGCGTCCACCGGGACATAGGCGGCACCGGCCGCGAGCACGGCGAGGATCGCCACGTACAGGTCGTTGGTGCCGGAGGGGACGCGGACGCCCACGCGGTCGCCGAGGCCGACCCCGGCCGCCGCCAGCCGGCGGCGCAGCTTCTCCACCTCCACGGCGAGCCCGCGGTAGCTGAGGCGGACCGTGCCGTCGTCGAGGGCGAGCTCGTCGGGGTGCGAGCGCACGGACGCGTCGAAGACGTCGACGAGCGTGCGCGGGGAGGCGGCCTGGCCCCCGGAGAAGCGTGCTCGATCGCCGAACCGTGCGCGGATCTCGTCGTCGAGCACGCCGAGAACACTGCTCTCGTGTATGGCTGCCATCGGGTCCTCGCGTCTCGATCCCGGAAGCCTCCGGGGCGCCGTCGGGCCCGCAGGTCTGCCTGGGGTTGTCCGGCTCGGCACCGTAACAAACCGGAAATCTTAGTACGACGCTAGGCTCGGGCCTTTGGCGCTGCCACTCGGGAGGGCCGTCCGGGGGGTGCACGGAGGGCTGCGGCGGCCCGACAGACCGCCTCTGACCTGCGGTTCTGCCGAGCCGGGGAGAGATGGCCCACACAACCGGCGGTCGGGAGCCGTTCGTTGGGGCGGAGCGCCGTTAACCCGCTGCCGGGCGGCGCCCCGCGAGCAGTGCCGAGGCGAGGACGGCGGCCACGAAGGCCACGCCCGCGACCACCCACAGCGAACTGTGCACACCCGCCGTGAACGCCTCCCGCACGGAGTCCGCGATCGGCGGCGACGAGCGCCCCGAACCGCTGCCGCCGTACCGGGCCACGGCCGTCACCTACGGAGCCGGGGGTGCCGAGGGGGCCGACGGGTGTCCCGACCCGGCGTCCTCGGACTCGGCCGAAACCGTACTCATGTCGCCTGTGCCTCCTTGTCGGCCTGCTGGTCCAGCCGCCGCCGGGCCTCGTCCCAGGCGACCGGTAGCTGGTCCCGCTCGGTGTTCCAGAACACGAACACCGAGCCCTTCATCCCCGGACGCAGCCGGCGGTCCGGGCCCGCGCCCGCGGTGCCGCGCTCCTGGCCGATCCGGACACCCCCTCCGGGCCGTCATCGGAGCCTTCGATCGGCGGTTCCCGCGCACCGATGGACCGTTTGACCTCGATTTCCGGCCCGGCCTACGGTTCTTCTGCGCCATCCGCCGGGCAACTCGCGGACCGCCCCCTTCAGAGGTATCAGCCCTCTGCGCGTCGGCCGTCGCTCAACGAGCCCGCTCCCACAACGTGCCCTGTCCGGAGAACCGTTCGAGCCGAGGTGCCCACCCGCCATGACCCGAGTCGCTGTCGTCGGAGCCGGAATATCCGGTCTCTCCGCCGCGTACCACCTGCCGGAAGACGTCGACGTCACCGTCTACGAGAGCCAGGACCGCCCCGGTGGTCACGCCCACACCGTGGAGGTCGACGAGGACGGCCGGACGATCGGCGTCGACACCGCGTTCGTGGTCTTCAACGCCCGTACGTACCCCGACCTCACCGCGTTCTTCGAGAAGCTCGGCGCGAGGGCCATCGACCACACCGGCGGCTTCGACTTCTTCGACCTGGACCGCGGATACGACTACGGCACCGCCGAGTTCGAGCTCACCGAGGACGAGATCACCGCCCGCTACCCGGCGGACTTCCTCCCCCTGTGGCGGGACGCGGAACGCTTCCACCGCGAGGCGCCCCGGGACTTCCTGCGCAAACGCACCGACCTGTCGCTCGGCGAGTACCTCGACCGCGGCGGCTACACCGACGCCTTCAGGTACGGCTATGTCGTGCTGCTCGCCACCGCCGTCTGGTCGGTCCCCGCGGAACTCATCTGGGAGATGCCCGCCACCACCGTCATCGCCTTCTTCATGTCCCACGACCCCGGCGGCCTCGGTGGCCGCTCGGTGGCCTGGAAGACGGTCTCGGGAGGCAGCATCGAGTACGTCCGCAGGGTCCGCCGTCAACGGCCGGGTCCGCACCGGCACGCCCGTCACCCGCGTCCGCGAGGAGCCCGACGGCACGGTCGTCGTCGCCACCGCGGCCGGCGAGGAACGCCACGACTACGCCGTGCTCGCCGCGCACGCCGACGAGACCCTCGCCCTGCTGGAGCGCCCGACCCCCCGCCAGACGGAGATCCTCGGCAAGGTCCGCTACAGCTCCACCCGGGCGGTCCTGCACACCGACCCCTCCAGCATGCCGCCCCGCCGCGAGCGCTGGCAGAGCTGGAACTACGGCGTGAAGACGGTCGACGGCAGCCCCCGCACCTGGGTCGCCTACTACATGAACGCCCTCCAGGGCTTCACCGCCCGCCGCGACTACTTCGTCACGCTCGACTCACCCATCGCCCCACGGGACGAACTCGTCGTGCGCGAACTGCCGTTCGCAGGAGGCGCGAGGGTTGAGCGGTGGGCGGGACCTGGCACTTCTCCGGGCGATCCGGGCGATCCGGGCGGGCAGGAATCTTGCGGAATCAGACCGCCCCCTCGACGGGGCCCATGACACCCGACGGACTCGGCCGTCCGCGAGCGTCGCGGGCGGAAACGACGAATCCCCCCCGGCCGCTGAGCGGCCGGGGGGGATTCGGCTGGTGTCCGAGGGGGGACTTGAACCCCCACGCCCGATAAAGGGCACTAGCACCTCAAGCTAGCGCGTCTGCCATTCCGCCACCCGGACAAGGTGTCTGTCGCGCGGGGCTTCCCTCGCGGCGACGACGTAAACATTACCAGGCTTTCGGGGGTGGCCGATCACAGGTCGCCGGGGCGGCCGCCCGCCCCGCGTGAACGGGGTGTGACGGACCGGGAGCGGTCTTGGGCGGCGGGCTGGGGAGAGAGAGGATGAAGGGAACCACCAGCAGTGACAGCGGGAGGAACCAGCGTGAGCCAGACGGACACGGCCAAGGGCGTCACCGGCGAGGACGAGGTCGTCGACCTCTGCCGCGAGCTGATCCGGATCGACACCAGCAACTACGGCGACCACTCGGGTCCGGGTGAGCGCAAGGCGGCCGAGTACGTCGCCGAGAAGCTCGCCGAGGTCGGCCTCGAACCGCGGATCTTCGAGTCGCACCCGGGGCGCGCCTCCACCGTGGCCCGGATCGAGGGTGAGGACCCGTCCCGGCCCGCCCTGCTGATCCACGGCCACACCGACGTCGTACCGGCCAACGCGGCCGACTGGACCCACGACCCGTTCTCGGGCGAGGTCGCGGACGGCTGCGTGTGGGGCCGCGGCGCGGTCGACATGAAGGACATGGACGCGATGACGCTCGCGGTCGTGCGCGACCGGCTGCGCAGCGGGCGCCGGCCGCCCCGCGACATCGTGCTGGCGTTCCTCGCCGACGAGGAGGCGGGCGGTACCTACGGCGCCCGCTACCTGGTCGACCACCACCGTGACCTCTTCGACGGCGTCACCGAGGCGATCAGCGAGGTGGGCGGGTTCTCGTTCACCGTCAGCGAGCAGCGCCGGCTCTACCTCATCCAGACGGCCGAGAAGGGCATGCACTGGATGAAGCTGACCGTGGCCGGCACGGCCGGGCACGGCTCGATGATCCACCGGGACAACGCGATCACCGAGCTCTCCGAGGCCGTCGCCCGGCTCGGCCGGCACCGCTTCCCGGTGCGGGTCACCAAGACGACCCGGGCCTTCCTCGACGAACTCGGCGACGCGCTCGGCACCGAGCTCGACCCGGAGGACATGGAGGGCACCCTCGCCCGGCTCGGCGGCATCGCCAAGCTCATCGGCGCGACCCTGAGCAACACCGCCAACCCCACCCAGCTGAACGCCGGTTACAAGGTCAACGTGATCCCGGGCGAGGCGACCGCGCACGTCGACGGCCGTTTCCTGCCCGGCTTCGAGGAGGAGTTCCTGACCGACCTCGACCGGATCCTGGGGCCGCACGTACGACGTGAGGACGTGCACACGGACAAGGCCGTCGAGACCACCTTCGACGGGGCGCTCGTGGACGCCATGCAGTCCGCGCTGCTCGCCGAGGACCCGGCCGCGAAGGCGATCCCCTACATGCTCTCCGGCGGCACGGACGCGAAGTCCTTCGACGACCTGGGCATCCGGGGCTTCGGCTTCGCTCCGCTGAAGCTGCCGCCTGAGCTGGACTTCGCCGGCATGTTCCACGGCGTCGACGAGCGCGTGCCCGTGGACGGCCTCCAGTTCGGCGTGCGCGTGCTCGACCGGTTCATCGACGCGTCCTGAATGCGCCCGGGGAAACGACACTTCGGAATCGGCAGCGCGTGCGGTCGTTGCTGAGAAGAGTGAATGGTCTCATTAGCTCGTAGCCTCGGCTGGACCTCCTCGTTACTGGTGATGCGATCCGCGGCTTTGGATCGCTTTGCCAACAAGGAGGAATAATGATCAAGAAGGTCGTCGCTGCTGCGGCTGCCACCGGTGGTCTGGTTCTCGCGGGCGCGGGCCTGGCTGTCGCCGACTCCGGTGCCCAGGGTGCCGCCGTGCACTCCCCGGGCGTCGCGTCCGGCAACGTCATTCAGGTGCCCGTTCACGTGCCGGTGAACGTCTGCGGCAACACGATCTCGGTGATCGGGCTGCTGAACCCCGCCTTCGGCAACACCTGCGTCAACGACTGACGTCGCCCTTCTGAGGGTCGTCCATGCCGTCGGCCCCGGAGCGCGCGCCATGCGCTCCGGGGCCGACCGGTCTTTCCAGGCAAAGGTCAAAGACAGGAATTCAGCATGCGAGAGGTCACCCGTAAAGGCCTCATGACCATGATGGCGGCGACCGGTGCGATGGCCGCCGCCGGTGGTTATGCCCACGCCGACTCCGGGGCGAGCGGCTCCAGTTCGAATTCTCCGGGCGTACTGTCCGGCAATACCGTGCAGGCACCGGTGAACGCGCCGGTGAACGTGTGCGGAAACACGGTCGACGTGGTCGGCGTCCTCAACCCGGCCATGGGCAACAAATGCGCCAACCGCGGCGGGGGCGGTTCCCCGTCCGGCGGTTACGGCCATGACGATCACGATGGCTACGGCGACCGTGGCGGCCATGGAGGTCACGGCGGCTTCGGCCGTCGTGGCGGCCACACGGGCCACGGCGGTCACGGTGGCTCCGGTCACGGCGGTCACGGTGGCCATGCCGGTCACGGCGGCTCCGGCGGTCACGGTGGGTCCGGTGGCGCGCACGCCGGTGGGCACACCGGCGGTTCGCCCGGGGTGGGCTCCGGGAACCACGTCGAGGTACCGGTGGACGTGCCGGTGGAGGTCTGCGGCAACAGCGTGGACGTCATCGGCATCGCCAACCCCGCCTTCGGCAACGACTGCGGCAACGGTCACCACACCCCGCCCTCCGGTGTCGGTGCGACGCCGCCGGAAGAGCCCGGCACTCCCGGGCACCCCGAAACGCGGAACATTCCGCCCGTGGCGCACCACGAGACGCCGGGCACCGCTCCGCACGTCAACCGGCCGGCCCCGCGGTCGGTGAGCAGCCAGTCCCACGGCACCGCGCAGCTGGCGCAGACCGGCAGCGAGCTGCCGATGGGACTCGTCCTCCCGGTCGGCGCGGGCGCGCTGCTGGCGGGAGCCGTCCTCTACCGCAAGGCACGCGCCTCGGTGTGACGGTCGGCACGGCCTTCACGTGAGGGTCGACACGGTCTCGACGTGACGGTCGACACAACGGAGCGGGCCCCGCCTCGGCGGGGCCCGCTCCGTTGTCGCGCCGCCTCAGCTCACCACGTGGCTCTTACCTGGCGGATGATCCGCCGGCGCAGCCGCACCCTGCGGCTGCCGTCCCGCATCAGGCTGAGACGGTCCAACTCCCAGTGTCCGTACTCGGCATGGTCCGTCAGCAGACGTGTGGCGTCCTTGCGGGTAACCCCGCGCGGTACGTACACGTCGACAAATTCGTATTCCGGCATCGCATCTATTGTGCGGGCTGGGGCTCGGTACGGATAGCGTCTGCACTATGTCTGATGCTGCGCAGCCCACCGCTGCCGAGGTACGAGCCGCCGCCGAGGCGGTCAAGACCGCGCTCGACCGCCACCTGGCCGCGGTCGAACGCAGGTCGGGTGAGGACGATCCGGCCGTCTACGAAGCGTTCAACCAGCTGGCCGCGGCCGCCGAGGTCTACGACGAGCTGCTCTACGACCGCTACGACGAGGTCACGCCCTTCGAGATCCCCGGTGCGGACGACTCGCTGCCGCCGTACGCGGGCCCCGAGGAACCGAGCGCGATCAGTGTGCTGATCCGCCGCGACTACGCCGTGGCGGAGCCCCAGCGGCTGCTGGCGCAGGCCCAGCGGGTCGAGGCGGCGGAGTACGACGAGGGCGTGGGCGAGGACGTCGCCGGTACGGTCCACGGGGCGCTCGGCATCCTGTTCGGCGAGTTCGAGCCGGACGAGATCGCCTCCCGGCACAAGGAGTTCGGACTGGAGGAGGGCGACTCCACGCTCTGGGTGACGGCCGCGGACGAACAGGCCGACCCCGGAGAGTGGCTGGAGGCCCCGTTCGAGCAGGTCGACCCGCAGCGGGTGGTCTGCCGTTTCGACGTCAGCGCGGTGTTCGACGACGACACCGATGATGTTCATGACGCCGATGACCCGGACGATGCCGACGACCCGGACGAGGTCGAGGCCGATGACGAGGGCGACGATCTGGAGGACGACCTCCAGGAGGACGCCGTCGACGACGACCTCGACGCGGATCTCGAAGCCGACCTCGACGCCGATCCGGACGACGCCGAGGACCCGGACCTGGAGCGGCTGGACGCCGACCGCCGCTAGCGGGCTCCGGCCGGGCCGGACGGTCCCGGCCGGGCGACGCCGGTTCGGCCGATGTGGCGCTGATGACGGCGGCGCCGGGAGACACCTCTCCCGGCGCCGCCGTCATCGTTGTTCCGCCGCTGCTCGGCCACTCCCCGCGCTCCGCGCGCTCCTGGCCGGACCCGGTCAGCCCGCCGTCGGCACCTGGCTGCGCAGCAGGGCGGGCAGCCGGGTCGTGCGGGGCTTCGCCGGCGCCTCGGCGACGGCCTTCGGCAGCGCCTGCTCCACGCCGTGCACCACCGACAGATGCCGCTCCGCGCGGCCGAACGCCGTGTAGATCCAGGGCCGGCTGAGCGCCTGCGCGGCGTCGCCCGGCAGCACCACGACCGCCGCGGGCCATCTGCCGCCCACCGCCTGGTGCGCGGTCAGCGCCCATCCGTGCCGCACGGACTGCTCCACCCGCTCCCTCGGTACGACGACGGGCTCGCCCGCGCACGACAGGTGCAGCCCCTCGGCGTCGGCCTTGACCACCTGGCCCGGCAGCGCGCGCCCGGGACCGGGGGAGTGGACGACCCGGTCACCGGGGTCGAAGCCGCCGAACCGTCCGGGGCCGGGGTTGAGCCGCTCCTTGAGCGCCGCGTTGAGCGCACGGGTGCCGGCCGCGCCGCCATGACCGGGGGTGATCACCACCGTCTGCTCGGCGGGCACACCGAAGGCCCGCGGCACCGAGTCGGCGACGAGCTGCACGGTCCGGTGCACGGCCTCGCCCGCGTCCCGCACCGGCACGATCACGATCTCCTTGCCGGGCGCGTCGACCTGGTTCAGCTCGCCGGCGCCGACACCGGAGACCAGCTCACCGAGCGGACCGGGGTCCGGGGTGCGCGAGGCGACCTGCGGACAGACCCGCGCGGCGAGCAGATCGGCGAAGACCCGGCCGGGTCCGGCCGACCACAGCACCGCCGGATCACCGCTCAGCACCAGCCGGGCGCCGTCGGGCAGCGACTCCGCCACCATCGCGGCGCTCTCCACGTCGAGCTGCGGCGCGTCCAGCAGGACCAGCAGGTCCAGGTCCAGCGCGCCTTCCGGGTCCCGCCCGGGGCCCTCGGCGCCGGACAGCAGCCCGGCGACGGTGACGACACCGGCGCCCCCCGCGCCGCCGAGCGCGATGTCGAGCGTGGCACCGAGCCGATCGCGGCCGTCGGCCGTGTGGCAGGCCGCGACGGCGCGCAGGCCCAGCGCGCGGGCCGCGCCGAGCAGGGCCGCCGGTTCGGCGCGGGCCGCCTCGCCGCCCGTGTGCAGCACCAGGCCGTGTCCGGCGACCGCGCGGATCAGCTCCGCCGCGCTGCCGGTGGCCGAGGCCGCCGCCGGCTCCCAGTCCGCCGCGGCGTCCTTGGCCGCGGAGTTGACCACGCGCGCGAGAGCGTCGGCGAGGCTCTCCTCGGCGAGCGCGTACCGCTCCAGGCCGACCAGGATCCGGACCGGGCGGGGCTCCTCCTCCTCCTCGGGGTCCTCCGTGTCGGCCCGCCGCCCGGCCGCGGCCCCCGGTTCGTCCAGGGCGTCCTGGAAGACGAGGGCCTCGCCCTCCGCGAGCGCGCTCTGGACGGCCGCGTCCGGCTCCGGCACGCCCCGCTGGGCCAGCGCGGTCGTGAGCGCAGGCATCTCCAGGGCGGTGTGCCCGGCCAGGGCCGCCTGCTCCAGGAGCCAGGCGGTGACCGCGCGGCCCCGCCGCTCGTCGTCCGGCGCGCAGTCCGCGCCGAGCAGCGCCCGCGCGAACCCGTCGGCCTGCTCGGGCCGCACTCCGGCGATCCGCAACAGCTGCCAGGGATCGGCGCGCAGGATGTCGTCCGCGCCCTCGCCGAGGGCCGTGGCGACCTGGACCGCCAGTGCCTCGGGCGCGCCGCCCTCGGCCAGTGCCTGCCGTACCGCTTCCACCGAGTCCGGCGCGGGCCCCGACGCGAGGCCCCCGGTCGCCGCGGCCACCGGCTGCGGGCGCCGGACCGGCTCGGGGGCGGCGCGGCGCGGCGTGGGTTCCGGTCCGCCGAACGCGGTGGTGACGGGCTTCTCGCCGCTCTCCACCGCCCGCACGGCCGCGAGCAGGTCGGCGGCCGTCCCGCTGAGTTTGGCCCCACTGTCGATGGGCCCCGACTTCTCGGCCTTGCGCCGCTCGATCCGCTCCCGCTCCAGTTGCTGCGCCGCGATCTCGGCCTGGGCCTCCGACAACTGGACGCCGGCCTCCCCGCCCGCTTCCCCGCCGGCCGCGGCCGTGGCGGCCGTATCGTCGCCGTCGCCGTCGTCTTCGCGTGCCGTGCCGTCACGGTCGTCGGCTCCGGCGGACGCCGAGGTACCGTCCCCGGCCTCCGATCCGCCCCCGCTCGCAGCGTCGATGCCGTCCCCCGGGTCCTCCGCGGGGACCGCCGACGCCGCGGCGGCGCCCTGGGCCTCCGGGTCTGCGGTGGTCGGTGCCCCGGCGTCCTCCGTGGTCTCCGGCTCCGTGCTCACAGCGTGCTCCAGTCGTGATCGGGATAGCGGTGCACGGGCGCCGACACGTCGTCGAGCGCCCGGCAGATCTCGTCAGGAAGACTAAGGGCCTCCACTGACAACGCGGCCGTGAGCTGCTGCGCGTTGCGCGCGCCGACGATGGGCGCGGCCACGCCGGGCCGGTCGCGGATCCAGGCGAGGGCGACCTGGAGCGGGGTCACCGCGAGCCCGTCCGCCGCGGTCGTCACGGCGTCCACGATGCGGCTCGCGGTGTCGTCGAGATAGGGCGCGACGAACGGCGCCAGGTGTTCGGAGGCGCCCCGGGAGTCCGCGGGAGTGGAGTGACGGTACTTGCCGGTGAGGACCCCGCGCCCGAGCGGCGAGGAGGGCAGCAGTCCTATCCCGAGGTCCAGCGCGGCCGGCAGCACCTCACGCTCCACGCCCCGCTGGAGCAGCGAGTACTCCAGCTGCGTGCTCGCCAGTCGGGTGCGGATCCCCGGCGCCGCCAGCTGCCAGGTCCCCGCCTTGGCGAGCTGCCAGCCGCAGAAGTTGGAGACACCGGCGTAGCGCGCCCGGCCGCTGCCCACCGCCAGGTCGAGAGCCTGGAGCGTCTCCTCCAGCGGGGTGTCCGGGTCGAAGGCGTGGATGTGCCACAGGTCGACGTAGTCCGTGCCGAGGCGGGCCAGCGAGGCGTCCAGCGCGGAGAGCAGGTGGCCGCGCGAGCCGTCGAAGCGCCGGTCGGGGTCCGGCACGCTGCCGGCCTTGGTCGAGATGACCAGGTCACGGCGTGGCACGAGGCCCTCCATGAGCCGTCCGAGCAGATACTCGGCCTCGCCGTCGCCGTAGACGTCCGCCGTGTCGACGAGGCTGCCGCCCGCCTCCCAGAACGTCTTCAAGAGGTCCGCGGCGTCGTGCTCGTCGGTGTCCCTGCCCCAGGTGAGGGTGCCCAGGCCGATGCGGGACACGCGCAGGCCGGTGCGGCCGAGATGCCTCTGCTCCATGGTCGCCGAGATTACTGGCCAGGGGTAGTGCGTGGGTTGCCTGTGGACAACCGATTTCGCGGGGACGGACCGCACTCGCCGCGCTTCGCGCTCCGCCGGTTCGGCCACCCGCCCGCGTGCCGCGCCCCACCCGGCTCCCCGGCCGGAGGCCCCCGCGCTAAGGTCTCCGCACAAAGGGACGTTACTGAGCGGTAAGGGGATCGGGCATGCAGCTCGGGATCAACCTCGGTTACTGGGGCGCCGGGATGGACGCGGACAATCTCGCGGTGGCGAAGGAGGCGGACCGGCTCGGCTACGCCGTGTGCTGGGCCGCCGAGGCCTACGGCTCCGACGCGGCCACCGTGCTCAGCTGGGTCGCCGCCCAGACCGAGCGCATCGACGTGGGTTCGGCCATCTTCCAGATCCCGGCGCGTCAGCCCGCGATGACCGCGATGACGGCGGCGACGCTGGACTCGCTGTCCGGCGGCCGCTTCCGCCTCGGCCTCGGCGTGTCCGGGCCGCAGGTCTCGGAGGGCTGGTACGGCGTCAAGTTCGACAAGCCGCTGGCACGCACGCGTGAGTACGTCGAGATCGTGCGCAAGGCGATGACCCGCGAGCGTCTGTCGTACGAAGGCGAGCACTGGACGCTGCCGCTGCCCGGCGGCCCGGGCAAGCCCATCAAGCTCACCGTGCACCCGCAGCGCGAGCACATCCCGCTGTACATCGCCGCCATCGGGCCGAAGAACCTCGAACAGACCGGTGAGATCGCCGACGGCGCCCTGCTGATCTTCCCCTCGGCCGACCACCTCGAGGACACCGCCGTCTCGTACCTGCGCGCCGGGCGGGAGAAGGCGGGCAAGACCCTCGACGGGTTCGACATCTGCCCGACCCTCCCGCTCGCCGTCGGCGACGACAAGGACGTGGCGCGGCTCGCCGACACCTTCCGCCCGTACACCGCGCTCTACGTCGGCGGCATGGGCAGCCGCAAGCAGAACTTCTACAACCAGCTCGCCCAGCGCATGGGATACGAGAAGGCCGCCGCCGAGATCCAGGACAAGTACCTGGCCGGCGACAAGGAGGGCGCCGCGGCCGCCGTGCCGCAGGACCTGATCGACCGGACCACGCTGCTCGGTTCCGTGGAGCGGATCGCGGACCGGATGAAGGCCTACGCGGCGGCCGGCGTCACCACCCTGACCCTCGCGCCGGCCGGATTCACGCTCGACGAGCGGCTCGCCTCGCTCCGCGCGGGCACCGAGGCCATGGAGCTCGCCGGTCTCGCGTGACCCACGGCGTGACGAGGACGTTTCCGCGGCCGTGGTGGGGGCTCGGGGGTCTTCCCCGCCACGGCCGTCACGCGGAACAACGCGCCCGGGCCCGCGCGGTTACGCCTTCGTGGTGACCCGGCGGGTCATTCTTTCGGCGCAGTCGTCGGACACACCTGTTGCACCACCTCTCGCGCCGCACTTGACTCGGTCTTTGCGGAGTGCTGCGGATCCTGCGGAGTCCGGAGTCCGGCAGAGAGGGTGCCCACGATGCTTTCGGCCAAGAGTCTGTTCCAGGAGATCCTCGACGACGACCGGGCCTTCCGGCTCTTCTGCTCCATCGCGGCCAGCGGGGAGGCGCAGGGCGGCTGGGAGAACGGCCGGATCGCCGCGCTCGTCCCGGCGGCCGCACGCGGGCTGGCTCCCAAGATCGCCCGCCACGGCGCCGACGAGGACAAGCACGGGCGGATCTTCAACGCCCTGATCAGGAAGCGGGGCCTGGCCCCCGTCCCCGTCCCGCCCGACACCGACTACACGATGCTCCTGGAGCAGCACGGCATCGGCCTCGCCCATGACAAGCTCCGCGGCGAACAGCGCCTGACCGTCTCCGACATCGTCACCTACCTCGCGCACAGCCGGGTCACCGAACAGCGGGCCTCCGAACAGATGCGGCTGCTGCGCAGGTACTTCGCCGACCACCCCGACATCGGCCACGCCGTGAAGATGATCTCCGACGACGAGGACAACCACCTCGCCTACTGCCACGAGGAACTCCTGCGCCTCGCCCGTGCCGGACACGGCCGCGCGATCCAGCGGACCCTGCGCGAGTGCGCGCTGACCGAGATCCTCGTCTACCGGGACGTCAGCCTCGCCGTCATGGCCCACATGGGACGCCTCCTCGGCTGGTCGAGGGCCAGGTCGGCGCTGCTGGCGGCCGGCATCCACGCCGTCTACGCCTGGGAGCGGTTCGCCGGCTGGCGGCGGATGGTGTCCCTGGAGATGCCCCGGCGGCGCGACGCGCTCGGCGGCTCCCCCAGCCCCGCACCCGAGTACGCCTGAGGTCCGCGGCCGGCACCGCGCGGCTACAGCCAGCCCCGCCGCTTGAACTGCCGGTACAGCAGCACCTCGAAGACCGCCATCAGCCCGATCAGCGCCGGGTACGACCACACCCAGTGCAGCTCCGGCATGTGCTCGAAGTTCATGCCGTAGATGCCCGCGATCATCGTGGGGACCGCCGCCATGGCCGCCCACGCGGAGATCTTCCGCATGTCGTCGTTCTGCCGCACGCCCGTCTGCGCCAGATGCGCCGAGAGGATGTCCGAGACCAGCCGGTCCAGGGACTCGACCGACTCGTTCACGCGCGTGAGGTGGTCGCTGACGTCGCGGAAGAAGGGCCGGGCCCGGTCGTTCACGAACGGCACCGACGCACCGTACTGCCCGGTGCCCGCGAGCCGGGCCAGCGGCAGCGCCAGCGGTCCGCTCGCCCGCCGGAACTCCTGGATCTGCCGCTTGAAGGTGTAGATGCGGGACGCGGTGTTCCGCGCGCCGCCGTCCGGCGAGAAGACCTCCGCCTCCAGCTCCTCCAGGTCGGTCTGGAGTTCGCTCGCCACGTCCAGGTAGTGGTCGACGACACCGTCGCAGATCGCGTACAGCACGGACGTGGGGCCCTTGGCCAGGATCTGCGGCTCCTGTTCCAGCCGCCGCCGTACGGCCGCCAGCGACGAGCCCTCGCCGTGCCGCACGGTCACCACGAACCCGTCGCCGAGGAAGACCATGACCTCGTCGGTGGACACGGCGTCGCTCTGCGGCTCGTACACGACCGGTTTCAGCACCAGGAACAGCGAGTCGTCGTACACCTCCAGCTTGGGCCGCTGGTGGGCCTTCAGGGCGTCCTCGACCGCCAGCGGGTGCAGCCCGAACTCCTGGGTGACCAGGCCGAACTCCTTCTCCGAGGGTTCGTGCAGCCCGATCCAGACGAACCCGCCGGCCGCCCGTGCCTCGGCCAGGGCGTCCGACAGATCCTCGGGGCCCTCGATACGGTGTCCGCCGCGGTAGACGGCGCAGTCGACGATCACGGAGCGCATTCTCCTTCCTGTGAAACCGGTGCGCACCCCTCGGTGCGCCTACGCTGGTTCGCATGCCCACGTTGATCCTCGTCCGGCACGGACGTTCCACCGCCAACACCGAGGGACTGCTCGCCGGCTGGACGCCCGGCGTCGCTCTCGACGAGCGCGGGAGCGCGCAGGCCGCCGCACTGCCCGGGCGGCTGGCCGACCTCCCGGTCACCGAGGTCGTCACCAGCCCGTTGCAGCGCTGCCAGGAGACCCTCCAGCCGCTGCTCGACGCCCGCCCGGGACTGCGCGCGCACACCGACGACCGGATCGGGGAGTGCCACTACGGCGACTGGTCCGGACGCAAGCTCGCCGAACTGATGGACGAACCCCTGATGCAGGTCGTCCAGGCGCACCCGTCGGCCGCCGCCTTCCCCGGCGGCGAGTCCATGCGCGCCATGCAGAGCCGCGCCGCCGAGGCGGTGCGCGAGTGGAACGCGCGCGTGGAGCGCGATCACGGAGCCGACGCCGTGTACCTCATGTGCTCGCACGGTGACATCATCAAGTCGCTCGTGGCGGACGCGCTCGGACTTCATCTCGACCTCTTCCAGCGGATCTCCGTGGAACCGTGTTCCATCACCGTCATCCGCTACACCAGGCTGCGGCCCTTCCTCGTGCGTCTCGGGGACACCGGTGACTTCGCCTCCCTGGCGCCGCGCGAGGAACCGCCGGGCGACGAGGCCACGGTCGGGGGCGGCGCGGGCGCACCGTGATCGTCGGCCGCAGTAGGGTGAAGCGGTTCGCGCGGTCACGCTCCCGCACGGACGTTCACGCACTCACGATTCCCATGGAGACAGGACGTGTCCCGTCAGGTGTACCTCTACGACCCGCCGGAGCGCTTCGTGGCCGGCACGGTCGGTCTGCCCGGGCGCCGTACGTTCTTCCTCCAGGCCACCGCCGGATCCCGGGTGACCAGCGTGGCCCTGGAGAAGACCCAGGTCGCCGCACTCGCCGAGCGGATGGAAGAACTGCTCGACGAGGTCGTACGCCGTAGCGGCGGCAACGCCGCCGTGCCCGCCATAACGCCCACCGAGATCTCCGACACCGCCCCGCTCGACACACCGGTCGAGGAGGAGTTCCGGGTCGGCACGATGGCGCTGGCCTGGGACGGTGAGGAACAGCGCATGATCGTCGAGGCGCAGGCCCTCGTGGAGCTCGAAGCCGAGTCCGACGAGGACCTCGCCGAGGCGGAGGAGCGACTGCTCCAGGACGAGGAGAACGGACCCCCGATGCTGCGGGTCCGCCTGACCGGCGCCCAGGCCCGGGCCTTCGCCAAGCGCGCCCTCGACGTCGTCAACGCCGGCCGGCCGCCCTGCCCCCTGTGCAGCCTGCCGCTCGACCCGGAAGGACACGTATGTCCGCGCCAGAACGGATACCGCCGCGGAGCGTGACGACCGACGGGACACCCGCCGAGCTGCTCGCGCGAGGTGAGCTGACCGTGCGCGGACGCATCCGCGACGCCTCCAACGCGGCGCTGTACTGCACGGTGACCTACGAAGGTCACGAGGCGGCCTGCATCTACAAACCGATCGCCGGGGAGCGGCCCCTGTGGGACTTCCCCGACGGCACGCTCGCCGAGCGCGAGGTGGCGGCCTACGAGGTCTCCGAGGCGACCGGCTGGGGACTCGTACCGCCCACCGTGCTGCGCGACGGGCCGTACGGCGAGGGAATGGTCCAGCTGTGGATCGAGGCGCTCCCGGACGCCGAACTCCTCGCCTTGGTCGACGGCGAGGAGCCCGAGCCCGGCTGGAAGGCGATCGGCTTCGCCGAGGTCGGTGAGGGCAGGACCGCGCTGCTGGTGCACGCCGACGACGTGCGGCTGCGCCGGCTCGCCGTCCTGGACGCGGTGATCAACAACGCCGACCGCAAGGGCGGTCATCTGCTGCCCGCCGCCGAGAACCGCCTGTACGGCATCGACCACGGGGTCACCTTCAACGTCGAGAACAAGCTGCGGACGCTGCTGTGGGGCTGGGCGGGGGAGCCCCTGGCCGAGGAGGCCGTGACGGCGCTCAAGGGGCTCAGCGGCGCCCTGGAGCAGGACGGGGCGCTGGCGGTGCGGCTCGGTGGGCTGATCACCGCCGCCGAGCTCGACGCCACCCGCGCGCGGATCGACGCGCTGCTGGAGTCCGGAACCCACCCCGAGCCGAGCGGCGAATGGCCGGCGATTCCCTGGCCGCCGGTCTGACCGTGCCCCCACGCACAGCGGGCCGGTGACGCGCAAGAACGCCTTCCCGGCCATCCGGCCCGCTCCGGTTCGTATCCGGAACTTCAGTCCGGTTACGCTCATGACATGCATGCCTGGCCCGCTTCCGAGGTCCCCGCCCTGCCTGGTCAGGGCCGCGACCTGAGGATCCACGACACCGCGACCGGTGGACTGGTCACCCTCGACCCCGGTCCCGTCGCCCGTATCTACGTCTGCGGGATCACCCCGTACGACGCGACCCACATGGGTCACGCGGCGACCTACAACGCGTTCGACCTGGTGCAGCGCGTGTGGCTCGACACCAAGCGGCAGGTTCACTACGTCCAGAACGTGACCGACGTCGACGATCCGCTGCTGGAGCGCGCACAGCGCGACGGCGTCGACTGGGTCGCCCTCGCCGAGCAGGAGACGGCCCTCTTCCGTGAGGACATGACCGCGCTGCGCATGCTGCCGCCTCGGCAGTACATCGGCGCGGTCGAGGCGATACCGGGCATCGTGCCGCTCGTCGAGCGCCTGCGTGACCTGGGCGCCGCCTACGAACTCGACGGCGACGTCTACTTCTCCGTCGAGTCCGACACCCACTTCGGCAAGGTCTCCGGCCTCGACGCCGCGGCCATGCGGCTGCTGTCCGCCGAGCGCGGCGGCGACCCCGACCGGGTCGGCAAGAAGAACCCGCTCGACCCCATGCTCTGGATGGCCGCCCGCGACGGCGAGCCCAGCTGGGACGGCGGTTCGCTCGGACGCGGACGGCCCGGCTGGCACATCGAGTGCGTGGCCATCGCCCTCGACCACCTCGGCATGGGCTTCGACGTCCAGGGCGGCGGCTCCGACCTGGCCTTCCCGCACCACGAGATGGGTGCCTCGCACGCCCAGGTGCTGACCGGCGAGTTCCCCATGGCCAAGGCGTACGTCCACGCCGGCATGGTCGGTCTGGACGGCGAGAAGATGTCCAAGTCGCGGGGCAACCTCGTCTTCGTGTCGCGGCTGCGGCGCGACGGGGTCGACCCGGCCGCCGTCCGCCTCGCGCTCCTCGCCCACCACTACCGCTCCGACTGGGAGTGGAACGACCAGGTACTGCGGGACGCCGAGGCACGGCTCGGGCGCTGGCGCGCGGCCGTGTCCCGCCCCGACGGGCCGCCCGCCGAGGCACTCGTCGAGGAGCTCCGCGAGGCGCTCGCGAACGACCTGGACGCCCCGGCCGCGCTCGCGGCGGTGGACCGCTGGGCCGCCGCGCAGCAGGAGTGGGGCGGTACGGACATCGGCGCCCCGGGTGTGGTGTCGCGAGCCGTGGACGCGCTGCTGGGCGTGGCCCTGTAGGCGACGCGGCGACGGCCGAGGTACGAGCCGACACAGGAAGAGGGCGCCTCCCGTGCACGGGGGGCGCCCGCGTGCTGGGGGGGTGATCGGAAGTGCA
>NZ_JBSFCK010000023.1:0-99451 GCF_053593435.1 Streptomyces sp. NPDC002306
GCGTCGATGCCGATCGGGAAGACGTAGGCGAAGTCCCCGAAGCCCTTTTTGATCGCCAGCTCACGGACCGCCGCGTACGAACCGGCGAAGCCGATGCCGGCGATGATCACGGCGCCGGCCACGACCACGCCGATGAGAACGCGGTGCATCCGAGTCAGCTGCAGTGGCGCGGCCACCGTACTCCCCTCCCCTTGCGTGTTGTTGCGCGCAACAGAGTGGCACATGTGTACGTCGGGCGCGTTGCCGGTAGGCCAGGAGCCCGGTCCCGAGGGGGCCGGACTCCGTCAAAAAGGCGTAACGAGCAGGGCGTTGACCGCCAGGTGTGACAGTCAGCGCTTCTTCGACGCTGAGCGGGAAGGGGAGGCTTTCGCCGCCTTCGACGGAGACTTGGACGGGGCCTTCGACGAAGACGCGGACGACGACTTCGAGGGGGAGGGTTTCGCCGTGCCCGCGCCGGCGGTGCCGACGCCGTTCGCCGACGCCACCGCGGTCACCGCCTGCTTCGCGGCCTTCTGCGCCGCCTTCACCAGAGCCTCGGCGCTCGGGGTCTTCTCGCCGGCCAGTCCCGCGCCGTTGTAGTCGAGGGTGACGACCACGTTCTCCACCCGGGCCACGACCGTCTGCTGCCTGAAGGCGCCTTCCTTCTTCTTCAGGTCGTAGCGCACGGTGGTCGCCTCGTCGCCCGTCCCGGCCAACGGCTCCGACTTCGCGTTCTTCGCACCCGCCACCGCCTGGGCGTCCTGGATCTGCCGCCCGTAGTACGCCTGCGCCTGCTTCTCGCCCGTACCGCGCGAGGTGTCGGAGTCGAAGCGCAGCAGGGAGACGTTGAGCCAGCGGAACTGCGAACCCTTGACGCCCTTGTTCTCCAGGCTGCTCCAGGAGCAGCTGCCGCGTGACGCCGAGTCGTTCGACGTGCCCGCCTTGCCCGACTTCGCGGCCTTCGGTACGAGTTCGGTCAGGGTCTTCGACGGCAGTACCGCGCACACCTTGGGCAGCTTCTGGTACGCCGCCGCCTGGACCGTCGGCGACGCGCTCGCGCCGTCGCCGGAGTCCTGCTGCGCGCTGTCGTCGGAGCCGGCGGCGGAGTCGTAGCCGGCGTCGGAGCCGGAGTCCGAGGAACAGCCCGCGGCGACCAGGATCACGGGGACCGCCGCCGCGCCGACAAGGGCGCGGCGGAGGCGCTTGGCTCGCTGGACTCGCTGGTCGGGCTGGTCGTCTCGCTGGGCTCGTCGCTGCATGGTTCCTTCACTCATGACGCTCGTGGTTCCTGCGGTCGGGTCGGGTCCGAGGGGCCACGGTACGCGGTGAAGAAGCCGCGCGGTCGCGCTTCGTTCGCTTCGCGGACAGGTGCGGGCGGGTGCGGAAGTGGCGCTAACCGCCCAGTGAGTCGGCCAGTCGCGCGGCCAGTTTCCTGGCCCTGTCCTGCATTTCCTTGCTGTCCGGGACGACGCCGACGGTGGCGGGCTGCTCCTCGTACTCGATGGTGACGATGACGTTGGACGTGCGGAACGCCACAGTCACCGTGCGCTGTTTGGCCGTCGAACCGGAGCTGCTGAGCAGGTCGTCGACGAAGGCCTCGTCGCCGAGGTCGTCGAGAGTGCGGGGCTGGAGGTCGGAGGGGGCGGTGGAGGAGGAAGAGGAGGAGGAAGGGGACGGGTTCTGGCCTCCCGGGGCGCCCGAGGCGGACGGCGAGGAGGACGGCGAGGAGGAAGGTGACGGCGATGAGGACGACGAGGGCGACGTCGGTGTGCCGCTCGGGTCGGTCGACGCCGATCCGGCCTCGGTCGGGGTGACGGCGGTCGGCTCGGGGAGGTCGGCCGCCTCCACGCGCGTGGCGAAGAGCCGCTCGGCCTGGTTGTCGTCGCTCACCGCGTTGTCGTACGACACCACGCGCTCGAAGTCGACGAGGAGGTGGTCGGTGGCGTCCGCCGAGTCCACCTTCCAACGGCAGCCGACCTTGCGGTCGGTGTCGTACGTCAGGGTCGCCTCGCCCCGGTAGGCGGTGTCCCGCTGTTCCTGGTCGGTGATCTGCGCGAGCCCGGGGAGCAGGGCGTCGAGGGTGTCGTCGCCGACCACGCCGCAGGGCTCCGGGAGCGTGCGGTACCTGCCGGGCTGGGCCGCGGCCGTCGCCGTACCGGGCTGGCCGGGGTTGGAGTTGTCCGTGGTGTCGCCCTCGCCTGAGCCAGCGGTGCAGCCGGCCAGCAGCACCGCGATGAGTGCGGTGACGCCGGTTACGTACGCCTTCCGCTGCACGGTGAGGCTCCTTTCGACGGTGTGTCCCGGCGGGCGCCGGTGTGGGTGTCCGCCCAGGAAACGATCCTGGGGCCGCCAGTGTCCCCGCTGGTTATTCGCTTGCCGCACGGGGGCGCTCCCTGGAGACAATGTGTATCGCACGCACTGCCGTGGACGCCGGTCCGTTGTCCCATTCATCGACCTTGGCGCCGGTTTTGCGATTCAAGGCTTTTATCTTTTTCGTGGGGGAATGAGGACGATATGTCGTACGTGGAGCTGCCGGGGGCGAAGGTGCCCATCCGGATGTGGACCGATCCCGCGACGATCGAGGACGTGGCGCTGCGCCAGCTCCAGAACGTCGCGACCCTGCCGTGGATCAAGGGTCTGGCCGTGATGCCGGACGTGCACTACGGAAAGGGCGCGACCGTCGGGTCGGTCATCGCGATGGCGGGTGCGGTCTGCCCGGCCGCGGTGGGGGTCGACATCGGCTGCGGCATGTCGGCGGTGAGGACCTCGCTGACGGCGAACGACCTGCCCGGGGATCTGTCGCGGCTGCGCTCGAAGATCGAGCAGGCCATTCCGGTCGGGCGGGGCATGCATGACGACCCCGTGGACCCGGGCGGCTTCCACGGGCTGGCGACGGCGGGGTGGGACGACTTCTGGGGGCGGTTCGACGGGATCGCGGACGCGGTGAAGTTCCGCCAGGAGCGCGCCACCAAGCAGATGGGAACGCTCGGATCCGGAAACCACTTCGTCGAAGTCTGCACGGACACGACGGGTTCCGTCTGGCTGATGCTTCACTCCGGCTCCCGGAACATCGGCAAGGAACTGGCCGAGTTCCACATCGGCGTGGCCCAGAAGCTCTCGCACAACCAGGGGCTGGTCGACCGTGACCTCGCCGTCTTCATCGCGGACACCCCGCAGATGGCGGCGTACCGCAACGACCTGTTCTGGGCGCAGGAGTACGCGAAGCACAACCGCACGCTCATGATGGCGCTCCTGAAGGACGTGATCCGCAAGGAGTTCAAGAAGGCGAAGCCGACCTTCGAGCCGGAGATCAGCGCGCACCACAACTACGTGGCCGAGGAGCGCTACGACGGCATGGACCTGCTCGTGACCCGCAAGGGCGCGATCCGGGCCGGCTCCGGCGAGTTCGGGATCATCCCGGGCTCGATGGGCACGGGTTCGTACATCGTGAAGGGCCTCGGCAACGAGAAGGCCTTCAACTCGGCGTCGCACGGCGCCGGTCGGCGGATGAGCCGCAACGCGGCGAAGCGGCGCTTCTCGACGAAGGACCTGGAGGAGCAGACGCGGGGCGTGGAGTGCCGTAAGGACTCCGGTGTCGTGGACGAGATCCCGGGGGCCTACAAGTCGATCGACCAGGTCATCGACCAGCAGCGCGACCTCGTGGAGGTCGTGGCGAAGCTGAAGCAGGTCGTCTGCGTGAAGGGCTGAGACGCCCGCGTCGGCGTCGCGCGGGGTCGGTGCCGCACAGGTGCGGGGCCCGGGTGGTGTGTGCCGCCCGGGCCCCGCGCATGCGGGACGAGCGGCTTCTCCGGTTTCTCCCCGGGTGCCGGCCGAAGCGCTTCTCCGGGTGTCAGCCGAGGCGCTTCTCCAGCAGGGTCACCGCGTACGGGCTGCCCGATCCGCCGTCCTTCGCCCGTTGCTCGCCGACCACCGTGTAGCCCGCGGACTCGTAGTACGCGCGCAGCCGGGGGTTGGAAGCGAGGCAGTCCAGGCGGGCGTAGGGGCGGCCGGTGGCGGCGATGCGGGATTCCGCCTGGGCCAGCATGGCGCGGCCGGTGCCCGGCGGGGCCGTGTGCGGGGTGGTCATGAGGCGGTGGATGTAGCCCGCCTCCGGGGGACGGGGGCCCCAGGCCGCCGGGTCGTCCCACCAGAGTTCCCAGGCGCCGTGGAGATGGTCGCCGGTGTACGCCAGCCAGACCTCGCCCTCGCGCATCCGGGTGCGGAAGTGGGTCTCGTCCTTCTCGCCGGGCTGCCACTGGGCGATCCCGCGGGCCAGCTGCCAGAGGGCGGCCGTGTCGCGCAGGCGGACCAGGGCGGGGGCGTCGGCGGCGGTCGCCCGGCGGTAGGCGGGGGCCGGCCAGGTGGTGGGCACCGGCTCCAGCAGGTGGGCGCGCAGGGTGGCGGAGAGGGCTTCCGCATCCAGCCCCAGGGCCTGGCTCACGTAGGCGTTCGTCGAGCCGTGGCGGGCGTTCAGGGAGGCCAGGAACAGACGCATCACCGACTCGGGGGCGCGGGCGAAGCCCGGCCAGGCGGGGGTGCGGCCCCCGTTGCGGGTCCGCCAGTCGGCCAGGAGGGAGCGGGTGGCCAGTTCCGTGAGGCTGAAGTCCTCGATGATCACCTGGTCCGGGACCCCCAGCAGGGAGAGGACCAGGGCGGCGAGCTGGCCGGTGCGGTCCTTGCCCGAGGCGCAGTGGAAGACCAGGGGGGCGTCCGACCGCGCCGACTCCGCGATCAGTTCCAGTGCGGCACGCAGCTCCTTCGTGCCGTCCTGCGCGACCTCCATGAACCGTTCGGCCAAGTAGGGGCCGGGGTCGATGTCCGGGGTCAGGGCCGCCTGGTCGTAGGGGCGGTGCTCGATGCCGAGGTGGTGGTAGGCGAAGGAGGGGTGGGCCGGGACGCGGCCCCGGCTCTCGATCTCCCAGGGGTGGCGCAGGTCCACCACCGTGCGGACGCCCAGGGCGAGGAAGCGGGACCAGTCCTGCGTGCCCGGTGTCAGCTTGCCGAGGGAGTCCGAGCGGAACAGGCGTCGCGGGCGGACCCGGCGGCCGTCGCCGGCCGGGTAGCCGCCCAGGTCGCGGAAGTTGTGCAGGGCCTCGAAGGGCAGGTGTCTGTCCACGGACACCGACCCTAGGCCAGAGCCGCGGGGACCGGGTCCGGCGCGGTCCCCGATCCCCGCTCCGGGCGGCGGGAACCGGAGCCGGGCCCGGGCTGTCTTGCGAGGTAGGTCCGACCTACCAGTACGGGGGATTTTCGATGAGACGTGAGCGCATACGCGCGGCCGCGGGAGCCGCGGCCCTGGTCCTGGCCGCGGGGGCCGTTCTCGCGGGCTGTTCGCAGAGCTACAACGACGAGCGGGGCAAGGGCGACGCCCCGGTGCGGGGCAAGGCGGGCGACGACACCCCGGCCGAGGTCTTCAACATGCCCGACGGCTTCGGGAACCTCGCCACCAAGTGCGTGGGGCACGGCTTTCGCGCCTACGTCACGACGAACGCCACCGGGCCGTCGAACGTGCAGATCGTGGAGGACGAGTCGTGCGCCTCCTGAGGCGGGCCCACGGGCGCGGCCTCGCGGTCGGCTGCGGTGCGCTGCTGCTCGTCTCCCTGCTCGGTGGCTGCTCCAGGCAGCACTACCAGGAGCGGGGCAAGGCCGACGCCCCGGTGGCGGGCGGGGCCGGCGAGGACAGCCCGGCCGAGGTGTACAACTTCCCGGACGGCTTCGGGAACCTCGCCACCAAGTGCGTCGGGGACGGCAGGCGCGGGTACGCCACCACGCGGTTCGTCCAGCCGGAGGACGAGGACGATGTCGTGATCATCCCGGCGAACGCGGTGATCGTCGACGACCCCGAGTGCGCGGTGCCCTGAGACTCACTTCGCGTGCCGCACCGCGTAGATCATCACGAAGGCGATGACGTGGATGCCGAAGAGGAAGTAGGCCAGGAAGATCCAGACCTGGCGTTCGTCCTTGGTCTCCTGGGCGAGGCGGCGCTTCTCGGCGCCGCGGGCGGGGTCGTCGGGGAGCCCTTCGGAGTCCGCCATCAGGCGTCCCGGTGGACCTTCGTGTTGGACGCCTGGGCGCGCGGGCGGACGACCAGGAGGTCGATGTTGACGTGGGCCGGGCGGGTCACCGCCCAGGTGATCGTGTCCGCCACGTCGTCGGCCGTCAGCGGGTCGGCGACGCCCGCGTAGACCTTCGCCGCCCGCTCCGTGTCGCCGCCGAAGCGGGTCAGCGCGAACTCGTCGGTCTTGACCATGCCGGGTGCGATCTCGATGACGCGGACCGGCCGCCCGACGATCTCCAGGCGCAGGGTCTCGGCGAGGACGTGGGCGCCGTGCTTGGCGGCGACATAGCCCGCGCCGCCCTCGTACGTGCCGTGGGCCGCCGTGGAGGAGACGACCACGATCGTGCCGTCGCCGCTCGCGTCGAGCTTGGGCAGCAGGGCCTGGGTGAGGTTCAGCGTGCCCAGGACGTTCGTCTCGTACATCGTGCGCCACTGCGTGGGGTCGCCGGTCGCGACCGGGTCGGCGCCGAGTGCGCCGCCCGCGTTGTTGACCAGGACGCCGATGGTCTTGAAGGCGCTCGCGAACTCGTCGACGGCCGCGCGGTCGGTGACGTCGAGCGGGTACGCCGTGGCCGAGTGGCCGGCCTCGGTGAGCTCCTCCGCGAGGGCCTCGATGCGGTCCTTGCGGCGGGCGGTCAGGACGACGCGGTAGCCGGCCGCGGCGAGCTGCCGGGCCGTGGCGGCGCCGATTCCGCTGCTCGCACCGGTGACGACGGCGATGCGGGAGGCGGCGGAGGGTGCGGCGGTGGCCATGGGACTGCTCCTCGTGCGTGCGGGCGGGGTGTACCGGGTGCGGACGTTCCGGTCGTGCGGGCGTCTCGCGTGCGCGGACGTCTCGCGAGCGCCGGGCGTCCACGTCGAGCGGGGCTTTCCGGTGTGCGCGCGGTCCGTGGCCGCAAGCGATCGTTTTCTGACCAGGGTAGGCGACCGGGGTCGGTCGTACGGGTGGCGCTCTCCCCGGGCGCGGGGGTCGGCCTCCGGTCAGCCGCCGTTTCTCGGGGCCCACATGATCACGGCCATCCCGGCGAGGCAGATCAGCGCGCCCGCGAGGTCCCAGCGGTCCGGGCGGAAGCCGTCCGCGACCACGCCCCACAGGATCGAGCCGGCGACGAAGATCCCGCCGTACGCGGCGAGGATGCGGCCGAAGTGGGCGTCGGGCTGGAGGGTGGCGACGAAGCCGTACGCGCCGAGGGCGAGGACACCGCCGGTGATCCACAGCCAGCCGCGGTGCTCGCGCAGCCCCTGCCAGACCAGCCAGGCGCCGCCGATCTCGAAGAGCGCGGCGACGGCGAACAGGGCGGCGGAGCGGACGATCGGCATGGGAGCAGCCTCGCACGGCCCTCGGACGGCTCCGGTGTCACCTGATGGAGGGCGCCTGCCGTCGGCTCCGCGTGGGATACATCCATGCGACATCCATGCGACGGCGGTGGAGCGAGGAGTGGTGGCGGCATGCGGGTTACGGACGGGACGCCGAGGGCACACAGGGCACGCGGGACGCGGGGGTTCGCGGTGTGGGGTGCGGCGCTGGCCGTCGTCGGCGGGGCGGCGCCGTTCGCCGGTGCCGCGGGCGTGCCGGAGGCCGATCTGGCGTATCACGGCGCGGCGACCATGAGCGGCGGCCGGGTCGAGGTCCGGCTGACCCCGCGCAACCACGGACCGTCCGCCGTGCCGGACGCGAGCGTGCTGTTGCGCTGGTCGAAGCCGCTCGCGGACGGGCAGCAGCTGCCGCAGGCGTGTGTGCGTACGGCGGCGCGGGACGTGGTGTGCCGGACGGGCGCGCTGGCCGCGGACGGGCTGGGCGACCAGATCGTCGTGGTGCTGCGGCTGCGGGACCGGCCGGACGAGGTGACGCTGGAGATCGACACGGCGTGGGGCGGCGGCGCGGTGGACGGCAACCGGGCGAACGACAAGCAGCGGGTGTTGGTTCTGGACACGGGGGACTCGTACTACTTCTGACCGCGTCCGGCCGTGGCGAGCACTGCGCGCCGTACGATCCCTGCACGGCGCAGACGAAGAGGAGCGGGGCATGTCCGGGTCCGAGAACGAGCGGTCGCGGCTGCTGGACGAGCTGTCATCCGTCTCCCGCCGCTACATGGCCTCCTACGCCCTGTTCAACCAGGCCGTCGCCGACCACATCGGCCTGCACCCCACCGACCTCCAGTGTCTGAACCTGCTCACACTGGAGGGCGGTCCGGTGACCACGGGCCGGATCGCGGAGCTGACGGGCCTGACGACCGGGTCGGCGACCCGGCTGGTGGACCGCCTGGAGAAGGCGGGCTACGTCGTCCGGGAGCGGGACGCGGCCGACCGGCGGCGGGTGCTCGTGGCGACCGTGCCGGAGAAGATCGCCGAGTTCGGGCGGATGTGGGACCGGCTGGGCGGCGGCTGGACCGCCCTCTTCGACGGTCTGGACGACACCGAACTCGCCCTGATCATCGGGCACATGCGCCGGACGGTGGACTTCAGCGGGGAGCAGGTCGCCCGGTTGCGGGAGGGGCGCGTCTAGAGGCCGGGTGCCCGATGGGCGCAGATCGGGACTGGCGTCGATCGGGCTTGGGTCTGAGCGGGCGGGCCCTGAGTGGATGGGCCCGCCCGGACTCCATGGTGTGGGGAACGTGTGGCTGCGCCGGTCAGCGCACCCTGATGCGCAGGGTCGGGGACGCCGCCGCGCCGATCCGCGTGGTGGCGCTCTTGAACAGGCGGTAGCTGTACGAGCCACGCGCCGCGGGCTTCACCGAGAGCGAGACGGCGCCCGTGGAGCTCTGCCGGGCGGAGCCGACGGTCACCCAAGCGGTGCCGTTCCAGCGCTGGAGCGACACCCGGGTGCCCGTCTCGGCCGGTACGGCCTTCCCGGTGACCTTCACCGTGCTTCCGAGCCGGATCGAGGCGGTCGAAGCCTTGGCCGTGACCACGGCGTTCACCTGGACGAAGCGGCTCGCCGACGCGGCGGAGCGCAGTTGTGCCGCCGTGTCGGTGCCGGTCCTCCCCGCGTACGCCAGCCGGAAATGACCCCGGCCGGTCGGCTTCACCGAGGCCGACACGGTGCCGGAGGTGCCGGTGGTGCGGTTGGCGACCGTCTTCCAGGTGGTGGTGCCCGCGGCCTGGAACTGCAGGGCGACCGTCTGGCCGGCCACGACACCGCCGGCGCGGCCGAGCGTGCCGCTGACCGTGACCGCCGTGCCGTAGGCCACCGTGGACTTGGAGACGCTCATGGTGAGCGTGGTGGCCACCGAAGGCAGCGGGGAGTAGATCTCCGTCGGGGCGACGGCGTCGCTCTCCGTGCTGCCGGTCTCGGCGACCGTCACGGCGGCACCGCCGGCCGCCGGCACCGCCTTGACCGCGGCGCCGGAGGCGAAGTACAGCCTGGAGCTGTCGTAGGACCACGCGGGGTCGGTGGCGAGGGCCCCGGCCGTGCCGGTGACCGCCGTGGCTGTTCCTCCCGCGACCGGAACCTTCCACAGTCCGCCCGGGGCGGCGAAGGCGATGGTGCCGCCGTCGGGGGACACCGCGGGCCGGGAGGCGCCTCCGGTGCCGGCCAGCACCTTCCGGGCGCCGTTCACCAGGTCGACGCGCACCAGCCGGCTCGGAGTGACCGACAGGTCGGTGGCGATCAGCGCCTTGCCGTCCGGGGTGAAGGCCGGATCGTCCGCCTTGGCACCGCCGTCGACCGCGGTGAGCGTGCCGGTCGCGAGATCCAGGGACTTGAGAGTGCGGGCCGGGTCGTCGCCGGTCGCACCACGGGAGAAGACCAGGCGTTTCCCGTCGGGGGAGAACACCGGGGCGCGGTCGGAGATCCAGGCGTCGGACTGCAGAAGCGCCGCGGGAGTGGGGAGGGACCCGCCGGTGGTCAGATCGCCCAGTGCGATGGAGCTGTAGTCCTCGCCGCCGACGGTGAACCCGCCTTCGCCGAAGACGCCCGCGTACCGGTTCCCGGTGGCCGAGACCGCCAGGTCCCGCAGGTAGGGAGCAGGGTCGCCGAACTTGTGGGTCATTCCCGAGGGCGTGATCGAGGTGCGGTCGAGCACGCCCCTGACGTCGTCCCCGGCCCAGACGAGCTCCCGGGTGGGCACTGTGGCGGCAACCGGCAGCGACATCGGCGCGCCCCACGGGCCGGACACCTCGAAGGTGGCCTTGTCCCCGGGCGTCAACCCCGTGACGACCGCCCTGAACGTGCGAAGGCCGTCGGTGGTGGCGACCAGGGTCCGGGTCGAGCCCTGAACCCGGTAGACGCGCCAGGAGCCGGAGCTGTTGTACGTCCAGCCGCTCGGGTACTGGTCCGGCGCGCTCCAGGTGACCACGGCCGACCGGCTCTGCCCGTAGGCGTAGACATGCACGGGCTGCCCGGTCAGCTGCTTGGCGGTGCCCGTCGCCTGCATCGCCAGCGAGGAGGTCTTCCCGGTGGGGTCGGTGTTGCCGTCCGGCAGCAGCACGGCCGCGAAATCGCCGGTGTCGTACTCCAGCGGGGCGAAGGTGACCGAGACGGAGCAGCTCTGTCCCGGGGCGAGGGTCCGGCCGCTGCACGTGTCCTCGCCCAGAGACCAGGACGGGTGCCCGCGCCGTACCTCGGCGACCAGCGACGCCTTTCCGAAGACGGTGGGCTCGACGCCGTACGCGGTGACCGGGAAGGTGATCCGGTCGCTCGAGTTGACCACCGTGGTCACGCCACCGGCGCCGGGCGAAGCCGCCATGTGCCACGGCACGGTGCTGTGGTAGCGGACGATGCCGCGGGTGGCCGGTGTCCTGCCCTCGCACCGCACCGAGAAGTCGGCGGCGAAGGCCAGCGGAGTGCCGTCCTCGGCCCACTCGGCCTGCCGCACGTTCATGCTGCCGGTGATGATGTTGCAGCCCCGCCCGGCCCCGTCGACGTCGAGCGCGACCGAGTCGACACCCGGCGTCGTGTCGTCGCCGAACCGTGAGGTGGGGTGGGTGCCGACCGACAGGCCGGGGTGTACCGACACGGTCCAGTCCTGCGAACCGGCGGTCCCGGAGAAGTACGCCACCCGGCCGGTGTAGGCGCCCGACATCATGGATGTCCAGCCGGACACCGCGTCGCCCTCGGCCAGGAAGGACGCGGGTCCCAGGTAACCGGTGTGCCCGGTGTCGTCCACGTCTCCCTGAAGGCCCACCACATCCGGGACCTGCTTCGGGGCGTCGGCGACCGCCGGCGCCGTTCCCCCGGCCGTCAGAATCGCCGCCAAGGCCGCGCCGCCGAGCGCCTGCCACAGCGTGGCGCGTCTTCTACCTGATCTCATCCCTGCCCCGCCCCTCTGGGATCACCGCTGTGATCAGGGCGATTCTGCACCTGCCCCTCGCCGGGCCGTGCTCCAGGGGGTGTTCGAACGCCGGGTCGCGGCCGAAGGGGCGGGGTCATGGCGGCGGGGCGGAATACCTGGTGACCCGGACTCGTTGGAGGGGTATAGTTGAACAGTAAACAACTTGGAGGTTGAGCGACCATGCAGTTCGGAATCTTCAGCGTCGGCGATGTCACCGCTGACCCCACCACGGGCCGTACGCCGACCGAGCGTGAGCGGATCAAGGCCATGGTCGCCATCGCGCTGAAGGCCGAGGAGGTCGGGCTCGACGTCTTCGCGACCGGCGAGCACCACAACCCGCCCTTCGTGCCCTCGTCCCCGACCACCATGCTCGGGTACATAGCGGCGCGCACCGAGAAGCTGGTTCTCTCCACCTCCACGACGCTCATCACCACCAACGACCCGGTGAAGATCGCCGAGGACTTCGCGATGCTCCAGCACCTGGCCGACGGCCGGATGGACCTCATGATGGGCCGCGGCAACACCGGGCCGGTCTACCCCTGGTTCGGGCAGGACATCCGCGAGGGCATCAACCTGGCCATCGAGAACTACGCCCTGCTGCGCCGGCTGTGGCGCGAGGACGTGGTGAACTGGGAGGGCAAGTTCCGCACGCCGCTCCAGGGCTTCACCTCGACTCCCCGGCCGATGGACGACGTACCGCCGTTCGTCTGGCACGGCTCGATCCGCTCGCCCGAGATCGCGGAGCAGGCCGCCTTCTACGGCGACGGCTTCTTCCACAACAACATCTTCTGGCCGGCCGACCACACCAAGCGGATGGTCGAGTTCTACCGGACCCGGTACGCGCACTACGGCCACGGCACGGCCGAGCAGGCGATCGTCGGCCTCGGCGGCCAGGTGTTCATGCGGAAGAACTCGCAGGACGCCGTGCGCGAGTTCCGCCCCTACTTCAATGTCGCGCCCGTCTACGGGCACGGTCCGTCGATGGAGGAGATGACGGACCAGACCCCGCTGACCGTCGGCTCCCCGCAGCAGGTCATCGAGAAGACGCTGTCCTTCCGTGAGTACGCCGGTGACTACCAGCGCCAGCTGTTCCTGATGGACCACGCCGGACTGCCCCTGAAGACCGTGCTGGAGCAGATCGACCTGCTCGGCGAGGAGGTCGTGCCGGTGCTGCGCAAGGAGTTCGCGGCCAGGCGCCCGGCGGGTGTGCCGGACGCGCCGACCCACCAGTCGCTGCTCGCGGCCAAGGACGCCCCGAAGGCCGACGACGCACAGGGTTCCCAGGAAGGGGTGAGCGTCGCATGAAGCTCGTCGTCGTCTCCGCGGGACTGAGCGTCCCGTCCTCCACCCGGCTGCTCGCCGACCGGCTGGCCGCCGCCGTGGGCCAGCAGGCCCCGGCGGACGTCCAAGTGATCGAGCTGCGCGACCTCGCCGTGGAGATCGCGCACAACTTCACCAACGGCTTCCCCGGGCGGGAGCTGTCCGCCGCGTTCGACGCCGTGACGGCGGCCGACGGGCTGATCGTCGTCACACCGGTGTTCTCGGCGTCGTACAGCGGACTGTTCAAGTCGTTCTTCGACGTGCTCGGCGCGCACGACAAGGACGCGCTGGCCGGCACGCCGGTGCTGGTCGCCGCCACCGGTGGCACCGCCCGGCACTCGCTGGTCCTGGACCACGCCCTGCGCCCGCTCTTCGCCTATCTGCGGGCCGTGGTCGTCCCCACCGGCGTGTACGCCGCCTCGGAGGACTGGGGCGCGGAGGGTCTGCCCGAGCGCGTCGAGCGGGCGGCGGGGGAGCTGGCCGCGCTGATGCGGGGGCTGTCGGCGGCCAAGCCCGCCAAGGACGACCTCGACGTGGTGCCGTTCGCGGAGCGGCTCGCCGCGCTGCGGCCCACGGGCTGAGGGAACGGACGTACGGGCCCGCGGGTTGCGGCGCGCGGGCTTGGGCTAACGGGCTGCGAGGGGCCGGCGGCCGGAGTGGGTGAGGGCACGGCGGGCGGCCGGTTCCGGGGTGCGTCCGGGAGGGTGAGAGGCCAGTAAGAAGGGTGCTCCGGGCGAGATCATCAGGTCGTAGGATCCCGGAACCTTGGCAGACTGGGTGCGTGCCCCAGACTGTGCTCCTCGCCGAAGACGACCGCGCCATCCGTCACGCCCTGGAGCGTGCCCTGGCCCTGGAGGGCTACCGGGTCACCGCCGTCGCCGACGGTGTCGAGGCGCTGGCGCACGCCCACCGCACCCCGCCGGACGTGCTCGTTCTCGACGTGATGATGCCCGGCATCGACGGCCTCCAGGTCTGCCGGGTCCTGCGCGCCGAGGGCGACCGCACCCCGATCCTCATGCTGACCGCGCTGGTGGAGACCGCCGACCGGATCGCGGGCCTGGACGCCGGCGCGGACGACTACGTCGTCAAGCCGTTCGACGTCGAGGAGGTCTTCGCCCGGCTGCGCGCCCTGCTGCGCCGCACCAGCCCGAACGAGTCCGACACCGCCGCCGGCACCCCGGGCGGGACGGCACCCGAGCCGTCGCCGCAGACGCCGGCGCCCCCCGCGCCCGGCTCCGCGCAGGACTCCCCGGCCGGCTCGGCGGCCGGGCCGGTGCCGTCCGAGCGGCACATCACGGCGGCGGGGCTGCGCATGGACCCGCAGGCCAGAAGGGCCTGGCGCGGCGCACGCGAGCTGGAGCTGACCCGCACCGAGTTCGAGCTGCTGGAACTGCTGGTGCGCAACGCGGGCATCGTCCTCGACCACTCCACCATCTACGACCGCATCTGGGGCTACGACTTCGGACCCGGTTCCAAGAACCTCGCCGTCTACGTCGGCTACCTGCGCCGCAAGCTCGACGAGCCCGGCGCGCCGCAGCTGATCCACACGGTGCGCGGCGTGGGTTACGTGCTGCGGGAGGACTGAGTGGGCCGCCTGCGGCGGCTGCTGACCAGACGCCGGCCGGGACTGCTCTCGCTGCGCACCACCCTCGCGGTGTCGTTCGCCGCGGTGACCGCGGTCGTCACCGTCCTCGTCGGCATCCTGTCGTACGGCTCCGCCGCCCGCCTCGTGCGCGTCGACCAGCAGACCGTGTTCGACGAGGTCGTGCAGGACCTGCGCGACGAGGTCGGCCAGCACCGGATGACGCCCGACGACTTCTCCTCCTCCGCGCCCGGCCACGACGTCGTACGGCCCGCCCGTACGGACGTGCAGGTGCTCGGCCCGGACGGCGCGGTCGTCGACAGCGGCAGCCCGGGGCTGCCGGTCACCGCGGCCGACCGGCTGATCGCCGCGGCCGCCACCGCCGGGCGGATCACCCAGCACGAGGACGTCGACGTCGGCAACGACGTCTACCGCATCGTGACCGTCGCCCTCGGCGGCGGCCGGGGCGCGGTGCAGGTGGCGCAGGAGTTCAGCGACACCGAGGACCTGCTGCGGGCGCTCCAGCAGCGCACGCTGGCGCTGATGGCGGCCGTCGTCACCGCCGCGGGACTCTTCGGCTGGTGGCTGGCCCGGCGCGTGACCCGCCGGCTGGTCGTGCTCACCTCGGCCGCCGAGGACGTCGCCCGCACCCGCAGCCTCGGTGTGCAGGTGCCGGTGACCGGCTACGACGAGGTGGGCCGCCTCGGCCGCGCCTTCGACCGCATGCTGGGCCGGCTCGCCCAGTCGGAGGAGGACCAGCGGCGGCTGGTCCAGGACGCGGGGCACGAACTGCGCACGCCGCTCACCTCGCTGCGTACGAACATCTCGCTGCTGCGGCGGATCGACGAACTCCCGCCCGCCACCCGGGAGGACCTGGTCGCCGACCTCACCCAGGAGGCGCGCGAACTGACCGATCTGGTCAACGAGCTCGTCGACCTCGCCGCCGGCCAGTCCGACGCCGAACCGGCGCAGCGCGTCGACCTCGCCGACATCGCCGAGGACGTCGTCGGTCTCGCCCGCCGCCGTACCGGCCGGGAGGTCGTACTGCGCGCGTGCGGTGACACCACGGCCCACGGCCGGCCGGGGCTGCTCCAGCGGGCGGTGTCCAACCTCGTGGAGAACGCCACCAAGTTCGACCGTGACGGCACCTCGCCCATCGAGATCCTCGTCGCGGGCCCGGCGCGCCCGGGCACGGTCCGGGTGGAGGTCCTCGACCGGGGGCCCGGTATCGCCGACGCCGACCTGATGCGTATCTTCGACCGCTTCTACCGCGCCGCCGACGCCCGCGCGCTGCCCGGCTCCGGCCTCGGCCTGTCCATCGTGCGGGAGGTGGCCCTGGCGCACGGGGGCGCGCCGTTCGCCTTCCGGCGGGAGGGGGGCGGGTCGGTGATCGGCTTCACGGTGGGCGGGGGGCCGGTGACGGAGGAGGGGCGGGGGCGGGGGAGCGGGGGCTGATGGCGTGCCCCGAGGCTGACGGTAGACGACTGACGACTGACGACTGACGACTGACGACCGGGCCCGGGGACCGGGGCAGAACTTGATGTTCTTATGGGTTTTCTGCGGTATGTCAGGCCGTCATGAGCGCCCGTCCGGGCCGTTATCTTCGGTCCGGACATCCGACGTTCGGAGCTGGCGTGCAGAAGACAGTTGAACCGGCCGAGGAGGTGGAGGCGGCCGTCGCGGCCTCCGTGGAGACCGACGGGAGGGACGACGGCCACGCCCGTGGCCGGCCCTGGCCCCGCTCCTGGCCGTTCCTCCTGCTGGGAGCGGCCGTCCTGCCCGGTACGGCGCTGTTCGTCGCCGGCCGGTGGATGGACGCGCCGGCCGTGCAGGCGTGGCGGACCGTGTGCCTCGCCGTCACCGTCCAGGCCCTGCCCTTCCTGCTGCTCGGCACCGCCCTGTCCGGCGCGATCAACGCCTTCGTACCGGCGCGGGTGTTCACCCGGGTACTGCCCCGGCGGCCCGTGCTGGCCGTCCCGGTCGCCAGTATCGCCGGGGCCGTCCTGCCGGGGTGCGAGTGCGCGTCCGTGCCCGTCGCGAACAGCCTGATCGGCCGGGGTGTCCCTCCGGCCGCCGCCTTCGCGTTCCTGCTGTCGGCGCCCGCCGTCAACCCGGTCGTGCTGACCGCCACGGCCATCGCCTTCCCCGGCAGCCCCGCGATGGTGCTGGCCCGGCTGCTCGCCTCGCTCGGCACCGCCGCCGTCATGGGCTGGCTGTGGCTCCTGCTGGGCCGCGAGAAGTGGCTCAAGCCGGCCGTACGGCACACCGGTCACCGGCCCGGGCACAGTCGGCTGACCGAGTTCCGGCTCGGCTTCCAGCACGACTTCCTGCACGCGGGCGGCTTCCTGGTGCTCGGGGCCATGGCGGCGGCCACCTTCAACGTGACGGTGCCGCGTTCCCTGCTCGACACGTTCTCCGGCTCGCCCTGGCTGTCGGTGCTGTTCCTTGCCGGGCTCGCCGTGCTGCTCGCGGTGTGCTCCGAGGCGGACGCGTTCGTCGCGGCCTCCCTCACTGGCTTCTCGCCCGTGGCCCGGCTGGCCTTCATGGTGGTCGGACCCATGGTCGACCTGAAACTGATCGCCCTTCAGGCGGGCACGTTCGGGCGGGCCTTCGCGGTCCGCTTCTCCGCCGCCACGACCGTCGTCGCCATCCTGGCCAGCGCGCTGATCGGTGGGTTCCTGCTGTGAAACGCCCTCTCCAGATCGTCCTGCTCGTCCTCAGCGGCCTCGGCCTGCTCCACGCCTCGCTCTTCACGGACCTGTGCCTGAGATACGTCCGCGAGGGGATGCGGCCGATGCTGATCGCGTCCGGCGTGCTGCTGCTCGTCCTGGGGGTGGCGGAGGCGGGGTCGCGGCGGGGGGTGGCGGACGGGGATCAGGGCCGCGACAGCCAGGAGGGCGGTGAGGGTGAGGAGCATGGTGACGTTCACGGGAACGGACACGGGGACCCGCATGGCGGTGGCCACGACCACGGTGGTGGCCACGGGCATGATCACTCCTCCGTGCCCCGGGTCGCCTGGCTGCTGTTCCTCCCCGCGCTGAGCCTGCTGTTCTTCGCGCCGCCCGCCCTCGGCGCGTACACCGCCTCCCGCGAGGCCCCCAAGGCCGTCACGGAGCAACGGCACTTCGACCCGCTGCCCGCGGCCTCGCCGGTCCCGCTGACCCTGACCGACTTCACCCGCCGGGTGCAGCAGGACCGGGAGCAGGCCATCAAGGGGCGCAGTGTCCAGATGACCGGCTTCGTCGCGCCCGACCGTGAGGGGGGCGGCTGGTACCTGGCCCGCATCATCTTCACCTGCTGCGCGGCGGACGCCCAGTCCGTGAAGGTACGGATCTACGGCACCCCCGCGCTGCCCGCCGACACCTGGGTGTCCGTCACCGGAACCTGGCACGGGGGCGGGACGCTGGGCACGAAGTCCGCCCCGGCCGCGCTGGACGCCCGTACCGTCGAGGAGATCGCGAAGCCGCTGAACGCCTACTCGGACGCCCTCCCCCTCGTCCCGTCCTGACGGGTGCGGTGTGGGGGCGGCCCCGGGTGAGCAGACATCTGTTCGGGGCGGCGGGCGGCGCCGCCCCGAACGAGGGTGCCGGGGGCGGCGGGTGTCGCTCCCGGACCGGGGAGACGGAGGCGGGCGGATGCCGAGCGACGAGGAGGCGGCCGCGCTGGCGGCGATCGACGAGGCGGCCGTGGGCCGGACGCTGCTGGAGCTGATCGCGATCCCCAGTGTGACCGGAAGCTCCGCCGAGTCGGAGATCCAGCACCACCTGGCCCGGCGCCTGGAGCACCTCGGGCTGGACGTCGACCTGTGGTCCATGGACCTGCCCGCGCTGCTCGCGGACCCCGCCTTCCCCGGCACGGAGGCTCCGCGCGACGAGGCGTGGGGTCTGGTGGGGCGCACGGCGGACGGTGCCGACGGTGACGCCGGGCCGACGCTGATACTCCAGGGCCACGTCGACGTCGTACCGCCGGGTGACGCCGCCGCCTGGGACGGCGACCCGTTCGTGCCGAGGGTGAGCGGAGACATGGTGCACGGGCGCGGGGCGTGCGACATGAAGGCCGGACTCGCCGCGCACCTCGCCGCGCTGGCGGCGATACGGGCGGCCGGGGTGCGGCTGCGCGGCCGGGTCGCCGTGCACTTCGTGGTCGGGGAGGAGGACGGCGGCATCGGTGCCTTCGGGACCCTGCGCCGCGGCCACCGCGGTGACGCCTGTGTCATCACCGAGCCGACGGACGGCACCGTCGTCACCGCCAACGCCGGTGCGCTGACCTTCCGGATCGCCGTACCCGGCAGGGCCGCCCACGCCAGTTCGCGGGACGCCGGGGTGAGCGCGATCGACGCGTATCTGCCGCTGCACCAGGCACTGGCCCGGCTGGAGGCCGCCCGTAACGAGGACGTCTCCCCGCTGATGGCGGAGTACCCGATTCCGTACGCCCTGTCCGTCGGCACCCTGCGCGCGGGCGACTGGGCCAGCAGCGTGCCCGACCTGCTGGTGGCCGAGGGCCGGCTCGGGGTCCGGCTCGGTGAGGACGTCGCGGCGGCCCGGGCCGAGCTGGAGCGATGTGTGGCCGAGGCGTGCGCCGGGGACGCGTGGCTGCGGGAGCATCCGGCGACCGTGACCTGGCCGGGCGGCCAGTTCGCCAGTGGGCGGCTGACGGAGGGGCATCCGCTGAGCGAGGTGGTGCGGGACGCCTGTGCCGAGGTGGGTGGCGGCACGCGGCCCCGGGAGCGCGGGGCGCCGTACGGCAGTGATCTACGGCTCTACGCGGCGGCCGGGATCCCGACGCTGCAGTTCGGGCCGGGGGATGTGCGGGTGGCGCACAGCGCGCGGGAGCACGTGTCCCTCCGGGAGGTGGTGGGGGTGGCGCGGGCTCTCGTGCTGACCGTGCTGCGGACGGTCGGGTGAGGTGAGCCGGACGGCGACGCGGGTCGGTCCGTGGCCGCGGCGAGAACACCCAGGGGCTGTCGGCCTCGGCCCCGCGTCCCGCCCCCTCGCCTCACACCCCGATCGCGCCGTCGATCCGCTCGCGCAGGAGGTCGGCGTGGCCGTTGTGGCGGGCGTACTCCTCGACCATGTGGATCAGTACCCAGCGCAACGACACCGGCCCGCGCCACGCGTCGTGGCCCTGGACGTCGAGGTCGGCCGCCTCGCTCACGAACCCCTCGGCGAAGGCGACTTCGTCGCGCCACGCCCGCCAGGAGGCCGCGGCCACCGCCGGGTCGGACACGGCCCCGTCGAAGTCCCCGTCGGGCTCGGCCGGGGACGAGAACAGCGCGGGCGCGTCCTGACCGGCCAGCACCCTCCTGAACCAGCGCCGTTCGACATCGGCGAGATGCCGGACGAGCCCGAGCAGCGACAGCGTGGAGGGCGGCACGGGCCGCAGCCCCAACTCCGGCCCCAGCCCTGAGCACTTCAGCTCCAGCGTGGCACGCTGGGCGGCCAGGACGTCGACGAGCAGCCGCCGCTCACCGGCGGTGGCGGGACCGGCGAAGCGGCCGGCGCTGCCGGCACCGGGAAACAGATCGCCCCTTCTGACGGGGCCGGCCGTGGAGGCCATGTTCACACCGCCGCTCGTTGCGGAACCGGCCGGTCCAGGTGCACGACGACGGTGGTGTAGAAGCGGTGCACGGCGTCGTCGACGCTGCGGATGAACCCGGACTCGGCGTTGCCCCGGCTGTTTCCCATGCCCTTGGAGAGAGTCAGACGGAAGCCCGTGATCTGGGCGCCGTTGTTCTTGGGGACCAGGTCCGCGGGTTCGGGGCGCAGCCTTTCCAGGGTGCCTCGCGGTCCTCCGGCCTCGCCCGTGACGAGGGTTTCGACGTGGAGGTCCGCCGGTGCGTCGGCCAGGCGCCGGACCAGACGCTTGGCCTGGGACAGCGGGTAGCTCAGCTCGGGCGCCGGAATCTCGATGGAGGTGCGCAGCTTGCCCGTGCCCAGGTCCGCGCTGATGCCGAGGACACCGGGTGTGTCCTCGATGCGCAGCTCGGCCTGGAGCCGGCCGTCGGCGCAGAGCCGATCGGCGAGCTCGCCGCGGCGCGCCTCCGGGTCCGCGCCCCGCTTGGCACGCTGGACGGGCAGCACCTTCTGACCGAGTTCGCCGCCGAGCCTGAGGCAGACCTGACGGATGAGCCGCTCCCAGCTCTCGACGACCTCCAGGGCGCGCGGGTCTCCCTGGCAGAGGGTCTCGTCGTCGATGCCGTTGCGCACGGGAACCCACGCGGGGCCCATGTTCTGGAAGCCGTGACAGCCGGAGTTCTCATGCTGCAAGTAGTGCAGCAGCTCCTGGAGCAGCCAGGCGTGAGCCGGGTTGCCGACCCCTTCGTGGCGGATCAACATCTGTGCCTGGTAGGTGACTTCGGCCCACGACAGGTGCCAGAGGGCCACCTTGTGCTTGCGCCGGCCGTCGACCTTGACGTCGACGAGCGGACTGCCTTCCAGCGCCACGTCGTTCGAGAGCGTGACCACCGCCTCGTAGCCGCGCCGCGCGGCGATGTCCATGTACGCCTGTACCTGTTCGGCCCTCAGCGGGTTGCCGTTGGTCTTGGTCTCCACCAGCGCGGTCCACAACTTGCCGGCCCGCTCGATGCGGAGCACTCCGTCAGGGCGTCGCGGTGTGTCCCCGTGCGGCAGCGTGACCTCGGTGAACGTCTCCGTGCGGCCGGCCGGAGCGCCGAACGCGGCGGTGAGGCGCCGGCCGAACTCCGGGACCTGCGCCATCACCGACAGCAGCACGGACGTGGCGCGCATCTCACGGTCCCGGTCGCTCTTGAGCGCCGAGACGGGGAAGAGCCTGGCCACCTTCCAGGAATCGTTCTCCGCGAGGGACTTCCTGGCCACCTTGGGCAGAGTGACCTTCTTCTTGGCGGTACGAGGCCGGGTGGCCGGCTTCTCCGGTGCGGCCTCGACGGGGGCCGCGCCCACGGCCTCGTCGGCGGGACGGCGGGGTGCGGGGAGGGCCTCCAGCGAGGGCTGGGGTCGCGGCTCGTGGCCCGGGACCGGGAGCGCCGTATCAGCGGGAGCGTCGTCGTGACCGTCGTCGTCGCCGTCCTGCGGTTCGGCCACGGCCGCCGAGTCGTCGATGTCGACGCCGAAGTCCGTCGCCAGACCGGCCAGTCCGCTGTCGTAGCCCTGCCCGACCGCGCGGAACTTCCACTCCGCGGCCCGCCGGTACAGCTCGCCGAAGATGATCGCGCTCACCGAGTCGGCGTCGTCGATGGCGAAGTGAAGGAGGCTTTCGCCGGCGCCGTCCGCGAGCGACAGCCGCAGAGCCTCCAGTTCGCCGAAGACGGCTCCGTTGTACCGACTGGCGGCCACCACGATCCGGTCGACGGCGGGCGGCACCGCGGCCAGGTCGAAGCTGATCCGGTCCTCGCTCCCGTCCGCGGTGGGCGTCTTGCCCAGCAGCTGGACGCTGCCGTCGGCGGCGACCGGATGGTTGTAGAAGCAGAAGTCGGCGTCGCTGCCCACCTTGCCGTTCGCGTCCAGCAACAGCACGGACACGTCCGCGTCGCCTTCACCGGTCGGGCTCACCCAACCCAGGCTGACGATCACCGAACCGGCGTTCTCGCTCAGGTCCGTCAGCGTGACGTTCGAGCCCTTGACCATCTCGTGCACAAAACCCCCCGGACAACACGATCCGGGCGGGACACATCACCCCCCGGCTCCCCAGCGGACAGCACGGTGTGACGTGCCGCACACGGGGCACTGTAGTGCTCGGGTGGCCTGGCTGTACGGGGCATGCGAAAGCGGTCGACGGGCGGGCATTTCGGCGGTACGGGCGCGGTGAGCGCCGCGCGCAGGCCGAAGACGGGAGGCCGCCTCGACCGCCCGCCCTCGTCGTAGGCTGACCCCGCGTGTGACGGGTGGCAGGCTCGTGGGACGCGCGGAGGGTCGTGTCACGGGCGGGAGGGCGGGGTGGCCGAGATGGCGGTGGTCGAGATGACGTTGGCCGAGGTGCTCGCCGAGCTGGCCGGGCTCGACGATCCGAAGGCGCGTGCGGTGAACGAGAGGCACGGTGACGACCACGGCGTGCACCTCGGCAAGCTGCGTGCGCTCGCCAAGCGGCTCAAGACCCAGCAGGAACTCGCGGGCCGGCTCTGGGCGACGGACGACACCGCCGCGCGACTGCTGGCGATCCTGGTCTGCCGGCCGAAGGCGTTCACGCGGGACGAGCTGGACGCCATGGTGCGTGCGGCGCGCGCACCCAAGGTGCACGACTGGCTCGTGAACTACGTGGTGAAGAAGAGCCCGCACGCCGAAGCGCTGCGGACGGCCTGGATCGACGACCCGGATCCGGCGGTGGCGAGTGCCGGCTGGGCGCTGACCACCGAACGCGTGGCGAAGAAGCCCGAGGGTCTTGATCTCACGGGACTGCTCGACGTCGTCGAGGCGGAGATGAGGGACGCCCCCCAGCGGCTGCAGTGGGCGATGAACCACTGCCTGGCTCAGATCGGGATCGAGCACGCCGGGCACCGCGCCCGTGCGATCGCCATCGGTGAGCGCCTGGAGGTGCTCAAGGACTACCCGACCTCTCCAGGCTGTACGTCCCCGTTCGCGCCCGTGTGGATCGACGAGATGGTGCGCCGACAGCGCGACAACACGGTGGCCTGACCGGCGGAACCCCGCTCAGGCTCACGATCCCGCCGCGGAGGCGGACCGACTCCTGATCAGGCCGCGCTTCTCGCGCTTCAGGGGCGAGGCCCGCGGACCCCGCCCGCTGTCGGAGAACTCCGGGTCAGGGCCACACCAGGCAGTACGGCTGATGCCCCGCCTCGTGCAGGCGGTGCGAGAAGTCCTGCCATTCGTGCAGCAGCTGGTACACGTTGAACGCGTCCCGAGGACCGCCGCGGTCCGGGACCGTCGACCAGATGAAGGCCGCCGCGCCCACCGCTTCCTCGCCTATGTCACGCAAGGGGTCGACCACCGTCATCGGGAGCTTCACGACCGCGTAGTCGGGGTGCAGGACGACCAGTTCCAGGGGCGGGACCCGGTTGAGGGGGACGCCCTCGATGCCGGTGAGGACCATGGCCGCCATGGTCTCCGGCTTGATCTTGGTGAACATGCCGTTCATGCCGAGTTCGTCGCCGCCGAGCTCCTCGGGGCGCATCGAGATCGGGACACGGGCCGCGGTCGCGCCGTCCGGCGCGCCGAAGTATTTGTAGGTCACCCCCACCCGACCACCCATCTTGCTCCCCGCCCGGAGCCGGCCGACCTCTTGGTCGCGCGGGTCGGACTCCCTCGGTACACCATAAGCCTGATGCGCTTCTGCCGATTCCTCCACGTCGCGCCGGTGCTTTCCCCGCCGGGCACGTCGAGGACCCAGGTCGTCAGTCCCCTCGCCCAGTCCGCCACCGCGATGCATATCTCCACCCGACTGCTTTTCTAGGACGCGTGGCCCCCGCCGCGCAACCCGATCATCGTGTCAGTGACCTCCCCCACGGTCGCCCGCCGAAACGTGCGCCGAAACACCTGTCCGCGGGATCTTCGCAGCCTCGGGGAGGCCCGAGGAGGCGTGAGAGCAAGCCTCTGGGCAAGCCTTTGTATTCCCGGGGTCGTACGGGCCCGGGAGGCTCAGTGTTCAGGTGCCAGTTTCGCAGACGGCGGCGGAGCGGCCACCGGTTCGCCGGGGTCCGGCCCCCCTCGCGGGCGGCCCCGGTGCGGGGGCGCCGTGCTGCTCCCTGCCCTTTCCCGCCGCTGGCCTACCCTGAGGAGGTCACCCAGCAAGCGGAGTCCGAGCAAGTCGGAGAAGGTCGGAGAAGTCGCAGGTCATGAGCGAATCGCCCTTTTCAGGAGCGCCCTATCCCTACGAAGCGCCTGTTTCGCAGGCCCTGTTCGACCGTGCGTCCGTCGTCACACCGGGCGGGGTGAACTCCCCGGTCCGCGCGTTCCGCGCCGTGGGGGGTACGCCCCGGTTCATGGTGTCCGGCACCGGTCCGTATCTGACCGACGCGGATGGACGTGAATATGTCGACCTCGTCTGCTCCTGGGGTCCGATGATCCTCGGGCATTCCCACCCCGAGGTCATCGCCGCGGTGCGGGACGCCGTCTCGCGCGGTACGTCCTTCGGCACTCCCGGTGAGGGCGAGGTTGCGCTCGCCGAGGAGATCGTCGCCCGGGTCGAGCCCGTGCAGCAGGTGCGGCTCGTGTCCAGCGGGACCGAGGCGACCATGTCCGCCATCCGGCTCGCGCGCGGCTTCACCCGGCGGGCCAAGGTGATCAAGTTCGCCGGGTGCTACCACGGGCACGTCGACTCCCTGCTGGCCTCGGCCGGCAGCGGGGTGGCCACCTTCGCCCTGCCGGACACCCCCGGCGTCACCGGCGCCCAGGCCGCCGACACGATCGTCCTGCCCTACAACGACCTCGAGGCCGTGCACGAGGCCTTCCACGCCCACCCCGGCGAGATCGCCTGCGTCATCACCGAGGCCTCGCCCGGCAACATGGGCGTCGTGCCGCCGCTGCCCGGGTTCAACCAGGGGCTCAAGGCCGCCTGCGCCCAGAACGGCGCCCTGTTCATCTCCGACGAGGTCATGACGGGCTTCCGGACCAGCAGGAGCGGCTGGTACGGCATCGACGGGGTGGCACCCGACCTGATGACCTTCGGGAAGGTCATGGGAGGCGGGTTCCCGGCCGCCGCCTTCGGAGGCCGCGCCGACATCATGGCGCACCTCGCCCCCGCCGGGCCCGTCTACCAGGCCGGCACCCTCTCCGGGAACCCGGTGGCCACCGCCGCCGGACTCGCCCAGCTGCGCCTGCTCGACGACGCCGCGTACGACAGGATCAACGCCGTCTCGCGGCAGATCCAGACGCTCGTCTCCGAGGCCCTCACCAAGGAGAGCGTCGCGCACACCCTGCAGAGCGCCTCCAACATGTTCTCCGTCTTCTTCACGGACCGCCCGGTCCGCACCTACGAGGACGCCAAGGCGCAGGAGTCCTTCCGCTTCACCGCCTTCTTCCACGCGCTGCTGGCGAACGGCGTCTACCTGCCGCCCTCGTCCTTCGAGTCCTGGTTCGTGTCCACGGCCCACGACGAGCGTGCGGTGCAGCGCATCGCCGACGCCCTTCCGGCGGCGGCCCGAGCGGCGGCGGAGGCCACGGCGGCATGAGCGACGTCATCATCGGCAACGACGGCAACACCGGCGGCGGCGAGGAGCGCGGCTCCGACCTCACCGTCGTCCACCTCATGCGGCACGGCGAGGTCGAGAACCCCGACGGGATCCTCTACGGGCGCCTGCCCGGGTACCACCTGTCCGAGCTCGGACGGCAGATGGCCGACCGGGTCGCCGAGCACCTCGCCTCCCGCGACGTCACGTACGTCGTCGCCTCCCCGCTGGAGCGGGCACAGGAGACGGCGACGCCCATCGCCAAGGCGCACGGGCTGGACCTCGCGACCGACCGGCGGCTGATCGAGGCCGACAACGTCTTCCAGGGCAAGACCTTCGGCGTCGGGGACGGCGCGCTGCGCAATCCCGAGAACTGGAAGCACCTCGTCAACCCGTTCAAGCCGTCGTGGGGCGAGCCGTACGTCGACCAGGTCGTGCGCATGATGGGGGCGCTGGACGCCGCCAAGGACGCGGCCCGCGGGCACGAGGCGGTGCTCGTCAGCCATCAGCTGCCGATCTGGATCGTGCGGTCCTATGTGGAGCGGCGCCGGCTGTGGCACGACCCGCGCAAGCGGCAGTGCACGCTCGCCTCGCTGACGACCTTCACGTACCAGGGCGACAAGATCGTGTCCGTCGGCTACACCGAGCCGGCCCGCGATCTCGTCCCGGCCCACCTGCTCGCCGGCGCCAAGCCGGTGAAGGGGCAGGGCAAGGCCTTCGGGGCCTAGGTCGATGACACGTTCGTAACAATTGTTGCCAGACCCATGTGATCGCTGGGAACCTCGCCGTCCGTCGCGTCCTCTGAATGGGTGACACCAGAGAACGCGACGAACGGGGATGCCATGCGCACTCTCACCCGCAGGGGAGCACTCGGTCTCGGCGCAGGGGCCGCGGCCGCCGCCGGACTCGCGGGGTGCGGCACGCACACCGGTACGCCCACGGCATCGGACGGTCCGACCGCCACCGGCGGTTCCCGTACCCCCAGCGCCAAGCCGAGCGCCACCGCACGCCCCCTCGGCGACGGCTCGACCTCCTTCACCGGCAGGCAGCCGCACCAGCCGGCCAAGCCCGAACCGCTGGAGCCCGGCCAGCAGCCGCCGCAGTTCGTCATCTTCTCCTGGGACGGCGCCGGCGAGGTCGGCAACGGACTCTTCCCGCGCTTCCTCGACCTCGCCAAGGAGCACGGCGCGAGCATGACCTTCTTCCTCTCCGGGCTGTATCTGCTGCCCGAGTCGAAGAAGCGGCTCTACGACCCGCCGAACAACCCGCGCGGCGCCTCCGACATCGGCTACCTCACCGACGAGCACGTCAAGGCGACGCTCACCAACGTCCGCCGCGCCTGGCTGGAGGGGCACGAGATCGGCACCCACTTCAACGGCCACTTCTGTGGCGGCTACGGCACGGTCGGCAACTGGACCCCGCAGCAGTGGAAGAGCGAGATCGCGCAGGCCAAGTCGTTCGTGAAGGAGTGGCGGACCAACACCGGGTGGACCGATCTGCCGTCGCTGCCCTTCGACTACGACAAGGAGCTCGTCGGCGGCCGTACGCCCTGCCTCCTCGGCCAGGACAAGCTGCTGCCCGCCGCCCGCGAGCTCGGCTGGCGCTACGACGCCTCCTCGCCCGGCGGCCGGCAGGTATGGCCCGGGAAGCGACAGGGGCTGTGGGACCTGCCGTTGCAGCAGATGCCGTTCCCCGGCCACTCCTTCGAGGTCCTCTCGATGGACTACAACATCCTCGCCAACCAGTCGGTCAACTCCACCAACGCGCCCGCCCACAACTACCCGGGCTGGCGGCAACAGGCAGCACAGGCGTACATATCCGGCTTCCGGCGGTCATACGAGACGAATCGCGCGCCCTTCTTCATCGGCAACCACTTCGAGCACTGGAACGGCGGCATCTACATGGACGCCGTGGAAGAGGCCTTCAAGCACATCGCGCGGGAGAAGGAGAAGGGCGCCGACGTACGGCTGGTCTCCTTCCGGCAGTTCGCGGACTGGCTCGACGTGCAGCGGCCCGAGGTGCTCACCAAGCTGCGCACGCTGGATGTCGGCCAGCAGCCGGCCGGCGGCTGGCAGGAGTTCCTGAAGGACACGTCCGCGGCCGGGTCCACCGCCGGTTCGACGTCCGGGTCCACCGCCGGGTCCACCGCCGGTTCGACGGCAAGTCCCACCGCTTCCTGAAGCGCCGCCTGAAATGCGGGTTTCCGCCCGCAAGGGGGGTGCGCAAGATCCTCAGAACGGGCATGCGAAACTTTTCACATGAGTGCCGCCAGCCGCGCCCCCCTGACCATCGCCGGTGCCGCCGTCGCCGCGCTGGTGCTGTCCGCCTGTAGCTCCGGGGGCACCTCCGGGGGAGGCGGCAACACCAACTTCGTCATGGGCAAGGACGGCATCGCGACCGCCGACAAGGGGGAGCGGGCCGCCGCACCCGACCTGTCCGGCGAGACCGTCGACGGCAAGCGGCTCGACGTCGCCGACTTCAAGGGCAAGGTCGTCGTCCTGAACGTGTGGGGCTCCTGGTGCCCGCCGTGCCGGGCCGAGGCACCCGACTTCGAGAAGGTCTCCCAGGACCTCAAGAGCCAGGGCGTGCAGTTCGTCGGCATCAACACCCGCGACACCAGCACCAGTCCCGCGCGCGCCTTCGAGAAGCAGTACGGCGTCGGCTACCAGAGTCTGTACGACCCGACGGGCAAGCTGATGCTCCGCTTCGGCAGGGGCACCCTCAACCCGCAGGCGATCCCCTCCACGCTGGTCCTCGACCGGGACGGGAAGATCGCCGCCCGCTCGCTGTCCGCGCTCAGCGAGGAGAAGCTGCGCAAGATGATCTCCCCGGTCCTCGCGGAGAAGTGACGTGAGCGCAGTGTCCCTGCTCGCCGCGGCGACGGACCCGAACCAGACGGTGCTCAACGGCGCCCTGCTCGTCGCCCTGCCCATCGCCCTGCTCGGCGGCCTCGTCTCCTTCTTCTCGCCGTGCGTCCTGCCCCTGGTCCCCGGCTATCTGTCCTATGTCACCGGGGTCACCGGCACCGACCTGGCCGAGGCCAAGCGGGGCCGGATGGTCGCGGGCGCCTCCCTCTTCGTCCTCGGCTTCACCGCCGTGTTCGTCTCCAGCGGAGCGCTGTTCGGCTACTTCGGCGACACGCTCCAGGGCCACCGCGACGTCCTGTCCAAGGTGCTCGGCGTGCTCATGATCCTCATGGGCGTCTTCTTCATGGGGCTGATGCCCTGGCTCACCCAGCGGGAGTTCCGCTTCCACCGGCGTCCCGTCGCCGGGCTGCTGGGCGCCCCCCTGCTCGGCGCGCTGTTCGGCATCGGCTGGACGCCCTGCATCGGCCCGACCCTCGCCTCCGTGCTGGCGCTGTCCTCCCAGCAGTCCAGCGCGGGCCGCGGTGCCATACTGACCGTCGCCTACTGCCTCGGCCTCGGCGTGCCCTTCGTGCTGGCCGCGGTCGCCTTCCGCAAGGCGCTCGGCGCCTTCGGCTGGGTCAAGCGCCACTACACGTGGGTCATGCGCGTCGGCGGCACCATGATGATCGTGACCGGTGTGCTGCTGCTGACCGGCGCGTGGGACCGCATCGTGCAGGACATGCAGACCTGGTCCAACGGCTTCACTGTGGGGATCTGAGCGATGAGCGAGACGACAACCGGCACGCCGACGGGGGAGACCCCGGCCGCCCCGGACGACCAGGACCTCGGTGCCGCCGGCTCCCAGCTGTCCACCGCGCCCCTGGAGTCGTCGGCCAACCCGCCCGGTATGGGGGTCGTCGGCTGGGTCCGCTGGTTCTGGCGGCAGCTCACCTCCATGCGGGTCGCGCTGCTGCTGCTCCTGCTGCTGGCGCTCGGCGCGATCCCCGGCTCGCTGATCCCGCAGTCCGGAACCGACGCGACGAAGGTCGCCGACTTCCGGGCCGCCCACGAGACCCTCGCGGACGTCTACGACAGGCTCGGACTCTTCCACGTCTACAGCTCGGTGTGGTTCTCCGCGATCTACATCCTGCTGTTCGTCTCCCTCATCGGCTGCATCGTGCCCCGCACCTGGCAGTTCGTCGGCCAGCTGCGCAGCCGGCCGCCGGGCGCGCCCCGCCGGCTGACCCGGCTGCCCGCGTACACGACCTGGCGCACCGAGGCCGAACCGGAGCGGGTCCGCGAGGCCGCGCTCGCGCTGCTGAGGAAGCGCCGCTTCCGCGCCCACCTCGCCGGGGACGCGGTCGCCGCGGAGAAGGGCTATCTGCGCGAGGTCGGCAACCTCGCCTTCCACATCGCGCTGATCGTGATGCTGTCCGCCTTCGCCTGGGGCCAGCTGTTCAAGTCCGAGGGCAACAAGCTGGTCGTCGAGGGCGACGGCTTCTCGAACACGCTGATCTCCTACGACGACTTCAAGTCCGGCAACCTCTTCAGCTCCGACGACCTGGTGCCCTTCAGCTTCGTGCTGGACAAGTTCACCGGCACCTACGAGCTCACCGGCCCCAACCGGGGCACCCCGCGCACCTACCAGGCGGCCCTCACCTACAGCGAGGGCGCCTACGGCAAGGAGAAGAGGACCACCGTCAAGGTGAACGAGCCGCTGGCGATCGGCGACTCGAAGGTCTATCTCACCGCCCACGGCTACGCCCCCGTCGTGACCGTCAAGGACGGCAAGGGCGATGTCGTCTTCCACAACGCCGTACCGCTGCTGCCGCTGGACTCCAACGTCACCTCCTCCGGCGTGGTCAAGGTCATGGACGGCTACAAGAACCCCCGGGGCGTCACCGAACAGCTCGGTTTCCAGGCGTTCTTCCTGCCGACCTACGGCGGGGGCGACGCGGTGTCCTCGCAGTTCCCGGCGATGCTGAACCCGGTGCTGAACCTGGAGGCGTACCACGGCGACCTCGGGGTCGACGCGGGCATCCCGCAGAGCGTGTACCAGCTCGACAAGACGCACATGAAGGACTTCAAGGACGCCAAGGGCGCGCAGTTGCGCAAGAACCTGAAGCCCGGGCAGACCATGACCCTGCCGAACGGCGCCGGCTCGATCACCTACGAGGGCACCAAGCAGTGGGCGAACTTCCAGGTCACGCAGCAGCCCGGCAGCGGCTGGGCGCTCGTCGGCGCCGTCGCCGCGATCTTCGGACTCGCCGGCTCCCTGTTCATCCAGCGCCGCCGGGTGTGGGTGCGGGCGGTGAAGGGCGCGGACGGCGTGACCGTCGTCGAGATGGCCGGGCTCGGCCGCAGCGAGTCCGCCAAGGTACCCGAGGAGCTCGGCGACCTCGCCGGGATCCTGTACGACCAGGCCCCCGGGGCTCCCGACCCCGACGACGATCCGTCCGCATCCCCCGACCCCCAAGTCGTACCTGCCGAAGGGGCTGAGAAGTGACTCTCGCCACCGCGAACGATCTCGCCGGCGTGACCGATCTCGCCGTCGCGACCAACGAACACCTCGCGAATGTCAGCAACACGCTGATCTACTCCGCGATGGCCGTCTACACCCTGGCCTTCTTCGCGTACATCGCCGAATGGCTCTTCGGCAGCCGCAGCAAGGTCGGCCGCACCGCCGCCGCGCTCACCTCCACGCCGCGGCCGAAGACAGCGCCGGCGGTCACCGTGCAGAACGCCGGCGGCACCGCCGTACTGGAGCGGCCGAAGGTCGTGGTGCGGGCCGCGACCGGCTCGCGTGACGTGCCCGACGGGCCGGGCGCCCACGGCGGTGACGAGCAGGGCGACCTCTACGGGCGTATCGCCATCTCGCTCACCGCGCTCGCCTTCGTCATCGAGCTGGGCGGCGTGATCGCCCGCGCGGCCTCGGTGGAGCGGGCGCCGTGGGGCAACATGTACGAGTTCAACATCACCTTCTCCACCGTCGCCGTCGGCGTGTACCTCACGCTGCTCGCGCTGAAGAAGAACGTGCGCTGGCTCGGCCTGTTCCTGATCACCTCGGTCCTCCTCGATCTCGGCGTCGCCGTCACTGTCTTGTACACCGCCAGTGACCAGTTGGTTCCCGCCCTGCACTCGTACTGGCTCTACATCCACGTGTCGACCGCGATCCTGTGCGGCGCGGTCTTCTACGTCGGCGCGGTCGGCACGATCCTCTACCTGTTCAAGGACTCCTACGAGAACAAGCTCGCGAACGGCGGCAGGCCCGGCCGCTTCGCGACCTCGTTCCTGGAGCGGCTGCCCGCCTCGGCGTCCCTGGACAAGTTCTCCTACCGCGTCAACGCGGCCGTCTTCCCGCTGTGGACGTTCACGATCATCGCGGGCGCGATCTGGGCGGGCGACGCGTGGGGCCGCTACTGGGGCTGGGACCCCAAGGAGACGTGGGCGTTCATCACCTGGGTCGCCTACGCCTGCTACCTGCACGCGCGGGCCACGGCCGGCTGGAAGGGCCGCAAGGCCGCGTACATCGCGCTGATCGCCTTCGCCTGCTGGCTGTTCAACTACTACGGCGTGAACATCTTCGTCTCCGGCAAGCACTCGTACGCGGGCGTCTGAGTCCCGTACCCCCGAGGCCGGTTGCTGTGGCTCAGGTCACAGGAACCGGCCTCTGTCGTGCGGACAGGTAGAGGGGCGTGGATACGAATCTGCGAAGACGCGTCCGCGCGGGGGACCACGACGCCTTCGGCGAGCTCTTCGACGCGTACGCGCGCTCCGTCTACAACCACGCGTTCCGGCTGACGGGGGAGTGGACGGTCGCCGAGGACGTCGTCTCGCTGACCTTCCTGGACGCCTGGCGGCTGCGCGAGCGGCTCGACGAGGACGGCGGCTCCCCGCGCCCCTGGCTGCTGGGCATAGCCACCAACATCACCCGCAACACCCGCCGGGCGGCCCGGAGACACGCGGCGGCCGTGGCCCGCCTCCCGCGCGAGGAGGCCGCAGGTGACTTCGCCGACGAGGTGGCCGGCCGCATCGACGACGCCGCGCAACTGGCCCTCGTACGCGCCGCGCTGGCCCGGCTGCGCAGGGCCGAGCGAGAGGTGCTGGCGCTGTGCGTGTGGTCCGGGCTGGACTACCGGGCCGCCGCGGAGGCGCTCGGAGTGCCCGTCGGGACCGTGCGGTCGAGGCTCTCGCGGGCGCGGGCGAAACTCGCGGAACACATGGAACCGCCGCACGCCTACGGACAGATGAGAGGCGACCGCGTCACCGCGGTCGGGGCCCTGAGGGAGGGGAACTCATGACCGAGCTGCCGGAGCGGGACCTTCCGCCGGGCCGTCACCGACTTCTCAAGGAGCATCTGATGGCCGAGACCCTCGGAGCCGAGGACCACCCCCGAGCGCGCAGGGCCTGGCTGCGGCCCGCCCTGGTGGCGGGGGCGGTCGCGGCCGTCTGCGCCGTCACCTTCACCCTCGTCGTGCCCTCCGGGGACAGTGCCCCGGGCACCCGTCGGCCCCTCGGCGCGGCCGCCTTCCTGGAGAGCGTGGCGACCGCGGCCGAGCACGAGGACGACGGATTCGGCGACGTGCGCGACGACCAGTACAGGTACGTCGACACGGAGGTGACGCACACCAGGACCGAGGTGGCGGCCGCGGACGGGAAGATCGTGGAGAAGGGCCGGTCGACCCACCGGGAGGAGCAATGGGCGGCCGTGGACGGCGCCCGTCCCGGCCTGATCAGAACAGCGGGGCGGGAGGAGTCGGTCGCTCCCTCGGCGCGGGGCGCGGCCGGGCCCGGGTCCGGCTACGAGTATGTGAGGCTCTGGGACCCGTCGTCGCTGCCCACCGACGCCGACGGGATGTACGCCTGGCTGGCGCGGCCGGCCACGGCGCTGCGGTACGGACGCGTCCGCACCGAGTCGGAGCCGTTCACGCGGGCGAGCGAGCTGATCAGCAGCGGACTGCTGCCGCCGAAGCAGAGCGCCGCGCTCTACCGGGCCGTGGCCAGGATCCCCGGAGTGATCGTTGTCCGGGGTGCCGTCGACGCCGCCGGGCGGCGCGGTGTGGCGCTCGCCCACCAGGAGCCGGGCCTGTCCGGGCGGGAAGAGTGGATCTTCGACCAGAAGACCCACCGGTTCCTCGGCACGCGCTTCGTGTACACGCAGGACGAGGGGACCCACGAGAAGGGATCGATCGGCGACAGCACCGCCGTGGTGCGGCGCGCGGTCGTGGACAAGGCCGGGCAGCGGCCGTAGCGCGTGCAGCGCCTCCCGTCAGGGGTCACGCTGGTGTCATGACCGGTTCCGTCGAGCAGGGCACCAGCGTGACGCACGGGAACGCGCACATCCTCCATTTCCTGGTGCGGCTGCCGGTGCCCGTGGAGAGGGTCTGGCCGGCGCTGGCCGGCCGGGAGGGGCTCGCGGGCTGGTTCACCGAGGCCGAGGTGCTCGAACCCCGGCTCGGCGGCGCGGTCACCCTGCGCGGGCTGGGCAGCGGGCAGGTCACCGCGTGGGACGTGGGCCGGGTCGCCGAGTACACGGTGGAGGGCGGCGGCCGGATCCGCTTCCATCTGGAGCGGGACGGGGACGCGGGGACCTCTCTGCGGTTCACGCACGAGTTCCGGGGTGCGGGCGCGTCCGAACCGGGCTGGCGGGCTCGATTCGAACGCCTGATTGATCGACTCGGCGGTCCGGCCGGGACCCCCGGCGTGCTGGACCCGGGCAGGTGTTAGGAAGTCCGCGGTCAGTCCACGGTGATCGAGTTCAGCTTCTCGCGCAGGTACGCGTGCGAGTCCACGGCCGGGTACCGCACCCGCCCCACCGGTGCCGGGACCGACTCGACGAGCGTTCCCGGGGCGCACTCGCCGAAGTAGACCAGCGACATCAGCTCCTCGGCGGGCGCGTCCGAAGGCGGCGGCAGCACGCGGTGGCGGCCGGAACGCCAGCGGTCGCCGGTCCAGCGGGCCATCAGATCGCCGATGTTGACGGTGAAGGCGGCCGGGTCGTACGGCGCGTCCTCCCAGCCGCCGTCGTCCGTCCAGACCTGGAGCCCGCCCCGGCCGGCCTGCCGGTCCAGGAGGGTGACCGTGCCGAAGTCGGTGTGCGGACCGATGCGGAACTGCCCCGGCAGGGGTTCACCGAGCACATCGGTCCCCGGGTACCAGTTGATGTTGAAGCCGTACGTCGGATGGTCCATGTGCCGGGTGAAGAAGTCGGGTTCGAGGCCCAGCGCCTCGCCGAGCAGGGCGAGCAGGTGGTTCTCCAGCTCGGCCATCCGGGCCAGGTACTCCTCGCACAGCGCCCGCAGCGCGGGTACTTCGCGAGGCCATACGTTGGGCGCGTACCACTCCGCGTTGACGGCCGGATCCTCGAAGGGTTCGTGCGTCGCGAACGTCAGCGACTCCTTCAGGTCCGGCGGGGTCTCGGTCCCCTCCGCGTACCCGTTGGCCTCCGCGCCGGGGCCGAGCCAGCCCCGGCCGCCGACCTTCGCCGCGTAGCGCCGCTTGGCCGCCTCGGGCAGCGTGAAGAAGGCGCGGGCCGCCGCCCGGAGGCGGGCGCGCAGACCGGGGTCCACGCCGTGTCCGGTGACCAGGAGGAAGCCGGCGGTCTGGAGGGCCAGGTCGACGGTGCGGGCGATGCCGGCGCGGGCCTCGGGGCCACCGTCGAGCCAGGGCCGCAGATCGACGGTCGGGATGCGGGGCGTGCGCGGGGTACGGGCGCCCCGGGGGGCGGTGGGCTCACTCACCGATGTCCTCGTTCCACAGTGCCGGTTCGGTCCTGATGAAGTCGCGCATCAGCTCGACGCACTCGGGGTCGTCCAGGAGCACGATCTCCACGCCGTGCTCCGCGAGCCAGTCGTGGCCACCGTGAAAGGTGACCGCCTCGCCGACGACCACGCGCGAGATGCCGAACTGGCGGACGAGCCCGCTGCAGTACCAGCACGGCGAGAGGGTGGTCACCATGGTCGTACCGCGATACGACCGCTGCCGTCCCGCCGCCCGGAAGGCGGCCGTCTCCGCGTGCGCCGAGGGGTCGTCGTCCTGGACGCGCCGGTTGTGTCCGCGGCCCAGCAGGGTGCCGTCGCCTCCGTAGAGCGCGGCGCCGATCGGGATGCCGCCCTCGGCGAGGCCGGCGCGTGCCTCGGCGACGGCGGTGGCGAGCCATGTGCGTGCCTGTGCCTGATCCATGCCCCCACTGTGCTGGGGCCGAGGCCGGAACACGAGGGCGACGTGCGCGACGCGCCCCCGGGGTGGCGCGTCCGGGCCATCGAGGCCGTGGCCGTGAGGCGTCACCTGGGTAAAGCCCGTGGAAACCCGGTCTGTACCCTGGCCCGATCGTCGCCGCGTGAGCGGCAGTTGGGGCCCGGCCGGGCCCCGGTGGGAGGGAAGTTCCATGGTTGCTGCGCCGGTTCTGGAGGAGCTGCGCGAGGTCTGCCAGCCGCAGGCCAAACTGGCGAGCCGCAACGGTGAGCACTGGGCGGGCCGGTGGTACATGCGCAGGATCTCGCTGCGGCTGACCCGGCAGCTGGTGCGGACCCCCGTCACCCCGGACCAGCTGACCTGGACGATGGTCGGGTGCGGGGTCGCCTCCGGCGCCGCGCTGATGATCCCGGGCCTGACCGGCGCCGTCCTGGCGGTCGTGCTGATGCAGCTCTTCCTGCTCTTCGACTGCGTGGACGGCGAGGTCGCCCGCTGGAAGGGCCAGAACAGCGCGACCGGCATCTACGTCGACCGCCTCGGCGCCTATCTCGCGGACGCGGCGCTGCTGGCGGGAGCCGGGTACCGGGCGGCCGAGTCGGGATTCGGCGGCTGGCTGTCGGTCGGCATCGCCACCGCCCTCGGTGTCGTCCTGCTGAAGGCCTCGACCGACCTGGTGGACGTGGCGCGCGCCCGGCGCGGGCTGAGCGTCGCCGACGACGAGGCGACCCGGCCGCGTTCGCAGGGCGTGGCCACCGTGCGGCGCCTCGCCGCGGCCTTCAAGATCCACCGAGTCACCAACGGCATCGAGGCGTCCCTGGTGCTGCTGGCCGCGGCCGTCGCCGACACGGTCACCGGCGGGATCGAGCCGACCCGCTGGGCGCTCGGCGCGCTCGCCGTCATCACCTGGGTGATGGTTCCGGCGCACCTGCTGTCGATCCTGTCGTCGTCGCGGCTGCGCTGAGGCGGCCGGTCCGCCGCGCGGGCGGGACGGGAGGCGGAGCGCCCATCGGTGGCGCCGATGGCCCCATCGGCAGGACGCGCCACTGGCTCGTGGACCGGCTCCGCGCGACGCTCGTAGCGTCCAGGACATGACCTCACAGGACATGACCTCACAGAGCAAGGGCCCACAGAGCGGAAGCTCACAGGACACGGGCTCACAGGGCGACGGCGCGCGGGGGACGGCCTCGGAGAGGAAGGGCGTCGTCCAGCTGACGGCGGCGATGGTGCTCTCCGGCACCCTCGGCGTGTTCGTCGTCGAGTCGGGGGCCTCGCCCTTCGACGTCGTCTTCTTCCGCGTCCTGTTCGGCGCCCTCGCGCTCGGCGGCTACGTCGTGGCCCGCGGCTGGCTGCGCGGCCACGGCTTCACCCCGCGCACCCTCGGCCTGGCCGCGCTGGGCGGCGTGTTCATCGTCCTCAACTGGGTGTTCCTGTTCGAGTCGTACGAGAACACGTCCATATCCGTGGCCACGGTCGTCTACCACACCCAGCCGTTCTACGTCGTGCTCCTGGGCGCCCTGCTCTTCCGGGAGCGGCTGACCGCCGCCAAGGTCGGCTGGATCGCCGTCGCCTTCGCCGGGCTGGTCCTCGTCTCGGGCATCACCCCGGGCGACTTCACCAGCGGCGGCACCTACGCCCTCGGCGTCGGCCAGGCACTGCTCGCCGCCCTGCTCTACGGCCTGTCCACCCTGGTCACCAAGCGGGTCACCGGCGTACGGCCGCACCTCATCGCGCTCGTGCAGGTACTGGTCGGCATCCCGCTCCTGCTGCCCTTCGCCGACTTCGGCGCCCTGCGCGGCACGGGCGCGGGCTGGGTCTGGCTGGCCGGGCTCGGCCTGATCCACACCGGTGTGATGTACGTCCTGATGTACGCGGCCTACGCCCAGCTGCCCACCTCGAAGATCGCCGTCCTCGCCTTCGTCTACCCGGCGGTCGCGATGGTCATGGACTGGGCGGTCTACGGCCACCACATCGGCCTCGTCCAGGCCCTCGGCGTCCCGCTGATCGTGTTCGCGAGCCTGCGGGTCACGCTCGCGCGGACCGCGCCGACCCCGCCGACTGCTCGGCCAGCAACTGCCCTGCCCGGTCCACGAACAGCCGGGCGTGCGCCGGAAGCCGCTTCCCGGCCCGCCACGCCAGCTGCGTCCGAAGCGTGAACGGCGGCTGCCACGGCAGCCGGACGAGCGACCCCCGCGCCAGTTCGGCCGCGACCGTCACCTCGGGCAGCAGCGAGATGCCGAGGCCGGCCGCCGCCGCGCGTTTGGTGGCCTCGATCGTGCCGAACTCCGTGAACGCGACCGTGCCGTGGGGCGCGAGCTCACGCTCGAACAGATCGCGGTAGGCGCAGCCCGGTTCGGAGGCGAGCAGCGACTCCCGTACGAGGCCGGATGCGGTCACCGACGCCCCGGCGGCGGCCAGGGCGTGGCCCGGCGCCGCGACCAGCACCAGTGGCTCGACCGTCAGCACCCGTGTCTCCAGGCCCGGGTGCTCGGTCGTCTCCTCCATCAGGAAACCGAGGTCGTACGTCCCCTGCCGGAGGGCCTGCCGGGTCTCGTCGCCGATGGTGGTGCGCAGAGAGAGGCGCACCCGCGGGTAGCGGTGGTGGAAGAACTCCAGGAGCGGCGGCAGACGGTAGTTCGTCAGCGACTCCATCGTGCCGACCGCGAGCGGGCCGGCCGGTTCCCGGGTGCCGGCGACCGCCGTGCGGGCCTCCTCGGTCAGCTCGATGATCTGCCGGGCGTACGGCAGCAGCCGCTCACCGGCGTCGGTGAGCCGGATCCGGCTCCCGAGCCGGTCGAAGAGCTCCGTGCCGAGCGAGGACTCCAGGGCGCGGATCTGGCTGGTCACGCTGGACTGGGCGTACTGGAGCTCGGCCGCCGCCCGGGTGAAGCTCAGGGTGGTCGCGACCTTCTCGAAGGTGACCAGCAGCCGCAGCTCCATCAGCCCGCGTCGTCCTTCTTCTCCTCGTCCTCCTTGTTCAGCGACTTCAGGAACTCGGGGTTGTCGTCGGGCGCGACGAACCGCGCGGGACCGGCCTCGGGAGCGGCGCGCACCTTGCCGGCCACCAGCCAGGCGACCGGGCCGACGAGCACCTCGCCGAAGAGCAGGATGACGATCACCCACACCACCTTCGGCAGGACGCGCACCTGGTCCTCGGGTGTGTTCAGGCAGTCGATGAAGGCGTAGATCCACAGCGCCAGGACCAGCAGAAAGGGCAGATACCTGAGCATGAGCGGTCGATCCCCCAGAAGACGACGACGGGGCACGGGACGGCCCCGGTGACGGGGTCAGACTAGCCCGTACCGGATACTGGACCGCATGGCTTACGACGATCTTCGCTCTCTGCTCAGGGCACTGGAGCGTGAGGGAGACCTCAAGCGCATCAAGGCCGAGGTCGATCCGTACCTGGAGGTCGGGGAGATCGTCGACCGGGTGCAGAAGGCGGGCGGCCCGGCGCTGCTCTTCGAGAACGTGAAGGGCTCCGCCATGCCCCTCGCGATGAACGTCTTCGGCACCGACCGGCGGCTGCTCAAGGCCCTCGGTCTCACGTCGTACGGCGAGATCTCCGAGAAGATCGGCGGCCTGCTGCGGCCCGAGCTGCCGCACGGGTTCGTCGGTGTGCGCGAGGCGTTCGGGAAGCTCGGCGCGATGACGCACGTACCGCCGAAGAAGGTGAAGTCCGACAGCGCGCCGGTGCAGGAGGTCGTCCTGCACGGTGACGACGTCGACCTCGACCGGCTCCCCGCGCTCTTCACCTGGCCGCAGGACGGCGGCTCGTTCTTCAACCTGGGGCTGACCCACACCAAGGACCCGGAGAGCGGAATCCGCAACCTGGGCCTGTACCGCCTCCAGCGCCACGACCGGCGCACGATCGGCATGCACTGGCAGATCCACAAGGACAGCCGCAACCACTACCAGGTGGCGGCCCGGCGCGGCGAGCGGCTGCCGGTCGCGATCGCCTTCGGCTGTCCGCCGGCCGTGACGTACGCGTCCACGGCACCGCTGCCCGGTGACATCGACGAGTACCTCTTCGCCGGGTTCATCGCGGGCAAGCGGATCGAGATGGTCGACTGCAAGACGGTCCCGCTCCAGGTCCCCGCGCAGGCGGAGGTCGTCCTCGAAGGCTGGCTGGAGCCGGGGGAGATGCTCCCCGAGGGCCCCTTCGGCGACCACACCGGCTTCTACACCCCGCAGGAGCCCTTCCCCGCGCTGAAGATCGACTGCGTGACCATGCGGAAGCGGCCGCTGCTCCAGTCGATCGTCGTAGGACGCCCTCCGACGGAGGACGGACCGCTGGGCCGTGCGACGGAACGCTTCTTCCTCCCGCTGCTGAAGATCATCGTCCCGGACATCGTGGACTACCACCTGCCCGAGGCGGGCGGCTTCCACAACTGCGCGATCGTCTCGATCGACAAGAAGTACCCCAAGCACGCCCAGAAGGTCATGCACGCGGTCTGGGGCGCGCACATGATGTCCCTGACCAAACTGATCGTGGTCGTCGACGCCGACTGCGACGTGCACGATCTGCACGAGGTCGCCTGGCGGGCCCTCGGCAACACGGACTACGCCCGTGACCTCACGGTCGTCGAAGGCCCGGTCGACCATCTCGACCACGCCTCCTATCAGCAGTTCTGGGGCGGCAAGGCGGGCATCGACGCGACGAGGAAGTGGCCCGAGGAGGGCTACACACGGGACGGCGGATGGCCCGAGATGGTGCTGTCCGACCCACGGACGGCGGCGACGGTCGACCGCCGCTGGAAGGAGTACGGGCTGTGAGTTCAGCTTCCGCCGCGATCCCGCAGCCGGGGCGCACCAAGGCGTTCCTGCGCCTGGTCATGATCGAGCACTCGGTCTTCGCGCTGCCCTTCGCCTACATCGCCGCCCTGACCGCGATGTACGACCGGGACGAGAACGTCCACTGGGGCCGGCTGCTGCTCGTCACGCTCGCGATGGTCGGCCTGCGCACCTTCGCGATGGCCGTCAACCGGATCATCGACCGCGAGATCGACGCCCGCAACCCGCGCACGGCGCAGCGCGAGCTGGTGACCGGCGCGATGTCGGTGCGGCACGCCTGGACGGGCGCGCTGATCGCCCTGGTCGTCTTCCTCGGCTCGGCGGCCCTGCTCAACCCCCTGTGCCTGGCCCTGGCCCCCATCGCGGTGATCCCGATGGTGGTCTACCCCTACGGCAAGCGGTTCACGAACTTCCCGCAGGCCATCCTCGGCCTGGCCCAGGCGATGGGCCCGATCGGCGGCTGGCTGGCGATCTCCGGTTCCTGGTCCTGGGACGCGGTGATCCTGGGTCTCGCCGTCGGCATCTGGATCGGCGGCTTCGACCTGATCTACGCCTGCCAGGACGTCGAGACCGACCGCGAGATCGGCGTCATGTCGGTGCCGGCGCGCTTCGGCATCCCGGCGGCGATCCGGGGAGCGCGGGTCTGTCACGCGATCACGACGGCGCTGTTCGTCTGGTACGCGCTGGCGACCGGCGCGGGCGCGTTCTTCTGGCTGGGCCTGGTCATCGTCGCGGGCGCGTTCGTGTACGAGCACACGATCGTACGACCGCATGATCTGTCCCGTCTGAACAGGGCGTTCTTCTCGACCAACGGGTTCATCGGGATCAGTCTGTTCGTGTGCGCGCTCCTCGACCTCCTGGTCCGGGGCCTGACCCTCTGAGCGCGGCGCGAGGGACCGACGGGGTGGCTGACGGCGGGGATCCTCCGCACCCGGCCTGAGTACCTCCCGGCCCGCCGGTACGCTCAAGGTGTGAACGCAGGAGAAACTGAGCGCGCGCCTTGGATCGTGGGGGTCTCCGGAGCGTCCGGTACGCCCTACGCGGCCGCTGTGCTGCGGGCGCTTCTGGACGCGGGCGAGAGCGTCGATCTGGTCGTCAGCCGGGCCTCACGGCTCACCCTGCTCGACGAGACCGGGATCTCCTTCCGGGACGCGCACTGGCGGGACGACCTGCGGGAGTGGCTGTCCCGGGGGGCCGACGGCAAGCCGGGCACCTTCGAGGCGGACATCGAGGGGGTGCGGTACTGGGGTGCGGGGGATCTGGCCGCGGGGCCGTCCTCGGGGTCGTATCCGGCGCGGGGCATGGTGATCGTGCCCGCGTCCACGGCCTGCGTCGCCGGGGTCGCTCTCGGGCTGTCGAAGGACCTGTTGCAGCGGGCGGCGAGCGTGACGCTCAAGGAGCGGCGGCCCCTGGTCGTCGCCGTCCGCGAGACCCCGCTGAACGGGCAGACGCTCCGGCACCTGGTGGCGCTGGACGACGCCGGAGCCGCCGTGGTGCCGGCCTCGCCCGCCTTCTACGCGGGCGCCACGCACATCCAGGACCTCGTGGACTTCGTCGCCGGACGGGTCCTCGACGCGGCGGGGGTCGGACACGGGCTCTACCGTCGCTGGCAGGGCGAACTCGGCGGCGGCTCCCGCCCGGCCTGAGCAGGTCGAGAAGCACATCAAGCACTTCGAGCACATCGGGCATGTCAGGTACATCAGCTACATCGAGCACGCGAAGCACGTCCCGCACGTCTAGCACGTCGAGTACATCAAGCACGTCGAGTACATCAAGCACGTCGAACTTCATGAACCTCAGGCACTTCAGATCTCTTCAGTGGAAGGCTTCGATCGCATGGACGCGGTGGACAGGCAGCTCATCCAGGCCCTGAGGGAGAACGGCCGGGCCTCGTACGCGGAGCTGGGGCGCCTCGTCGGTCTGTCGGGACCCAGCGTCACCGACCGCATCAACCGGCTGGAGGCGGCCGGCGTCATCACCGGCTACCGGGCCACCGTGAACGCCGCCAGCCTCGGTCTCGGCGTCATCGCCCTGATCGGCATCTCGCTCTCCGACGCGGCCGACCACGAGGACGTGGCCCGGCGGCTGAAGGACCTCAGCGAGATCGAGGACTGCTGGTTCATCGCGGGCGACGACTCGTTCATGCTCAAGGTGCGGGCGAGTGACGTGGACGGTCTGGAGAGGATCATCCGACGGCTCAGCGGCACCAAGGGCGTCTCCCGGACCCGTACCACCATCGTGCTGTCCACGAAGTGGGAGAACAGGGTGGGCGAGCTGCCGGAAGAGGTCTAGCGGGCTAGGCGTACGGTTGGCAGGGTTCGTCCACAGGGAGAGGCAGAAACATGGATGTCGGGCTCAAGCGCGAGCTGGAGGACAAGGTCCGGGACGGTGAGCGGCTCACCCGGGAGGACGGCATCGCGCTGTACGAGTCGGACGACCTGGCGTGGCTCGGCGGCCTCGCGCACGAGGTCCGGACGCGCAAGAACGGCGATGTCGTGCACTTCAACGTCAACCGTCACCTCAACATGACGAACGTGTGCACCGCGTCCTGCGCCTACTGCTCCTTCCAGCGCAAGCCGGGCGAGAAGGACGCGTACACGATGCGCATCGAGGAGGCCGTCCGCCTCGCCAAGGCGATGGAGAACGACAACCTCACCGAGCTGCACATCGTCAACGGGCTGCACCCGAACCTGCCGTGGCGCTACTACCCGCGCTCGCTGCGCGAGCTGAAGGCCGCCCTGCCGGACGTCTCGCTCAAGGCCTTCACGGCGACCGAGATCCACCACTTCGAGACCATCTCCGGGCTGACCGCCTCGGAGATCCTCGACGAACTCATCGACGCCGGTCTGGAGTCCCTGACCGGCGGCGGCGCCGAGATCTTCGACTGGGAGGTCCGGCAGCACATCGTCGACCACCGCACCCACTGGGAGGACTGGTCGCGCATCCACCGCCTCGCGCACGAGAAGGGTCTCAAGACCCCGTGCACGATGCTGTACGGCCACATCGAGGAGCCCCGGCACCGCGTCGACCACGTGCTGCGGCTGCGTGAGCTCCAGGACGAGACCGGCGGTTTCCAGGTCTTCATCCCGCTGCGCTACCAGCACGACTTCGTCGACATGAAGGACGGCAAGGTCCGCAACCGCCTCCAGGCGCGTACCCAGATGGCGACCGGCGCCGAGGCGCTGAAGACCTTCGCCGTCTCCCGGCTGCTGTTCGACAACGTTCCGCACGTGAAGGTCTTCTGGGTGATGCACGGTGTGCAGACCGCCCAGCTCGCCCTTCAGCACGGCGCCGACGACATGGACGGCTCGGTGGTCGAGTACAAGATCACCCACGACGCCGACAACTACGGCACGCCGAACAAGCTCACCCGCGACGACCTGCTCGACCTGATCCGTGACGCGGGCTTCCGCCCCGTGGAGCGCAACACGCGCTACGAGATCATCCGCGAGTACGACGGCCCGGACCCGGCGCGCCGCGAGTCCCCCCAGCCCATGCGGGTGTGAGGCGAAGCCCGTGCGAGTGTGAGACCACCCGGCGGCGGGGCGAGGGTGCGGGGTGCGGGCCGGTCGGGTGATGTTTTCGTAATAGGTACACTCGATCCATGCCCCTTACCTTCGCTGTCGATCCCGCCGTCGATCCCGCCCTGCGCGACGGCATCCTCGGTCTGTGGACCGAGGTCTCCAACGCGGGTGGCTCCGTGGGCTTCGTGCCGCCGGTGACGCGGGAGGACATCCGCCCGGAGCTGGTCAGGCACCTCGTGGGCATGGCGGAGGGCCGTACCCGGCTGCTCGTCGGGCGCGACGAGAAGGGCGAGGTCGCCGCGACCGCGTTCTTCGCCTTCAACACCCACCGGCTGATGACCCACTGGGTGTGGCTGTACACGGTGATGGTGGCTCCGGGGCACCAGGGCAAGGGGTACGGCCGCGACCTGCTCGCGGCCGCCGCCGAGACGGCCCGCACCTTCGAGGGCATCGAGGCGATCCGGCTCACCTGCCGGGGCGGGAACGGCCTGGAGCGGTTCTACGGCTCCTGCGGCTACAAGGAGGTCGGACGGGTGCCCGGCGCGATCCGGGTGGCCCCTGGGGACGACCGGGACGACATCACCATGCTGCTCCCCCTGACCTGAGTCCCCGCCCTGCCCTGCCCCGCACCCCCTTGCAAGATCGCACAGTCCGGCGTGCTTCACTGGACGGTGCCCTTTGGGTTCGTTTGGAAGTCGTCGCAACGGAAGAGTGGATTGAGATGCTCCGCTACACGCTGATGCGCCTCGGGGTCTTCGTGGGCTGCCTCTTGGTCGTCTCGGGCCTCGTCTACTCCGGTGCCCTCCCGCGCGGCCTCGGCGACTCCAACCTCATGTGGATCGCCCTCCTCTCGCTGGTGCTCTCGGCGCCGATCAGCTTCGTGGTGCTGCGCAAGGAGCGGGACCGCGCGTCCGTGCAGGTCGTGGAGCGGGTGGACCGGATGAAGGCCAACATCGAGGCCAACCGCTCGCAGGAGGATGTCGTGGACGACACCTCCAGGGCACAGGGGCAGGCTTCCTAGCACTCCCCGGCAGGCCGCGCCCGCTCCTGGCGGTCCCGGCCCAACTACTCTTGCCCCCATGGGTGCCGTCAAGACCAAGCGGATGCCGCGTGCGGTCCGCGAACAGCAGATGCTGGACGCCGCCGTGCGGATCTTCGGGCAGCGGGGCTACATGGCCGCCTCGATGGACGAGATCGCCGAAGTGGCGGGCGTCTCCAAGCCGTTGGTCTACCTGTACCTGAACTCCAAGGAAGACCTTTTCACCGCCTGCATTCGCCGTGAGGCCGCCGCGCTCAGCGAGGCCGTGCGGTCCGGCGTGCGGCCGGGCCTCGCCGCGGACCGCCAACTCTGGGACGGGCTGCGGGCGTTCTTCACCCACACCGCGCAGCACCCGGACGCCTGGTCCGTGCTGCACCTCCAGGCCCGTACCCACGGCGAACGGTTCGCCGCCGAGGTGGCCGCGATGCGCGAGGAGATCGTCGCGTTCGTGACCCAGCTGATCGTCGTCGCCGCGCGTGAGGCTCCGCGCGGCCCCGGGCTCCGCTCGTGCGGGGGGAGCGCCACCGACCGCGACCTGCCCGAGCGGGAGGTCGCCGGACTCGCCGAGGCGCTGGTCGGCGCCGCCGAGTCCCTGGCGGCCTGGGCCAACGGCACCGAGGGCGTCTCGGCCCGGCAGGCGGCGGCCACCCTGATGAACTTCGCCTGGGCGGGCCTGGGCAACCTCATGGAAGGCCACCCCTGGTCGCCCCCGGAGACCGACTAGCGCGCCGGCCGCACGGGGCCGCCGGCGCGGAGGACCGGCGCCGACCGGGTCACAGGTCGTAGAGCGTGAGATCGACGATCGCGGTCGAGTCCTCGCCGTAGCGCACGTCGACGTCGACCACCATCGCCCCACCGTCGGCGGCCGGGTTCAGCTCGATGTGGGCGCAGGCGTTCGCCGGTTCCTCGTCGAGACAGGCCTCGGACGTGAGATCGGTGTGGGGATAGGTCTCCTTCAGCCAGGTGTCCAGGCCCGTCCGAGCGATGGTGAACCGCACCGTGTACTGGGTGTCCAGCCAGGTGAGGACGGTGCACTTCGCGTCGTGCGCCCCCTCGGGCAGCCCGTCCTGGTCCCCGTAGTCCATGGCCTGTTCGCACGAGACGGACTCCGCCTGGGTCATCGGGTCACCCGTGAGGGCTCCGAAGAACGTCCAGGCACCCCATCCCAGGAACGCCGTCGGGATCGCCGCGACGGCGACGAGCACCCACTTCAGCCTCATGACCACCCTTCGCCGTCGTTCGCGTCCGCCGCGGCGGACGTCGCCCCGCACGCCCCGCACGAGAGACCGGACGCGGAAACAGGGCCCGTGGTTCTCGGCGACGGAGCCCGACCGGTCCGGCTCCCCGGACAGTCCGGCCGGTGGCGTCAGCCGGGTGTGGGCGGGGTCACGCTTCCGCTCACGTGGAGCCGTCCGTCCGGTCCCCGCAGTTCGAACCGGCCGTCCCGTGCCGCGTACCGCACCGTCCCCGGAAGCGCCACCGGCGCCCGGAACTCCGCCCGGACCCGGGCCGCCTCCGGGGTGCCGTGCGCGGCGAGGCAGCGGGCCACCGTCCACATGCCGTGCGCGATGGGCCGCGCGAAGCCGAACAGACGGGCGCCGAGCGGATGCAGGTGAATGGGGTTGCGGTCTCCGGAGGCGGCGCCGTAACGCCGTCCGACGTCGGCGGCGAGCCGCCACTCGGCGAGCGCGGGCAGCGGCCGCGCCTCCCGCGCCCGCGGGTCCTCCCGTTCCTCCCGCGCCCGCGGCCCGATGTCCGGTCCGTCCGTGCGGTGCCGCGCGAGATAGGTGCTGCGCGACTCCCATACGACGTCCCCGCCGGCCCGGGCCTCGGTCACCACGGCGGCCTCGGTGCCGCGCCGGTGCGGCACCAACCCCTCGACGTACACGCCGAGTTCGTAGCCTGCCGTGGCGGGCAGCACGGTGTGCCGGGTGATCTCGATCGACGTGTGGACCAGGCCGAGCAGCGGCAGCGGGAAGTCCCGGCCGCTCATCAGCCGCATCGCCGACGGGAAACCGAGGATGTGCGGATACGTGATCGGCAGCGCGTCGTCGCCGGTGGCGAAGCCGCACACCCGCTCGTACGCGGCCAGCCGCGCGAGGTCGGCGCGCAGGTCGGGCAGGAGCAGGCGGGCGCGCGGGAAGGCGGCGCCGGGTCCCGGTCGCTTGAGGGGTGAGCGCAGGGCGCCGCGGGCGAACAGCGGGGCCAGGGCGGGGGAGCGGCGCAGGACGGTGGCCGGGTGGGCCTCGGAGGCCGTCATCGGACCCCCGTGAGGCTCGGCCCGGGCGCGGTGCCGGTGAAGCTCGGACGACGGTCCGTCATGTCCCACTCCCGGTACGGTCCCATTTGCTTACCCTGGAGTAAGGTTACCGGAGGTAAGTCTAGGTCGGGGGTGAGGAGCCGGTCGAGACCTGGCGCGGGACATGAACCTTCCTCACGTAACCGCCGATGTTGCACACCCCTGGCTCCGGACCATCCCGTAACAGGCACAAGCCCCCCACAGGAGCCCCGTACGATCCCCTTCCTAACCGCCGGTAACCCTTGCCGCGGCTTGCCGCCGGTGAACGCCTCGACGTACGAGGCACGTACGTATGCAGCAGGCAGTCCGCCGCTGTACGCCTCAGGAGCCGCCCGTGTCCACTCCCTTCCCGACCTCCGCCGCGTTCTCCGACGGCGCGGGGCCCGCGCTCGTGGAGCCCGAGACGCGGCGGCTCGACGGTGTCGTACGGGAGGCGTCCGTACCGCCGTTCGCCCACCGGGTCACCCACGGCTCCCTCGCCGACCTGCCCTTCGACAACGCGGCCGCGGCGCCCGGGGCCGTCGCCCTCAGCCGCAGGCTCGGGGACGACGGGCGGTGGGCGGACATCACGGCGGCCCAGTTCGCCGCCGAGGTGCAGGCGGTGGCCAAAGGACTCATCGCCGAGGGGCTGATGCCGGGTGACCGGATCGCCGTCATGTCCCGCACCCGCTACGAGTGGACCCTGCTCGACTTCGCCGCCTGGGCGGCCGGCCTGGTCACCGTCCCCGTCTACCCCACCTCCTCCGTCTTCCAGACCCGCTGGATCCTGCACGACTCCGGCGCGGTCGCCCTGGTCGCCGAGACGGTCGCCCAGGCGGCGGCCCTCGGCCCCGAACGTGAGCACCTGCCCGACCTCCAGCACATGTGGGTGATCGAGAAGGGGCACGTGGAGCGCCTGGCGGAGCTCGGCGCCCACGTGCCGGACCAGGAAGTGGAGGTACGGCGCGGGGTGCTGGGCCCGGACACCCTGGCGACGCTCATCTACACCTCCGGCACGACCGGCCGCCCGAAGGGCTGCGCGCTCTCCCACGGCAACTTCTTCGCCGAGGTCGACAACGCGATCGAGCTGCTCTACCCGATCTTCAAGGCGGGCATGAACGAGGAGGTCTCCGTCCTTCTCTTCCTGCCCATGTCCCATGTCTTCGGCCGCATGGTCGCGATCGCCTGCGTCCGCGCCCGGGTACGCCTCGGTCACGCGCCGAGCCTGAAGTCGGAGGACCTGCTGCCGGACCTGGCCGCCTTCCGGCCGACCTGTCTGCTGGCCATCCCGTACATGCTGGAGAAGGTCTTCAACACCGCACGCGCCCGCGCCGAGGCGAGCGGCCGGGTGTCCTCCTTCGACCGCGCGACAACCGTCGCCCGCCGTTACGGCGAGGGCCTGGAGGCCAGACAGACCGGCACCGGATCGGGCCCCTCCACCGCGCTGAAGGCGGCCCGCGCCTTCTACGACCCCCTGGTCTTCCGCCGCATCCGCAACGCCATGGGCGGCCGGGTCCGCTACGCCATCTGCGGCGGCTCCCCGCTCGGCCGCCGCCTCGCCGCGTTCTACGCGGGCGCCGGCATCGAGATCTTCGAGGGCTACGGCCTGACCGAGACCACGGGCGCGTCGACGCTGACCCCGCCCCTGAAGCCCCGCCTGGGCACGGTGGGCTGGCCGATGCCCGGCACCCGCGTCCGCATCGCCGCGGACGGCGAGATCCTGCTCGCCGGCGACCACGTACTGCGCGGCTACTGGGACCCGTCCGCGGGCGGTGTCGTCCCCGCGGCCCCGGACGGCTGGCTGGCGACGGGCGACATCGGCGAACTCGACGACGACGGCTACCTGACCATCACCGGCCGCAAGAAGGAGCTGCTGATCACCGCGGGCGGCAAGAGCGTGGCCCCGGCCCCCATGGAGAACTGGCTGCGCTCCCACCCCCTGATCTCCCAGTGCATGGTCCTGGGCGACAACCGCCCCTACATCACGGCCCTGATCACCCTCGACCAGGACGGCATCACCCACTGGCGCCAGATGAACCGCAAGCACCCCGTGCCACCGGAACTCCTCATCGGGGACCCGGATTTGAACGCCATCCTCCAGCGCGCGGTGGACGAGGCGAACAAGCTGGTCTCCCGCCCCGAGTCCATCCGCCGCTTCGCCGTCCTCCCGGTCGACTTCACGGAGGAGGCGGGCCACCTCACCCCGTCGATGAAGCTGCGCCGGGAGGCGATCCTGCGGGACTTCGCCCCGGAGGTGGAGGGGCTGTACCCGGGGTGACGCGCGGGATCACTTCACGGCGTAGGTCAGGAAGTCGGCCCACGCCGTGAGGGCCACCCCGAGGGCGGGGCCGTCCTCGGGGTGCTTGGAGTCGCGGACGCGGACGATGTGGGCGGAGACGGAGACCTCCAGGCACTCGCCGCCTTCGCCGCCGCTGTAACTGGACTTGACCCAGTGGGGTTCCTCGCTGCTCACAGCTCCTCCAGCTTCTTCTCGATCAACGTCCGTGACTCCGTGGGCGGAAGTGCCATCGCCCGCATGATTCCATAGCGGTCGGCGATCCTCCGGACCTCTTCGACGTCGGTGATCAACCGGGGATGTCCCTGCACCTCCGTGTACGCCACCTGCGGGTGCCTGCGGGGTGTCAGCAGATTGAACGCACCGTCCATGTTGGGATGTTCCTCGATGCCGGTCGGCATCACCTGGATCTCCACGTTCCGCATACCGCTGATCCGCAGCAGCTGCCGCAACTGGTGTCTGTGGACGGCTCGACCGCCGTTCGGCCGGTCCAACAGCACCTCCTCCAGCACATAGCTGCACAGGGGCCCGGGCCATCTGTCGAGGACCTGCTGTCGTGCCAGCCGGTCGGCCACGCGTTTCTCGATGGTCTCCTCGTCCAGCAACGGCCGTCGGCGGGAGAACACCGCCCGCGCGTAGTCCTCGGTCTGCAACAGGCCCGGCACGCCCTGGTTGGCGTAGAAGTGCAGCTCGACCGCCTCCGCCTCCAGGCCCGCGTAACTCCGGTACCACTCCGGATGCCGGGTCCGCACCCTGCTCATCGCCTCGCGCACCTCGGGGATCACCGCGCGCAGGAGCCCGCCCGCCTCCAGCAGTTCGTCCGCCTTCTCCAGCACCTCCGGCCGGGGAACCCGCACCCCGCGCTCCATCGCCGACATCGCGTCGGGCCCGTACCCCACCAGCTGCCCGAACTCCTTCTGCGTGAGCCCCTTCCGCTCCCGCAGCAGCTTCAGCATCTTGCCCAGCGCGGTGAACAGCCCCGTCGTCCCCTCGGACTCCGCCGGGGTCTCCGGCCTGCGCTCCTGCGTCACGTACGCCACCGCCTTCCCGCCCCTGTGGTCACGGCCGACGACGCGTACACGCGACGGACCGCATCCGTACGGTTACCCGGCGTCGGCCGGTCGCCCCTGGTCAGCGTAGAGTCGGACGGCCACGCTCAGTGAGGTGAACTACCAAAACTCCACCCCCGCGACCGTCGAACTGGCCCAGCGCTTCAGCTCGACGCCCCGGGGCGCCCGCCTGGCCCGGCACCTCAGCGCGCGTCAGCTCGACGTCTGGGGGTTCCCGTACGGCGGCGAGGTGAGCGACACCGCGCAACTCGTCGTCGCCGAGCTCGCGGCGAACGCGGTCACCCACGGTCGCGTACCCGGACGGGACTTCGAACTCCGCCTGCTGCTCCGTCCGGAGGGCGCGGGCACACTGCGGATCGAGGTGAGTGACGCGCGCGGTGACGCCCGGCTCCGCTTCGTCACGGCGGCGGACGAGGAGCGGGGCCGGGGCCTGGTCCTCGTCTCCCTCCTCGCCGTCACCTGGGGGGTCGAGGAGCGCGCCGTGGGCAAGACGGTGTGGGCCGAAGTCGCCCTCGGCCCGGCGGAGTCACGCGATGACGACGGCTCCGCGCGGCCATGCCCGCGAACACCCGCGCAGGCGGGCTGAGCGCCGCCCGCCGTAGACCGTCGCCTTCCGCAACATCCAGGCCGATCACGGGGGTTGACGACAGGACCCCGGGATTGACCGCGCTCGGTCGCGGGGGCGAGGATTTTCGCGGGGCCAGGGCGGCGGTCCGCTCCTCCGCCGGTGGGGCGGGAGCGGGTGCCGGCCCCACACGATCCGGCCCACGGAAGGACGCCGACCGTGCAGACCTCGACCGTCCGGGCGACCGCCCTCCTGACGGCGTACGGAGCCGAAACCGTCCCCCATCCCGGCGGCACCCTTCTCGCCCACCTCGACCGCGTCCGCGACCGGCTGGCCGGCTGGGGCGCCCGCCCCGACCTCCAGCTCGCCGGCCTCTGCCACGCCGCCTACGGCACCGACGGATTCCCCGAGCCGCTACTGCCCCTGGCCCGCCGCCCCGAACTCGTCGAGGCCGTCGGAGCGGAGGCCGAGGCGATCGTCTACGCCTACGGCAGCTGCGACCGCGCCGCCACGTATCCGCGTTTCAGCGCGGCCGGCTCCGTCCTGCACGACCGTTTCACCGGTACCGGCCGCGTTCCGTCGCCGCGATTGCGCCGGGACTTCGCCGAGCTCTCCGCAGCCAACGAGCTCGACCTCGCCCGACGCGACCCCGCGTTCCGCGCGCGGTACGGAACCGGCCTGTTCACCCTGTTCACCCGCTTCCGCCCGCTGCTGAGCGAACCGGCCTGGGAGGACTGCCGGGCGGTCCTCTCCCCGTAGACCCGCTTCCTCCGGCCGGTGTACGGCCCTTGACTTCACAAGACCCTCGCGCGACATTCCGGTCCCCCCGCCCCCGTCGGACCGGAAGGGCCCGCCATGTCCACCACGTCCAGGAGCACGACCGGGCTCTCGCCCTCCCGCAGACAGGTGCTCGGTGCCGCCGCGGGCGCCGGGCTCGCCCTCGCCGCCGCGGCGCACGGCGCGGGCGCGGCCGACCTCCCCCTGCTCGGCACCTACGACGTCGTCGTCATCGGCTCGGGCGCCGCCGGCATGACCGCCGCGCTCACGGCCGCCAAGCGGGGGCTGAGCTGCGTGGTCGTGGAGAAGGCGGCGACCTTCGGAGGCTCGGCGGCCCGTTCCGGCGCCGGTATCTGGATACCGAACAACCCCGTCATCCTGGCCGCCGGTGTCCCGGACACCCCCGCCAAGGCCGCCGCCTACCTCGCCGCCGTCGTCGGCGCGGACGTGCCCGCCGCACGACAGCGGGCCTTCCTCGGCCACGGGCCCGCCATGATCTCCTTCGTCATGGCCAACAGCCCCCTGCGCTTCCGCTGGATGGAGGGGTACAGCGACTACTACCCCGAGCTGCCCGGCGGCCTCGCGGGCGGCCGCTCCATCGAACCCGACCAGCTCGACGGCAACGTCCTCGGCGCCGAACTCGCCCGCCTCAACCCGCCGTACCTGCCGGTCCCGGCCGGCCTGGTGGTCTTCAGCGCCGACTACAAGTGGCTCGCCCTCGCCGCGGTGAACGTCAAGGGCGCCGCCGTGGCCGCCGCCTGCCTGGCCCGGGGGACGAAGGCGGCCCTGCTCGGGCAGAAGCCGCTCACCATGGGGCAGTCGCTGGCCGCGGGACTACGGGCGGGGCTGCTGGCGGCCAGGGTGCCGGTATGGCTCGACACGCCGCTCACCGACCTCCTCGTCGAAAGCGGCTCCGTCACCGGCGCCGTCGTCACCCGGGACGGCGCCGCCGGGCTCGTCCGCGCCCGGCGCGCGGTCGTCGTCGGCTCCGGCGGCTTCGAGCACAACGCCGCCATGCGCGCGCGGTACCAGCGCCAGCCCATCGGCACGGACTGGACCGTCGGCGCGAAGGAGAACACGGGCGACGGCATCCGGGCCGGGGAACGCGCGGGCGGCGCGCTGGAGTTGATGGAGGACGCCTGGTGGGGCCCCGCCATCCCGCTGCCCGGCGAACCCTACTTCTGCCTCGCCGAGCGCACCCTGCCCGGCGGCCTCCTCGTCAACGCCGCCGGCGCCCGCTTCGTCAACGAGGCCGGCCCCTACAGCGACGTCGTCCACACCATGTACGACCGCGACCCCGTCGACCCGGACATCCCGGCCTGGCTGATCACCGACCAGAACTACCGCAACCGCTACCTCTTCAGGGACGTCGCCCCGGCCCTGCCCCTCCCCGACGAGTGGTACCGCTCGGGCGCCGCCCACAAGGCCTGGACCCTGGACGCGCTCGCCGCGTCCACCGGCCTGCCGGCGGCCGGTCTGCGCGCCTCCGTCGACCGCTTCAACTCCCTGGCCCGCACCGGCAGGGACACCGACTTCCGGCGCGGCGACAGCGCCTACGACCACTACTACACGGACCCCGCCGTCCTGCCCAACTCCTGTCTCGCCCCGCTCTGGCTGCCTCCGTACCACGCCTTCCGGATCGTCCCCGGCGACCTCGGCACGAAGGGCGGCCTGCGCACGGACGCCCGCGCGCGGGTGCTGCGCGCCGACGGCTCGGCGATCCCCGGCCTGTACGCCGCCGGCAACGCCAGCGCCGCGGTGATGGGCCACAGCTACGCCGGTGCCGGATCGACGATCGGCCCGGCGATGACGTTCGGCTACATCGCGGCGCTGGACATCGCGGGGGCGCTCTAGGAACGCGGGAGCGGCTTGTCGGCCCCGGCCCGGCACCGGCCGGGGCGAGACCGGCCGGGGGCAAAAGGCAGGAGCCCCGTCGCCGGTCGGCGCGGGGCTCCTTGGGTACTGCTATCCATTCCGAATCAAAGCTTTGGGCTCGACGAGCCGAAGGCTTAGAGCGGGGTGACGTTCTCCGCCTGCGGACCCTTCGGGCCCTGGGTCACGTCGAAGGAGACCGACTGGTTCTCCTCGAGCGAACGGAAACCGTTGGCGTTGATCGCGGAGTAGTGGACGAAGACGTCGGGGCCTCCGCCTTCCTGGGCGATGAAGCCAAAGCCCTTTTCGGCGTTGAACCACTTCACGGTTCCGGTAGCCATAAGCCCTCCTTGGGCCCAAAGGGTCGCCCTGCTCCAGAACCTGCAAGTGTGAAAACAGTGCTGCACAACTGCATACGTCTGAAAACGACTAGAGCCCGCGGTCACATGCTCCGCAGGCTCTGTACTGCAAGGGAAACCAAACTGCAACTTGCGGCGAGCCTAGCACGCGGCCACCCGAATGCAATAGAGGTCAAGATCACGTCACTCGGACGTTTGAAGTCGATCATCGGAGGTTGACCGCGACCCGGGGACGGGGGTGGTCGCGGGCCGGCCGGACCCAGGGTCTAGCCTCGCGATGTGGACAATTCTCGCACCCGGCCGCGTGTCGGCCACATCCAGTTCCTCAACTGCCTGCCCCTCTACTGGGGGCTCGCGAGAACCGGCACGCTCCTCGACTTCGAGCTGACGAAGGACACCCCGGAGAAGCTCAGCGAGCAGCTGGTGCGGGGCGACCTCGACATCGGGCCCATCACCCTGGTCGAGTTCCTGAAGAACGCGGACGACCTGGTCGCCTTCCCCGACATCGCCGTCGGCTGCGACGGCCCGGTGATGTCCTGCGTGATCGTCTCGCAGGTTCCGCTGGACCAGCTCGACGGCCGCAGGGTCGCGCTCGGCTCGACCTCGCGCACCTCGGTCCGCCTGGCCCAGCTGCTCCTGGCCGACCGCTTCGGCGTCCAGCCGGACTACTACACCTGCCCGCCCGACCTCAGCCTGATGATGCAGGAGGCGGACGCCGCGGTCCTCATCGGCGACGCGGCACTGCGCGCCAACCTGCTGGACGGCCCGCGCTACGGCCTCACCGTGCACGACCTGGGCGCGCTCTGGAAGGAGTGGACGGGCCTGCCGTTCGTCTTCGCGGTCTGGGCGGCCCGGCGCGACTACCTGGAGCGCGAGCCGGTCATCACCCGCCAGGTGCACGAGGCCTTCCTCGCCTCCCGCAACCTCTCCCTGGAGGAGGTCACCAAGGTCGCCGAGCAGGCGGCCCGCTGGGAGGCCTTCGACGAGCGGGTCCTGGAGCAGTACTTCACCACGCTCGACTTCCGCTTCGGCGCCCCGCAGCTGGCGGCCGTCACGGAGTTCGCCCGACGGGTCGGCCCCACGACGGGATTCCCGTCGGACGTGAAGGTGGACCTGCTCCAGCCGTAGCGGCTCGGCTCGGTTCGGCTCGGCTCAGCACGGTTCGGCTCGGACGGCGTTGGGCCGGTGCCCTGGTGGCGGTGGGCCGGCTCGGGTGGTGGCGGGCCGGTTCGGGCCGTAGCGCGTCGGCTTCCGTCGTGGCGGGGCGGCTCCGGTCGTAGCAGGTCTGTTCCAGACGTAGCGGATCGGCCCCAGCCGTGAGCGCGGGGCCCGTTCCGCACTAATCTGCTGACGTGTCCTACGGGGGAGAGGTGGACGCCATGCAGCAGCTCGCAGCCGACGAGCCCACGGTCGTCGGGCCCTACCGGCTGCTCGGCCGGCTCGGCTCCGGCGGTATGGGCCGCGTCTACCTGGGCCGCAGCGCCGGTGGCCGCACGGTCGCCGTCAAGATCGTGCACCCGCACCTCGCGCTCGACGAGGAGTTCCGCGCCCGCTTCCGGCGCGAGGTCGACGCGGCCCGGCGGGTGGGCGGCGCCTGGACGGCGCCGGTCCTGGACGCCGACCCCGACGCGCCGGTCCCGTGGGTCGCGACGGGCTACGTGGCCGGCCCGTCCCTCACCGCGGCCGTGACGGACGGGGGCCCACTGCCCACGCACTCCGTACGGGCGCTGGCCGCCGGCCTCGCGGAGGCCCTGGCCGCGGTGCACGACCTGGGCCTGGTGCACCGGGACGTGAAGCCCTCGAACGTCCTCCTCACCCTCGACGGCCCCCTCCTGATCGACTTCGGCATCGCCCGCGCCACCGCGGGCACGGCCTCCCTGACCTCGACGGGTGTCTCCGTCGGCTCACCCGGCTACATGGCCCCCGAGCAGATCCTCGGCAGCGGCGTCACCGGCGCCGCGGACGTTTTCTCCCTGGGCGCGGTCCTGGCGTACGCCGCGACCGGCGAACCGCCCTTCCCCGGCGACTCCTCGGCCGCGCTGCTCTACAAGGTCGTGCACGAGGAGCCGCGGCTCGGCGCCCTCGACGGCGACCTGCGCGCGGTGGCGCAGGCGTGCCTGGCCAAGGAACCGGGCGAGCGGCCGGGCCCGTCCGAGGTGGCCCGACGGCTCGCTCCGGAGGGCGCGGCCCGGCTGGTGGCGGGCGGCTGGCTGCCGGGCGCGCTGGTGGAGCAGGTCAGCCGCAGCGCCGTACAACTGCTGAACCTGGAGGCGGCGGACGCGGTCGAGGCGACTCCGTCGGGGCCGGTGGGCTTCAGCAGCGCGTCGCTGGGGGAGCAGTCGGCCGTGGCGGGCTTCGGCCCGCCGCCCGTGATGCCGCCGACGGGCAGCCCGGCCGCGACCTCCACCGCGACCCCGACTTCGACCCCGACTTCGACCCCGACCTCCGTCCCGGGTCCGGCCGCGCCCGCCGATGCCACTTCCGGCGCCACTCCCGCCGACGCCTCGCCGTTCGACGCGCCGCCGTCCGCGACCACCCGGCCCGGCAAGGTCTCCGTGACCATGGCGGCGGCCTCCACGCCCGGCAGCGGCGGCCAGGGACGAAGACTGAGCTGCACGCTGGCCCTCGCGGTGGCCGGAGCGCTGGCGGCGGTGACGGTCGGATCGGGGTTCCTGTTCGACCTGCTGCCGAAGGGGGACGCCAACAGGGCCTCCGGCAGCGACAGCGGGTACTCGTCACCCCCGGCCGACTCCTCCTCCCCCACCTCTCCCTCGCGCTCCTCCTCCCCGTCCGCCTCCTCGTCCGCCTCCCCTCCCGCTCCCGGAGGTCCGGGCGCCGTTCCCGCGCGCTATCTCGGCACCTGGGAGGGCGACGGCAGCGGTCTCGACGGCACCCTCCCCATGGGGTCCTTCCGGCTCACCGTCCGACAGGCCGCCGTGGGCCAGGAGTTGGGCACTCTGCGGCAGACCGATCTGTTCGGCGGGGTCTGCAACGACGTCCTGACCCTGAAGACGGTGACGAAGACCGAGATCGTGGCGACGTCGGTGGGCGCCGAGGGCAACCACGAGGGCTGCAACCCGGCCGCCCACACCGTCCGTCTCGCCCCGGCGGGCGACGACCTGAAGTACACCTCGGACAGCACGGCCGAGGGGAACCCGGTGGCCCGGATGTCGAAGGCCGGGTAGCCGAGCCGTCATGTGACAGGCCATGTGACGGACCATGTGACAGACCGCGTACGGACGGTCGGTCATGCCCCCGTCACCCCTGGCGGCCCCGCTGTCACTACTGTGTCTGCGAAAGCGAACACCGCCACCACGGCGGTCACCCACGCGGCGACATACGGCACCAACGCGGCCGCATCCCGCGGCACATCGCGAGCCACGACGCGGGCAGGGCACGACCGCGGAGACTGCGACCAGTCTCCGTCAGCTGAGCAACGGACGCGGCCCCAGGGGCCGACGGGGAGGATGGCCACCATGCGGATGCTGGTCACGCTCGTGCACGAAGGCGGTGCACCGCAGGACGTCGTCGTCACCGCGGACGACACCGCCACGGCGGGCGATGTGGCGGAGGCGCTGGGAACGGCCGTAGGACGCGGCGCGGCCGCGCCCGGCGCGATGCCGGGGAACGTCGTACCGCTGCGCGCCACGCCGCTCGCCCCGCCGCCCGGCTACGGGACAGCGGTGACCGGGGCGCTGTCGCTGTGGGCGGACGGGATGCGGTGCGACCCGTCGGACCCCGCGGCCGGCGTCCTGCGCGACGGCATGCGCGTCTCCGTCGACGACGCCATAGGCCCGCTGCTGCGCAAGGGCGAACCGGTCGGGCAGTACGAACTGAGGGTGGCCGGCGGACCGGCGGCCGGGCGGGTCGTCCGGCTGGGCGTCGGCGTGGCCACCGTCGGCTCGGCGCCCACCTGTTCGCTGCCCCTGCCGGACCCCTCGCTGCCTCCGGTCGCGCTGCGGCTGACCGTCGACCTCCAGGGCAACACCACCCTCGCCGCGGAAGGCGGGGCCGAAGTCCTGCTCGACGACGAGCCGTTGACGGCGAGTGCGGCGGGAACGGCGGGGGCGGCCGGCAAGAAGGGCAAGAAGGCGAGAGAGGCGGGGACTTCCGGCGCGGCTGGTGGCGCACGGGCCGCCGGGGGCTCATGGCCGCTCGGTGCCGTCGTCCGGGTCGCCGACTCGCTCCTCGTCCTCGACCGGGTGGCCGAGCCGGACGCGCACCTGTCCGCGATGAGCGAAGGCGGCCTCGCCTACAACCGTCCGCCCCGGCTGTCGCCGCTGAGACCCCGACGGCGGATCGTCGTACCGCTGCCGCCCGGCAAGAACGAGCGGGCGCGCTTCCAGTTCATCATGGCGTTCATGCCCATGCTCTTCGGGCTGTCCATGTACTTCATCACCAAGCAGATCTACATGCTGCTGTTCTGCGCGATGAGTCCGCTGATGATGATCGGTCAGTGGTTCAGCGAGAACCGCGAGGGCAAGAAGAAGCACAGGACCTCGCTCAAGCAGTACAAGAAGGACCTCGCCGCCCACGAGGCCGAACTCGCCGAGCTGGCCAAGGAGGAGCAGCGGGGCCGCCGCGGGGACAGCCCCGACCCGGCCGAGATCCTCCTCTTCGCGACCGGCCCCCGCCGCCGCCTGTGGGAGCGCCGCCTCACCGATCCGGACGCCATGCAACTGCGTATCGGCGTCGGCGGCCTCCCCTCCGACGTCGAGATGGTCATGGGCCGCGGCGGCACCTCGTACGACGAGGAGCGCCCCGAGCCTCCCGTCCTGCCCGACGTTCCGGTCACCCTGCCGTTCGCCCGGCTCGGTGTCGTCGGCATCGCCGGTGACCGCGCCCGCGCCCTGTCCACCGCCCGCTGGCTGAGCGTGCAGGCCGCCGTCCTGCACAGCCCCCGCGACCTCTCCCTCGTCTCCCTCTCCGCCACACAGGCCGCGGGCGCCGACTGGCACTGGGCGCACTGGCTGCCGCACACCGCCCCCGACCAGGGCCAGGACTGTGTCGCGCTGGTCGGCTTCGACTCCGAGGGCATCACCCGCCGCGTCAACGAGCTCCTCAACGAACTCGCCCGGCGCAAGGCGGCCCGCGAGCAGAACAACATGACGGGCCAGCTCTACCCGGACCAGACCATCCTCGTGACCCTCGACGGAGCACGGCTGCTGCGCCGCGTTCCCGGCGTCCCCCAACTCCTCACCGAGGGACCGCAGTACGGCATCCTCGCCCTCTGCATCGACGAGGACGAGCGGCTGCTGCCCGAGGAGTGCAAGGCCGTCGTCGCCTGGTCCCCGGACGCCGCCCACCACGTCCGCGTCCGCGGCTACGGCATGGAGGGCGTCGGCGACATCCTCGCCGACCAGGTCACCCCGGAGTGGTGCGAGCTGCTCGCCCGCTCCCTCGCGCCGGTACGCGACGTCAGCCGCGACGACGCCGACAGCGCGCTGCCGACGGCGGCCCGGCTGCTGACGCTGCTCGGCCTGCCCGACCCGACGGGCGCGGACGTGGAGCGGATCTGGCGGGCGGGCGGTTCGACGACGTCCGCGCCGGTCGGCATCGCGGCGGACGGCACCTTCGTCCTGGACATCCGCCGGGACGGCCCGCACGCACTGGTGGCGGGTACGACGGGTGCCGGTAAGTCGGAACTCCTCCAGACGATCATCGCCTCCCTGGCCATGGCCAACCGTCCGGACGCCCTGAACTACGTCCTCATCGACTACAAGGGCGGCAGCGCCTTCATGGACTGCGCCAACCTGCCGCACACCGTCGGCATGGTCAGCGACCTCGACGCGCACCTCACCGAACGGGCCCTGGCCTCGCTCGCCGCCGAACTCCACCGCCGCGAACGGATCCTGCTCGACGCCGCCGCCAAGGACATCGAGGACTACAACGACACCCGCAGGCTCCGCCCCGAGCTGGCGCCGATGCCCCGACTGGTGCTGGTCATCGACGAGTTCGCGTCCCTGGTCGCCGAACTCCCCGACTTCATCGTCGGCCTGGTCGACATCGCCCGCCGAGGCCGTTCGCTGGGCGTCCACCTGATCCTGGCCACCCAGCGCCCGGCCGGCGTGGTGAGCGCCGACATCCGGGCGAACACGAACCTCCGGATCGCGCTGCGCGTGACGGACGCGTCCGAGTCGGCGGACGTCATCGACGCCCCGGACTCCGGTGCGATCGCGAAGTCGACGCCGGGCCGTATGTACGTCCGCTCCGGCGCCCAGTCCCTGGTCGGCGTGCAGTCGGCCCGCATCGGTGGCCGCCGCCCGGCCACGGGCGGCACGGGGCCCAAGGCGACCCTGATCCCGTTGCAGTGGAACTCCTATGCCCGTCCCCTGCCCAAGCGGGCCGAAGCCGACGACGACGGCACGATGGTCACCGACCTGGCGGTCCTCGTCGACGCGGTGCGCGACGGCGCGCGGCGCATGGGCTTCGGCGAGCAGCGCAGCCCGTGGCTGCCGCCGCTGGCGGAGCTGGTGACGCTGGCGGAACTGGAGTCGCACGGCCCGTCGCGGGCCGCTGCCGACGACGACGTGGCCCCCATCCCCTTCGGTCTGATCGACCTCCCGGCGAAGCAGAGCCGCAAGCCGCTGTCCCTCGACCTGGTGCACGGCGAGCACACCCTGCTCCTGGGCGGCGCGCGCTCCGGCCGCTCGACGGCCCTGCGTACCCTCGCCGGTTCCCTGGCCCGCGCCACCTCCCCGCACGACGTGCACGTCTACGGCATCGACTGCGGCTCGAACGCGCTGCTGCCCCTGATGCGACTGCCGCACGTCGGCGCGGTGGTCACCCGGGACGAACCGGACCGGGTCCGGCGCCTGATCGAACGCCTGCTGGCGGAGATCGCCCGCAGACAGCAACTGCTCGCGATGGAAGGCGCGTCGAGCGCGGCCGAACAGCGCGCCTCGGCCGCTCCGGAGGACCGCCTGCCGTGGATGGTCCTTCTCCTGGACGGCTGGGAGGGCTTCGCCTCCACCTTCGAGGCCTACAACTACGGCCAGTTGCTGGAGGCGGCCCAGCGCATCTTCCGTGAAGGTTCCGCGGTGGGCCTGAAGGTGGTCATGACCGCCGACCGCAGCGGCCTGAGCGGCCATGTCTCCTCCGCCTTCGCGGACCGTATGGTCATGCGCTTCGCCGACTCCAACGACTACTCCACGGCCGGACTCCAGGCCCGCGAGGTCCCGAAGAACATGCCTCCCGGTCGCGCTCTGCGCATCACCGACACCGGCGTGGACGAGACCCAGATCGGCCTGCTCGCCGGCGACCCGGCGGGCCAGGCACAGGTCCGCGCCCTGCGCGAGATCGCCGAGGAGGCACGCACCCGGCACGGCCGTGTCCCCGCCGCCCGCCGCCCGCTGCGCGTGGACGCGCTGCCGACCCGCATCACGGCGACCGAGGCCCTCGCCCTGGACCCGGACTTCACCCCGACGTCCGCCCTGTGGGCCCTGATCGGCGTCGGCGGCGACGAACTCCACCCCGTCGGCATCGACCTGGAGGAGAACGGCCCCGGCTTCGTCATCGCGGGCCCGCCGAAGTCGGGCCGCTCCACGCTCCTGCTGGCCGCGACGGAGTCCCTGCTGCGCTCCGGTACCCCGGTGGTCCTCGTCGCCCCCCGCCGCTCGCCCCTGCGCGACCTGGCGGGCCGCGAGGCCGTCCTGGGCCTCCTCAACGCCGACAGCCGCGAGGACGACCTGGAGGAACTGGTGGGCGCGGCGCCGAACGGCTCCTACGTCGTCGTGGTCGACGACGCGGAACTCCTCTACGACACCCGCCTCGACGAGGCCCTCGAGTCCGTCGTCCGCAAGGGCGCCGACGGCGGGATCGGCCTCCTCGCCGCCGGCACCACGGACAGCCTCTCCGGCCAGTACCGAGGCTTCACGGTCGAGGCCCGAAAGTCCCGCAACGGCCTCCTGCTGACCCCCCAATCCCCCTCGGAAGGCGAACTCTTCGGCATCCGCCTCCCAGCAAACAGCGGCGCGGGCCCAACGGGAAGCGGCCTGTTCGTGACCGGGGGGTCTTACATGCCGATCCAGGGCGCCATGAACGGCTGAGCGCCCCTGACAGAGGGCCCCGCAGTAGATAGGCGGGGCTCTCTGGAGTGTCGGTCAGGGTTTGGCCAGGGGGATGGGGACTGTCGCGGGGGCGGATGGGGATTCTGGACCGAATGTGCGCAGGATCTTACGGCGGTGGAGCACCACCACGGCAGTGCCGGCCAGGCAAAGAAGGGCCAGTGCCGAAGTGCCGTAGACCGGCAGATTCACGGGTGGATTGGCGACCCACTCGCGGGAGAGACTGCGTGAAGGGTTCGTGGGATCGTAGGTGACCACCATCGAATCGCCGACGTGTGAGTCCGGATACATCCCGGAGTAGTCCCAAAGTTGAATCTGATCACCCGCCTTCGGGCCTTGCGTGAGACGAACCTTCACATACTTGGGATTACTGTCGACCGCGGTAACAGTCGCAGCGACTGTAATTCCGCGTGAGCGGAGGTCCTGGACCAAAGAGTGAGCTGGGAGCCAAAGAGCGAGGGTGAAGCCGGCGAACAGCAGGAACAGGACGAACCCGCCCAGGATCGCGCGGTTTGGGGGAAGCGGCGGCCGCGGCTTACGCGCGGCCGCGCTCGCGGAGATCTGACGGGCTCGCTCCGCCTTGGGCGGAAGCTGGTATTGACCTCCCTGGCGTTTCTTCTTTTTCTTACCCATGACATTGCCGCCTCATGAAAACCATCCGGAAACTGTCTTCTTAACGTTCGACGCTGCATCGCTGACGGCGTGCCCAGCTCCCTTGGCGGCGCCAGTGACGGTGTTCACCAGACCCTTTCCTGTTTTTGTCTTGATGAGGTACGAAGCAGCATATCCAGCACCAAAACCGAGGACGACGCCCCCGGCAATTCCCCAGCCGACAGGGGTGCCAACCATCAGTGCCGATCCCGCGGCGGTACCCAGCCAGGTACCGAACCCGCCACCGATCGCCCCTGCAGCCATACCCCCGGCATTGGCGGCGATGGCTACGTCCACCTGTTCGCCGTGGTCGATGTCCCAAGCGGTCGCCCCGATCGTAAGCACCGTCCCGACGAGCGGCAGTTTCCCACCTACACGTAGCGTCCTGCCGAAGAGCGTCGTCGTGCTGGGTGGCTTGAGTGCGGGGATCCTGCCCATCAACCAGCTTCCGCCGTCCGCGACAGAAGCTTCCATCAGGCGGGAGAAGGAGCCCAATCCGTACTTGGACAGAATGCGTTCCGCTTCGACTGCAGAGTTCCTCGAAGCTCTGCCCACGCGTCTGGTCTCGTTTTTGAGCGCCCGCTTCGCCGCCTTGCCCACGGCGTTGACTCGGTCCTGTTTCAGGTCACGTGCCGCGTCGAACAGTGACCGTGAGCGCTGCCGGAAGTCCTCGGCATACTTCGACTGCATACCGAAGACGCTGGCCAGCAAGCCGACGCTGTCGGACCAGGTGTCGGCGGGATCGCCCAATTTCTTGACGGCGATCTCCGTGTGCTTCCAGGCGAGATCCCAGAGTTCCGGGTCGTCCCCCTGCAAGAGCGCCCGGTTGAACACGGCCGCAGGCTCGCTGTCCGTGATCGGGCCGTGGAAGAGGGCGGCAGTTTTCTCGAAGCCCGGCGCGGGAGACTCGGAGTTGATCGCGGTGGTGAACGACGAGCCGAAGAGCCTGACGTCGTCCTCGGCGGTGGGCGCGCCCGCTGTGGCGATCGCCATCGGCAGGTTTCTGACGAGGTCCGGATTCATGCCGGCGTAGAGCGCCGATACGAAGTCGGCGTCGCCCCGGTGCTTCGCCAGCTCCGCGGCGATCCGATGGAACTCCGCCCCAGCCGCCCCCGGCGCGAGCTCCGCTGCCTTGTTCGCGTCCTCGGCGAGCTGCCTGCCGTCCTCCCGCGCTTCTCGGACCGTCGTGACCGGCTCGCGCAGATGCACCATGGCGCCGGGTTTGAGGCCGCTCTCCGGATCCAGTTCCATGGCGGCGGCCAAGGCCTGCCTGCGACGCAGCATGGGGAGCTCGTCATCGACCCAACCGGCGATTTTTCCCATCTCGGTCAGGCTGCTCGTGTCCAGCCCGAATTTTTGGAACCTGCTGGTGTAGGCGGACTTGGCGGCCCGAAGCGTCTTGCTGCTCGATTCGAGGTGCTTGATGGTCCTCATCAGATTGTCTGGATTGATGCCGGAGAAGTTCGGGTCAACCACTGGAGGATTCCTCTTCCATGCCGTCGGCGAGACGCGGATCGACCAGCACCGCCTGAGCGCCTGAACCGTGGAGTGCCTTCTCCAGTTCCTCGGTGGGAACGATGACCCACGGTTGTTCCTCACCCATGGCCTCGACCAGCAACGGCACATTCGTGAACGCGAGTGCGACGAGCCGGGCCTCGCCGTTGTCGTCGCCGACCGAGACGAGGATCACCTCCGCAGTGCCGTCGACGAGCGGGGAACCGTCGTGGACCTGTGGCACTTCGGCCATCGTGGGCAGTACGAGGAATTCGGGAGTGCCCTGGGTTGCACTCATTGAGGTCATCCGCTCAGATTATGAGGCGCGTCAGCCGGTGAGCAACGTGATCGTCAGCCAATGCGGCGGTGTCGCTCGTTGGTGATCGTGCGCCTGTCCGGGATATGAAAAACGAGAGGTGGTGCTCGTGGCCGAGCCCGAGGTCAAGGTCGCCAATCCGCGTAAGGCCGACCTGGAGAAGCTGCGCAGCGATCTCGCCAAGGAGGTGGAGAGCCTGAAGAGGGCTCTCAAGGCTCCGACGGAGGAGATCGGTGGCGACAAGGTGTGGGTCGGAAAGAACGCCCGTGCCTGGCATCGCGAACTCGACGGCCGGCACCGCAGTTTGAGCGAACAGGTCGGCGCACTGCTGCCGGTCGTCGAAGCGGCTATCCGCGGTGAACCGGAGAAGGTCTCGGCGGCCGACGCCCGCAGCTATCACCAGGGGATCTGACCGGACCCACGGCGCATATGACCAGGGCGCCCGGCCCAAGACCCGAAGGTCTCGGACCGGACGCCCCGGCACAACGCGACAGACGCGCGGCTCGCCTGAGATCAGGTGGCGCGCTCGATGTTGTCGGCGCTGGTGTTCGCCGACTTGCTGGCGTCGTTCAGCGTGTCCACCCACTTCTCGAAGGTGGGCTTCACGTCGTGCCAGTCGTCGCGAAAGCGGTCGGCCTTGGGACCCTTCCAATAGCCCGTGCTGTCAGCCGTGGCCGACTGCAGGTCCTTGATCAGGACCTGCAAGTCGTGCGCCTTGCGGCTGTAGAGCTTGGAGAGCTCCCGGAGCCGCCCGAGATCTGCACCGCGATCCATAGCGATCCTCCCCGTGTGTTGTCAGTGGCAACCGGACTGTCCGTTTGCAACAGTGGACGCTACCGCACCGTCCGCAGTTCCCGTCCAGGGCTGCCGAAGATGGGATCTTCCGGTGAACGACTCGTGTTCGTCCCGTTCGCCCGGGCCAGGGGTCCACTCCGAACGAGGCGGGTCCGACAGTATGCTGAGGCTCTGGAGACACCGGGGGAGACTGATATGGCGAATCCTGACATACAGGAACTCAACCAGCGCGCAGGTCAGTTGAAGTCGCTCGCCGATCACATCGACTCGCTCGTCGACTCGGCCAAGAACCACAGCACGACGGGGATGAAGACCTGGTCCGGCCCGAACGCGGACGACGTGCGCGGCAGACTCAAGGGCTGGCGTACCACCTGCGGCACGGTCGCACAGGCGTTGCGTGACGAGGCGCACCGGTGCACGCAGGACGCCAAGGACCTTCAGGACAACAAGAAGTAGCGAGGAGCCGGCGTCACCGCCGCTTCACGGGAGGAACCAGACCAGTGCCCTCGTACGACAGCTCCCGAGCACGCTTCCGGCTGGCCGACCGCCATATCGCCGTATTCGCGCACCTCTTGGACGGCGAGACGCCTCCGGAGGAGTTGTGGGAGTCGCTGGTCGAACTCCAGCGCGTCGGCCTGGTCGGCGAGGAGGGCGAACTGGCCCCGGTGCTGCGCGATCTGCTCGGTGCCCTGGCCGACCCCATGGTGCTGATCCAGGTGGAGATCACCGGCGAGCACGGCCCCGTGAACCACGGTGTGGTCGTGGGCCAGGACGCGGTCATCGCCCATGACGGCTGGCCGGGGGAGGAGGAGTCCGAGTACGTCTCCATCGAGCCCAACACCCTCGTCTGGGAACTGGCCCGCAAGGTCAACCTTCACCGCGGCGAGAAGCCGGCCGAGGGCGCCCCTGAGCTCCGTATCGAGACGACGATGGCCGCGCTGGACGCCGCGTTCGTCGCGCTGGACGAGCCCGGCGCGGACGACGACGCGACCCGTGTGCTCGTCGACAAGGCCCTCGTCGAGGCGGACGCCGGCCTCAAGTCCCCGGCCCTCGAACAGTTCCGGGACCTGGTCGTCTCCCTCAACGCCACCTGGCGCGTCACCACCGCCTGGGACGGCCGTCACGACGGCGAACGCTCCGCGATGGTCCGCGCCCTCGCCGTCTGGGACTGTGGCCCCCTCGGCTACTGGATCCGCGAACAGCCCGAAGAGCCCATCCTCCCCGGCCAGGTGACCCCGGACAGCCCCCTGGTCCTCGCCCTCTCCCACTCCGCCCAGGTCTGGGACAAGATCACCGACCTGATTCCCGACCGGGAGGAACTGCTCGTCGAGGGCGAGTGACAGCGCGGCGGGACGGCGTCGTACGTGAGACCCGTTCGGCTGACCTGGGTGTGCGCCGGATCTCGTACAGGTGAGAGGCTCTGCGCGGCGATCCGTACCGACCGCCGGGTCAGAACCAGTTCATCGGGTTCGCCTTCGACTTGGCGATGCTCTTGCCCAGATCGCTCGCCTTGTCGCCGACCCAGTCGGCCGCCTCGCCGGCGCCCTTCGTGATGTCGTCCCAGTGCTCGACGACCTTGGCGCCGCCGTAGATGAGGCCCGTGCCGACGGCGAGGCCGATCGTGATCGGGTTGGGGGCGATCATGGCGGCCGTGAGGGAGGCGTTGAAGCCGACCTCGGCGATGTCGGCGACGTAACCCGCGCCGTTCCTCTTGAAGGCCTCGACCGGGTTGCCCTGGGAGATGACGTTGGCCGCGCTGAACCCCGTGGACACCACGCCACCGACGATGCCCGCCCCGCGCAGGAAGCCGGCCGTCTTGGCCGCGGCGCCCAGCCCGACGCGCAGCCCGCCCGTCTCGCCCGCCGCGCGGGAGGCGTTGGAGAAGACCTTGATCAGGCTCGCGTTGCCCGCCCGGGCCACCGGCTGACCGGCATGCGTGAGACCACCGAACGCCGTGGCCGCCTCATCCGAACCGACCACGAAGTCAATGGCGTTGTTGACGCCGAAGCTGCGCATGAGCGGCGTGCTGCGCGCCCAGTTGTACGCGTTGCCGAGGAGGTCGCCGCGCAGGCCGCCGGTCAGCGGGACACGGCTGGCGTTCTGGTAGAGCGAGCTGCCCGAGAACATCCGGCCGAGTTGACCGGGCAGCCAGCTGCCGGGAGCGCCCAGGGAGCGGATCTTCGGGGTCCACTTGATGAGTCCGTTGCCCGCCGACCGTATGAGGCCGTTGTCGGAACCTCGCAGGACCACGCCCAGCCGGGTCTTCCAGGTGCGCATCGCCCCGGCTTTCAGGGAGTTGCCCAGCAGCACCTTGGTGAGCGAGGCGCCCTGGATGGTGACGACCGCCGTGGCGGCGGTGAGGGAACCCCAGTCGCCGTACAGGCCGATCATGGTGGCGATCGTCTCTTCGTGCGGCTGGAGATCCGGAAGTTCGGAGATCACGTGAGCTTTGAGGCGGTCGAGGTAGTCCGCGAGGGACTCGTCGGGACGGCGCTTGAAGACGTCCGCTTTCGGATCGTCGCTGGCGGCAATCGAGTTGGCGAGCAGCATCTCGTCGGGGGAGAGCCCCTTGTACTGCTCGATGTCCTCGGCGCTGAAACCGGCCCAGCGCAGGCCCGCTTCGGGATCCCCGCTCTCCAGCCGGGCGTAGATCGCCCGCTTGCGCAGGTCCGGTGCCGTGTCCTTCACCCAGGAACGCAGCGGGTTGAGCGAGGTGAGCTTGCTGGAGACGCCGAGCCGGGACGCTCGGGTGAACGCCTCGTCCAGCTTGTCCTGCATGCCGCCACGACCGTCGAGCAGCTTCGCCAACTGGTCGAGATCGTCCGGGTTGACGTTCCTCATGCCCATGCTTGCTCCCCCTAGAGCACTCCCCACGCGGACCGACGGAGACTGGTCGCGGGTCGGCGCACCATGATACGGGCGGGGCCGGGAGCGTACAGGGGATCAGCTGTGGTGAAGCGGTGCATACGCGAACAGTGGCTGTACGGGGGCTACTTGGCCCGCCCCGTTGCGCGCCCGTCCCCACCCGCGCCCACCCGTCCTCACCGGTCCCCGACGAGCGCGAACGCGAAGGCCAGCCGACGGTCGATCCAGCCCGCCCGTACGCTGACCTGCCCGCTGCCCTCCGAGACCATCACGACCTCGTCCTGTGCCCGCCACTCCAGTGATCGCGACGTGGACGACTGGTCGCCCCCTTCCGCGCCCATGTCACCGATGGCGTTCAGCACCCCGCCGAGGAACTTGCCCGCCACCCGTCCGGCGATCTCCTTGGCGTCCCCGCTCACCCACTCGTTACGGCCCACGATCTCCGGGTGACCCGGTTGCTCGATGCGCCAGGTGTGCTTGAAGGGGCGGCGCTTCGGCGGCACCCGGGTGAGCGTGCCGAGAGACTGCCCCTCGGCGTCGCGTACGACGTACCGCTGCTCCCCGTCGGCGTCCACGGCCGGGTCCACGGAGCAGAGCAGGCGTTGGGCGTCGGGATCCTCGTACAGCGTGTGCTCGGGCGGCGAGTTCAGGCCCGGACGCCGTGTCCGGTCCGATCCGAGGAAGGCGCAGGGGGCGAGCACCCGCAGGTCCTTGGACCCGCGGGCCACACGCACGGCCGGCATCCCCGCTACGGCCCGTTTGCGTTTGACCGTGAGCGGACGCTCCACCGCGGAGACGACGAACGTCTGGACATCGGCCCAGCCGACCGGTTCAACCGGCGGTTCCTCCGCCTTCTGCCTGCCGAACGCCACGCCCGCCTCCATACCCGTGCCTCACGCCTGACGGCTCGACTGTACCGACGCGTGCGTACGTACGACCGACGTCGGGGTCAGCCGACGCGAAGAAGGGCGTACGCGAACGCCAGCCGGCGATCGAACCACGCCGCCCTGATCAGGAACCGGTCCCGGCCGTCCCATGTCAGCACCGGCTTACCGTCGGCTCTCCACACCACGGCACGCGACCCGGTGGCCTGGTCACCGCCGTCCGCCCCCAGGTCGGATACCGCCTGGACGGCACCCAGCAGGAGCTTCCCGGCCCCGCGCCGGACCAACCCCGCTACCCCGCCCGTCGACCACTCCGCGTCGCTCACGATCTCCGGGCGTCCGGGCTGGTCGATGCGCCAGGTCGGCTTGAGAGCGTGCTGGAGCGGGGGCACCCGTCGGACGGTGCCGATGACCTGTCCTTGTCCGTCCCGGACGCGATAGCCACGGGCGCCCGCCGTCTCCTCGGGGCCGTCGACGGAGCAGAGGAGCCGGCGGCACTCGGCATCCTCGTACAGACGCGGTCCATCCTCGGTCCCGTGCGGAGGAAGGAAGGCGCAGGGGGCGTTGACCAGCAGCGTTCCCCTGCCGTGCGGGACCCGGACGGCTCGGACCCCGAGTGCGGGCCGCTTGCGCCGCCCGGCCGCGGGGCGCTCCTCGTCCCCGATCGCGAACTCCCACGCGTCACCCCAGGGCACGACCGGAACGGGGGACTCGCCGGCCCGACCCGTCGTGCTCGTGTTCTCGCCCTTGCTGCCGCTCGGGTCGTCCGTCTCGCTCTCGCCGAACACCGTCTGTCTCCATGGTCGGGGGAACAGCTTCGGGGGCGCCGACCGCCATGCGTCGTCCGCTGCTCGCTGTCCGCTGCTTGCCGTCCGCTACGCGCTCGTGCGCTTCAGCCGGACCGCTTCTTCCGTCAGCCCGGACACCTTGAACAGCACCCCGGCGAATTCGACCGGATCACCGACCCGGACGTCCTGGTAGGCGGCGACACCTACAGCGGCGCAGTTCGCGCCGATCCCGGCGGTTCCCGTGGCGGGATCGACGTACGAGACGGTGAGGGACCAGCCGGTGGGGAAACGCTGGACGCCGCCGTTGTCGAGCACCGACAGCGTCTCGTCCTCGGCCGGGAAGCCGTCGGCCGCCGCGTCGAGTACGGAGCGGTTCGTGGTGAAGCAGAGGCCCGCGTCGGCGGCACCGCCCGTGGCTTTCAGCGAGGGGGGCGCGGCGGCGAGTGCGGCGCCGTCCTCGGCGGACTTCGGTTCCAGGACGACACGGTAGGAGCAGACCTGCCGGACGGTGTAGCCGTGTCCGGAGACGGTGAGATCCACGCCGGGCCGGACGGTCCACCGCCGTCCGCCCGAGGTGTACACCGCGCCGTCGTCCAGGGTCGCCGTACGGGACGTACCGTCGGCGTCCGCGGCGACATACCGCACGCCCTCGCCGCCCGGCAGCCTGAAACCGCCGCCGCGCAGTACGTGCACCCCGTCCGCCGGGGCGGAGCCCACGCACACCGGACCCTTGTCCTTCGCCGCGGCCTGCGCGCGGGACGGATCGTCGCCGCCCCCGCCCGAGGGGGAGTCGCAGCCGGACAGTGCCAGCAGGACCACGGCGACGCCCGTGACGCCGTACCTACTCACCGGCCTGATCACCGGACTCCCCCTCGTCGGCGGTGCTCGCGCGTTCCAGCGTCACGCGGGTGCGGTAGTCGACCTCCGTGACCCGCCACGCGTCGCCGGTGATCTCCACGACGTCGCCCGGGGTCAGGTCGTCGTACTCCGCGGTCGGGCCGCCTTCGCTGCTGACCTGGATCCGGGCGTGCACCGAGGGGCGGGCGAAGATCGTCGCGACGATCCGGTGCGTACGGCCGTCGTGTTCGACGGTGTAGGGGATGTGGTACCGGAGCACCCAGCGGCCGTCGAACGCGAAGGGATATTTGACGTGCGGCTGCTCCGGCCGGGATCCGGGAGATCCGGGTGATTCGGGTGATCCGGGTGCGGTCACTGCGCTCACCGTTCGTCGGGCGTCAGGGGACATCGAACGCCTCGGGTCCCTGGAAGTACGTGTCGAACTGCTCCTGGGTCACGGTGATCGGCGGATAGCCGTGCACGCCCCAGGGGTTACCCAGGATGATCTTGCCGTCGGCCGTGAAGCCGCGCACGTAATAGGCGTGATTGCTGTGGTACGTGCTGCCCCACTCCGACGGGTGGTTCTTGTCCAGGTCCTCGTCGTCCGGCGTGGAGACGGTGACGACCTTCCCGGAGTCGAACGCCCGCTTCAGCGAGCCGATGTCCTTGTCGTCGTGCTTGCCGATACCGAGGAAGCCGCCCGACTCGAGGTCGTCGCCCTCCTTGCCGGTCAGGTAGGGGGCGGACTTCTTCGGGTCGTCGCCCTCGATACCGCCGTACCCGCGCTCGTCGTCACCGTCGTCCGCGTAGACCATCGCGAAGGCCTTCTCGTAGTACGCCGGCCAGGTCTCCCCGTTGCCGTACGTGCTGATCGGGTTGCCGTTCTGGTCGGTCGGCAGGTCGGCGGTCATGGTGACCCACTGAGACGTGCCGTTCTTGTCCCAGACGCGCACGCTGACCGTGCCGTTCGGGTTCTGCTTGATGCCGTCCTGGATGAACTTCGGGTCTTTCTGCGCCAGCCCGGCCAGGGACGCGACGTACCAGCAGTCCCCGAACTGGTTCTGGCTGACGTCGTCGGCCGAGACGCCGTCCTTGAACAGGGGGTCCGGGGGCGGCGCCCAGTGGATGCCGTTGTTGGTCTGGCCGTTCTGGTTGTTGCCGCCGCTCTCGTACGCGCCCGTGTTGGTGAACGTCGGTTGCGTCCCGGGAAAGGCGGCCTGGAACTTGCCCACGTTCTGCGGGCTGATCCTGGAGAGCATCAGACCGAGAGTGGCCCGGCGCTTGTCCTCGGGCAGTCCGTTGTCGTCGAACGGGTTCCAGCCCGAGTCGTCGGTGTCGGTGATCAGCTGGTTGTAGAAGGCGAGGTCCCCGGGGGACGCCTTGGACATCAGCGCGTCCAGCTCGGCGGCCGTGAGACCGTCGAGTGCGCCGGAGACCTTCTCCAGGTCGTCACGGTTGCCGTTCACCCCGAAGTCCTTGCCCTGAAGGCCCTGGAGGTCACGCAAAGCGTCGTCGATCTTCTTCGCGTCCGGCGCAGGCTCGTCCAGGAACACGCTGCTGTCGCTGACCGGATAGCCGCGGTCCGCCAGCTCCTGCAAGCCTTCCAACTGCTTGATCCGGCGTTTCATCGACGTCTGGAGGTCGCCGAGTTCACCACCGAGCGAGCCGGGCAGGCGCCGACGGCCACCGCCGAACAGCGACGGCATCGGGATCACGTCGCCGACCAGGTCCTGCAGGCCTGGGTCGCGAGACGCGCTCTGGCCGGAGGGGAGGTTCTGCTGGGCGGCTGTCAGAACGGTCGCGAGCTGGGAGTGCAGTTTGCCGGAGTTCTGGGCGAGCGCGTCCAGTTGGTTCGCCAGCGCGGTCAGCCCGGTGGCATCGAAGCCTCTGAACGCCATCAGTGCCCCCCGCCCGTACCGGACTTGGCCTTGTCCTTCTCCTTGGCCTGCCGGTCCAGCTCGTCCGCCTGGGTCTCCCAGCGGGTGGCGTCCGCCAGCAGCGCGGTACCCATGCCGTTCAGACTGCGCTGCCGCTGCTGGAGCACGGCGGTGGACTCGTCGGCGAACGGTCCCTGCCAGAGGGCACCTTTGTCGCCCCCCGTGCGGAAGGCGTTCGCGCGCGGGGTCGCCTTCTTCACCGCGTCGTCGAGATAGGGGCCGAGCCTGTGGGCGAGCGAGCGCGCCTCACGCGCGCACGCGCGCAGCTTCTCCGCTCGTCTCTTCAACTCGGCGGAGTCGCCGCCGCCTTCCGTGACCGCCACGTGCGGTACCTCCCCCGTCGACTGCATCTGCCTTTGCTGCTGCCTCTGTTGCCGCCGCCGCCGCTCCGCTGGGCGATGCCCGAATACCTGTCCACGGCGACATCGCTGGTGAAGCATACGAGGGGTGTGGTGGGGCCGGTGAGCCGATGAATGGGAACTGTTCCCGACCGTTACAAGGCCACCACATTCGGCCAGGCGGGCGGGGTGCTTTGCTGCCGCTCACACATCGGGTGGGTAAGGTGCATGCGGTCCAGGGAGGGACATGACAACCGACGGGGAAAAGCCAAAGCAGGATAATCCGGACCGCGAGCGCCTGCGGAACCTGAGACGCCAGCTTCAGAAGGACCGGACCGACCTGGTGGACGCCCTGAACAAGGCCGCCAGGGACATCGGGAAAGGGGGCCGGGACTCCGTGAAGTCGTGGGTGGGCAAAAACGCCGATCAATGGCATGGCGACGTGGCGGCCCGTCGCAAGACGGTGCACACGCGTATCGACAAGGTGCTCGACGACATCCAGCGCGAGATCGACAGCATGCCGGAGAAGGTCACGCCCGAGGAAGCCAATTCCATGAACCGGAACAGGCGTATCTACTGAACGCGGCTCAGTACCGGTACCGGTAGCAGGTCCGGGACGACTGCGACAAGAACGGGGGAAAGCACTTCATGCGCGCGGACGAGGGTGGCAGCAGCCCAGGCGTTTTCTCGGGGATAGACCCGGACGCACTCAAGGGCACGATCGACTCCGTACAACGGGACCAGGACACGCTCCAGGAGCGGGCCTCGTACTACAAGACGCAGCTCGCCTACTACGGCATCGGCGGCGAGGAGCTCGCGGACGTGCTGCATGTCGCGGCCTGGGCCAGGGACGAACTGCCCATGCTGAAGCGGCGTTACCACCTGGCCATGAACATGGACAACGACCCGTACTCCGGCTTCAAGGGCATGGTTCAGATCGACGAGGCCCGGGTGACCCGGGCGGCGAACACCCAGGCGGCCAAGGACGCCAAGCGCGCGACAGAGCTCGCGAGGAAGGATCCCGAGGATCTCTCCCCCGAGGAGTTCGACGAGCTGAACCAGCTCTTCGCCGAGAACTACGACGAATACCCCTTCGCGGAGAAGGTCGTAGGCGCCCTGGGCGCGCAGAAGACGCTCCAGTTCTGGGACGACGTCAGCAACCTCGGCCACCCTTCCGGCTACGGCGAGACCTCCGACTTCAAGCGTGCCGACCACCTCGACGACATGCAGAAGAACCTGAGCCTCACGGTCGCCGCCGCCACCAACTCGGACTCGCCGGCGATGCGGAAGTGGAAGCAGGACATGGTCGCCATCGGCGACGACCCGATCCGGGATCCCGGCCCCTCGCCCTACGGCGGCAATGGCGGGCCCGAGGGATTCATCGTCATGAGCAACCTCATGCGCTACGGCGACTACGACGACAAGTTCCTCGAGAGCTACGGAACCGCGCTCGTCAAGGAGGACAAGCGGGTCATGGAGGGCGCCGACACGCTCTACGGATCCGGCTGGGGTACCGAGGACACGGTCAACCACCTGGGCAACGACCAGGGCAACGACCCCCTCACCGGTTACATGAAGGCCCTCGCCAACAGCCCCGACGCGGCAGCGGCGTTCTTCACCGCCGAGCAGAAGGGCGACAACGGCAAGGCGGAGCAGAACGCGAACTTCACCTACCTCTTCGAAGACCGCAAGTGGCCGGACGACAGCATGCCGGGCAAGGAGAGCGTGACCGGCCTGAACTCGATGGGCCACGCACTGGAGGCGGCCACGACGGGCCACCGGCCGGGTGAGCAGGCCACGGCGGCGGACATCAAACACTCGAAGGAACAGGCGGGTCTGTTCGGCGCCCTCGTGAAGTCGGTTTCCGAGGATCAGGACCGGTTGCGCGATCACGAGTATCTTTCGGACAGCTTTGCGAACATTTCGGCTGAGTATCTGCCGGATCTGCAGCGAGGCCTGGACGCGGACATCATGTACGGCGACAAGCTCTACCCGACGCCAGGGGCCACGGCTCGCATTGAGGCCTACGATGCCGCGCGGTTCCTGCACGCGGTGGCTCGCAACAAGGAGGGGTACGACCGGCTCAACGTCTCCCAGCACGTATACGCGGCTGCGTTGATGGAGGCGCAGGCGAAGCATCCCGATGCTTATCCCCAGCCCACCGGAGCGACAATTGACAAGATCGCCTTCGAGACCGGTCTGTTTCAGGGAGTCATCGGTGGCGGTCAGCATTTCCAGGCGGACAAGGACGGCGCTGATGCCGACGCGCGAGACGGAGCATGGAAGGAGCATGCCAGTCTGTGGGGCGGTTCCTTGGTCGGAAGCGCTACATCCCTTGCGATGGCGCCGTTCAGCGGGCCCGCCGGTGTATTCGCGGGTGGTTTGGTCGGCACGGCCGCAGGTGAGGTCTTCAACGGAATTCTTGACGGTTTCGACGATGACGGGTCGGAGCAGAAGGAGCGGGTCTACCAGAACGTGAAGCGCATGGATCACGTCCAGCACTCGGCCATCCTGACGACTCAGGAGTCCGTCAAGGCAGCGACCGGCGACGATGCGGCCGCGTCCAGGGCCGGCGGCGAAGCCGGCAAGGGATTCAGCGACGCCAACGCGCTGATCAGCGACAGCGAAGCCGCTACGTAGTCGTCCAGCCAGCCCGAAAGCGATCAGAGGAACGATCTTGACCGAGCCGACCAACCGTAGCCTTCTACGGAATCCTTACGTCTATGGCGCGGTGGCCGTGCTTGCTGCCGCTGGTGTAACCGTCGCCTACCTCTTCGGCGCCTTCGAGTCGCGCGGGGAGATCAAGGCCGACGACGTGTGTCGCAACGTGCCTGACCGGCAGGAAGCCGCCAAGGTCTTCAATTCCCTGTTGCCTCGGGCCGCGGCATACGATTTTCACGCGACATGGAGGCCGGACCAGGACTGGGGCTTCCGCAGTGCGTGCATAGTCGAAGGGAGCGGTGACGAGCCGCTCCTCACTCTGCAGGCCACGGTCGGCCCTTCGAAATCGTGGCAGACGTGGGCCGACGAGAAATTGCCACCGACCTCCGGCAAGGTCAGTTATTTCAATGCCGGTATCAAGGGTGTGTCGACATCAGACCTGGCCGCCGTCTACTTCCCCTGCTATCGCAGTGAGAAGACGAGTAAGTCTCAGTACAACATGACCGTCTTCGCTCATGCACTGAAACCTCTCGAGGCGTCGGACGGGGAAGCACGGCAGGCGCTCATCGACCTCGCGGTGTCGCTTGCCCATCAGGCTCACAAGGACGCCAAGTGTGACCTTCCGTCCGAGCTGCCGCATTGAGACCGGGTATCCATCCAGGGCCCTCGCCTGGACCCGCGGATCCCCGCCCTCATCGGTTGATGGACTGGATCTCCTGGACCTTGATGTCCTGCGTGCTGCCGAAGGTGCCGTCGGGCAGCCGCGTCGGTCCGGCGTTGCCCGTGCCGGACCAGCTGATCTCCCAGGTGACGGTGGCGCGGAGCCGGTAGCTTCCGGTGCCCGAGGAACGCAGGTAGTTGATGCCGCACGGCGGGGTCCGGCCCGCCTTGCCCTTGGCGTACGGCTCGCCGATGGATCCGGCGTCCCCGAACACGCACTCGCCGTTGGCCGGGAAGGTCTCCGCGTCCTGGGTGCCCGGTTCGAGCCTGAGGGAGACGGGCTTCGCGGTGGTCGTGGCCTGGATGGTGAGGCCGCCGACGTTCAGGCTCGCGGTCACCTCGACCGGCTTGAACTTGGAGCCGTCCAGCCAGGCCCAGGTCGGCAGGTTCACCTTGGTGACGTCCGTCGGGGCGAGGGTGACCTCGGTCTCCGGGAGGTGCAGCCTGTTGTAGGCGAGTTCGGCGAGCACCTGCGGTGTGACGGCGTTGGGCACGTCGGGTGTATCGCCGGTCTCGACCCAGAACGGCTGCCTGTCGCAGGCCTGGGCCTCCGGTTCCATCCACCGGTCCTCGTCACGGACGGCAACCCACCAGCTGCCCTCGTCCGCCTTGTCGAGGTTGTAGTTCTTGTACTGGCCGTCCTTGTAGATGGCGCGGAACTCGCCGACGCTCCTCTTGGCGTAGTTCGCCTGTCCGGGAGCGTTGAGAGTCTCGTCGTAGAAGTTCTCGACGTACTTCGAGAAATCGGCCGCACTGCGCGGCTCGTACCAGCAGGCCGGCGGGCTCCAATTGCCCACGGGGGTGACGTTCCCCGAACCGTCGCCGTCGCTACCGGAGGTGCTGCCGGAGAAGCGCACCATGGAGACGAGGTCGCCGCCGGACCGCTTACCGCTGGTCTCGGTGGTACTTCCCTGCGAACTGCCGCCTCCGCGCTCCGCGAAGGAAGTGCCCGTCGTGAGCGCCAAGGCCGAGGCTGTCAGGCCGGCAAGAATCCACCGTCCTCGTGACGTCACGGAGCGCACTTCGCGTTCCCCCTCTCCGAGAGGAGACTTGTGGTCTGCCAGACGCCCTGCCCGTTTTTCTCGACGCGCGTGTTGTACGCAACGTAGGCGTTCTTCGTCACGGCGGTCTTCTCGGCCTTGTTGGTCTTGCGGTCCTTGTCGAAGGCCCTGCTTTCATCGGCGCAGTAGGCCAGGGCGGCCGTGTCCTGGTCGACCATCTTCAGTTCAGGACCGAAGAATCGGACGGTACCCGTGATCGATTTACCATCGTTCACGTAGCCCTGGACCCACTCGGCGGCTTGAGCGAGTGCCTCACCCTTGTAGTAGAAGCCAAGAGCCGCGGAATCGGGGTCCGCGGCCACGATGGCGGCGTCGGTCGCCTTGATCCGATCCTTGACGTCCGAGAGAAGAGCGTCCTTGGTGGTGTCCCCGGTGGCCCAGTTCTCGAAGGCCTCCTCGACATCGCTCGGTAGCGTGATAGCCGGGCGCTTGACGGAACCTGCCGCGCCAGCGGTGGGCGACGCTGTCTCCGGAGCGCGACTCTTGTCCGCGCCGGCGATCTTGTCGTTGTCCTCGGGTGAGTCGTTCTCACTGCCGCAGGCCGTCAACAGCAGGGCTGCGGTTGCGGCCAGCGCGGCAGCAACGGGCAAAGAACGGCGTTTCACGGTCGACTCCCGGTGGGGGTGAGTGGCAAGTCAAGGACAAGGACAGTGACGTTACTGGTGTGGTGATTGGTTTCGCCAGGCGGACGTGGCCTGACGGGTCACTGTGTTGGGCTTGTCCAAAAAGAGCTCCCGTTGCGACCGCAAGGGCCGTAACGCAGGCGGTGGCATGGAGCTTCGCCCTGCGGCCCAGGTAGCTCTCAGGCCCGGATCCGCGCGACGCCGCTGACGGGGCTGGTGCTGGGCGCGGGGCGCGTGGGGTCTGCGTGGGGTGGGGCAGGGGTGTTGATTACCCTGGCTTTACTGTGGCTTGATGCGGGACGGGTGGTTCTTGTCGCTGTTGCTCGCCTGGGGACGGGAGTTTGTCCCTGGTGAGTCCCCTTTGGGGTGCCTCGGCGAGACGCGGTGGGGCCAAGTCCCTGAGAAACGAGAGGCGTCGGACGTATGAGCGGGGTTTCCTTCGAGCTTCAGCGTGCGGCGGTGTCCGCCAAGGGGGCGCGGGGCGAGGTCTTTTCGTGGGTGGGGGAGGTGGAGGGGCTCGGCGGGATCGAGCTGACCTTTCCCACCGAGCACAGTGACTACCCCGCCGAGTACTGCGAGGTGGCGGTGAGCGGGGCGATGTTCCCGCTCACCACGTACCTCGGACTGCGGTACCTGCGGCGGCCCCTGCTCGCCAGAGGCGAGCTGCGGGTCGACTGGGATCCCGCGGAGCTCGGCCGGAGGGTCTGGTGGCCCGGGCGGAAGGGGCGCGCCCTGCGGATCCGGGCCAAGGGGCGTACGTACACGTATGCCCAGCTGGGTGGCAAACGCAGGCATGAGCTGGTCCGGCCCGGAGCGGGTGTGCGGATGGAGCGTTCGAGCTGGACGAATCCGCGGACCATCACCGGGACCTGCCTCGGCGCGGCCGACGCCCTCGACATCAGCCTCGCGCTCGTCCTCGAAGGCGTGTACACGCGGAACCTCTCGCTGTCGGGTGCGCTCGTGTCGCTGCCCGGGCGCTTCCTCAATCGGTTCAACGATCTCTAGTTCTCAGGGGGACACCACAGAATGCCTTCGATAGACACCGCTCGCCGTCGGCTGCGGCTGTCCGACTCCCATGTCAGCGTGCTGGGCCTGCTGGTGGAGGAAGGGCGGATCCCGGAAGAACTCACCACGGCCCAGAATGAGTTGAACGCAGCCGGGATCCTGGACGCCGAGGGCCGGATCTCGGCCGATCTCTATCCGCTGGTCGCCACGCTGATGGAGCCTCGGGTCATCGTCCGGGTCGAGATGACCGGTCCGCAGGGCGTCGCGAGCAGCGGGGCCGTCGTCGGCGACGACTTCATCTTCACGCACGAGAACTGGCCCGGCGAGGCGGAGTCCGAGTACGTACCCGCGGAGCCCGAGACGCTGGTCTGGGGCCTGGCCCGGATGGTCGACCTGCACCGGGACTTCACCGCCGAGGTCGACTCCGACGAGGTCATCGACTCGACCATGGGCACCCTCGACGACGTACTGGAACGGATGGAAGCCGGTGCGTACGAGGAGCCGGAGGCCGTCGCCGAGGCGGCCGGAGCGCCCGTACGGCTCGCCGAGGTGCTGGCCCAGCTGAACTGCATGTGGCGGATCACCGTGGCCTGGCAGGGGAAGGCACCCGCGCGCGGAAAAGGTGGGCTGGCCGTCTCGGCGCTGGCGGTCTGGGACTGCGGATTCGAAGGGTATTGGCTGCGCGAACTGCCCGCCGAGCCCGTCGTCGAGGGCGAGGTGGACGCCGGCAGCGACCTGCGCGTGCGCCGTACCTCGGCCAAGGAGCTCTGGCGGCTGATCACCGATCTGCTTCCGGACGGGCCACAGCTCCCGGCGCAGTAGACGATCACCGGCAAACGCGGGCAGACACGGGGAAGCACGGGGAAAATGAGCGACAGTTCCATACGCATGGGCAATCCGTCGGACCTTGAGCACCTGGCCAAGCTGCTCGACGGCAGAGGGAATCTGCGCGACCGGTTGGAGGAGGCCTTCACCCGGGCCTCTCACCTCGGGGTGCGGGACAAACTCAGCTCTCTCCAGCCGATGGTGCGCTGGACCGACGACACCTCCGTCGACCTGCGACGACGTGCGGCCATCCTGCGCGCCGAGAACGGTGATCCGCGGGCGGCCGCGCTGTACGCGGGCTTCAAGCCGGAGGATCTCAAGGGCGCGACCCTGCCGCCGGAGGCCATGCTCATAGCCAACGCCTCCGTCGCGGGAGGGGACAGGTTCGACGCGGGATGGCTGAAGCGCAAGCCGGGTGAGACGTACCAGGACTGGTTGCAGCGCATACCGGGCGACGCCGTCGCGAAGGTCGGCGGCAACGAGAACCTCGGTGAGGTCGTCGGTGACTACATCAACCTCACCGCGCTCGCCTCGACCGTCCCGGGCGCCTTCAAGATGGCCGCTTCGGGGACGCTGCACCTCATCAAGTACTTCAAGAACGGTACGTTCCTGAAGGCACCCGGTACGACCCTCGCCCAGATCCTCAAGGGCCGCGCTCCCTCCTACATACCGGCTCGCATAGCCAGGCTCGGCGCGAGCATCGGTGCGCGTACCCCGTCCGCCATCCTCAGCGCCCTCGGCGGATCCGACAGCCTCGCCCAGCTCCACGGCGGGAAGCTGTGGGCCTGGGAAGCCAACATCCTCAAGGTCGGCAAGAACGCGGGCGCGGCCTCGCGGGTCGCCGGGGCGAGCCGACTCGGCGGCTTCGCCTCGGGGGCGGGCGCCGCGCTGCGCACCGCCGGGTGGTGGCGGGCGGCGGGCATCGGCGGCAGCATCGTGGCCACGGGCGTCGGCGCGTTCGACGTCTACCAGGAGGGCAACCCTGTCGAGGCCTTCAAGCGGGACAAGGCCGGTTACGTCGCGAAGGTGTCCGGCGTGGCCTTCAACGCCTCGCTCACCGCCGCCATGATCGCGCCCAACCCCGTGACGATCGGCGCAGCCGTCGTCACCGGCGCGGTCTACGGCGTCGCCACCATCGTCGACAACTGGGACACCGTGAAGAAGTTCCCCGGCAAGGTCGCCGACGCCGGAGCCTGGGCCGGGGAGAAGATCGGCGAGGGGGCGGGGAAGCTCGCGGACGGAGCGAAGAGTCTCGGGAAGACCATCGGCGGCCTCTTCGGATAGTCGGATAGAACGAGGCGAAGGGACGGGTCCAGCCACATACGACAGGTGCTTCCCTTCGAGCCGGTGACTCTCTTCGAGGGTGTGTACGACCGCAATCTGTCGCCGCACGGGACGCCGATCTCGGTGCGGGGGCGGCTCCTGGACCGGCTGGACGACCGGTTCTCGTGCCGGCGGTGCATCCCAAGTTCCTCTTGCGTGAGGGAGAGGCTCGGCTTCGCCGTCCGCCCCGCGACCGCTTCGGGTGAGAAGCGCGTGCCGGCGTTCGCTCTTCCGGAGGACATCAAGGTGACGGTTGAGAGGGAGAAGACTGGGACGTCGCGTTCGCGGGTGACTTCGACCGGGTGGGGACGGACGGCCCGCACGGCGTACGTGAAGGGCGCGGGCCGGCTGCTCGTGAGTGAATCGTGCGGGCCTCGTGGCCGGTGGGTGACGAACCGTCCGGCGGTCGGCCGGGTCGGCGAGATGTCGGGACGGCAACAGATTCGCGGCCGCACACTGGGCGTGAGTCGTTCGGGGGCCGTACTCAACTGGGTTGCCTGTAACGCCGGTTGCAGTCGGGTAACGGCGGGTGTGGTGCGCTTCGCGTGCCCCGGCTCACCTTGAGGGGCCTATGTGCGGCTGATACCGTGCGATCGCTTGACACTCGCCTTCGCGTCGGTCAATTGCCCGGAACGGGCCCGATGTCCGGTGCATCCCGCATGCGGGGCCGCGGGGAGAGTGTCCGGACGTGCGGTGAACGCAGCGAATGCAGTGAATGCGATGAATGCAGTGAATGCGGTAGGCGCAAAGAAATTGGCAGACGATTTCTTGGTTGTACGGGGAGCTGTTGCGTGAAGATCCAGGAGCGTACGGGGGCGGGCGCGGGTCGTTCCGCGGGGCCGGTTCAGCCGGCGGTCGGTGACCGGCTTCCCACCCCACCGCGTGAACGCAAGCCCGCGCTGGCCGCGTTGGCGGTGCTGCTGATCCTGGTCGGGGCGCTCGGCGCGACCATGCTCGTGCTGCAGGCCGGGGACCGGGTCGAGGTCATCAAGGTGACCAGGGACATCCAGCCCGGCGAGTCCGTCACCAAGAGCGATGTGACCTCCGTGCTGGTCGCCGACGACGACAGCATCAACTACGTGAAGTGGTCGCAGCTCAACGCCCTGCGGAAGCTCAAGGCCAAGACCACGATCTACAAGGACACGGTCGTGATGGGGCAGATGTTCGCCGAAGGCGAGAGCCTCCCCGCCGGGAAGGCCTCTGTGGGCGTCGCCCTCAAGGAGGGCCAGTACCCGTCGGACATCAAGCCCGGCGACACCGTGGCCGTCTACAACGTGGACACCAGCGCCGGTTCGGACAAGACCGACTCGGCCGCCACGGCACCCGGCGGTCTCCTCGTCGACAACGCGAAGGTCAACACCAAGGCCGAGGAAAGCGACGCCACCGTCAGCACCGGCAATCTCTCGCTGACGCTGCTCGTCGACCAGGACGACGCCGCCGCCGTCGCCCGGAGCGCCTCCGCCGGCGCGGTGGCCGTCGTGCACGTCTCCGGCAAGTAGAAGGCGGCAGCAGACCCATGGCTCTCATCGCCCTCGCCGCCGACAAGGGTTCCCCCGGCGTCACCACCGCGGCCGTCGCCCTCGCGGCGGTCTGGCCGCGGCGCTCCCTGCTGGTCGAGGCCGACCCGGCGGGCGGCGACCTCGTGTACCGCAGCGCCGCCGCTCACGGCGGACAGCTCAACCCGAACATCGGCATGCTGTCGATCGCGGCGACCGCCCGTCGCGGCCTCGTCCCGGATCAACTCTGGGACCACGTCCAGCCGTTGAGCGGCGGCCTCGAAGTCGTCGTGGGGCTCGGGATCGCCGAGCAGGCGGCCGGTCTCGCCGGACTGTGGCCGACCCTCGGGCAGGCCTTCGCCTCGCTCGCCGACTCCCCGAACGCGGCCGCCGACGTCATCGCCGACTGCGGCCGCGTCAGCGGGGACACCCCGGCCGTGGAGCTGTTCCCGCAGGCCGCGCTGGTGCTGCTGATCTCCCGTACCGAGCCCGAGGCCATCGCCCGGGTCCGCGACCGCGCCGCCGCCCTGTCGGTGAGGCTGCACGGCGGCCCGCGTGGCGCCGCGAGCCTGGGCAACCCGGTGATCGGTGTCGTCCTCGTCGCCGACCCGGCCGAGGCGGGCAAGCTGGTCAACCAGGTCAACGACATGCTCGTACACGCCCAGACCGGCGCCCGGGTGGTCGGCACCATCGCCGACGACCCGTCCGGCGCCGAGCAGTTGGCCGGGCGCAAGCGTGGCCGGCTCGACAAGTCGCTGCTGATCCGCTCGGCCCGCAAGGTGGCCGCGGACCTCTACCAGCAGTACGGCGCCGCCTGGACCGTACCGCAGCAGGGGCCGGTCACCGGTCACGCGGGAGCCGGCCGATGACCGCTGTCGACCACCAGCTGGTCAAGCGGTTCCGGCAGGACGCCGGCGACCGTATCGCCGAGCAGCGCCGGCTCGACCAGGCCTCCGGCGTGACGCCGATGTCCAGCGAGGACGAACGGCAGTACGCCCGGGCGGTCATAGCCCAGATCCTCGAGGACCACGCCCGCACCGAGATCAACGCGGGCCGTACGCCGCTGGACGCCGAGACCGAGGAGCAGTACGCGGCTGCCGTGCACGCGGCGCTGTTCGGGGTGGGCCGGCTTCAGCCGCTGCTCGACGACCCCGAGGTCGAGAACATCGACATCAACGGCTGCGACCAGGTCTTCGTCGGCTACGCGGACGGCCGGGAGGTCAAGGGCGATCCCGTCGCCGAGACCGACGAGGAGCTCATCGAGCTCATCCAGGTGCTCGGCGCGTACTCGGGTCTGTCCTCCCGTCCCTTCGACTCCGCGAACCCGCAGCTCGACCTGAGGCTGCCGGACGGTTCGCGACTGTCGGCCGTCATGGACGTGGCCCGGCGCCCGGCGCTCTCCATCCGTCGAGCCCGCATGGGCAAGGTGTTCATCTCCGACCTCGTCGGCAACGGCACCATCGCCCCGGAACTCGGCCACTTCCTCGCCTGCGCCGTACGGGCCCGCAAGAACATCATGATCGCGGGGGCCACGAACGCCGGCAAGACGACGCTGCTGCGGGCCCTCGCGAACGAGATCCCGCCGCAGGAGCGGCTCATCACCGTCGAGCGCGCGCTGGAGCTCGGCCTCGACACCTTCCCCGAACTCCACCCCAACGTCGTGGCGTTCGAGGAGCGGCTGCCCAACTCCGAGGGCCAGGGCACCATCGCCATGGCCGAGCTCGTGCGCCGGTCGCTGCGTATGAACCCCTCCCGCGTCATCGTCGGCGAGGTGCTCGGCGACGAGATCGTGACGATGCTCAACGCGATGTCCCAGGGCAACGACGGCTCGCTGTCCACGATCCACGCCAACAGCTCCCACGAGGTCTTCAACCGCATCTCGACGTACGCCCTCCAGGCGTCCGAGCGACTGCCCATCGAGGCCAGCCAGATGCTGATCGCGGGCGCGGTGAACTTCGTCGTCTTCATCCAGCGGCGCAACAACTACCACAGCGGCGGCCGCCTCCAGCGTGTGGTGACCTCCGTGCGCGAGGTCAATGGCGTCGACGGCCGGGTGCTGTCCAGCGAGGTCTTCGCCGAGGCGCCCGACGGCCGGGTCGTGGCACACGCCCCCATAGCCTGCCTGGAGGAACTGATCGCCTACGGCTACCAGCCCCACGGAAGCTGGGGGTGAGCGCGATGACGACGCAATCGGCCCTCGGTTCGCTCGGCTCCATGGGCGGACTGTTCTCCACCACCGTCCTGTTCTCGATCGGCGCCGGCGTGGCCGTCGGCGGCGGACTCGCGCTGCTCGTGGTCGCGGTCCACGGGCTGCCGGCCAAGCCCGAGCACGAGAAGCAGAAGGCCGGCGAGCGCGCCGCCGAACTCATCCGGTTCGCCGGACAGCGCGGCTCGCTCGCGGCCCTCGTCGGCCTCGTCGTGCTGCTGCTCACCCGCTGGGCGGTGGCCGGTGTCGCGGCCGGCGTGCTCGTTTTCTTCTGGGACCGTCTCTTCGGCGGTGCCGGTGAGGAGCGGTCCGCCATGCGCCGCGTGGAGGCCCTCGCCTCCTGGACGGAGTCGCTGCGCGACACCATCGCGGGCGCGGTCGGCCTGGAGCAGGCCATCCCGGCGTCGGCCCGGGCGGCGGCCCCGGTCCTGCGGCCGCACCTGGACTCCCTGGTCGACCGGCTGCGCTCGCGCACCCCGCTGCCCGACGCGCTCCAGATCCTCGCCGACGAGATCGACGACGCGTCCGCCGACATCATCGTCGCGGCGCTGATCCTCAACGCACGGCTGCGCGGCCCCGGTCTGCGCCAGGTGCTTGGCGCGCTGGCCAAGTCGGCGCGCGAGGAGGTCGACATGCGTCAGCGCGTGATGGCCCAGCGTGCCTCGACGCGGCGCTCGGTGCAGATCGTGGTGGCGGTCTCGGTCGCCTTCGTGCTGGGTCTGTCCGTCTTCAACCGGGACTTCGTGGAGCCGTACGGCACCGCGGTCGGCCAGTTGGTCCTGGCCGTGGTCTGCGGCCTGTTCGCGCTCGGCTTCTGGTGGCTGCGCAAACTGTCCACCATCGAGACGCCCGAACGCTTCCTGGTGCGCGACGAGTCGGCGGTGCGCTTCGTACGGCCGCGGATGCCGGGCCAGCCGGGTCAGCCCCTGCCGGGCCAGGTTCCGCCGGGTCAGCCCCTGCCGGGTCAGGTTCCGCCGGGCCTGGCGCAGCCGTTCCCTCCGGAGGAAGGTGTACGCCGGTGAACCTGACGATGCCGATCACGGTCGGCGCGGTGCTGGGCCTGGGCGTCTACGCCCTCGTACGGGCGCTCATGCCGTCCAAGCGGAGCGCCGTCGCGCAGGTCGCGCGGATCGACGCGATGCGGGCGCGCGGGTCGGCGTACGAGTCGGCCCGCCAGACCCAGGACACCGGGCGTCTCGGCTCGCTGCGGGCCGAGGTCGGGGCCCGTGTCTCCGACTTCTACCTTCAGCAGGGCTGGGAGCAGCGCTCGCTGCGCGCGGACCTCGCCGTGCTGGACCGAAGCTGGGAGAAGTTCCTGGCGACGAAGGTCCTGCTGGCGACGGCGGGACTGTTCTTCGGACCCTTCCTGTTCGCGATCGTCTGGCAGTTGGGCTTCAGCTCCAGCCCGGTCATCCCGGTCTGGCTGGCGCTGCTGTGCGGGGCGCTGTTCTTCTTCCTGCCCGACCTGGAAGTGCGGCGGGACGCCGCCGAGAAGCGGCGCGACCTGCGGCGCGTGATCGGCGCGTACCTCGACCTGGTGTCGATGAGCCTGGCCGGCGGCCGGGGTCTGCCCGAGGCGCTGATGGCGGCCGCGGAGGTCTCCGACGGCTGGGCGACGCACCGCATCCGCAACGCGCTCGCCGACGCCCGTATCACCGGCATCAGCCAGTGGCAGGCACTCGGGCAACTGGGCGAGGAGCTCGGTGTGGAGGAGCTCAAGGACCTCTCCGCCTCCCTCGCCCTGGTCGCCGACGACGGCGCGAAGGTGCGCGAGTCGCTCGCCTCCCGCGCCGAGACCATGCGGCACCGCGAACTGGCCGAGATCGAGGGCAGCGCGGGCGAGAAGTCGCAGTCGATGCTCGTGGCCCAGCTGCTGCTGTGCGCCGGCTTCCTGGTGTTCCTGATCTTTCCCGCGGCGATGCGGGTGTTCCAGGTGTGACGCAGAGCCGAGACCGTTTTCAGAACTGCCGTGCATAGCCTCAACCGGCTGGATCAGCTGCGAATCGCTTCGAGAGGACAACTCATCATGAACGGACGGAACATCAGCACCGGGATCCCGGCCGTGGACTTCCTGGTCACCTTCTTCCAGGCGCGCGTCGAGCGCGCCCGCTCCGGCGAACTGGACCGCGGTGCCTCCGCGGTGGAGTGGGTCATCATCTCCGCCGTCGTGGTGGCGATCGTCGGCGTGGTGGCCGCGATCATCAACGCCGCGCTCAGTGACGGCGCCAACAAGGTCGGTGACTGCATCAAGGGCGCGAACGCGAGCGGCACCTGCTGAGCGGACGGACAACGGGTCGGACGGGGATACGGGGTTGCTCGTGGGCGTAGGCAGATGGATACGCCGCAGGGTGGACATGGCGCGTGACGCGGCGTCCACGCGCGGCGACTCCGGCATGACGGCGATCGAGTTCGTGCTGCTCACTCCCGTCCTCTTCTTCATGATTTTCGCTACGGTCCAGTTCGCGCTGTACTTCTTCGCCGATCACGTGGCCCAGGCGGCCGCCCAGGCCGGTGCCCGCAAGGCCCGCGCCACGGCCGACCAGCAGCCGGGTGCCTGGCGGGGCGAGGCGGGTGACGTGGTCGACACGTACATCCGCCAGCTCGGTCCGCAGCTCGTGCTCTCGCCGGACGTGACGATGCTCCAGCCGGAGCAGGACACGGTGGGCGTGGAGATCACGGCGCGGGTACCGGCGGTGTTCCCCGGGCTGGACCTGACGGTGCACGCGCAGTCGTCGGGGCCGGTGGAGCGGTTCGTGCGGGACGGGGTGAACTAGATGGACTCCTCGTGCAGCGGACGTCTCGCCTGTCGGCGGGAGCGTCTGACGCGGGACGACCGGGGCCTGTCCACGATCGAGGTCGTGATCCTCGCCCCGGTGATGATCCTGTTCATCCTCGTCCTGGTGGCCTTCGGCCAGCTGGTCGACGGCCGGGGCGCGCTCGACGGCGCGGCCCGGGACGCCGCCCGCGCGGGTTCGATCCAGAAGGACCACGGCACGGCGATCGCGGAGGCCCGCAAGGCGGCCGAGGCGGACCTGACGGACGTCTGTTCCGGGCCGGTGTCGGTGACGCAGACCAGCGCGGGCTTCGAGCCCGACACGATCTTCACGGTCGAGGTGAGCTGCGAGGTGCGCGGCCTGGCGATGCTGGGGCTGGACGTCCCGACGACGCTGACGGCGAGCTTCAGCTCACCGCTGGACCCCTTCCGGAGGACGGCGTGAGAGATCTCGTGCGCGCGGGGCGCATCTGGTGGGCCGCCCGGAGCTCGCGCCTGGACGACCGGGGTTCCGGCGCCGGCGCGGTCATCATCTTCGCGCTGGTCTTCCTCTCCCTCTCGGCCTTCGTCATCGACGGTGGCATGTCCATCTCCAAGCGGGAGCGGGCGGCCGACATCGCCGAACAGGCGGCCCGTTTCGCCGCCCAGGACATCGACCGCGAGGCCCTCTACGACAACCAGAACGGGCCCGCGCCGATCAACTTCGGCAACTGCGACGACCGGGTGAGGACCTTCGCCCGCGAGATGGACATGACCGGCACGGACATCGCCGCGAGCCACTGTGTCGCGGCCGACGCCCAACAGGTCCAGGTCGACATCCAGTTGACGTACTCCCCGGTCTTCACCGGCATGTTCTACGGCGGCGACGTGGTGGTACACGGCCGGGCGGTGGCGGAGAACGAGGTGGGCTGACCCGCCGGCCGGAGCTGTCCGGCGGATCGGCTCGGGCGAGCGGGATCCGGCGCGAGAGACGCGGCGAGTTCGGCAGGCAGCAGAGATGACAGAGGGACGGAATCACCCCATGCGGTACGAAGAGAAGATCCCCAGGACCTGGCTGACCATCACCACGGTCCTCTACGTCGTCGGCATCGGCTGGATGGCCGTGGGCACCGTGCCCGACGAGTGGGGCCTGTGGCTCGGTCTGTCGGCGATGTTCCTCGTACTGATCTGGGTGCCGTTCAACGCGGTTCCGCTGTCGAAGTACGTCTACAACCGCATCCAGATCGACGCGCAGACGCTGCGCGTGGGCCGGGAGCGGATCCCGCTCGCCGACCTCGACCCGGCGACCGTGCACGCACCGTCCCCCGGACCCGTCAACGCCCGTCTGGTGGGCGGCGGCTGGTCCGTTCCCATGGGGATGGACAGCGTGGTCATCACCACCCGCCGGGGCGAGGCCCTGGCCGTCCCCACCCGGGACGGCTCGGCGTTCCTCTCCGCGCTCGGCTCGGCCCTCGGCGTCGGACAGCCATGACGGCCGCCGCCTCCCTTACCCGGTGTCAGTGCGAGTCCATAAGATCTCCTTAGCCTTCTGTATGTTCAGCCCGCCCTGAACCACACCACCCCCGAACCACCCCGCCCGCCCCCTCCCCACACGACCCAGGACACCCGCCATGGCGCGACGCAGCACTCCAAGCCCGACGGGAAGTCCGTCGGGTCCGCGGAACCGTACGCCGCAGCCGGTGCGGCTGCGGCGGCGTACGTTCGGCGACTTCGTGAAGGCGTTCTTCGCCTTCGTCGCCCTGCTGGCGCTGGTCGTCGGCGTGCCGGGGGCGTTGGCCGTGTCGGTCGGGTGGCCGCTGCCCACCGGGGCGCCGAGCCTCGACTGGTTGCAGCAGGAGATCACGGTCACCACGTTCGTGCACATCCTGACCGTCGTCGTCTGGCTCGCCTGGGCGCAGTTCACCGCGTGCGTGCTCGTCGAGGTCAAGGCGGCGATGTCGGGTGTGGGCGTGCCGGGGCGGGTGCCCGGGTCCGGGCCCAGCCAGCTGCTCGCCCGCCAGCTCGTCGCCGCGCTGCTGCTGGTCGGCGCCACGGCCGCGAGCCTCACACCGGGGCTCTCGCAGCTCGGGCACGGCATGGAGGGCAACCAGAAGGGCACGGTCGCCGCCGCGCAGGCGACACCGGGACTGTTCGCGCAGCAGCAGGAGCAGGCCGCGTCCACCGCGGCCGCCCTCGCCGAGCAGGCGTCCCACGCCCAGGCCGACGCCGACAGCGGCCCGGCCAAGGCCGCTGACACGAAGTACTACCGGATCCAGCCGCCCGAGGGGCGCCACCACGACTCCCTGTGGGAGATCGCCCAGCGGCACCTCGGCGACGGGCGCCGGTACAAGGAGATCTACCAGCTCAACAAGGACCGGGTGCAGCCGGACGGTTCACGGCTGTCCGAGGCCAGTCTCATCCGGCCCGGCTGGATCATGGAGATGCCCGGGGACGCGCGGGGCGGCGACCTCGTGGAGATGCCCGACGCCCCCGCCACGGTCTCGCCCGAGGTCCAGCGGCAGATCCACGACTACGCCAAGTCGGGGGACCACGCGCAGGGCGGCGGCCACCAGCAGGGGGCCGGTGCCTCACGGGCGGCGCTGCCCGAGCAGCGGCCCGCCGGGGACGGCGGACAGCGGCACGAGCAGCACCAGCGGGCCTCCGCGCCCGAGTCGGACAGCTCCTCCTTCGGGCTGCCCGAGGCCCTGCTCGGGGCGCCGCTCCTGGCCGCCGGACTGCTCGGCGCCCTCGGCCGCCGGCGCCGTCAGGCGCTGTGGCAGTCGGCGATGGGAACCCTCGGCGGCCGTCGCGGCATGGAGCCGCCGATCCCGACGGGCGACGCCCTGGACGTCCAGGACGCGCTGCTCGTCGGCGCCGACCCCGAGGGCGTACGGCTGCTCGACCGGTCGCTGCGCGGCCTCGCCGCCTCCCTCGCCGACGAGTCACGCGCCCTGCCCACCGTGTACGCGGCCTGGCTCAGCAACGGCGACCTGCACCTCCAGCTCGCCCAGCCCGCGGGCAAGCCGCCCACGCCGTGGCAGCTCGGCCAGGACCAGACGTTCTGGGTGCTGGCCCGCAGCGACGCCGAGCGGTACGGCGACCTCGACACCGCCGCTCCCTACCCCGGCCTGGTCAGCCTCGGCACGATGGACGACTCGCGGCTGCTGCTCAACCTGGAGGCCGTGCCCGGCATCGTCTCGCTGAGCGGCCGTGAGGCCGACCGGGCCGCCGTGTTCGCGTCCGTCGCCGCCGAACTCGCCACCAACGGCTGGTCGGACCGGATGACCATCACGCTCGTCGGGTTCGGGCAGGACCTCACCCCGCTCGCGCCCAACCGGCTGCGCCACCTCGACGGCATCGAGGCGCTGATCGAGACGATGGAGGCCGAGACCCGGCAGCGGCGCGGCGCGCTCGGCGCCGCCGGACACGACTCCGTCCTCGTCGGACGCACCGGCCCCGCCCAGCACACCCGTTGGGCCCCGCACCTGGTGCTGCTTGCCGCCCAGCCGTCCGCCGAGGACGCCGTCAAGCTTGCCGAACTCGCCGCCGACGCAAGCCGTCTCGGCATCGGCTACCTGGTCGGCGCCGAGAGCGGTCAACTGCCCGGCGCCGCCTGGGAGATGGAGATCACTGGCGAGGGCACCCTGCGCGCCCCGCTGCTCGGCCTGGAACTGGCGGCCCAGATGCTGCCGGTGGCCCAGCAGCGTGCCGTGGTCGAGCTGTTCGTGCAGGCCGACCCCGAGCAGGGCCCGGACGGGCCGACGACCACCCCGCCGTTCCTCGTCGACATCAGCGAGCAGGGGCGGCCCGCGGTGTACGCGCGGCTCGTGGGCTCGTACGAGATCATCGGTCTGGACGCTCCCGACGGGGAGCGCAGCGCGCTGCTCCACGAGGCGCTGGCCCTGCTGCTCCTGCACCGCGAGGGCGTGCACCCGCGCGTGCTGTCCTCCGCGCTGTGGCCGCGCGGTGTCACCGACGACGTCCGCGACGCGCTCATCGACCGGCTGCGCGACTGGCTGGGCACCGACCCGGACGGTTCGCCCCGGCTCACCGCCGACGCGACCGGACGGCTCACCCTCGCCGAGTCCGTCGTCTCCGACCTGGACGTGCTGCGTTCGCTCTACCACGAGGCCACCCAGGGCAAGGGCGTCGACAGCCGGGTCGTGCGCGGCCGGCTGCTCACCGACGCGCTGGTGCTGGTGCGCGGCCCGCTGCTCGCCGACCGGGCCGAGGGCCGCTACCGCTGGCTCAACCACGAGATCGTCGACGCCCAGCTGCCGCTGCTCGTCGCCGACATCGGGCTCGCGCTGTCCGAGTTCCACCTGGAGAAGGGCCGCGCCGAGAAGGCCATCGAGGCGCTGGACGCGGCCGTGCGGACCGCCCCGGCCGACGAGCGGCTCTGGCACGAGCTGCTGCGCGCCACGCACGCCACCGACGACACGGAGCGGCTGACGGCGCTGGCCGCCGACCTCGTCGGCCGCAGCGGGGCGCGCGGCCTGCCGCCGCGTACCGAGGCACTGCTCGACGAACTGCTGCCGACCTGGCGCGACGGCGTCGCCGCGGCGGGATGAACACCCTCCTGGCGGTCGTCCTGGTCGCCGCCCTGTGGGGCGCGGCGACCGGCTTGCTGCTGCCCCGGCCCGCGCACCGCTTCTCCGTGCCGCCGGGGGAGGCGTGGCGCCAGGACTGCCCGGGCGGGCATCCCGTCCCGGGGTGGGCCGGAGTGGCACGGTGCGCGCGGTGCCCGCGCGCCGAGTCCTGGTACGGCCCCGGCACCGCGCCGCTCGCCCTCGCCACCGCGCTGGTGTGCGCGGCCCTCGCCGCCGCCACCGGCACCCGGCCCGAGCTCGTCGTGTGGCTGCTGCTCGCGCCCGTCGGCGTGCTGCTGGCGGTCGTCGACTTCCGGGTGCAGCGGCTGCCCGACGTCCTCACCCTGCCGTTCGCGGCCGCCGCCCTCGCCCTGCTGGGCGTGGCCGCCCTGCTGCCGGAGCACGCGGGCGACTGGCTCACCGCGCTGTGGGGCGCGCTGGCCCTCGGCGGCGGCTACTTCGTGCTGTTCCTCATCAACCCCGGCGGGATGGGCTTCGGCGATGTGAAGCTGGCCCTCGGCACCGGCGCCGTCCTCGGCTGGTACGGCTGGCCGACGGTGATGCTCGGCACCTTCGCCGGATTCCTGTTCGGAGCCGTGTACGGCGGGGTCCTCGTCGTCGCGCGGGGCGCCGGGCGCAAGACGTCCATCGCGTTCGGGCCGTTCCTGATCGCGGGGGCCTTCGCGGGGCTGCTGATCGGCGCGTACGCGGCCTGACGCAGGCGGGACGAAGCGGCTGGCGTAGGCTGGCTCGGTCCGTCCACAAGCCTTGACGAAAGGGACGCTCCGGTGACCGAGAAGGCCGAGCTCACGTCTTTTGATGTCACAGCCGTGCTCGACCGTGCGGCGGCGGGCGGACGCATCACGCCGGAGGAGGCGCTCGTCCTCTACCGTGACGCCCCGCTGCACGCGCTGGGCGCCGCCGCCGACGCCGTACGCCGCCGCCGGTACGCCGGTACGGAGCACATCGCGACGTACATCATCGAGCGCAACATCAACTACACGAACGTGTGCGTCACGGCGTGCAGGTTCTGCGCGTTCTACGCGGCCCCCAAGGACACCGCCAAGGGCTGGAGCCGAGACCTCGACGACATCCTGCGCCGCTGCGCCGAGACCGTCGAACTGGGCGGCACCCAGATCATGTTCCAGGGCGGACACCACCCGGACTACGGCGTCGAGTACTACGAGAAGCACTTCGCCGCCATCAAGCGGGAGTTCCCGCAGCTCGTCATCCACAGCCTGGGGGCGAGCGAGGTCGAGCACATGGCCCGGATCTCGAAGGTGTCGGTCGAGGAGGCCATCACCCGGATCCACGCGGCCGGTCTCGACTCCTTCGCGGGGGCCGGCGCCGAGTTGCTGCCCGAGCGGCCGCGCAAGGCGATCGCCCCGCTGAAGGAGAGCGGCGAACGCTGGCTGGAGATCATGGAGACCGCGCACGAGCTGGGCGTCGAGTCCACCTCCACGATGCTCATGGGCACCGGTGAGACCAACGCCGAACGCATCGAGCACCTGCGGATGATCCGTGACGTCCAGGACCGTACGGGCGGCTTCCGCGCCTTCATCCCGTACACCTACCAGCCCGAGAACAACCACCTGAAGGGCCGCACCCAGGCCACGCTCTTCGAGTACCTGCGGATGATCGCCATCGCGCGGCTGTTCATGGACAACGTCGCCCACATCCAGGGCTCGTGGCTGACCACCGGCAAGGAGGTCGGCCAGCTGTCCCTGCACTACGGCGCCGACGACCTCGGCTCGATCATGCTGGAGGAGAACGTCGTCTCCTCCGCCGGCGCCAAGCACCGCTCCAACCGCCTGGAGATCATCGACCTGATCCGCAAGGCGGGACGGGTCCCGGCCCAGCGGACCACGACGTACGAGCACATCGTCGTGCACGACGACCCGGCGGACGACCCCGTCGACGAGCGCGTCATGTCGCACATCTCGTCCACGGCGATCGAAGGCGGTACGGCGCACCCCGAGCTGAAGCTGCTCGCGCCCAACTGACCCGCGCGTGCTGACGATCCACGCCGCCGACCTGGTGGCCACAGGGGACGGGCGGCCCGTCCTGCCGGGCGGCGCGGTACTCGTCGACGGTCCGCGACTGGCGGCCGTCGGTCCCTACGAGGAACTGGCGGCCGGGCACCCGACGGCCCGCGTCCGCCGCTGGCCGGGGCTGCTCACCCCCGGCCTGCTGAACCCGTACGGGCCCGAACTGCTGGAGCGGGCCTACCATCCCGACCCGCGCGAGGCCGACGAACTGGGCGTCGAACCGCTCACCGGTGAGGCCCTCGCCGCGCTCGCCATGACCGACGCCCGCTGGGGCGCGAGCGCGCGGCGCGGGGCACAGCGGATGCTGGCGCACGGAACCGCCGCCGTGGCGGGCGCGTTGGGGCGGCGGCCCGCGGTGCTCGACGCGGTGCGCCGCGCGGGGATCACCGTCGAGCCACGCCTCGCACCGCCCACCGGACCCCCGTCCCTGGACCCGCTGGCCTCGGCGGAGAGCCTGGCGGCGGCGTTCGCGGGGCCGTTGACCGCTGCCGGGCGGGCGGTGGGGGTGGACCCGCAGGCGGGTCCGTCCGACGGGCGTCGGGTGGAGGCGGGTTCGCGACCGCTCGCGTCCGCCGGGATCACGACGCCCGCCGGGATCACGACGCCCGCCGGGATCACGACGCCCACCGGGATCGCGACGTTCGCCGTGTTCGACGTCCCGGACGAGGCGGCCCTGCTGGAGCGCGGGGCCGCGACCTGCGTGGCCACGGTCGTCGCGGGTCGTCTGGTGCACCGGCGCAGGTAGGCCCGTCGCGGGGTGCCGCCCGTCGCCCGCGGTCCGGCCCCGGCACGGCGCGGCAGACCCGGCCCGGCAGGGCATCGGCCGCGGGTCTAGCCCGACAGCGCCTGCGCGAACGCCCCCGAACTCTGCTTCACCCCGCTGCAATTGGTCGCCGCGTCGTCCTGTGACGCCTGGCCGGCCGCGCACTGCTGGTCGCGGAAGGTGGACCACATGGACACCCAGGCGATCTCCTTCTCCTCGGCGAACGTCCGCACCTCGGCCGCGTCCGACAGCGAGAACGTCTCGTTGTCGACGTCGTTCACGCCGATCATCGAGGTGAGGGCCATGCCCCGCCAGGCGGCCGCGTCCGACAGACCGAAGACGTCCTTCAGCTGGGTGTGGGTGGCCTTGGCCGAGGTGAGCGCGTACTCGCCCATGTCGGCGGCGTACGACTCCCCGTAGTTCATCGTCATGATGTTCACCACGGAGACCTGGACGTCGTACTTGTTGGCGGAGTCCAGCAGCGCGAGACCGTCGGAGTCGAGCCCTTCCGGCATCACGGGGAGGGTGAAGGAGACTTCGAGGCCGGGACGGTCCTTCTGCAGCGAGGCGATCGCCTCGGAACGCAGGGCGACCGAGGCGGAGTCGGTCAGTTGGGTGCCCTCGATGTCGAAGTCGGCCCGGGTCGCGCCCACCGCGTCCAGTGCCGCGCCATAGGCGTCCGCCAGCTCGGAGGCGCTGTCGCAGACCGACGCCAGTTCCTTGCCGGAGGCCCCGCCGAAGGAGACGCGCACCGCGGCGCCGGACTCCGCCAGCTTCGAGACGCGGGACTTCACGGCCGGGTCCCCGATGACCTCGGTGCCGTTCCACTTCGGCGTACAACTGTTGCCGTCCGAGATCACGAAAGCCAGGTTGTACGTCGTCGGAGAGCCCGCGGAGTCGGTCCCGGACGCCTCTCCCGCGCTGACGTACGGCTCGTACGCCGTGCTCGGCGTCGCGCTCTCCGACGCGGTCTGCGAGGGTGCGGCGCTGGTCTCCTCCGGTGCCGCGGGTGCCGCGTCCGACACGTCGCCGGACCCCGCGGAGCACCCTGTCATGGCAAGGGCGAACAGACAGGTCAGCCCGGCCACCGGCCTCAGGAAACCCCTCATCGCGTATGCACCCGCTCTCATGATTTCTGTCTCAGCGTGGAAACAAAGCGTGATTGCCGAGTGGAAATGTCTCACACCGGGCTGTGGTCGTTCATGGACAGGAAACGCACAGGCTTTCCGAAGGAAAGACCGGGCGATGAGGGCAAATCGCCCTCGCGAAAAGGGCATTAAGCCCGTCCCTTCCGGCGTGGGGTCACGCAGGTATTTCGGGTTTCTCTCAGGAAGAAGACAGGTTGACGTATTCCTCATGGCCGCTTCACAAGCAAGCCAAAGAGGTCGGCACACAATGACTCCCTACTATCCGTGGAATGTATTCAGAGACCGCCATCGAAAGTCGTGGCGCCGACCGTGGTCGCCGTCGCAAACGCGGCGACGCCTCCGCAGAGGGGCCCGTGTTCGTTGACAACTCAGGACGCAGATCGAAGCTGCTGCGTCGGATCGGCCTCCTCCTCGGCGTCGTCTGCCTCGCGTACGCGGGTGTGCTCGGCGCCGCCTTCATGGGCTGGGGCACCTCGCTGAACCCGTCCTCGCTGCTGCCGTTCGGCGGCGACGCGCGCGGTGGGCGGGGTCCGGGCGGCCTCCGGCCCGACGGCGGTACCGGCAGCCGGATCGGCCGGCCCAGCGGCATCCCGTCGGCTTCCCCCTCGGACGCCGCCACCCCGCCGACCTCCTCCGCGTCCGCCGTCGCGGCCACCGACTGACCGGAGCGCAGCCACCCTCATGACGACGAATTCCTCCCGCCGCCGACGGCGCGCCCCCACCCGTTTCGAACGTGCGGCGGGCAGGGCCGCCGCGTTGCAGAAACCGCGTGTCATCCTCGCGTTGCTGCTCCTGCTCGCCCTGACCTGCGTGATGCTGCTCGACGGCTATCTGCGCGCCGAGGTCGGCGGCGACGAGCGGGTCCGCGACGGAGCCGGCGCCGACAAGGTCCCCGCCAAGATCCTCGACGGCGGCCCGATCCTCACCTTCCGCGGCGGTCAGGCCACGAGCGTCTCCGTACCGGACAAGACGATCGCCCTCACCTTCGACGACGGCCCGAACCCCACCTGGACCCCCCAGGTCCTGAAGATCCTCCAGGAGAACGACATCCCCGGCACGTTCTTCCTGGTCGGCTCGATGGTCTCGCGTTACCCGGGCATCGTGAAGACGATGGTCGATCAGGGCAACGAGGTCGGTGTCCACACTTTCACCCATGTCGACCTTTCGTACCAGAGTGACGCCCGCGTCGACCGGGAATTGGAACAGACACAACTCGCGCTGGCGGGCGCGGCCGGCATCACCACCACACTGTTCCGCGCGCCGTACTCCTCGGAGACGGACGCGATCGACGACTACAGCTGGCCCGTCTACAAGAAGCTCGGCGAGGACGGCTACACCAGCGTCTTCGTCGACACCGACAGCGACGACTGGAAGAAGCCGGGCGTCTCGAACATCGTCAAGTGGGCCACGCCGAGCGGCACCGACGGCGCGTCGGTCCTGTTCCACGACGCGGGCGGCGAACGCTCGCAGACGATCAAGGCGCTGCCGCAGTACATCAAGAAGATGAAGGCGAAGGGCTACACCTTCACCACCATCAGCGGCGTCATGCAGGAGGACGCCGCGGCGGACGCGGGGTCGGGGTCCGCCGGGGGGTCGGGTTCCGGTTCGGGGTCGGGTGCCGGTTCGGACGAGGAGCGGGCGGCGGGCGTCGCCGAGACCGGGGTGACCGGCGAGCAGCCCGGCGGGACCCGGCCGAACGGCGCCGGCACCACCACCGGTACCGCCTCCCGGCTCCAGGCCGCCCACCGGCAGGCCACCGGCGCCACCCTCTACGAGGGCAAGGCCCTGATCGTGGCGGTCGCCGTCGCCGAGTGGACGGTACCCGTGCTCTCGGTCGGGCTCCTGGCCGTGGGCGTCGCCGTCATGGGCCGCTTCGGGATGATGCTGATCCTGGCCCGCCGCCACTACCGGCAGCGCAACAGACGCCGCTTCGGCTGGGGGCCGAGGGTCACCCGGCCGGTCAGCGTGATCGTGCCCGCGTACAACGAGAAGGAGTGCATCGCCAACACGCTCGCGTCGCTGGCGCGGAGCACCCATCCGATCGAGATCATCGTCGTCGACGACGGCTCCACGGACGGTACGTCGGAGATCGCGCGCGGTGCGGCCGAGTCGCTCGGCATGACGAACGTCCGCGTCATCCGCCAGGAGAACGCGGGCAAACCCGCCGCCCTCAACAACGGCGTGCGCAGCGCGAGCCACGACCTCGTCGTGATGATGGACGGCGACACCGTCTTCGAGCCGGACGCCGTGCACCAGCTCGTGCAGCCCTTCGCCGACCCCGAGGTCGGCGCTGTCGCGGGCAACGCCAAGGTCGGCAACCGCGACACGATCATCGGCGCCTGGCAGCACATCGAGTACGTGATGGGCTTCAACCTCGACCGCCGCATGTACGACCTGCTGCGCTGCATGCCCACCATCCCCGGCGCGATCGGCGCCTTCCGCCGGGACGCCGTGCTGGACGTCGGCGGTATGAGCGAGGACACCCTCGCCGAGGACACCGACATCACCATCGCCATGCACCGCGGCGGCTGGCGGGTCGTCTACCAGGAGCACGCCAAGGCCTGGACCGAGGCGCCCGGTTCGCTCCAGCAGCTGTGGTCCCAGCGCTACCGGTGGTCGTACGGCACCATGCAGGCGCTGTGGAAGCACCGCAAGTCCCTCACGGACAGGGGGCCGTCCGGCCGCTTCGGCCGGGTCGGCATGCCACTGGTCGTGATCTTCCAGATCATCACGCCGGTCTTCGCCCCGCTCATCGACGTGTTCACCGTCTACTCGATGATCTTCGTCGACTTCCAGGCGGCGCTGTACGCGTGGCTGGCGGTGCTGGGCGTGCAGCTCTTCTGCGCCGCGTACGCCTTCCGGCTCGACCGGGAGAGGTACCGCTACCTGCTGATGATGCCGCTCCAGCAGCTGGCCTACCGCCAGATGATGTACCTCGTCCTCATCCACTCCTGTATCACCGCCCTCACCGGTGGCCGGCTGCGCTGGCAGAAGCTCAAGCGCACCGGCGAGGTCGGCACCCCGGCGGGGGCGAGCCGATGAGCTGGGACGCGGAACAGCAGCAGCCGTACCAGTGGGGGTATCCGCAGCAGGGGTACGGATATGAGTACGGGTACGAGTACGGCTACGCGCCCGGGCAGGGCTATGAGTACGGCGGTCAGGAGGAGCAGGCCTACGTCCAGCAGCCGTATCCCGGGCGGCATCGGCGTCAGGGTCAGCATCACCTTCAGGAGCCGCACCAGCCGGTCGCCGAGCCGGTCGAGGGCCGGTCGCCGAGGTCGACGTCGCCGACCACGTCCGCGGTGCGGATGTAGAACTGCGGGCGGTAGCCGGTCGACA